>JAJEEK010000103.1 GCA_022821065.1 Candidatus Poribacteria bacterium
TCTCCAAAAAAGTTTTGAGAAGTACATCTTCAAGTAAATCGAAGTGCACTCACAAGCTATAAAATAGGCACGTCACGTTCACTATTTAACTTTCAAAGAACATATTCACCTTCCTTGTCGAAAGGTAATGTTAATTATACAACCTAAAAATTGCTTTGTCAAATAAAATTGTGAAAAAAATGCATAATTTTAGAAAAAAAGACCTAAATTTCAGGAATTTATCACTTTTTTTCCTAAAAAGGTCTTTTCAAGCGGAATTTCGGCATTCCTGCCTAATTTTTACGCAATTTCGCGCGTATTACACTGATATGCCACCGCCGATGGCTGGGAGGAAATGAATTTCTGCGTCTGCGTCAACGCGTTCGAGTAGACTGCCGCGCGTGAGGAGACCGTTGACGTATATAGCGATGCCGGGTTTGATGCGATCTTCTTCACATAACCGGGCTTTCATACCCGGATGGCGAGTCTCTAAATTGGCGATGACCTCTCGGATCGTCGACCCCGGAACGGTAACGCTTTCTTCACCGGCTGTTAGATTACGTAGGAGGGAGGGGATGGCTACGGTTGGCATGTTCTATCCTTGTCGGTAGACGCGGAATCTAAAAAGGCGCGCTTTGTCGGCGCGCCTTTTGTTGTTCACTTCTTAGATTTTGCCCATCGCTTTCAGGAGCCGATCAGGCGACATCGGGAGCTCTGTCATCCGAACGCCGATCGCATCATAGACAGCATTGGCGATCGCAGCCATCGGTGGCACAATCGGCACTTCACCGACGCCACGCACACCATACGGATGCCCCGGATTCGGCACTTCAACAATAACAGCATCAATCATCGGTAAATCCAAGCAGGTCGGCATCCGGTAATCGAGGAAACTAGCGTTGGTCATTTCGCCTTCGGCATTGTAGATGTATTCCTCATTCAATGCCCAACCGATACCTTGGACGGCACCACCCTGTATCTGCCCTTCAACGTAGCTCGGATGGATGGCTTTCCCCGCATCTTGGACTGCGGTATATCGGAGGATATCGACCTTGCCGGTCTCTTCGTCCACCTCTACATCTACGACGTGCGTTGCGTAGGCACCACCGGCACCACCCGGATTCACAGTGCCACTGCCAACAACTGGACCGCCGGTTTCACCGAACCGTGCGCATAAGTCGCGGAAACTAATCTGTTCCTCTTTGCCGTTGATGCTTGAAAATTCGCCATCAGCGAACTGCACGTTGGCTTCGTCAACTTCCCAGAGTTTCGCGGCGCGAGCGATCATCTGTCGCTTGACATCTTGCGCGGCTTCATAAGCGGCGTACCCCGTTGCATAAGTTGTACGGCTACCCCCCGTCACGGCGGTATAACCGACGGAGTTGGTATCAACAACACTTGGATTGACCGATTCGGCGGGGATACCGAGAACTTCTGCCGCCTGCATAGCGATCGAAGCACGTGTGCCGCCGATGTCTGTGGAACCTTCAATGAGGTTAATCGTGCCATCGGAGTTGACATTAATTGTCACGCTCGACTCCAGACCGATATTGAACCAGTAGCCGGAAGCGACACCGCGACCGTGGTGTTTCTTCCCATTCGGCGCGGTATAGTGTGGATGCGCTTTCGCCGCTTCGACTGTCTCAATAAAACCGATGCGCGGGTGAACGGGTCCATCTGCGCGTCGGTCACCTTCTTTCGCACCGTTGATTAACCGGATCTCAAGTGGATCAATACCCAGTTTTTCCGCGATCTCGTCGAGAACTGTTTCGGAACCGAAAGCAGCATTTGGTGCCCCGGGGGCACGGTAGGGGGCGGTTTTCGGTTTATTGACAACGACATCGTAGCCATCAATGATAACATTTTCGATGCTGTAGGGTGCAAAGATACACATTGCACCAGGGCCGACAGGTGAACCGGGGTAGGCACCTGCTTCAAAAGCGAGATACCCCTGCGCAGCGGTTATCTTACCTTCTTTAGTGGCACCCATCTTAACACGGATGAAAGAGGCGGGTGTCGGGCCCGTCCCTTCAAACACGTCCGCGCGGTTCATTAAGACCTTAACAGGTTTACCGGTTTTCTTGGCGAGCAATGCCGCGACCGGTTTAATGTAGACGCTAATCTTACCGCCGAAACCGCCACCAATTTCCATCGGGACAACCTTAATTTTCGAGATCGGATATTGAAGAATTTCGGCGACCTGTTCGCGGACGGTGAACGCACCTTGTGTGCTACACCAAATGGTCAATTGACCGTCTTGGTTGTAATGTGCTGTGGCGTTATGCGGTTCGATATAGCCTTGGTGGACAGTCCCTGTAACGAACTCGCGTTCAATAATGACATCGGCTTCCGCGAACCCTTTCTCAGGATCTCCCAGTTTGTGTTGAATGTGACTGGCAACGTTGCTCGGTTCGTCAGCCGTCTCACCCATTGAGGTGGTTTTTAGGGTTTCGTGGAGTAGCGGTGCATCCGGCTCCATCGCTTGTCGTACCTCTAAAACGGGGGGTAACACCTCGTATTCGACATCAATCAGCGTGCAAGCCTCTTCGGCGATATGCGGGTTTGTCGCAGCGACAGCAGCAATCGCGTGTCCTTTATAAAGCACCTTGTCGCTCGCTAAGACGTTATCGCAGAGGTGTTTGAGATTGACCGCGCCTTCCCCGAGGTCAGCAATTCTATCTTCTGCGCCGGGCAAATCTTTAGCAGTGACAACGCCTTTAACACCGGGAAGTGCTTCGGCACGACTTGTGTCAATTGAGATAATTTTTGCGTGTGCGTGTGGACTCCTTAGCACCCTACCGTGGAGGAGCCCCGCCATCTGAAAATCTGCCCCATAAAGTGCTCTGCCGGTGACTTTGTCAACACCGTCATGGCGGATCGGGCGAGTTCCGATAACTTTGTAGTCTTTGTTTTCAAGCATTCCAATTTTTCGTCAATTCAGCACGCGAGCAATAGAAATATGCGAACGACTGCCGCAATTTCTACTGTCTCAGTCATGCGAAGGACGCTCCTTTCACTTAGCTGCGGCTGCATCAAGTACAGCACGGACGATTTTATCGTAGCCGGTACAGCGGCATAAGTTTCCAGCCAACCAGTATCGGACTTCGTGTTCGGTCGGGTTCGGGTTTTGATCGAGGAGTGCTTTCGCGCTCATGATGAAACCGGGGGTACAAATACCGCACTGGAGCGCTGCGTTTTCGAGGAAAGCATCTTGAATCGGGTGTAGCTTGTCAGGTTCTGCGAGACCTTCAATAGTTTCGACGGATTTGCCTTCAGTTTCAACACCGAGGACGAGACATGAATTAACAAGTCTACCGTCAAGGATGACACTGCAAGCACCGCAGTTTCCGTTGTTGCATCCCTCTTTAGCACCTGTAAGGTGGAGTTCATCTCTGAGTACCTCTAACAGGCTTTGCCGGGGTTCACAGAGGAATTCCACCGTTTCGCCATTGATCGTCGTCTGAACGTGCGATCTTCTCGCCATAATATAAGTTCCTTTCACGTTTCGTAGGGAAAAAGTCGTTATCCTTATCAACGACAAAACTTATGTCGCTTCTCGAACTCTCTCGATAGCACCGTTGAGGGCGCGTCGCGTCAGTACACCGACGAGGTGTGTCCGCTGTTCAGCAGTACCGCGCATATCGCTAATCGGACGGGCGATCGCTTGTGCGGCTGCTGCGGCTTCGTCAATTGCTGCGTCGGAAACCTCTTGACCCGCAAGCAGCGCGCTCGCTTCCTCTGCAAAAAGTGGTGTCGGCGCGACAGCAGCGAGTCCAATGCGAGCAGAGACGATTGTCTGTTTCGCGTCGTCAAGCACTACAGAGGCGCCAGCACCCACGACAGCGATATCCATCTCATTACGCGGGATAAACCGGAGATAGAAAGAACTCGAATTGCTTTTTGGTGCCGGAACCTTCAAAGAGACAAGCATCTCACCTTTCTCAAGTACGGTTTGACCGGGTGCTGTACAGAACTGTTCTACAGGCAGTTCGCGTAAACCGTTGGGTCCAGCAATAACACAAGACGCATTTAATACAATCAGTGGTGGTATACCGTCTGCAGCGGGTGAGGCGTTACACAGGTTCCCACCGACCGCTGCGCGCCCTTGAATCGCCGTGCCACCAATAATCTTGGTCGCATCAATCAGACCCGGATAGGCATTGCAGATAGCGTCATCGGCGTAAATCTTATAACATTCGACTGCAGCACCGAGCGTCAAGCCGGTAGCGATATTGTAGTCTAAGGCGTTGACCTCGGGGATGGATTTAACATCAATCATCCAATCGACATCTCGGCGCGCTTCTCGAACCTGAACGATGAGATCGGTACCACCCGCTAAAATGCGTGCGCTTTCTCCCTTTTCGTCGAGTAGGGCAACGGCTTCCGGTATCGTATTTGCTGCGATGTAGGAAAAATCTCGCATGACCGGAATCTCCTTTCATTACTATAGTTGGGATTTTGTAAATTACTTCGTGGAGACCGAGGCAGAAACCTCGCCACGGAGGTTCGTATGTATGAGACAGGTTTAGGGAATCTATTTTTATGCCGTACTATAGCAAAAATTCGGTTTTAAGGCAAGATTTTTATGGTCCAAGCGCGCAGATTTCAGCGATCAACGTCTCCAAGTTTACAAACTTAACCTTGATACCGTTATATTCGCTTTTAAAGGTGCGATCCGCATCTTGCGCTACAACATAGTTCACGCCATCTGGATACTGTCTACGGAACGCGAGCAGGGCGCGCGGCGAGAACCCAGAGGCAGCCCATTTGCATTCAATAGCAATTGGAGCATCACGGGTGCGTGTGAGCACGAAATCGACTTCCAATCCGCGCTTGTTCCGCCAGTAGTGGATTTCACGGGATTGCGTCTGTGCCATAATCTCGTTGAGCACAAAATGTTCCCACAACAGACCGAGGTCTTCCTGTCGTAGCTGCGACCAGCCTCGATAGTAACAGACAAATCCGGTGTCGAAGCCATAGACCTTCGGTGCCGCGACAATCTCTGTTGCGCGACGAGAGCTGAAAGGACGGATGACATGCACGACAAAGGTCGCTTCCAAAATGGAGAGGTAGTTTGAGATGGTGCCTCGACTGACCTCACACGGACGTGCAAAGCTGGACGCTTCAAAAACGCCACCGCTCTGTGCCATGAGGAGTTCGGTAAATTTCTGAAAGGAGTAGCGGCGTTCAAGTCGAAAAAGCTCTTGGATGTCTTTTGCCCAGTAAGCATCTGTCCACTCTTGGAAATCGGGTTCCGGGAGTTCGGTTTCAAGAAAAAACGGCGGTAGCCCACCGTGCAACAGACGATGGTGGATATCCACTCGGTTGAAATCGTTGAGGTCTGCTGTTATTAATGGTGTCAACCACAATTCTGTTTTGCGTCCAACGAGCGTATCCGCAAATTTAGCACTTGCACCAAGCGTTGATGAACCGGTCGCGACAACCTGAATCTGTGGATAGTGATCTGCTGCGATTTTCAACAGTTCCGATGGATTTAGTAACCGATGGACTTCATCAAGCACAATTTGACCGCTACCGATGCTATCCAGAAATGCTTGTGGATCCTCCATCAATCGTCTGACGCGCGGCAGTTCACAATCAAAATATTCAATATCAGGAAGCGTCTGGCACAAACACGTTTTTCCGACGCGTCGGACCCCGGACAACCATACGATTGAACGGCGTTCCCAAGCGGTTTCGATACGGTTATGCCAAAATTGTCTCTCTACCATACATTTATATTAGCATATAGTACTACTAAATGTCAATCTGTTTGCATATAGTGCTACTATTTGTCAATCTGTTTGCATATAGTAGCGTTTTTCCTTTTTTTCTACAGCGCGAACGCGCCTAAATCATATTCAACGGATTTTTCCATTATCCGTGAGTTTTCGTTAGTATGGCTTATTTTCAACATCAGGGTCTAATTCTTTTGCCTTCGCCAGGTCTGCTTTTGCCGCTTCGTGTTGTCCAAGTGCTCCCTTTGCTTGTCCACGATCGCGGTAGTATGTGGCATCCGTAGGCTTAATCTGGATAGCCTCGCTAAAATCTTCAATCGCGTCCTCATAGTCCCCAAGCCCAGTCTTGGCAACGGCCCGAGTATAAAAATAGGTGGAACTTGGTTTACCCCGTTTTAGACGAATAGCCTCGTCACTGTCAGTGATAGATGTCTGGAAGAGATCTCTGGCTATTTGGCTATTCCCTTGTTCGGATTCTAATTGTCCAAACAGGCATTTTGTCCATGCTCTGCCATCATACATTAAGGAGTTCTTTGGGTCAATTCTGATTGTTTCCGTATAATCATCAACGGACGTTTGATAGTATGGACGCGCAGCAGTGCTGTCTCCGTCATCCATATTAGATAAACCAAGCCTACGTTTCGCGAGTCCACGGTTCCTGTAAGCAGATAGATGTTTAGCGTCAATTTTGATGGCTTCTGTGTAGTCATCAACAGCCGCTTGGTAGTATGAACGGGCAGCAATGTTATCGCCGCTATCTGCTTGGGACCTTCCAAGTTGGTACTTCGCAAACCCGCGATTGTGGTAAGAACTGGCATGCTTAGGTTTTAGTTTGATGGCTTCGGTATAATCGTCAATCGCCTCTTCATAAAGTATTATGGTTTCCGAGGGAGTTTTAGATTTCCCAAGGAGGCGTTTCGCGAATCCACGATTATAGTAGGCGGCGTGCTGCTTAGCATTTAGCTGGATCGCTTGATCACAGTCAGCGATCGCGCCTTCATAATCACCAATAATCCGCTTTACACGCCCACGGTCGATGTAGGCTCTGTAGTTTTCTGGGTTGAGTTCTATGACTTTGTCATAATCTTCAATGGTACCTTGATAGTCTTTAAGACGGTATTTTGCATCTGCTCGGGTATTGTAGATATTTAAATGCCCCGCAAATTCAGGATTAAGGCTGATAATTTTATCAAAATCTTCAATTGCCTCGGTATAGTCTTGTAATATAAGTTTCACATTTGCGCGACCGAAATAGACTTCCGCTGCATTCGGATTGAGTTTTAAAGCAATATCATAATCATCAATTGCTGCTTCGGGTTGTTCTAAACCCAATTTAGCGGTTGCTCTAATATTATAGGCATGGACAAGGTCTGGATGAAGTTCAAGAGCAGCGTTGCAGTCGGCAATTACCACTTTGTATTGATCTAACAGTAAGTTCGCGGAAGCTCGGTTAAGGTATGCCCCAATTAAATCGGGATGAAGTTTGATAGCCGCATCACAGTCAACGATTGCCTCTTCTGCCTTTCCTGTTAACATCTTTAACGATGCACGATTGAGGTATATCTCCGCCAAATCGGGATTAAATTTAAGAGCAGCATCAAAGCATGTGATTGCTGCCTCGTGTTTCTGCTGCATCATGTGTATCTGTCCCTGCATCCCTTCAGCATAGCCACGTATCTGTGGATGTTTTTGCCATTCTACCAACGGTTCTGTTTCACCTACGTCAGCGAGCATGACAACTAAAGTACTCGCAGGAATTGCGTAACTGAGAGATGGCTTCGCACCCCCAGCAGCAAACGATATTTCAAAGTAAGTAACCCTGGCAATGCCTATAACCTCACCCGCGCGATTTAGCAGCGGACTACCACTCTGTCCGGGATCGAATGTCTCTTTAATTTCAAATTGTTTGTCGCTCTCTTGGATGCCGTGAATAAGGACTTGTGTCGCTACGCCTTTTTCTCCTTGAGGATACCCTACTACACAAACAGTATCGCTAATCTGAATAGCGTTGCTATCGCCAATAGATAGTGGTATCCCTTCACCCGTAACCTTTAAAATGACGAGGTCGTTTGCGATGTCGAATGCCACGACACCTTCAATTGGCAATTGAATTTCCGAGTTGACGAGTTCTGCAACAATGGACGGTGCCCTTGCGACACAATGAAGATTTGTCACAATCAGGTTTGAGTTAACAAAGAATCCACTCCCACGTCGCGTAACAAGTTCAGCAGAGTTTTCGTCGGTATATTGCCATACCAAACAGACGACAGAATCGGTTAACGCTTTTTCTCCGATTTGTTGTAATCTTTCATCCATCATAATATCCCCTTGTTTTTGCCTACGGATAATAACATTATACCTGTTCAACGCTTAAGGTTACCGATTCATCGTTAAGTTTTTGTGTGATGGTGAAAGCATTTTCGCCCGGCGTATCTACGACTTCGGTTGTCAGTGTCTCTCGAAGGATATATGCTTGATGCGCTTGGAACGCTTCGTCTGCCAGCGGCGATGCGTCGGTTAGCGAGAGTTTAATCCGGTCAGAAACGTTAAAATCGGCATCTTTCCGCATATTCTGGATTTTATTCACGAATTCACGTGCCAAACCTTCAAGTACCAATTCATGCGTCAGTTCCGTTGAGAGTGCGACGAATTTCCGAGCATCTACCTCTACAAAGAAACCCTCTCGGTTCTGCGTTTGCACGTCGATTTCTGACGATTCAAGGGTGTAGGTCTCTCCTGATGCCTCGACTTGTAAACTGCCAGTGGTTTCCAATTCCGTCTTCGTCTGCATTGCGTCAGCCGTGGCGAGTGCCTTCGCGATGGCTTGGACACCTTTGCCGTATTTTGGACCCAAAACCCTGAAGTTCGGTTTGAGTGTGACCTGTGCGAATGCGTTGAGGTCCTCCGTGAAGACGATGGCTTTGACATTGAGTTCATCGTAGACGAGTTCCGATAAACGGTTGACGGTCGCTTTTTCCGCATCGGAGAGTCCACCGAGGGTGATCTCTGCCAGTGGTTGCCGCGTCTTGATACCGGAACGGTTACGCGCAGCGTGTCCCATACTGATGACATCGCGAATGAACGCCATATCGGTCTCTAACTGTGCATCTCTTAGCGAGGTATCTGCAACTGGATATGCCGCGAGGTGAACGCTCAGAGGTGCCTCAGCATCGAGCGAGCATACCAAATTCCGGTAGAGTTCATCCGACAGGAACGGAACAAATGGTGCGGCGAGTTTCGCAACAGTTACCAGCACTTCGTAAAGTGTGGCATAAGCGGCTTGTTTGTCGGGTCCGGCTTCTGCACCCCAGAACCGGTCACGGGTTCGGCGGACGTACCAGTTACTGAGATCGTCTACAAACGCCTCAATCGCACGCGGTGCGTTCGTGAGGTGGTAGTTCTCCATTTCATCGCGCACTTCGTCGATGAGCGTATGGAGACGGGACACGATCCACCTGTCTACGACAGCGCGTTCAGCAACCGGCGGTGCGTCTTTCAAGACATCAATCTGTTCGAGGTTCGCATACATAACGAAGAAGCTATAGACGTTGTTGAGAGTTCCCATAAAATTTTTCAATGATTCGTCAACGCCATAAATTTTGAAAGCGCGTGGTGTCCACGGCGTGGTTGCGGTAAACATATACCACCGCATCGCATCTGCACCCTGCACATTCAAAATTGTCCACGGATCCACCGTGTTCCCTTTACTCTTGCTCATTTTTTGTCCATCGCCAGCGAGGACGAGCTCAAGGCAGAGACAATTTTTGTAGGCGGGTTTATCGTAGAGGAGTGTACCAGTTGCCAAGAGGCTATAAAACCACCCACGCGTCTGATCAATCGCTTCGGAGATGAAGTCCGGCGGATACGCCTCCTCAAATCGTTCCTTGTTTTCAAAGGGGTAGTGCCATTGTGCGGTGTGCGCGCAACCGGAATCGAACCAACAGTCAATTACGTCTTGAACACGGTGCATCGTGCCGTCGCATTTCTCACAGGTGAGCGCAACGTCATCTACATAAGGACGGTGTAGTTCAATATCATCTGGCACATCGGTACCGAGTTCTTTCAGTTCAGCGATACTGCCGACGCAGTGTTGGTGTCCGCAATCCTCACAGGTCCAGACCGGCAGCGGTGTACCCCAGTAGCGTTCACGACTCAAACCCCAGTCGATGTTGTTTTCCAGCCAGTTCCCGAACCTTCCATCTTTGATGTGTTCCGGGTACCAGTTGATCTCCTGATTGTGCTGGCGCATCTGCTCACGGATAGCGGTCGTCCGAATAAACCACGATTCGCGTGCGTAATAGAGGAGCGGGTTATCGCATCGCCAGCAGAACGGATATTGGTGTGTATACTCGGCGGCTTTGAACAGCAGTCCGCGTCCGTCCAAGTTTTCGATGATCTGCGGATCGGCATCTTTAACGTATTCGCCTGCCCACGGCTCTTTGACCGCTGCGACGAATTTGCCATCTGCACCTACTAATTGCACTAACGGAAGGTTATATTTTTGTCCGATGTCGTAGTCGTCTTGCCCGAAGGCGGGTGCGATATGGACCAAGCCGCTTCCCTCTGTCGTTGTTACAAAATCTCCAGTGACAACATAGTGAGATTTTTCTGGGTGCTGTCCGCTATCAAAAAGCGGTTCGTATTCCCACGCTTGGAGGTCACTGCCCTTATAGTTTTCGACGATTCGCGGGGGTTCGTCTCCGAATAAGCTGGAGACACATTCCTTGGCGAGGATAAGGTGCTGACCGTCGGGTTCTTCAACGGCGACATAATCGTAACCCTCGCCGACAGCGACAGCGACGTTAGATGGCAACGTCCACGGTGTCGTCGTCCAGACGAGTAGGTAGGTATTCTCTCGATTTTTCAGTCGGAACCGCACAAAGATGGACGGATCGGAGACCTCTTGGTAGCCGAGCGCGACTTCGTGGCTTGCCAAGGTGGTGCCGCACCGATAGCAGTACGGCTGAACTTTGTGCCCTTGATATAACAGTTCTTTATCCCAGGCTTGTCGGAGGACCCACCAGACGCTCTCGATGTAATCGTTTGACAGTGTGATATAGGCATCGTCGAGGTTCACCCAGAATCCGATGCGCTCTGTCATCTCACGCCAGTCCTGTTCGTATTGGAACACGTTCTCTTTACATTTTTCGATAAAATTCTGAACGCCGTAAGCCTCTAATTCGGCCTTATTTCTTATATTGAGTTGCTTTTCGACTTGGTATTCGACAGGGAGTCCGTGTGTATCCCAACCGGCTTTACGGTGGACGTAGTGTCCCGTCATTGTTTTGTAGCGGCAGACGGCATCTTTCATGATCCGTGCGAGGACGTGGTGGACACCGGGTGGCGCATTCGCGAACGGTGGTCCTTCTAAGAAAACGAAGGACGGCGCGTCTTTGTACATTTCCATGCTCTTCTCAAAGATGTCATTTTCACGCCAGAATTCTAAGGTCTGTTTCTCTTTCTCTGCGAACGTAAATTGCGGTGATACCTCTTCAAACATTGGGGAACTCCTCGTTTAATAGTTACCAGTTGTCAGTTGTCAGTTTTAAGAGTTGTCAGTTAACAGTACCCAGTTTTCAGTTAAGAGGTGTGCTGTGGCAGCGAAACGAAAAGTAACCGCCACAAAGTATTAACTGATAACTGAAAGCGCAGCGTACTGGTAACCATTCCCTCTGTTAACTGACAACTGTTAAAAAAAAAACACCCTCACTGAAATCGTCTACTTCAGTGATGGGCGTTGTAATAGGAATTTCTTCTTTGCGCTTAATTAACCCACCACAGCGCGACGAATAGCAATAATAATGAATATGGCGCGCAAACCCGTGACAGCAGAAATGCTCTCTTGGGACAGGGTATTGTAGCGCACAGACTCCCTATATTGCGATGTCGGTGTGGTAAGCGATTTTTTGTTCATATCTCGTTTGAACGCTGTGTGATGTTGTGTAAATTTTGCCAGATTTACCAATTATGATAACATATTCTATCGGAGATGTCAAATCTTTTTGCCTTGCAAAACCTCAAATTTAGAGTATAATAGAAAGAAAAGATTTTTCGGTGTCAGGAGAGAAAAAGATGAGGAGACGGAAAAGTAAAAAGAATAAAAACAGGTCGCTCCAGCGGATTGCCTCAAGAGCCTTGGGTGCTTCCGTTGTCCTTTTGAAAGTAGAGCCGACCGGGCACCGCAGGGGTGAACAGATACAAGCGGTTAAGATCGCAGCGGGAAGTGGTTTTTTTGTAGCACCGCACCTGATTGCAACCAACATTCACTGTGTCGTTGGTACGACAACGGTTTTGGTAGAACCGGTGAATCTGCAGGTCCCGTATCCGGTTACGGACGTAGTTGCGTTCGATGACATAACCGACTTGGTCATCTTGCAGATTTCGACTGAAGGGATGCCACTGCCGCTCGCTGATAGCGATACCGTTAAGAAAGGCGAACGGGTTTACGCGGTCCGCTGCACGGGTGGCGGTGTAGAAGAGAGGAGAGCGAGAGGTGCCGTCACGGAAGGGATCCTGCACGGTATCCGGTCTAACGACGCACATCTCCGCTTAAAAACGGTGCTCTCTCCGGGGAATAGCGGCGGTCCCATCATAAACAGGGCAGGTGAAGTTATCGGTATTGCTGTTTCGGGCGGTTCATCCGCTACTGGGACCCGTGAAGACGATCCCCGGGAATTCGCTTACGCGATTCCTTCCAATGCCGTCAAGGCACTCCTTACGGAAGTGGGGGAAGCGGAACCTTTTGAAACATGGAGACAGCGCCCCCGGATACGCGCTTATGCCGAGGCTTCTCACGGATACGTCAAGCAAAAAGAAAAACAGTATAAGGCAGCGATCAAACACTATACAGCTGCCCTGAAACTCAATCCAGACTTAGCCGAAATCTATCACAATCGCGGCACTTTACAGAATCTCCTTGGGAAACCCGAAAGTGCTATCCGTGATTGGGATGCCGCCTTGGCACGCAATCCAGACTTCACGGAAGCATACTTCAATCGCGCTGGTGCGAAAACGACTTTAGGAGACTTTGAAGGTGGGATCGTTGACTGTAACGCTGCCATTGAACGCAACCCAGATGCAGCACCTGCCTATTACAATCGTGCGCAGGCGAGAATGGCACTGAAGCAGTACACCGAGGGCATTGAAGATTACGATAAAGCCCTCAGCATCGGCCTGAGCGACGCGGATTCGTATGGCGCGTACTATAATCGCGCATTAGCAAATTACCTCCTCGGATTAGACAAAGCCGCACAAGGAGATGATGCGGAAGCCATCCGGCTGTATCATGCAGCGATTCCAGACTATACAAAAGCCATCCAAGTGGCCCCGGACCGCAGCCTCGCCAGTAGAAACTACAACAATCGCGGTTATGCGAAGTATCTCATTGCGGAATATGAATCCGCTGATGGCAACATGGAAGAAGCGCGGGAGCTCTATGAAGCAGCGATGGACGACAGTGAGGCAGCGATCAAACGCGATCGTCGAAACGCTTATGCGTACTGCACGCGCGCAGTCACAAGAATTGCCTTTGATCTACACGAGGACGCGATTGAAGACTTTGATAGAGCCATTAAACTCAAGCCGGATTTCGCGCACGCCTATCACCAGCGCGGGCTTGCGAAACAGGCACTCGGACACCAAAAAGAGGCGGACACCGATCTTACAAAGGCAAAGAAATTAGACCCGGATATCGGAAAATGAAAATCAGACCAGAGGACTTTCTCTCATGAAACATAATGAAAAATGTCTATTAAGTCTTTTCACTTTAACTTTAATGTTCCACCTCTCGTGTGTGCGGGTGCAGAACGTCTCTGACAAACTGCCAACACTAACGGCAGAGCTCGCATCCGAAAAAGGCAGAGCATCTGTCGTTCGCGTTACCAGCGGAAACTTAGTGAGAATAGGTGCAGGCAGCGGCTTCTTCGTACAACCTGACAAAATTGCAACGAACCTTCACGTCATCGCACAGCCGGGACCTATTTTCGCGAAACTCAGCGGTGAGGACGCAATTTGGATGGTTGAAGGTGTCACGGCGTATGATATGGAGAACGATCTTGTCATTCTAAAAATTGTAGGTGAGGGCATCCCGCTCCCGCTCGGCAGCAGTGGTGCTGTTAAAAGAGGTGAGACCGTTTACGCCATAGGCTACCCGGGTGGCAGAGGCTACAAACTCACAGAGGGCATTGTAAAAAACAGTCAGTATCAAGATGAATGGTTACAGACGACAGCCGATATTTCTAAAGGAAACAGTGGCGGTCCCATGCTAAACGACAGGGGTGAAGTTATCGGTATCAGTACTGTCGTAGACGATTCCTATAGTTACGCTATTCCTTCTGATACGCTTACAACGTTGCTTTCTGAGGCTACGGAGGTTCAACCTCTGGCGGCGTGGTACAAACAGAAGCGTATTCGGGCGTATAGTTACCACCAGCGCGGTGAGGATAGATACAGCGATAAGCAGTACAAAGCCGCGATAGATGACCTTAGTAAGGCTATTGAACTGGATGCCGAATATACACAAGCTTACGCGACGCGCGGGGACATGTCGTCGCACTACGGTGAGGCTATTGTCAAGTATGGAGCCTTCGCACACGCACGGCAACACTACCTCGCGGCGATAAAGGACTATACTGAGGCTATCAAATTAGATGCAGATAGCGACGAGAACTATAACGGTCGCGCGCATACACTCTCCCACTACGGCGAATACGAAGCCAAACAGGGGAATACAACGGAGGCACAAAAACAGTATCTCGCATCGATTGAGGACTGCACCAAAGCCATCAAATTGGATTCGGACGACAACAGAAATTACAGCGGTCGCGCGTGGGCAAAGTCGCTCTTAGCGGAATTGAACGTTGATCAGAAAGAATTCGGGAAAGCGCGAAAACAGTATCTCGCGGCGATCAAGGATTATACCAGAGCTATCAAATTGGACCCTGAAGAGGATACAAACTACAGAGATCGTGGATGGGTGAAATACCTTCTCGGTCAATTGCGAACCCAACAGGGGAAAACTGCCGACGCACAGAAATACTATCAAGCGGCGATCGCTGACACCGAGAAAGCCCTTCAACGCAACGCTGACAGAGCCAGTACCTATCATACCCGTGGTGTTGCAAAGGCTGCACTCGGTGAATACAACAGCGCGATAAAAGACTTTGATACTGCTATTGAGCACGACTCGGATTATGCCAAGGCATATCATAGCCGTGGAAAAGCGAAGAAAGCACTCGGTCAAGAAGCGGCGGCGAAAATGGATCTAATGAGGGCTCAGCAGTCTGTCGGTAAAGGTGTTGTACCGGCACAGGAATTAGAAGCCGCAGCTGATAAAATGGTACGTATCCCCGCAGGTGAGTTTGAAATGGGCAGCAATGAAATTATGGAAGCGAGTCCTAAGCATACTGTCCATCTTGATGCGTTCTATATTGACGCTTATGAGGTAACGAACGCGCAATTTAAGGCGTTCATAGATGCGAATCCTGAATGGCGCAAAGACAACATTCCGAGTGAATATCATAACGGGAACTACCTCAGACATTGGAACGGAAACGACTACCCGAGCGGAAAAGCCAACCATCCGGTTGTCTATGTGAGTTGGTACGCAGCGATGGCGTATGCGAAGTGGGTTGGCAAGCGGCTGCCGACGGAGGCAGAATGGGAGAAAGCAGCGCGCGGCGGTATAACAGGCAGACGCTATGTCTGGGGGAATTCCCGCCATCCAGGTAAAGCGAACTACGGGTATTACGGAAAGCGCACTCGAAGTGTCGGTAGTTATCTACCCAACGGGTACGGTCTGCACGACATGGGTGGAAATGTATGGGAATTGTGTTTGGATCAGTATGACAGAAACTTTTATAGCCGGTCTCCGAAGGAAAATCCGGTTGCTGGTGTCTCCGATATTCAGGCGTTGATGGAAGATTTCACAACCATAAAGACGATACGGGTATCACGCGGAGGGTCTTGGAACACGCCTGGACCCGCGGGTGTAGCGAATCGTGGAGATGATAAACCGACAAACACGAACAGCTGGCTCGGATTCCGTTGCGCCAAAAGTATCCCACTGGAACAAGGGACGGAGACAGATTCTGCGTCTGATACTTCCGAGTGAAACCGCGGACGGTTGCGGTGATGCGAAGCGGTGCAAAATCAGAGGCATTTAGTTTTACATATTCACTTTATGTATGTGAATATGATTCCCCTGTAGGAGCGAGCTGTGCTCGCGATCTTGCGAAAAACGCTAACGTCTGTCAATGAAAACCAAGATCGGGACCGAAAACTAAATCGTCCTGGTGCAAAATTCTCCTTGACTTTGACGCATCGCGCTGCTATAGTAACCTCATGCAAGAAGCACTGCTCAGCGTACAGAACCTCAAAACCTATTTTCGGACCCCGGAAGGGCTTGCCCGCGCCGTTGATGGTATCTCATTCGAGATTGCACCGAACGAGATTTTCGCGCTTGTCGGTGAGTCTGGGTGCGGTAAAAGCGTCACCGCGCTGTCCGTGATCCAACTCGTCGCGCAACCCGCAGGGTTCATCGCAGGCGGTGCCATCTACTACAACGGACAAGACATCACGCGTCTGCCAGAGGTCGAGAAACGGAAGATTCAAGGCAACGACATCGCCATGGTGTTCCAAGAGCCGATGACCAGCCTTAATCCAGTTTTCACGATCGGCAACCAGATTTCGGAGGCGATCCACCAACATCAAAACCTACGCGGCACTGCTGCAAGGAATGCTGCGATCGAGATGCTCGACCTTGTCGGTATCCCGGAACCAGCGGCGCGTTACGATGAATATCCGCACCAGATGTCCGGTGGTATGAAACAGCGCGTCATGATTGCGATGGCACTCTCCTGCCGTCCGGGACTCCTCATCGCTGACGAACCCACAACCGCTCTGGATGTTACGATACAGGCACAGATCCTTGAACTCATCCAACGCCTCCAGCAGGAGTTGCAGATGGCGGTGTTGCTGATTACGCATGACTTGGGAGTTGTTGCCAACATAGCGGATCGTGTCGCTGTCATGTACGCCGGGAAAATCGCGGAAATGGGGACATGGGAGCAGCTTTACAAGACCCCGCAGCACCCGTACACAGTGAAACTCTTGGCATCGACACCGGCTCGCGATAAACGCGGAACACAATTGCACACGATTACGGGTAGAGTGCCGAAGGCTACCGAATATAGCGACGGCTGCCGATTCGCTGATCGCTGCCCGAAGGTCATGGACGGTTGCGAAACTGTTCCGCCTACGTTGCACACGGTTAACGGGGGTGAACACAACGTCGCTTGCCATCTTTACAACCCCGAACCGCCTTTCAACGCTCAAACGGATGGTGCTGCACGATTGGAACTCGAAACGGATGGAGAAGATGGAAGAGTGAAAGAGCGAAAGGATAGCGAGCTATCTACTGCCCACCCTTCTACAGTAATGGGCGGAGACTCCGCTTCCAATCCGCTCCTTCAAGTGGAGAATTTCTGTGTCCACTACCCGATTCAGAAGGGGATTTTTAAACGGACGGTCGGTTATGTCTATGCAGTTGATGATGTCACGCTTGATATTCCGCGTGGTAAAACGCTTGCCCTCGTCGGAGAGTCCGGGTCCGGTAAGACCTCATTCGGCAAAGCGATCCTCCGATTAGGCGTGCCTGTTGAAGGTGAACTTGTCTATAACGGTGCTAACATCGCAACTGCCACGCGTCAGGAAATGCACCCCTATCGGAAACGGATGCAGATTATCTTTCAAGATCCGTACGCATCCCTCAACCCGCGGATGACCGTCGGTGCGATTATCCAAGAGGGGATGCAGGCGCACGGTATCGGTGAATCCACTGAGGAACGCGAAATCCGGGTCGCAGGACTGATGCAGCGTGTCGGTTTATCGCCGGATATGGTAACACGCTACCCGCATGAGTTTTCTGGGGGGCAGCGGCAGCGCATCGGTATCGCACGCTGTCTCGCTGTCGATCCGGAGTTCATCGTTTGCGATGAAGCGACGAGTGCGTTAGATGTATCCGTGCAAGCGCAAATACTGAACCTACTGAAGTCGCTACAGAACGATTTTAATCTTACGTATCTCTTTATCACGCACAATCTCTCTGTCGTCGAGTATTTCGCCGATGAGGTGGCGGTGATGTATCTCGGTCGGATCGTCGAACGTGGCGCGACAGAGGAGATTTTTGATGCGCCGAAGCATCCGTATACGCGTGCACTCCTTTCCGCTGTCCCGAAGATGGATCCGCAGACCGGCGTTGAAAAGATTCGATTAGAGGGCGACGTGCCTTCACCCATCAATCGTCCGTCGGGTTGTCACTTTCATCCACGCTGTCCAGAAGTTATGACGGTATGCAAGGACGAATACCCTGACGAAACACGTTTCACACAGACGCACTCATGCAACTGTTATTTGTATCAAGACACATAGTAAATTAACGTGAGTTCAATGATAAAAATAAGAAGGATGTGACCGTAGGTTGGGTTGAGCGGTAAAAACCAGAAAATATCTTATTTATGTGATGGTATTGTTTTTTTATCTCATGTTGATGGAAGTGTAGATAGCGAAACCCAACAAACCGAACAATATCGGTATGCTAATGCGTTGGGTTTCACTCATGTTTCGGTGACTTCAGGTTTTCCAATGAGCTGAAAAATAATCTATCCTGTGCGGTTTTTAGTAAGTATCCGTTCAACCCAACCTACGTGCCTGTCCTAAAACTACGTGGATATACGCGGAAATACAAGGAAAATAAGACCAAGGGACGCAGCCTGAAACGAAGTGGAAGGCGATCCTACGGAAGGAAACATGAAACTCCAGTCCGACTTCAACGAACCGCAAGGTAAATTAAAATTATGGCGAAAATTAAAATACTTTCTGCAGATGTTGCCAATAAGATTGCCGCTGGCGAAGTCGTCGAGCGTCCGGCTTCCGTCGTTAAGGAGCTGATTGAGAACGCCGTGGACGCTGAAAGCACCTCTATCCGCGTCGAAATCCGTGCAGGCGGTAAACGGCTCATCCATGTCTCCGATAACGGTGTCGGTATGGCACGCGAGGACGCACTGCTCGCCTTAGAACGCCACGCGACGAGTAAGGTCAGCCGTATCGAAGACCTTGAGAATATCCAGACGTTTGGGTTCCGTGGTGAAGCGTTGGCGAGTATCGCCTCCGTCTCACAATTTGAACTCCTCACACGCACCGCTGAAGCACTTGAAGGGACGAAGGTTAACGTTGACGGTGGTGTCTTTCGTTCCGTGCAAGAGAGCGGCTGCTCTCCCGGCACTCACATGTCAATCAACAACCTCTTTTACAATGTCCCGGCACGCCTGAAGTTCCTTAAGACCGATACCACTGAGATGAACCATGTCACGAATCAGGTAACGTGGGCTGCACTTGCGCATCCGAATATCCATTTCTTGCTGACGCACAATGGTAGGACTATCCTTGATGTGCGTGCCTGCGATTCGCATCTGGAGCGGGTGCGTCTGCTCTATGGCAAAGAGTTCGCTGAAAACCTTATTGAGTTCACGGAGGAACTCCCCGAACTAAAAATATACGGCTTACTCGGAAAACCGGAATTCACGAAGACGAATCGGGAGTACCAACTCTTCTTTATGAATCAGCGTCCGATCCGGAGTCGGATCATCGGTGCAGCCTTGAAAGAAGGGTTTGACGCGATGGTCGCCAAGGACCGGCAGCCTGTGGCACTGCTTTTCCTGACGTTGGACCCCGAGACGGTTGATGTCAATGTGCATCCCGCGAAAATTGAAGTGCGGTTTCGGAACGAACGGACAATTTACAGCGGTATCGTCCGCATGCTCCGCAACGCTGTCCATAAAGCGAAGTATATCCCCAAAATTGAGACCCCTGTTGAACCGACACAAACCGAGGAAGACACCGAAAACCGCAGGACGCACGCATCACAACGAGTTCCTACGTCGAGTGCCGTATCGGTTGGTCCAGGGAGCGGGCAACCTACCCAGACACAACGGACGTACGTACCGCCTATCCCGACGCGGCGTCCGGAGGAAGACACCGGACAGGGTAGTGAAGAGGCAGCTGAAACTTCGGACGTGCAAATCTCTTCCATGCCGACTGAAACCGTCGTGCAACCGCCACAACAGGAAATTCCAGATGGCGTAAATCTGAGTCTACTCGACTTTGAGAACGTCCAACTCAAGGCGAATCTCTTCAAAACTTATATCGTCGCTGAGGCAGGAGATAAAATCTTCTTCATCGATCAGCACGTCGCTGCCGAGCGCGTGCTATATGAACGTTTCGTCAACCAGATGCAAGCCGATGGAATTCCTGTGCAAGGGTTGCTGCTACCGGTCACATTGGAAGCGACACCGCAGCAGCTCAGTGCTTTGAAAGTTCACGGCGACATCTTCAGTAAACTCGGTTTTGATCTGGAAGAGTTCGGTGGGAACACGATCCTGATTCGTGCGATCCCGTCGCCGCTCCCGACCCGCGTCGCGGCACAGACGGTTACGGATCTATTGGACAAACTCCCTGAAGCACCGCATACCGAGGTCCAACTCCCAAAAGCGATTGACGATGCCTTGATTACCGTTGCATGTAAATCTGCTGTCAAAGCAGGCGATACGTTGGATATGAAGGAGATGGTGAATCTTATCAAGGAATTATCGCAGGCAAAACTCCCGTTCAATTGTCCGCATTCCCGTCCGATCATCGTCGAGATGGGGCGAGATGAATTGGAACGCCGCTTCCATCGGTAAGGAGAAGAATGACACACTCCAAAGAAAGTGGCACGCGTGGGACATCCACCCCGCGCTCCAACTGATCTATGCCGATTTTGTCACGTTGGTTGGTAGAGAGGCAGTCAAGGAGATACAAAAACTCGTAGGCGTTGAAGCGGACGGTCAATGGGGGATGGGCACAGCGGATGCCGTTAGAGCGTTCAATGCCGACTTTGAAGCGAAACGTTCTCAGAATCCGGACTACGCGTGGAAGGTGTTCCTCCAATTCGACACCCAGAAACGCGCCGTTTTCCAATCACTGGCAAAAGAGAACCCAGAGAAATACGCCGACCATATCCAGAAGTGGCTCAAACGCTCAGACGACTTGAAAACCTACATGCAACCCGTTTTAACAAGTAAGAAATGACCGAAGAAATTTCTTGATTTTTTCTTTACAATAGATTAAAATATTCCCTAAGTCTACGGGAGGTTTGAATGCAATATGGACACTGAAGTAACAGTCTTCACGCAACCTTGGAAGTCATACCAAGCTTGCAAGCTTAAAATATCAGAGCAATTTGACATCTTAGCACAACGGGAAGATAACTGGGATGGACACGGTTCACCAAAACCGACTGATTTAACCTTAGCGCACGCGAAGGTGGTTATGGACGCGTTGTTGGATGCTGTCATTTCTGCTGGACATCGGTGCGACATGCCATCTATCTCCAGTGATGAAGATGGCGAGGTAACCGTAGCATGGTATGAGGGGGAGCGGCAATTACATCTTCAAATCGGAGACCATGAGGCAGAGTTCTTCAAAGTTTGGGGGACGAATATTGATACAGAGATGGACGTAGATTTTCTAAAACCTGACAATTATCTAACGCTTTGGGAATGGTTAATTGAGAGTGTTAAGGTTTGCCATCACACCCAATAGAGGGTTCACCAGCGTATAGGGTTAAATATTCAAGGACTTCTGCTTGCATTTTCTCTATTTCTGCCCGATACCCACTTGAAACGAGAGAGAATTCTTCAGGGGTGGCTTTAACCCGCAATTGCAAGAGCAGATCTTGAAAGTAGGCTATACGTTGTTGACTTGTTTTGAGTTCTTTATCATTGTGAATTATGACAGGGAGGTAATTCTGTTGCATTTGTTTTTCATGTCTGTTTGCTACTCACAGAATTCTCAGAGGTAGCAGTAATTAAAGTTTACGTCTATTTTAGTAGTATTACCCAAGTTGCCTCTTTGTAGCATAGGCTGTTAGCCTGTGCATCTTCGGGCTGAAAATCATAGGAAACACGCCACGTTTTTCGCAAAAATGACCACTTTTCACTGAAAAACGGTGTTTGTGCGTCTAAAATCACATAGGTAGCAAGTTAGGTTAGTATTGAACAGACAAAAAGTCTGGATTCAAATCATCAATCCCAGTTTATTTCTACTTCGGAAAGACAACCAAACTTTTCCGATACATCTTGTAGGTTGACTTTCTTTTTTCTAATTTCCTCTGCAAGCAGCAGCAAATTATAAGACGTAATCCCAGCACCAGGGGTGTCCTGAGTTGATCTTGATATCCGGTGCAATTGGTTTTCGTATTTCCCACCAAACTTACTGGACACAAATAGGAACTTGAATAGATTGACATCAGAAGGAAAATGTTCCCACCACTTTGGAGAATGTCTTGGATCTCGTTGAATGTTTTCATTAACGTAGCGTGTCATTTTATCTGCTTCCTGACGAGGAATGTTAAAGCTTTTGCCGTACGCCTTGGTATCAATGATAACACCGTAATTTTCTGTTAACTCCCGTGTGAAAATCAAACCATCTGGGCGATCTGTTTCACCTAAACGGAGCCCATCAAATCCACACTGCTCTACAAGAAGTTCAACCGTTTTCATTTCAAATAATCGGCTGCCTTCGCGACCTGAAAAACTCAAGGGTATGAGGACAAGATAATCGTGAGGAACATGCTCTAAAAGTTCTCGACACCTATCAATGGATTCCTGAATGTCGCTTTTAATCGTTTCTTTCGTAGCGAAATTGGGAATTACCAAATTTTGAATAGTGTCTCGCAGAAAGTACCCCTTTTGTTCCCGTTGAATATTAAGACCAATTTGTTCTAAACCTTTTAGATCATTGATGATAGTTGTTTCGGTTTCGTTGAATTCTTTGCTGGTTAATACTTGCTGTAATGCTTGTACCGAAAGACTTTTTTTAGAAATTTCTTGTAGAATTAATGCTCGTCGTGTGCGTATATAAGCTCGATCTTTCCCTTTAGTTGCTAACATTTCCCAAAAGACGTTCTTTGAAATTCGTTTTTGGATATTAGTTCCGAGTCCTCTCCTCCGGGCCTTCAATCCGGCTGGGGTAATCGTATAGGCTTGAGGTATGGAACTCTTATATTCCTTACTTCCAAAAGTAACTACAACCTGTTTTTCTTCTTGTGTTACCCAGCCCATGTAATCAAGCCAGCGTGCAATCATTCGGGCATACTTATCCGATGTTCCCTCCCAGTCTGTGAGCATCTTATTCTTTTCCTTTGAATCCTCTATCTGCGCGAGCGAGCGGACTAAAATGTTCTGTGGTAAATTGGTAAATCCATCTTCACCTACAAAACCGAGTTGTTTACCAATTTCAAATTTGGTCAGATGATCCCCATCGGCAAGTAGGTTTAACACACGCATTATAGGCGGATAGGAGAGAAATGCTTGAGCGAGAATTTCTTTTTCATCGGGTGCGCCAGTTTGTGTTTTGGTGTACTGTGAACCGAATTTAGTGATTGAGAAACTATCTGTACGGCTATCATAGTGTATGAAACCCAAGGCATGTGCCCATCTTATGAAATTGTCTGCAGGCCAATCCCCGATAAATTCACGCCTCTGTCCTTTGATAACTGCTTGTATTATACCATTACACCGTGAGTCTTTACGTGGTATAAAAGCAGTACCTTTCAAATCAGTATATTTTAGTTTCAGGGGTGTACGCTTAAGTTCTGAGATGAAATAATTGCGCCCATCTCTTTCCTCAATAAGGGTTGGTATAAGTTCGCCTATCAATTCATGGTACGTTGATGATTGATTATCGAAAACCTCAACAGTTCTTCTGAGGTTTTCGATTTTTCCTGGGTCTTGTATCCAACCAAATGTGTGGAGTTTCATAATCATTTCTCCTTACGAAAGATTAAGATGAACTGATGTAGTTGATTGGATACGTATGCATACGGGTAACCAAAGGGATAAAGTTTCTGAGACTTATCGTACCAGATTTTATAACCCCGGAACCGAAGATTGGGTATCTGAATTAACGTGTTGACAACATCAGCATGGATGAGGTTAGGATGTTCAGCGGTCGGTTGGAGATCCTTGCAGAATACTACCACGTACCCTTTGACTTTCAAGAATTCCATAGATTGAGCGATGACAGATTTCAAAACTTTATAGAATTGATCGGATGGCATGTTTCCAAGATCGTGGTGCTCGTTAGTGAAAGGAGTGGGAGAATCATCCCCAGTTTTTTTCTTCTGTTCGCCAGTCCGCTTTTTTGAGAGCATATTTCCATACGGAGGATCAGTCAGTACGAGATCAAACAGATAATTTTTGCTGCTAAGTAGGGTTTCAAGTTGTAAGGCATTTCCCTTGTAAACTATCTGAGGTTCTAAATTTAAATGTCCGGTGGCTTTTTGGTACAGGTCGAGATACTCTTGGGATAAATCTACCCCTACACCGTGACGATTTGCCATTGAACAAGCTAAAAGCGTTCCGCCTACACCAACAAATGGATCCAGCACCCAACCGTCTTTTTTACTGAAAAATTCAATCAACCGCTTCATGAGCTGTGGTGGTTTTGGCGAAGGATGTTTCTTGCGGATATGATGGGCATCACTGTTTTCGCCAGAAGTGGGGAATAATGTATCAATGATAGGTCCTTGTTGTCCAACCCATTGGGACTTCGACAAATCATTGAGTTGTTCGCCGGTCATGAGTTCAGGTTCCCCTTCAATCAGTTCGATTGAATTTAGGAAATATATCCATTCCGCGCCGGTAAAGTCGTTGAGTGTATTGCGTGGATCGCGCTTTCCTTTTTCTTTTTTTTTCTTATTTGCTTTCGACATAAAATAAATACTCTTGTACAGTTTTTTTGTTTCTCAGCTTGCCACTTGAATTACTTTTGAAACGTCGATAATCTATTGGTATTAATTCTGGTTTTTCGCCTTTTTGACTGAGAACATAGCATATTTCAGCTTCACTCATGATGCCTTCGCTACTGTAACTAACAATAATATGTTTCGCTTTTGCTTTTGATATTAACGCTGCGAACGCTTTCAAACACTCGGACTTTGAACAGTAAGCCGATTTCTCTGAGTCCGAATATCGGCGCAAGCCGGTTTTACCATAAACAAAAGGGTTATCATATCTGGCTATTGTTTCAAGGAGATGATAGTTCGTAATGTATTGACGAGTATTGTACGGCGGATCCAGGTAGAGAATATCGCATTCAATTTTTTCTATCAGACTATTTGCGTCTTCTTGGTAGACAAAGTGTTTTTTATCTGATGAAATTGAAAAAAAAGGTTTCAGTTTCAGGGTTTTGTATGTTCTTGGGTCCCAGTCTTTCAGATATGCGGCATAAGTTCCTGAGATATTGGTCACTTTAGAAACCGCCTCCACAAGGGAAAGTAGGAGTAGATAATATTCTGCTTCGGTGATCAGTTTATCTTGCATCCATGTTTCAATTTGTTGCCTAATGGCATCAATTTTCTTTCCGTTTCTGTCGGAAAGGTATTGCCGCTTATATGCATTATCTCCGCCAGGACAGTAGTTATTAAAGATAAATCCCTCTGATGTACCCTCAAGTTGGTTCAAATAATTTAATGTCTTGGAATAGTTACCTACTTCATTAAAGAGATTAGAAGAATAGGTTTCAGGAAGATTTGCCAATTGACTGAAGGTAGGTTTATCGCTATTTTGAATCAGAGCACGCCCGAAAACATAGGCAACGTGAAGCAGATCGTTGGATATAATCTGAAATCCCAGTTTTTTGAAATGTGCTGCAACCACATGTGTTCCCGCGAAGAGATCACAAAACACTCCTTTTTGGTTACAATTGCTTAGTACCACTGCTTCAATATGGGATAGCAGATTGTTTTTGCGGCCAATGTATCTCATATATTCTACTCGTTTAACAATTTTGGTGGATCCGATATTATAGGCTTACCGGTTAAGGCGCAAAGAATGCCGAACATCTTGCCACAAATGCCCCGTAGCATGACATAAGATTGGTCCAGCTCTGAATTATGGAATCGGAACTGCATTCATAAATTTCGGGTTTCAACGCCCTTATTATACTATTTTCTTTTTAAAAAGGCAAATCAAATTGCTTTCACTAAAAACGTTGTATTTAAAGAATTTTTCCACTTTTCTATATTGATATTCCTCTGCAAGGATAAAAAAGAAAAACTACAAAACCCACACAACCATCTTGCCCGCGCCACGATTACACCACGCATAATACGGGATTGCGGTAACGTCTACCTGCTTCACGTTAGGTTTTGTGTCTAAGTAGAGATTGTCTCCCCACTCAGCGGTATCTAATACTTGACCCCTACCGTGGATAAGCGTCACACCGCCTAGTAACTCGCTATTGAATGTGGTTTCCAACCCACCATTATTAGTGAGGGACAGCGTCTGAAAAGCTTCATTAGGATTGTCAACGTCTTCAAAACAGTAGACGAGCGGCCCGCGGCGTAAGGCGGAACGTCCAAGATTTTCTCTCACAAGTGGATGCGCGTGAACGCTTTTAACAGGCATAGTCAGCTGCAGTTCTACACGGTCGCCAGCGTGCCACTCTCGCGTGATGGCAAGATAGCCAGCGGCGTTTGGCTGTGAATTGTCCGCTTCACCGTTGATACGCACTTCAAACTGATCGCACCATCCCGGAATCCGCAAATTAAGTGTGAAAGGCACCGGTGTTGTCGATGTAATTGTCAGGGTTACGTCGCCTGCCCATGGATAATCTGTTTCCTGCGTCAGTCGGACCGGAACGTTCCCCGCAGCGATCGCATCAGCAGTGCTGCCGACGTACAGGTTCACGTAGATACCTTCGTCCGATTCGGCATAGATGTACTGTCCAACAGAAGCGAGAAGTCGAGCGATATTCGGTGGGCAGCAGGCACAGCCGAACCATTCGTGTCGGTGCCTATCACCGTGGCTCGCCAGTGGATTTTGATAGAAGAAACCCGTGCCGTCAAGCGAGATTCCAGAGAGCGCACCGTTATAAAGTGCCGTCTCCAAGACGTCCACGAAACGAGACTCACCCTGTAGCAAGAACATCCGATGTGCCCAAAATATGAGTCCGATTGAAGCGCACGTTTCAGCGTAGGCAGAAAAATTGGGCAGTTCGTAATCTTGCGTGAAACCTTCATTGTGTCCAGAGGGACCCACACCGCCAGTGATATATAAACGCTTCTCTACGTTCCGCCAGAGTGCCTCCAGCGCGCTAACGATAGAAGTATCATCGGTTTCGTAAGCGATATCGGCGGCACCACTATAGAGGTACATCGCACGCACCGCGTGCCCGACGCACTCTGTCTGTTCCTGTATCGGAAGATGTGCTTGCGCGTAATGTCCTTCAAATTTTCCGTCGCGTGTGAAGTGATGCTGATACGCACCAAGTCCGCCCGGAAGGTCGGGGTTCTCTAATTCTTTCTCAAAAACTGAAGGCGAGTGTCCACGTTTGGTGATAAAGTATTCCGCAAGTGCCATGTAGCGCGGTTCGCCGGTTACACGTGCTAACTTCACGAGTGCGAGTTCGATGCCTTGGTGTCCGGGGAGTCCATCGCGTTTATCGAAGCCGAAGGTGTTGTCAATAAGGTCTGCGAAGCGGCAGGCAACGTCTAACAGTGTCTGTTTTCCTGTGGCTTGGTAGTGTGCGACTGCTGCCTCAAACAGGTGTCCGGCGCAATACAGTTCATGCATCATACCGAGGTTCTGCCACCGCTTTGTCGGTTCAACGAGTGTGAAATAGGAGTTCAGATAACCGTCGGGTTGTTGACTCGCGGCAATTTTTGCAATAACCTCGTCCAGTTCCGCTTCCCATTGTGGATTCGGGTGTGTCCAGAGTGTATACGCTGCCGCCTCTACCCATTTATGGACATCGGAATCGTTGAAGAAGATCCCTTCAAAATCCCCGGACATCAAACCGGCGGCTTTCGCAAAGTTATCAATCCTGCCGGTTATCTGGCATTGTGTGAGTTCGTGTGGAATCGTTGCTTCAGAATTCGTCTGCTGGCGTGGTGCCCAGAACCGGTCCTTAATCGTGACAGCCGTGAACGGGAGTGCTCTCAAGATTTTCCCCTCTTTTCATATCGTTCGATATAGCGAAACCCAACGATCCGATACCTGCAGAGGTAAAAGCGTTGGGTTTTACTTATCTTCTCGTGGTTTCAGGTTTCTGGATGATCAGATTGACATCATATCAGCGGCTTTGGACGCTAACCTCTTGGAACGCTGCTTCCGGTAGATAGTCTCCTAACGCTTTCCGAACATCGAGTTCCGAGAGTTTTCGGGGCGTGATTAAAATACATTTGTTCCGCGATATCCTGCTCCAAGATGCCTCGAAATCTGTGTAGGTCAAGCGTCGTTTGTTGAGGTTAGACGGATTTTCGAGGTATACTTCACCCAGGTGGTTGTTGTATTGCGACATCGGCAAGATTTCGGGTGTCCGTCCTTGAAATTCGATCATTACAATTGGGGCCCACCCTTTCGCGATAAAAGCCTTCAAAATATCGAAGGAACAGTTGGCGACGACTGCGCTGTGTTGTATTTGTCGGCGTGTCATGGCATGAAAATCGTCAAGTCCGCCTCTGCTACTCACGCGGACGCGTTCTTTGAAAGCGTTTCTGAGGTAAGGCAGTTTCTCCAATTGGATGATAGCATTTTCAGGTAATTGGGTTTGGCTTTGGTTGGATTGTGTCGTTGTTTTCGTCCTTTCGGCAGCGGCGAGGGCCGTTTCGGGGATGTGATATTGCCCTTGCGGTGGCGGCCCACAATTTATTGCCATAAACACAAAAACAAACAATGCGACACAAGCACAAGCCGTTGAATATGAAGCACCACTCAGTAAGGATTGACCGACTTCTCTGAGAAAAAACAGATCTCGTTTCATAATTTCATTCCTCCTTGCATATAGAAACGCTATACATGAGAAACAGTTTACCTACGCTCACCATAATTATTGCTGCCTGACGTGCCGGGCAGACAACAAAGAACCACAAAAAGGTACATCCACCCAATAAAGGGAATCATGCTAAACAATAAACACCAACCTGATGTATTAGTATCTTGCAAGCGTTTCGTCGAAACAATGCAACTGACACAAAGCCAGAGAAGAAAAAAGAAAAGAGAAACAATGCTCCAAATCTCTACAAACAAACCGATATGAAGGACAACTGATGTCATGAGAGAAGTAAGAACAAAGACGAGTACAGACATCAGGAGATAGCACCAATATTGTAAACGGTTAATTCGACCTCGAAAGGAAAACAGAAATTCAGATAAAGACATTGCGTCTACCCTTTTTTTCATTACGTAAGGTGAAAACTGATAGTTAATCGAGTTTAACCGCGACTTCCCGTTTCTCTTTCCATGATTCGACAATCGCTTCAGTAATCCGTAACGCTTGCAACCCGTCTCTCCCTGTTGGTGCAGGCGGTCGGTCGGCGAGCA
The DNA here is from genome assembly GCA_022821065.1 of Candidatus Poribacteria bacterium. GTDB lineage: Bacteria > Poribacteria > WGA-4E > WGA-4E > WGA-3G > WGA-3G. The sequence goes on from JAJEEK010000103.1 coordinate 29,141, forward strand.
GGTCGTCAACAAGTGCTGCCATCCGTAAAGCGAAGGTCCCGTTAAAAGCGAGTTGCTCATCTCTAAAAATGGAGGGTCGGTACTCTTCAACGACTTGGTTATCACGTTTCATCAAGGTCGCGCGTGTCAGGACATTATCGACGGTGATTTCGCCATCGGAACCGCAGATTTCGAGGTGTTCAATCGGGTGGATGAAATCGCTATCCCAACTCGCCAGCAGTGTCGCGACGGCTTCCGTTTCATAGCGGAATGAGATTGCCATGCTGGTGTAACACGTATCCTCACCTTCGCGCGCTTCATTTTTCCGCGGTTTCGCCATTTGCGCGCAAACAGCGACAACTTCGCCACCGAACCAGCGGAGCAGATCAATCGCGTGCGTCTCCAATTCATAAAGTAGGTAATACTCGCCTTTCCATGTTGAAGCGGGACCGCCTTGCGATAATTTCATATCTAAGTAATACGTCTGTCCGATGGCACCGGCATCGAACCACCGTCGTGCCTGGACGTAACCGGGCGCGAATCGGCGGTTGTAGTCAATAGCGAGATGAACGCCTTTCTCTTCTGCTTTCCTGACCATCTGTTCTGCTTCCTCGATGTAAAGCGATAGCGGTTTTTCAGAGATAACATGTTTGCCCGCTTCCAGACATTCCATCACGGGCTCAAAGTGTAGGTGGTCAGCGGTTACGACATCTACCAAGTCGCATTCCTCATGGTCAAGCATCTCCTTGATAGAGGGATACCATTTCGCGATATTGAGTTCTTCGGCACGTGCTTGTGCTTTGTCAACATCTATATCGCATACTGCCACCAATTCTGCTCCTGGATGCTGGAGATAGCCGAGCTGATGCAGACGTCCTATGCCACCGCACCCAACTGCTGCGACTTTCAGTTTTCCTGCCATAATGATATGCTCCTTTACGCGCTGGGCGCGTCGCTAACACAATGCGCTACTACCAAAGTTCTCATCAGGACTCACGAAGCTATTGTTCTGTCCACATTCAAGTGATGGATAAAACCGTGCGTAGGAGCGGGGTGTCCCCGCCCGATATACCAATCATTTATGACTTAACAAAGCACTATCTTTCAAATCTGCCTTTATCTTACAAGTTTCCGACTATAAAGTATAATATACCATGCAGAAAAAAAATATCAAGCGAAAATTTTGTGCAGTACTTCTGAACCACACAATTGAAGGTATTGCGTAGCCAATGTTTTTGTGTTATACTTTTTCACATTAGATTTTATGCTGAGAGGTGTACCGAATGGACTGTCCGCGTTGTAAACATAAAGACGCTGTCAAAAATGGGAAAGCGAGAGGGCACCAGCGTTATAAATGCAAAGCCTGCGGCTTTCAGTTTACGCGTCTGACGTCCCGCGGCAGACCGCCGTGGCAGAGAGCCTTGGCTGTGTTTTTATACTGTCGTGGGATTTCTATCAGTGATATCGCGCGGATGTTCTCGGTGGCACCGAGCACAATCTTCAAATGGATCCGAAAATTCGGTTCCGAACGCACCCCGCTGCCAGCATCCGAGACAGACGGTGCGACGCTCCTTAACGAGCATGAGATAATGGCATACCTGAAAAAACAGAGCGAAAGCGGCGAATCTGGGAAAATTTTCGTCGTGATACCAGAAGATGTGTCAACAGAGAATGTCGTAGTGCGAATTAAAAGGGATTGATCAGAAATCGTCTTATCAAAACACAATTTGATTTGGCTTGACAATCCGCAGTTATCTGTCTTAAAATTGAGCATAGGAGGATAAAAAGTTAATTTATGAAAACCCAACTTTTAAAGAAGCGTTTTGGCATACCAATTATATCAAGATTTAGCAATGTTATCACGTATAGTTCCGGTGTTTGTCTATTAATGCTTCTCTTCGCAGGCGTAGCAGCCGCAGCCGATTCGTTCGGCGACCCGTTTGAAGGTGACGATTTGAAGAATCCCAATTGGGAATGGCAGAACGAACCGCCGAAATGGGATGTCGGTGAGACACGTGAAAATTATCTCTATATTGACAGTGAACCCAACCGAAATCTCTGGGCAACAGACGCATCTCACTTTCTGTATCAGGAAACCGATACGGATATGTTTGATGTCGAAACTCACTTCTTTGCCAGATGGGACACCAGTTCCGGTGTTAATGGACTTGTTGTAAAAAGTCCATCGGATGATAATTGGGTGACCATCAAGTTCTGGTCGCGGGATGCAGCAGCGAAAGGTCATATCCAGTATCAGACCAAGCAAGCTGGGATGGGACCGCCTGATATCCAATGGAGATTTGGGGATTGGGGTGACATCGAAATGTCCCTCCGACTGAAAAAAGACGGCGATACATACACCGCTTGGTATAAAGCCGCGGAAGATAAGGATTGGATGGATATCGGAGAGGGTCAATTTGAACTTACTCCCCCCTTGTGGCTCGGAATTTATGCCGGTGTCGCAGCAGGCACAGGCAGTCTGGAAGTCGAATATGAATACTTCAGAGACAATCTGAATCCGTTCCCAGTTGAACCGGGGGGTAAGGCGACAACAACTTGGGGTGCTGTAAAGTCCCAATATTAAAGGCTGGACAAAACACATGCGGTACTGTCTGATCATTTTTCTTACGTTTTTTGGTATTTCCGCACTCGCGGCATCCACCTTCAACGATATCAGTGTGTCCGCCAATGTCCATCAACGTGAAACACCCGTTGATACGGAATCCGGAGCTTGGTGGGGTCCCGGTACCGCCGCTGTGGATTACGATAACGATGGCTGCTGGATGGATATCTTCGTCGTCGGTGATGGCGGCTTACCGAACGCGCTTTACCGCAATAACGGCGACGGAACGTTCACCGACGTGGCAGCCGAGGCAGGCGTTGCAAACACACCGAACGGACGCGGCTGCGTCTGGTTCGACTATAACAACGACGGTTGGCGCGACCTCTATGTAACTTGTGCTGGTCCAAACTTCCTCTTTGAGAACAACGGTGATTGTACCTTCACAGATGTTAGCGAACACGCAGGCGTTGCCGACGAGAAACACGGCACTGGGCCCGTTGTCGCTGATTATGACCACAACGGGTGGTTGGATATCTATATCGCGAACTGGGGACGAGCACCTTCTCTCCTGAACCCGAACCCTCCACCGAAAACGAATGTCCTCTACCGAAACCGCGGCGACGGCACCTTTGAAGAAGTCACAGGAATCGCTGGCGTTGACGATGACGGCATCGCTTGGGGCGCGATCTTCTTTGACTACGACGGCGATACTTGGCAAGACCTGTTCGTCGCAAACGATCACGGACCCGATAAACTCTATCGAAATCGCGGGGATGGCACCTTTGCTGATGTCTCTGAACAGTCCGGCATCGTAACCGAAGTCAACGGCAAACCGACGGGTGCGATGGGACTCTGCGTCGGCGACTATGATAACGACACGGATTTAGACTTCTTTATTACGAACTACGATGCGGATCTCCTCTGGCGCAATAATGGGGACGGCACCTTCACGAATGTCGCTGAAGCCGTCGGTGTCGCCAACGAAGGTGTGGGTTGGTACGCCAGTTTCGTTGATTTCGATAACGACGGTTGGCGGGACCTCTATGTCGTCAACGGCGATGTTGATGGTTCACAGAAGACCAACCGCAACCGCCTCTATCACAACCAGAACGGACACTTTGTTGACCGTGCAGAGGCACTCAACGTCACTGTTGACGCTGTCGCACGCGGCGCAACCACCGGTGATTTTGATAACGACGGCGATGTCGATTTCTATGTCGTCAGTAACACCGGCAACACGCTTCTTCAAAACAGTCTGGATCCTGGCTTTCCGAATTCTAACCATCGACGCGTCCAACCTAAGAATCGACGCATCAAAATTAGGTTGATCGGCACAGCAAGCAACCGCGATGGCATCGGCACACGCGTAACAGTGAAAATCGGTAACCACGTTCAGACGCAGGAGTTAATCTGCGGTACCGGCTTTTTGGGCAGTGACAGTTTAGAACTCGAATTCGGTTTTGGCCCTGAATCGTATCAATCGGGTTCCATTACCTTGGCGTGGCCCTCCGGGATTGTCGAAACTTATCATCGGTTCGGCTATGGTGCGGATGTCTATATCTTTACGGAAGCACGTGATGTCGTAACAGCGGTTGAGCCGGCTGGAAAACAGACCACAACATGGGGACGGATTAAAGTTGCCGAGATATATCAGAACTATCCGAATCCGTTTAATCCCGAAACTTGGATTCCGTACCAACTCTTTGAGTCTACCGATGTCCGTATTTCAATCTATTCGCAAACCGGTGAACTGATTCGCGACTTCGACCTCGGACATCAAGCGCACGGCGAAAAAACGCTTTATTGGGATGGCAAGAACCAAAACGGTGAACCTGTCGCCAGCGGAATCTATTTCTACCAGTTCCGAGCAGGCGATACCGAAAGCGTCCGGAAAATGTGGTTAATGAAGTAGGGAAAAGAATAGCCGTCAGCCGTCAGCCATCAGCAGTCAGCAGTAAAGAGAATATTTATTAAATCAGATACCTCTTTGCCGATAGCCGATAGCCGATAGCCATATAATCAAAAACCTCTTATTGCTGAAGGTTTCCGATAGCCAAATGGATTCACGCTCAAAATGGAGGCGAAAAATGGTAATTTGCGGTTGGCAGTCAGTAAGAGGTATCTGATTAAAACAGGCATCTCTTGACCGATAGCCGACAACCGATAGCCGATAGCCAAATGGAAAATGTATTTCTTAAATGGTGGGGATGTGGTGCGTTTGACGTTCGCTTCGGCGATGTCAATATCGCCTTTGATCCGTACCTCTTCAATCAGAACTTAGCAGACGCGAAGCCGATCTACGACTATATCTTTATCTCCCACGAACATTTTGATCATTGTCACCCTGCTACTTTGCGGAAGCTATGTCGCGGCGAGCGTTTCAAAAGCCTGTTCGTCAATCCCGGATGCATAACACCCGCGCAACCGATCGCCGAGAAATATGGCGATGCCGCATTTGAACGCGACCTACCCATCACTAAACATGTACCTGCCGATACGGTGCAAATTCTCTATCCGAAGCACCTCAACGAGAATCAAGGAACATCGCGGGCGTTTCAAGGTTCTGATACGCTCGACCTCGGCGATATTCAGGTCGAAACGATTGAAAGTGGCGAGAACCAGACCCCGGATTTGCCGACAAACGGTTATCTTATAACACACACAAAGAAGAACGTTTCAATCTTACACACCGGCGATTTGCACGAACCGTATCCGGCATTGGAAAACCTACGTGGCAAGGTCGATTTCCTGATCCACATGAAACTCGGGCTTGGTGCCGGACTCGCGCCGCGACTTGTTACCTTGATAGACTTGATCCAACCGCGTTTCGTGATACCGACGCACTATCGAACGGATCGGAAATCCGACCCTATTCCAGAAGGACACTGGCCCCCGAACGTTACCGATGAAATGGCGTTTATTGAATCGATGCGTGCCATCGTTGGCGATAGAACACAACTCCTCCCGTTCACTGCCGGTATAGAATACGAAGTAGAGATGCCAGAGAAACAGGTCATCTGGAAATGGGAGTGGTTCAATACATGGGACGTTCCGCCGTGGCGTGGATGAAACTCACATAGACAATTTCTTCCGGGCCATTCCAAGGTACGCCTAAAAGCAAGGAGTTACTACAATGAGACTAAAGCGTTTCCTGATTTTGGTAGCGTTCTTTATATCAACGTTGTTTCACACAATTGTCTCTGCCCAAGATTATACCGAGTGGAATTTGCCAGACGGTGCCAAAGCACGCCTCGGTAAAGGCACAATCACCGGAAACGTCGAATACTCGCCAGATGGCAGTCTGTTGGCGGTTCCCAGTTCTGTTGGTATCTGGGTTTACGATGCTGAGACGCATCAAGAAATTAACTTGCTACAGGGACATACAGAACCGGTGTCGGCAGTTGCGTTTTCGCCAGATAGCAATACACTCGCCAGCGGAAGTCGGGACGGAACAATCTGGTTGTGGGAACCATATACCGGAGAACACAAAGCGTCTCTCAGAGGACACACGCGTCTTGGTGTTACTGCCCTCGCGTTCGCGCCACAAATCGGCATCCTTGCGAGTGGCAGTTCAGACAAAACGGTGCGGTTGTGGAGTGCGACTACGGGCAACTATATAACGACCTTACACGGGCATACAGGACCAGTCACTTCTGTCGCATTCAGTCCAGACGGGCAAACCCTTGCCAGCGGTGGTGGGCACAAAGACAACACCGTCCGCTTATGGAGTGTAGAAGATAATTTCCGCATCACTACCATTACCCTCACCGGACACGAGTATGGTGTCGAATCTGTTGCGTTTAGTCCGGATGGACAGACGCTTGCAAGTGGCAGTCAGGATAACACGGTTCAATTGTGGAATCCACATACCGGCGAGCGTAAGGTTACGCTCACTGGACACACAATCGGGGTTACTTCCGTTGCGTTTAGTCCGGATGGACAGACGCTTGCAAGTGGTGGTGAAGACAATACAATTCGATTGTGGAATCCAATTACAGGTGACCCCGTAGCAGCTCTTAGGGAGCATACAGATCGCGCCACATCTGTAGCGTTCAGTTCAGATGGACAGACGCTTGTCAGCTCAGGTGATGATCAAACAATCCTGTTTTGGGATTATACCACCTTCCAACACAAGGCAGTCCTCACGGGGTATATGCTTCCAATTAATGAAATTGCCTTCGCACCCGATGCGCAGACCTTCGCGAGTGTCAGCGATGATAAGGCAATTCGTTTATGGGACGCACGCACAGGACAACTCCAAGGAACACTGACTGGACATAAGGGGTCTGTTTTTTCTGTTGCGTTTTCTCCAGATGGTGAAACACTCGCCAGTGGCGGCGGGAGAGGGGATACCGCAATTCGGTTATGGGATGTACACGCTGGGCAACCCAAGGCATCTATCACAAGCCACAAGCATGGTGTGGAGTCCATCATGTTTAGTCCAGACGGTAGTACACTTGCAAGTGGAAGTTGGGATAGCACTGCTCGATTATGGGACGCTGATACCGGTGATCACAAAACGACTCTCAAAGCCGGTGCCAATGTCTATTCTGTTGCGTTCAGTCCGGATAGTCGCACACTTGCCAGCGGCGGTCAAAACAATACAATTCGTTTATGGGATGTAGAAAGTAGAGAATACCGAGAACTGATCGGACATACACGTCCTATTGATGTTGTGGCGTTTAGTCCAGATGGTAGGACGCTTGCGAGTGGAAGCCGGGATAACACGATTCGATTGTGGGATGTACAGGCAGAACAATCCTACGTTAGGCTTATAGGTCATACGTCTCGTATCAAGTCTGTTGTGTTCTTTCCAGATGGTGTCACGCTCGCTAGCTGCAGTTGGGATAATACGATTCGATTGTGGGATACGCAGACAGGGCAACTTCAATCTACCCTCACGGGACATACCGCCGGTGTTAACGCGCTTGCACTCTCTGCCGATGGTGGCACACTCGCCAGTGGAAGTGAGGATGGCACAATTCTTTTGTGGGAGTTCACACCCATTGAACCGAAGCGGAAAGCGGATGTCAACAGTGATGGTGTTGTGAATATCCAAGATTTGGTGCTGGTCGCCTCAAATTTCGGACAGATAGGTCAAAGTCCGGCAGATGTCAACGGTGATGGTGTTGTGAATATTCAGGATTTGGTGTTGGTTGCTTCCCAGCTTGATGGCAGTTAGGTACCACCGTAACCGAGGAAAAAACAAAAATTTGGAGGGCATTTGACGTGTCAACAAACCAACGTCTCCGGGTCGCTATCTACGGCTGTGGTAACTTCGCGAAGCGGACACGTATTCCAAACCTATTGCAAACAGGTGTGGTCGATATTGTTGCTGCCTGTGATAGCAATTTACAGGCAGTACAAGAAATCGCTGGAGAATTTAATATCCCGAGTGTCTATCACAGTGGAAATGGCGGCGCGTATAAAATGCTTGACGCTGAAGCCATCGATGTGTTATACTCTATCGTGCCAGCATACGTGCGTACCGATGTTGAGGTAAGGGCAGTAGAAAAGGGGATCCACCTGTTCAGCGAGAAACCGCAGGCGATCACAATGCGGGTTGCACGGTGTATAGACAACGCTGTTCAGCGAGCCGGTGTTATCAGTACTGTCGGTTTTCGTGAAAGGTATCGTCCGCTCTTTCAAGAAGCGCGCCGGTTTTTGGCGGACAAAAACGTTGTGCATATCCGTTTCCAGAGTTTCGGCGGGTTACCGCCTTCGACAAATGCGGATACCAAAACGTGGTGGGCGGAGATGGACAAATCCGGTGGCCGCGCTTTGGATTGGGGGGTCCACGCAACGGATTATAGCCGATTCATGACAGGCTTGAATGTCGTCCGGGCACAAGCCTTCTATTGCGAACGATCCGCTTACGCAACGGCTTTGTCCTCAAGCTTTAACTACTGTTTTGACAATGGGGCTACGATGGTGCTTAGCTTTGTCTCAACCGGTTCCAGCCCGAAGAACGAACCGTGGTTCACCGTCTTTTATGAAGGTGGGTGCCTCGAAATTTACCGATATGATCGGATTGAGGTGAACGGCGATGTCCTCTATAAAGCGGACGAATTTGATCCGTGGTTAGAACAGGATAAAACCTTTATACGCGCTGTACAGACCGGCGATGCGAGCCTTCTACACAGTGATTATCATGATGGATTATTTTCTTTAGCACCCGTTCTGGCGGGTTGGGAATCCGCCCGACGTAACGGGGAATGCATTGATGTCGCGTCATTCATGGATGACGTTTAAAAAAAATAAATGAGGAACGAAATATGGATGCAAGATTAAAAAAGATTCAGATTACACCGATGAAATTCGATAAGGAGGGTGCGATGCAGCGAGAAGAATTCGCTACGCTCACCCTCGAAGTACCCATGGACAGCACAGCGCAACGCGCTGCGATTATCCAGTTGTGTGAACTCCTTGACCAAGAATGGGTTACGGTTGACGTTGAAGGTAAAAACGTTGTGGCTGTTAACACTGCCTAATTTAATAGTTACGAGTAACCAGGAACTGGTAACTCGTAACTGGTTACTATTCTACTATGAAAAAAAAATGGCTTTTTACACCCGGGCCGACACCTATCCCGCCTGAAGCACTGTTGGCGATGGCGGAGCCGATAGACTACCATCGCAGCAAAAATACCGTCGCCTTAATTAAAGATGTTCTCGAAAAACTCAAACACGTCTTCCAAACTGAGAACGATGTCCTCTTTCTAACAGCATCCGGTACCGGTGGTATGGAAGGCGCAGTCGCTAACTTACTATCTCGTGGGGATAAGGTGATTGTCGTCCGAAGTGGTAAATTCGGGGAACGGTGGAGTGAGATTTGTACCGCTTTCGGCGTTGAAATCATACCTATTGATGTAAAATGGGGAAATGCCGTTGATCCGCAAGCGGTGGAAACCGTTTTAACTGAACATCCAGATGTTAAAGCAGTTTACGCGACGCTCTGTGAAACCTCAACGGGTGTGCTACACGATATTGAGGCGTTGGCGCGCCTGACACGTGTACGTCCAACGCTTTTGGTCGTTGATGCTGTCAGCGGACTCGGTGCTGACGACTTACAGATGGACAATTGGGGTGTTGATGTTGTCGTCTCTTGTGCACAGAAAGGGTTGATGACACCGCCCGGTCTGGCGGTTGTGGCACTCAACGAACGCGCCTGGGACGCAGTCTCGCGCTCGGACCTCCCGAAATATTACTTTGATTTCCGAAAGGCTTACGAGACCGGATTAGAGGGTTCTGTCCCTTACACACCCGCAGTGACGCTACTCACTGCACTTCAGTGTGCCGTGACCCGTATCTGTGAGGAAGGTATCCGTAACACGATTGCGCGCCACAGTCGTTTAGCTGAAGCGACGCGGAGTGCTGTCAAGGCGTTAGGGTTCACCCTCTTTGCTGCATCACCGGCGAATACCGTAACCTCGATCCAGTTACCAGAAGAAATCGATGGGAAAGCGTTTCTCAAACTGATGCTCGATAAGTACGGTATCACTTATGCGGGTGGTCAGAGCCAGTTGAGTGGTAAGATTGTCCGAATCGCCCACCTCGGTTGGATGGATGAAAGCGATGTAATCGTCGCGGTTTCCGCGTTTGAGCGCGGTTTAGTCGAGATCGGCTACGATGTTCCACTCGGCGCAGGCGTTACCGCTGCACAGGAAATTTTTTTATCGCAATCTGCAGTTGATCAAGCGTAAGGTTAACTGCCCAAAAAATTAGTGCTGAACCTACCGGTCCTTGATGGACGATGTCGTTAATATGAGATAGACTTTTGGGAGTGGTATAAGATGCCGTTCACGATCCGAAGTCGGTTGAATCAATCGGAAACCACCGTGAAACGAAATTGTGAGTGATCAGCGAACAATTTGTCTTAGCTTTACATTGTGGAACGGTGAACAGGTTTAATAATTAAAAAAATGGATGAGACGACACTTTTTGATGCTTCGTATGAACAACGAAAGAATCCGTTGTTGACACAGACGTTGGAACGGCTTCGTCCGATCTATAGTAGATCGGAATTGAACGTTTTACGGATTGATGGCATGAGCCGCGAAGGGTTGGCACAACGTTCTGGGCGCGGGTTTGTCAATAGGGATATCCTTGAAACCGTACTCGGCAATCTGCTTGAATGCGTTGCACCGGGTTCCCATAATGCGCCGCATCTGCGCCAGCAAAAACGCGAACTCTCGGAGGCGATCGAAGAGGTGGCGGATCAGCTATACGCCATGGTCGCCCAGTCCTTTTTAGCTGTTACAGACGAGACGGACCTTGATACTGCCCTTGAAACGACGTTTTCACTCCTCTGGGAACTGCCGCGGCTTAAAAGCCGAGCACTCTGGAACCGGTTCGCCTCTCTCAAAGATCCGGCTGTCTGGGATGCGTATCTGCTCCATACCGGTATCTCCCGTGAAAAAATCGCTGCCATTGATTTCCGATCTCAGATTGATGCCGCAATCCAAGAACGCACCTTTGAACCGTATCAAGATTTCCTTGGGACGCTGAACCTCGCTACCGTTTTGGATTACCAACTCCAGTTAGTCGTGAGTACCTATCCAGGGTGGCGTGTGCTTTTCTATCACGATGTCGCGCACGCCTTGACGCGCAGTGAAGCACCCGAAGATAATCCAAATCTTCAGAGGGTTCCTGTCCCATTGCTGCCGCGTGCGATGTCAGAACTCGCCGGACGCTACTATCAAGCCGATTTGCACCCCGAAACGCAGATCGGTGATGCCAATTTCCTCGAACACCCACATCGCGGTGTAACCACTGGTCAAACAGGTATTATCGGTTCAGGATGCGTCATCTATCCGAGCACGTTCGGCGGGTTAAGCGTCAAAGTCAAGCAGCGCCACCCTGTTATCGGTGATTTCGTTGAAATCGGCACCGACACCAGTCTTCTCGGACCCGTCCAGATCTCGGACTATTGCACCATCGGCACGAATACTGAGATTTATGGGTTCGTTGAAATCGCACAGCGGTGCCGCATCGGGTCATCTGTTGTTATTGGAACCATTCGCGGCGCGTCGGATCATCCCGGACGGATCTATATCGGGGATGAGGTACGTATCGGCGATGGGACGGTTATTGAAAATACATCAGAAATGGACCTGATTATACCGAACCGCGCGCAGATCCCCGCACGAAGCCACGTCGCAAACGACGGATTCGGATTCCCGCGATATATAGTTTGACTGGAGGAAAAAAAAGATGAAAAATATTATGGAGATGGACCCTATTGAGGCTCTTGAGCTGCTAAATATCCTCGTAAACGATCAGATTTTCGCGGCGCGCGAGCGGCTTATCGTGTTGCTCAACGAACCACCATCCGCTGAGAACAAACAAAAACTTGAAACAGAGTTTCGTGAATTTTATTGTGGGTATGAAAGTCTCGCGTTCTTTCTTGAAACCTACGAGGGCGACCCATTGGAGGGGCTGCCGCCGCACACATCGCTATCAAAAAAATTAAAGCGGCAACGTGAATACATCCTCGCCAATCGGAAGACGACCTTGGATGAGCGGATGTCCAGACGCGCCGGAGCTTACATGCACAGCGATCCGATGCCAGAGAAGAAAATCTCGAAGCTGCCAACAGACGAATATCGAAAACTGTTACGCATGCTCGTGAGTTTGGAGCTTTTCTCGGTGCGCGAAGGTTTCCGCGCGTTGCTGGAGCAAAATGCTCCCCTTACTGAATTAGATGTTGCGTTTCGAGAATTTTTCGTCGCCTACGAACTTTTAGAGTTGGCGTTAGAAGACTATCATTACGACCCAGATGAAGGGTTGGAAATGCGTCCTGAATTTCTTGAGGAGTTAGATCGGCGTATAGCTGATTACGAAGCCGGAAAAGCTGAACTGATTCCGATGGATGAAGTTTTCAAAAAACTCGAAACAGAGTAATCATGTATATATTGGTATTAGACTCACGAGCGGAATCGGACCTACAGCGCTTGCATCCCTCAATAGCTCGGAGTATCCACAGAAAACTAGCGTGGCTCTGTGAGAATTGCGATAATTGGAGGCATAAAGCGTTGAAGGGCAGACACAAAGGGAAGTTTACTTTGAAAATGAACGATTACCGTATCCTCTATTCCGTTGATAGGCATGTTAGAGAAATTACGGTTCATCAAGTCGGGCACCGTAGTAAAGTTTACTAAGTGTCGCCAGATTTATCTTTTTAGCAGAATGGAAAAAAATGAAAAAAATACAACGCGCACTCATCAGCGTCTACGACAAAACCGATCTTTTAGAGATAGCCACTGCTCTCACGCAACGCGGCGTGGAAATCCTCTCCACCGGCGGCACGGCACAACACCTTCGGGACGCAGGAATCGACATCGTTGAGGTCTCTGACTATACCGGCTTCCCTGAAATGCTGGACGGTCGAGTGAAAACCCTGCACCCAAAAATCCACGGTGGACTCCTCGCTGAACGCGATAACGCCGAACACAACGCACAAGCGGAAACACACGGTATCAGTCCTATTGATATGGTGATATGCAATCTGTATCCGTTTGAAGCAACTGTCGCGAAACCGGATGTGACACTCCCCGAAGCGATTGAGAATATCGACATCGGCGGTCCGACGATGCTTCGCGCCGCCTCGAAAAATTATCGGCACGTCGCTGTTCTCACGAACCCAAGCCAGTACCCACAAATCATCGCTGATTTGGAGGCGAACGATGGATGCCTCTTGGAAGCGCGACAATTTGAATTGGCGAAGGCAGCATTCGTACATACCGCACAGTATGACACCGCAATCGCTGCCTATCTTATTGGAAATGATTCCGAAGCAGACGCATTCGCAGATAATCTAACCCTTCATTTCAAGAAAGAACGCACACTCCGATACGGCGAAAACCCACATCAGCGCGCCGCTTTCTACAGAACTGAGACCCGTCCAGGCCCCTCAGCAGCGTGGGCAAACCAACGCAGCGGGCAACCGCTCTCTTTTAATAATCTCCTCGATTTAGAAGCCGCTTTAGAGATCGTCAAGGACTTTAAAACGCCAGCGTGTGCCATTATCAAACATAACAACCCGTGCGGACTCGCAACTGCCGACAGCCTACAAGATGCTTTCACAAACGCATTGGAATGTGATCGCACCTCTGCCTTCGGTTCGATTATCGGCTTAAATCGGAAAGTGACGATTCAGGTAGCGAACACGATCCGCGAAGCCGCAAATGCCGGTGTGAAGGTTGACGCGATTATCGCACCGAGTTATACAGAAAAGGCGTTGCGTGCATTGTCGCGCGTTAAACGCCGTCCTATCCTTGAAGTTGGCGCATTGTCAGCCTCCGAACCTATCTTACAGATTCGCAACATCACCGGCGGCGTACTCGTCCAGGACCCGGATGTTCACGAGATGGAAGCGGCGGCACTGCAGGTCGCCACCACACGTTCACCGACAGACGATGAGATAAAATCGCTGCTGTTCGCGTGGAAGGCGTGCAAACACGTCAAATCCAACTGTATCCTGCTGGCACACGGCACACAGAGCGTCGGTATCGGGGCAGGGCAGATGAGCCGCGTGGATGCCGCTATCATCGCTATTCGGAAGGCGGGTGAAAAGGCGAAAGGGGCAGTGTTAGCCTCGGATGCCTATTTCCCGTTCCCTGATGGTGTCGAAATTGCAGGCGAGGCGGGTATCCGTGCGATTGTCCAACCCGGCGGTTCTGTCAACGACGAGCCTGTCATTGAAACAGCGGATGCTTACGGTATGGCGATGGTACTAACAGGTGTCCGCCATTTCCGGCATTAGTCTCGGATTATCGAAAATTGCCAGACTTTTCTGAAAAAATTGGATTTTTGTGCTATCACATCGCAGGGTCTTCTGACGCTGATTTGGGCATCGCGGGATACTTTCCCTCGGCGATCAGTTTTTGTCGAGCTGCTTCTAAGCGTTCGTCCCAATTAATGAGAGTGGGGGTTCTGCCATACGCTTTTATCAGTTTCCCAGCTTCTTCATCCATAAGCCTCTCACGTTCAAGGTAAACCTCTACTTCCTCCTTGTTGGCAAGGTAATAGAGGATAGTGGCGTAGATTTCCTCCATGGACAAAGTTGGGAAGCGGCGGTGGAGTTCCTCAACTCCCTTACCTTCTCGGTACTTATTTAACACGTGTTGAATAGCGATGCGATGCCCTTTGATGCGTATGTCGATTTCGCTGTTGAAGGCGAAGTAGTCTTGCAGTTCCATAATCGCGCGTCTGAGGTGTTCATCAAGGAGAAATCGGGGTCTCATGCAGGTTCGTCCCAAAGCGGGTCGAATTTTCCTGAAGCAATTTGTTCTGCTCGCTCTTTTCGGCGGCGTTCTCGCTCTTCAACAAATAGAAGCGTCGGCCCCTGGGTTCGCTGCCATTCCTTTTCTGATTTTCTTTTTTGTTGTCTTACCCGTTCTAAGTAAGCCTCTACCTCGGTTTTGTTCGCCTCATAGTAGAGGAGCGTAGCGTAGATTTTCTCTAAGGGCAGCCCTGAGAAATAGCACAAGATTTCTTCGGGTTCTTTGCCTTGTAAGCGTTTTTCTAACACCTCGTCAATATAGACGCGGTGCCCCTTGATGCGGATGCTGGTTTCATCAATAAAATCAAAATAGTCTTGCACGTCCATCGTTTGTTTCCTCAAGACCTACCTAAAATTAGAGAATTAGGGCAGGGGTTTTTACCAAGGATTCACCTTTTATTTTATTATACACTATCCAAACCTTCAAATGCAAAGATTTTTGATGGTATCTGTCTAACTATTTACCTATAGTAAAAATGCCTATTGCGGACACCATGCCATGACGGTTCCGAAGCTAGCGAATATACTGTTCTCGCCGCTCGTCAGGATACGCGAGCCTTGGACGACAATCCGTGCATCACGGCTCGTGATCTTGTAGCTAACAGGTGCGTCTTTAGCAATCAACAGTTCGCCGTTCTCGTCCTGGAGTTTATCGAGTCGGTAATGCACCGAACGATGTGCAGGCACGTCAAATTCACAGGAGACGTTCTCCAGTGTCGTATCCTCATATAGTACCTCGAGGAGACAACGGGTATCTATATCGGCGGTATTGGAGATACAGATGGATTCGTGCGAGAAATAGCCGCCGCCGTGTTGCTCCCATTCCTTCTCTGCTGGTGTCAGTGCTGCCATGTAGCCGTCCGGGATCACCCAGACATAAGCACCATCCCCCTCTGAAGTATAGGATTTAAGTGCCTCCGCTATCGCCTCCGGTTCTTCTGTCACCGCGTCCAATGAAACCACGAGGAAACGGGAACGAAAGTCAATCCCTTTCGTGGGGTTGGCTTGTTTTAACTCGCCTCTGACGTTTAGGCATAACGTGTTATCTCCTAACATCATGAGGTGACTGATACCTTGTGATGAAAGCCAATCGCCGAATGCGTCGTTAAGGAGTGTTGTTAGGTTTTCGAGCGAGATATCTTGCAGTTTATATTCTTCAATCGTCGTAAGTAGGTGTCCAAATGTCATAATTCCCTCTAACTAAACCATCCACCGTTCACCGATACCGAGCAGTGCCATCAGTGCCTGTAAAAGCACACTCTCTACGTCGGGACCAGAGAACTGTCGATGCGTATCAATATAGGTGCCGTAATCGGCAGCCCATTCACGAAAGTAGGTCTCGTATTCCCAACCGTCTGCGGTGCGTTGCAAAACCGACCGATCCGGGTACGGGAGTTTTTCTGTTAAGAGTTGCTGCAGTTGTTCGGAGGTCGGTATCCATACGTCTTCAGTGTTTTCTGTATCGGGCTGAAGTGCCTGAATCTCAGGATGTTGGCATCGCGCTAAATACGTCTGCTGTTCGGATGGATTCATGGGTTTGTGTTAGATACCTCCTGTTAATTTATTAATCGGTATTATACGATGTGAACGTTTCGGTGTCAATACTTTCTGAGACTGCGGGGCGTTTATGCAGCAAAATTTTCCTTGAAATTTCGCCCGAATCCGTGTATAATTTGGCATTGTTCTGTCCACCGAAAACATGCGGGGAAA
Organism: Candidatus Poribacteria bacterium; assembly: GCA_022821065.1. Taxonomy (GTDB): domain Bacteria; phylum Poribacteria; class WGA-4E; order WGA-4E; family WGA-3G; genus WGA-3G. Next base: position 45,675 of record JAJEEK010000103.1, read on the forward strand.
ATAGATGCCAGATATCAATATCAAACCGACGCACAAGCCCATCAAAAGCTACTATGCTGAACTCGAAAAGTATGCGCAGCATGGCGTAGAAAACGAGGGAACTGTCCGCGCGGCCTTCCAAAACCTACTCCAACACTACTGTGGACAATCCGACCTCACACTCCTCTGCGAAAAAAGCCGATACACGCCAGAAAAACGACGCATAACCCCCGATGGTGAAGTCGTTGATGCGTTCGGTTTACCACACGGCTACTGGGAAGCAAAAGATACACAGGACGACCTACACGTTGAAGCGGATAAAAAATTCGCTGCAGGCTACCCTTCAAAAAACATTGTCCTCCAATCCCCGACCCATGCACTCCTCTATCAACACGGACAACTGTTGCTCGATCTTGACATCACTGAACCGAGGAACCTCGTCCACGTCTTACAGGCTTTTTTCACCTATGAAGAAGAAAACATCGCCGCATGGTATACCGCAGTCGCTGAATTCAGAGAGATGGTGCCGGAACTCGGTGAGCAATTGGCGACGCTCATTGAAACAGAACGCCGAAACAATCCGCATTTTCAGGAAGCATTTGCCAGTTTTCATCAACAGTGTCAGACCTCCATTAATCCGAACCTCTCCGTCGCTGCCGTTGAGGAGATGCTCATCCAGCACCTACTCACGGAACGCATCTTCCGCACCGTCTTTGATAATCCTGACTTTACACGCCGAAATATTATCGCACGTGAAATTGAGACTGTTATTGATGTGCTTACAGAACGGACCCTGAATCGTTCTGAATTTCTACGTCCCTTAGAACCGTTCTACGCTGCGATTGAAGAAACCGCCAGCACAATTACCGACTTCTCACAGAAACAGGCGTTCCTCAACACCGTCTACGAGCAGTTCTTTCAAGGGTTCTCTGTCAAGGTTGCAGATACGCACGGTATCGTCTACACACCGCAACCGATTGTCGATTTCATGGTCAAAAGTGTCGAACACATCTTGCAGACCGAGTTTGATCGTTCACTTTCGGATAGTGGTGTGCATATTATCGACCCGTTTGTCGGCACCGGCAACTTCATCGTCCGCATCATGCAAGCACTTGACCCGATTTCACTGGAACGGAAATATACTGCCGATCCGCCGGAACTCCAGTGTAACGAGGTGATGCTCCTACCCTACTACATCGCCAGCATGAATATTGAGCAAGAATTCTACACCGCAACGCGCCGGTATCTCCCTTATGAAGGTATCTGTCTCGTGGATACCTTTGAGATGATAGAGGACCAACAGATGCAGCTCCTCACGCCTGCGAACACGGCACGCGTCGAAAAGCAGAAAGAGACCGATATGTTCGTCGTCATCGGTAACCCACCGTACAATATGGGACAGGTCAACGAGAACGACAACAACAAAAACCGGAAGTATAAGACGATGGACCAGCGAGTTGCAGATACTTATGTAAAAGACTCTAAAGCGACGCTGAGGAATAAACTTTCAGATCCGTACGTCAAAGCGATTCGGTGGGCATCTGATAGAATCGGTGAGGAAGGCGTTGTGGCTTTTGTAACAAATAGTGGCTTTCTCGAGGGTGTAGCGTTTGACGGCATGCGAAAACGTCTCGCAGAAGAGTTTGACGCTATCTACATTTTGGATTTGGGAGGTAATGTCCGTAAGAATCCGAAACTGTCCGGGACGACACACAATGTGTTTGGAATTCAGGTGGGAGTGAGTATTAATTTTTTGATCAAAAAGGCTGACAATACAAATTCGCAAACACAAATTTTTTACGCTTCTGTTGATGAATTCTGGCGGAAGGAAGATAAGTATGACTACCTCAATTCAAAACAGGATTACCAGAATATTGAATGGAAGCGAATGACACCTGACAAACGGAATACGTGGCTCACCGAAGGTCTCCATACCGAATTTGACACCTTTATTCCGATGGGGAGTAAAGCGATGAAAGCCACTAAAGGTGCAGCAACGGGTGTAATTTTCAAGACGTACAGTCTTGGTGTCAGTACGAACCGTGATGCATGGGTTTACAATTTCAATCGAAACGTCCTAACCGAAAACATAAGTGGAATGATCCAAACTTATAACGCTGAAGTGGCTCGATGGGGGCAAAGAACAGATCGGGATGCTAACCTTGATGATTATGTAATTTCTGATGAGACAAAAATTAAATGGAGTTCAACTTTAAAACGGAAGCTGCGAAGCGGTCAAACTGCAGCGTTTATAGAGGCGAAAATCCGACAATCCCTCTATCGTCCATTCACAAAATTGAACCTATACTTTGATCGGATGATGAATGACAGAGTCCTTGTGTTTCCCTCTATATTCCCGGCACCAGAGACGGAAAAAGAGAATCGAGTGATTTGTGTCAGTGGCATTAGCGGCAATAAACCTTTTCAAACTTTGATGATAGAAAGGATTTCTTCTCTTGACATACTCGAAAAAACCCAGTGCTTCCCATTCTACACCTACGACGAGGATGGCACCAACCGACGCGAAAATATCACCGATTGGGCATTGACAGTATTCCGTACCCATTACAATGATGACACCATCACCAAATGGGACCTCTTCCACTACACCTACGGACTCCTGCATCACCCCGACTATCGCGAGAAGTACGCAGCGAACCTCAAACGCGATCTGCCGCATATCCCTTTCGCCTCGGATTTTCGAGGATTCGCAGACGCAGGCGCACGCTTAGCCGATCTCCACATCGACTACGAATCCCAACCCGAATACGATAAACTCAAGTTTGTCCAAACACCGGACACACCGCTTGATTGGTGTGTTGAGAAGATGAAACTCTCCAAAGACAAAACCTCGCTCATCTACAACGATTTCCTGACGCTCGACGGTATCCCTCCAAAAGTGTTTGACTATCGACTCGGCACGCGTTCTGCATTGGAATGGGTGATAGACCAATACCGTGTGAAGACAGATAAGCGGAGCGGTATTGTTAACGACCCAAACCGTCCACACGACCCACAGTACATCGTCAAGTTGATTGGAAAGGTGATTACGGTGAGTTTGGAGACGGTGGAGATTGTTGATGGGTTGCCTGCCTTGGAGATAAAGTCGTAAGCACACGCTGTGGGTTCTCCATAACCCCGTAACTACAAATCCTATTTTCCTTGATTCTTGTCGTTAAATGTGCTATTGTATTGTTGCAGTGCTGTTGAAAGAGTTTCCGTAGAAGACAATCATGTGTAGATGCCCTCAGGAGGTCAGAAAATAGAACATGGTTAATATAAAAATCAAATGGCTTATATACACGGTGCTTGTGGGCTTAATACCTATTCTTTCACGAGCGTTAATATGGTTTATATCACAGAATCGAACTATGAATTTCTTCAACTCATCAGACTTTGTGGCATTTGGGTTGATCTTACATATATCCAATATAAACGAGATAGAGCATTTCAATGATCGCGAAAGATCATGGAAAACAATCCAGAACGGAATTTCAATTGCCTTTATATCATTCTATAGTGTTTTATTCGCTTGTTCTTTATTAGGTCAATCAAACCCAGGTCTGATCAATGAAGACGCTATAACGCATTTGTCTATTGTCTTAAGTTTTGCATCACTTTTCATTAGTTTCTCCGTATATCATACAATCTCGAAATTGAAAGAAGAAACAGAATACGTTTGACCTTATTGGACGATAATGGTATTATATTTTCAGCGTACTAATTTTAGCTGCGAGGTAGAACATTTATGGTAGGTTTTCCAAATAGGTTCAGACATAAATCGCAATGAACCGTAAGAAACCGAAGCCTAAAATTACTGTCGTTCGGGGGATTAATCAAATGACTACACTAACTACACTAATTGTCATCACAGGTTCAATTCTTGCAATAGTAGGCGTTGGCGTTGCTATTTGGTCTATCGTCACTACAAGAAAAAAGTACTATGAAGACTATATAAGGAGAAAACGCGGGGCAGAAGATTAGCCGTTTTAGCGAAAAGGGAACTCTAATTGGTATGAAAACAACCGAAATTCAGAATGAACTGGCGGAATTAGATTTAGATGCGTGGCTTCTATACGATTTTCGGGGGATAAACCCGATCGCACAGAATGTCGCGGGCTTGGCGGAGGCACATATCACCCGACGGTGGTTCTGTCTTATCCCTAAACAGGGTGAACCGCGATGGTTGGTACATAAAATAGAAACATCAAACTTTGCTGATGTGCAAGGGCAGGTCGCGCTTTATGCGGGGTGGGAAGAGCTTAACGATGCAATCCGTTCCCTACTCGCCGATGTCAAAACGGTTGCGATGGAGTACTCGCCAAACGCCGAAATCCCTTATATCTCACGCGTAGATGCTGGCACATTGGAATGCATCCGTTCGTTCGGGGTTGATGTGCGAACGTCTGCGGAACTGGCGCAGCGCATAGAGGCACGCCTGAATGAGGCACAAGCGACAGGACATCAACTTTCCGCAAAATTGGTGCTACAAGCGAAAGATTACGCCTTCAATTGGATCGGTTCGCAGTTACGGGACGGTAAAACGATTACAGAGTATGACGTTCAGCAGGAGATACTCGGACAATTTGCGGCGATGGACCTCGTCACAGACCACCCGCCGATTGTTGCTGTGAACGCAAAGAGCAGCGACCCGCATTATGCACCCTCCGCGACAAACACCCAAGAGATCAAAAAAGGCGACTTCATCTTGATTGACTTATGGGCAAAGCAGAAGGATCCAGATGCAGTTTTTGCGGATACGACGTGGGTCGCTTATGCTGGAAAAACTGTACCGACACAATACGTTGAGATTTTCGATATCGTCAAAGCGGCGCGGGATAGAGCGATCCGATTCATTCAGGAGAGATGGGAGGCAGAGGCACCGATTCACGGCTATGAAGTCGATGACTGTGTTCGGGGGTATATCACCGAAAAAGGATACGGTGAATACTTTATCCACCGTACTGGACACAATATCGGTACGGTTATCCATGGTAACGGTGCGAATTTGGATAACTTAGAGACACGCGATGCGCGTGCCTTGATCTCTGGGGTCTGTTTCTCGATTGAACCCGGTATCTATCTTACCGCTTTCGGCGTTCGGACTGAAGTTGACGTTTTCTTAGCCGGTCCAGGGAGAGACGGCGTAAAAGTGACAACCGCTCCCGTTCAAAATCAGGTATTGTCATTGCTGTGACCTGATAGTTCCGCTTTTTCAAGTCCGCGAGGATATGGTTCAGATAGAGACGCGTATTGAGGATCCACTGATCGGCGTAAGCCGCGGCAAGTAGTGGAAGTGCTATTGTTAAACGCGGTGAATCGAGTAACCACCGTTCCGCGTATTCAGCAAAGTCTGTGTCTACCAATCCAGTGCTGCCGAGTGAATACACGACATAACTTTTGTCGTCCCGTATTTCCATTCTCGGATTGAGCGGTGTATTGAGCGTCAGACGTTTCGTTCCATCAATCTCAAAAACCCAGAAAAAATAATCTTCATTATATCCGAGGTACCCGAGTTCTACATCAAGCCGATGCTCGGTTTCAGTTGTTATCGGGATGACCGCCATGTCTCGTTTAACTAATACTGGGTAGATCGCTGCAAAGAAGATTTGTTCAAATCCGAGTGGATGGTGTACCCGTTTCAGAACGTCCAAGAGAACCTGTTCCTGTTCAGGGCGTTTCAGTTCCAAGCAGCTTTTGATGAAAACTTCATCTCTGAGGGTCCGCATTTCAGGAGATGCGTTTTGATGAAGCGGTTGGAGTTCTCGTATCAACTTAAGGATTCGGCGGCGTTTAGGCATAACGCGCCAAAGCACCCAGTGCCATAAAGTCCGCCACATCTCTATTTCACGCAGCTGGCTAAGAAATGCCAACGCAGCGGTAAGGAAACGTTGGAATATATTTTCAGATGCAAGATTTCGTTGTTGATTCGCCATGTTCTTTGCGTAGTTTAATTCAATTAGGGCTTACAAATGGTTGACCGCCTACCATAAAAAATTTGACCTTTCACGGAAAGTGTGCTATAATTTGTCTTACCGAAAAAGCCGGAGTGGTGAAATTGGTAGACGCACTGGACTCAAAATCCAGCGGGCCCTAGGTCCATGTCGGTTCGAGTCCGACCTCCGGCATCAGGCGATGGTTTCTTGGAAGCCATCGCCTTCTGTCTTTTGCGGTTACATCGAAACGATCTGACGCATCCGTTTCGCCAAGTCGATTTGTGCATCTCTGTCACCACCGACTTCATGAATAACGTAACCGTCATAACCGATAGCGCGGAACGCCTCCATAACCGCCTTCCAATCCGTATCACCGTCTAAAAGATTAACGAACCGATGTGCGCCACGGTCAAAATCCTTGAAGTGTACCCGTTTGATGCGGGGTCCGAGTTCACGGATCCAGTGTTCTGGATAACCGTAAGCCATCATGTTCGCTGTATCAAGATAGGTCCCTATCCATTCGCTATCTATCTCATCCACGATATCACGCATCTCTTTTGGACTCAGCAGAAACTTGTTCCAGACGTTTTCGAGACCGATCGCGACCTGATGCGCTTCCGCAGAGGGTGCTAAGTCTTTCAGGAGACCGACAAGGTTATCCCAGACCTCTTGATAGGTCCCTTCAACGGTGAGTTGCCCCGGGTGCAGTAGGATCCCACCGACACCGAGTGCATTGGCGACCTCTAAACCGCGAGCGAGAGACACTGCGCCTTTTTCTCGCTCCGTCGCATCCAGACTGAGCAGGTTACCGCGATCCGAGTAACCGGCTGTGATGCTGCCGATCTCGATACCCGCCGCATTACATTTCGCAACGATACCTTGGAGTTCCGAATCACTCATATTGATGTCGGTGTCTTTTCCTTCACGAAAAGTGAGTTCAACGGCATCGTATCCAGCATCTTGGCAAAGCGAAAGCGTATCGTCTAACGACATGTTTCCGAGTATAATTTGGGTGACACCTATCTTCATGGCTTTTCCTTGTTTTCCTTTTCGCTATGAAATTGTGTAGCGGTTAGAGATTGTATACAGAGATACCGAATTTCGAGACATTGTGGACACCGAATCGCAACATAGTACGCGTCGTTGAAAACGGCATCAATCGGGTTGAGCGATGCCTCTCCCAACGGACTTCCTTGAAACTGATCAAGCACTTCGTACGCCTTATCGCAATCTGGACAGATTTGTAAGTCGTGCCCGATGTCGGTCTGGTCGAGCCATCGCATTAGTGTCGCTGCCTTTCCGTCAGGAAGAGACCAAAAATTCGGAGACCGATTTGAGGTAGCGGTTCGGCATACGTGCCGTAACATGGATAGCGTCCGCTGCGTATTCCGCGTTAAGCACAGTCCCGTGTTTATAGAGTAAATCGAGTGCTTTTCCGTCCGTGTAGGGTATACTCAGGGAGAGATTCGGACCGAGTTCGACAAAACGGTTCGACAACGCCTCCATTAACGCCGCAACCCCATCGCCGCGATGCGCAGAGACGAGATGCGCGTCTGGATACTGGCTCCGTAAGACCTGCAGATCGTCCTCCGTTTGGAGATTGTCAATCTTGTTGAAAACCATGAGCATCGGAATATCGGTGGCATCCAAGTCGGCAAGGACTTCGTTCACAGCAGTTATCTGCGCTTCCGCCTCCGGGTGACTCACATCGACGACGTGAAGGAGGAGGTCCGCTTCAACGACTTCTTCAAGTGTCGCCTTGAACGCCGCAACCAATTGGTGTGGCAGTTTCTTGATAAACCCGACAGTATCACTGAGAAGAATCTGCTGCTTTTGTGGGAGATCCACCTTCCGCGTGGTGGAGTCTAAGGTCGCGAACAATTTGTCCTCTGCCAAAACGCTTTCACCTGTCAATAGATTGAAGAGTGTCGATTTTCCGGCATTGGTATAGCCGACGAAAGAGACCTTGATCTTTTCAGAACGGTTTTTCCGCTGGACTTGCCGCTGTCTCTCGACGGCTTGGAGTGCCTTTCTCACCTGTCCGATGTTCCTACGGATCCAACGTCTATCCATTTCCAACTGGGTTTCACCGGGACCGCGGATAGGGCCCCCGCCGCCCCCGCCTGTTGCGAGTCGTGAAAGGTGCGTCCACATCCGGGTCAAGCGCGGCAGCGCGTATTCAAGTTGTGCGAGTGAGACCTGTAGCCGTGCCTCTTTCGTGAGCGCGCGTTGTGCGAAGACATGAAGGATGAGACCCGTTCGGTCAATTGCGACGATGTCGAGGGCACGTTCGAGGTTCCGCGTCTGTGCCGGTGAAAGTTCTTCATCGAAGATGATTGCGTCGGCATCAAGCTCTTCAACGAGCGGTTTAAGTTCTTCAACCTTTCCTTCGCCGATAAAATAGGTCGGGTTGGGTTTATTTCGCGGTTGAATTGCCTCACAAACGACTTTGATACCGGCGGTCTCTGCGAGGTGCCGGAGTTCTTGGAGCGATTCTTCTGTTTCGTGCATCAAGTTGTTTCGCAGTTTAACGCCTATCAAAATTGCACGTGACGGCGGGTTCGGTGCCCGTGTATCATAAAGTTCTGGCATCAAAAACTCCTTTGTCAGTTTTGGAGTGCAATCAAAGCACGGTACTTTGTGCCTCCAACGACGCGGTATTTGTAGTATAGTGTATCAGATATGTTCCGTGTTTTCAACTAAAATCCTGTTTTCACGAAAAACTTCAAATTTTCGACAACTATTTTCGATTTCAGTCAACCTCATGGGGTTAACTGTCGTTTAAGTAACCGGTAACTGACGACCTCTGTGTTTTTTCTTGCATACGCGTTAATCTTATGTTATACTTAATCTCGCTATGAAAAATGCCAAAGATTCTACAAACCCAACGATTACCGTGAATCGGAAAGCACGGTATGACTATAACCTACGCGATCGGTATGAAGCCGGTGTTGTCTTGCAAGGCACGGAAGTGAAAGCAATTCGCGCCGGACGGTTGAACCTGACGGACAGTTACGCGCAGGTAACAGATGGTGAAGTATTCCTTATTGATGCCCACATCGGTCCGTACGAACACGGCAATATCGCCAACCACGAACCGAAACGGAAACGCAAGTTGCTGCTCAATCGTCGGGAAATCACGAAGCTCGAACGCTCAATCCGATCAAAAGGGATGACGATCGTCCCGACGCGTGCGTATTTCAGCAACGGTAAGGTGAAGTTGGAGTTGGCGGTAGCGATGGGTAAACGGGTTTACGATAAACGTGATAAGATTGAACGAGATACCGCCGCGAATGAGATACGAGCCTATAACTAACAGAATTCTCGGAAACTTTTATTGCTTAATTTGGGGGTGTACAGGTTTCGACGAAGGTAAATGATATACGGGTTGCATGCCGAGGTCTCCGCAGGCCTCGT
>JAJEEK010000113.1 GCA_022821065.1 Candidatus Poribacteria bacterium
CAAAGCAGAACTGAGTGCGAAATTCAAAACTCTGGATGAATTTTTTGCGTATGTGAGAGCACTTGAGGAAGAAGATAAACGCAACGGGGTCAAATATGTACCGTATGATCCATCCAAACGCACCCCTTCAGAAAAATCTGACGACGACTAAAACGGAATTGGTCAATAGTTATATCTTTCTGTAAACCACCTACATTTTTCCGCAGGTCTTTTACATCACCCTATATCGCTCTAATTCGGGTGCAATACCTTCCGTATTATCGTGTTGAATCCACAACTTTCCATTAATAATATCAATTCGGACAATACAGGCATGGATGCGTTTATGTTTCTGATAGCCTCGCGTCATCCACAAATAGCGATCCGTTTCTCGGTCAACAATGATTTCATCTATCATGTCCCCGTAGGTCGGTGGTACTTCCATGTACTCATCAAGGACGCGTAGTATAATCTCACGGTACTTTTCTATGCGTTCCATTTAACGATGACCTCCTCGGTTCCGCTAATTAGGAAAAGAAAAACGACTTGATGAGTGCCAAAATCGCTATAGTAGTAGAGACAATAATACCCCCGATTTTCCATCTTTCGTTGGTATCTGCCTTACGCTCACTGATGTTGGTGACAACGCTGTCAATTTTGGATTCTACCCGTTGTGAATCTGCTGTTAACTTGGACTCTATCCCTTGCAAATCTGCTGTTAGTTTGGATTCCACGCGATCCAAACCTCCATCAATTTTGGATTCCACGCGTTGCAAATCCCCAGCTAACTTTACATCCGCAGTTTCTGACCGGCGGCGATCGTCAGCTTGTTGTAATTTCACATCAGTTATATCTTTCTGTAAACCACCTACATTTTTCCGCAGGTCTTTTACATCTTCTGCAAGTTCAGATAACTTTTGTAGAATCAATTCATCTCTATCCATTTTGATGTTCCCCCAATTTTCACCCTTAAACGTTTCTTTTAATTATCCAATATTCCGCACGAAAATTCAAGGAAAACGCCAACTGATAATCGAACACGATGAGATTCCCAAAAGTTTCTACCGCAGATGTTCCTCGCCGCGATGCTCCGCTATCCACGTCTTCAACGGCACATCTGCATCTGTCGGTTGCCACCAGCCTTTGACATCCACACCGTCCCCGAGCAGTTGTCGCCGAATCGGGTCACATTTCTCAAGAAGTTCCGGTGGCATGAGGTTGTAATCCAATCCACGCAACCAGCGATAACTATACCCCATAAACAGAACCTTCCGCGTCACATCAGAGAAATTCCAACCCCGTGAATGCCACATCCGTCGATCAAAAAGCACTGCCGTGCCGCGTTTGACAAGCAGATCCATCGCACCTTCAGGGTCACCATCAGGATCGTTGTCGCTGTTTGGCGGACGGGTATCAAGCTTATGGCTACCCGGAATCAGACGCATCGCACCGTTGTCGCGATCGGTAACGTCCGTTAGCCAGTAACTAACTTTCAACGAGAGTCGCGGGTGTGGACGTTCCATCTCCGGTACAGGTCTGCCGCCGTCCTGATGCCAGTGCGCGGCTTTGGTAACACGCGGCGTATCCGGCGGCTCTGGCGGATACATGATGAGATGCGAGATGTACAGTTGGATATTCCAGCCGAGGATGTCCCAAAGCAGCGGAAAAACCTTCTTATTGTCGAGCAATTCCAACAATAGATCGTCCTCAACGACGGTACGGAACTTCGACAACAATTTGTGGGGTGCCAACCCCTTTTTCGCACGTTCCTCAGCATCAACGCGGTCCGCAACTTCCTCCAATGCGTCCGCCATCTCCGTGCTGATAGCGTCCTCAACAACGAGGTATCCCGTGTCATTGAAGGCTTTGAGTTGCGCATCCGTAGCACAGTATTCAAGCCAGCTTGTATCTATCATTATCATCTCCAAGTGCTAATTGCGGATTTCAGATTTAATCCGTCCCCATGTTGTTGTGAGTTTCCCTGTAACTTCCACAGCAAACGCGATGCCTTCCTCCATATCCGCCTGAATTTGTTCTTGAGAGATGGCAATGTTGAGAATACGGAGTTCATCCATCGTTCCATCAAGCCATACACTCTCATTCGCCTTTTTACCGATCCAAACAGAGGCTTCGTTTTCATTGATGTCGCCTTCTCGTGCGACTTCTCCATCCAATTCGCCGTCGAGATAGACGAGTACTGCTTCACCATCGTAGACCATAGCAACATGGTGCCATGTGTCCAATGTCATCTGTGTCGTGCCTTCGGCAACAGCAGCAGCACCCGGTGCCGTATAGACGAATCCGCGGATTTTTCCGCCCGGTGTATCAAAACCCCATCCACTTTCAGCAACGGAACCTTTCCTCGCAATCGGTGGATGTCCACCCGGAAATGTGGTCGGTTTGAACCACGCTTCGACTGTCAACGCATCGCCGCCGGGAACGAGGCTCTCGTGATGTGGCACCTCAATAAGCGTACTCACACCATCAAAGACCAATGCACCACCGATCTTCCCATCCTCCGTCCATTCGGCATCGGTAATCTCGCCATGATTCTCAAACTCGGATAGGTCTGTCGCTTCATCGTCAGTCTCTTCATCAAAGAGGTATAGTAAAACCGTCTCCTCTTCAAAAGCAGCGAAACAACTCAGACCGAAACAAAACACAAGCGCAAAGACTGTCAGTATTCGAGTCATTTGAAAACCCTCCTTTTTATTTGTGCCCTACTTGATTCTTCCATGAGACTGGATGTATTGCCCACTGTTGGCGAGGTAGGAATACCTCACCTGCAAAGGTGTTTGCGTAAGTTCTATTAATCTTCCACTCTCTCAATAATCTCACCCGTTTCACGGTCCCTGAAGATGCGTTTCATTCTGCCATCAGGCATCCGTTCATCTTTGAGGTGTGCATAGCGTTCATCAGTATCTGACGGACTCGCCTGTGCATCAGCGGCTTCCGCAGTGCCGCGCCAATCCTCGATTTCAACGGCTTCCCACTGCTTCGATTTCGCGGATTTGTAACAGGCATCAATAACAGCGTTGACAACATAACCGTCGTAGAAGGTCTCCATCGGTTCGCGTCCCTCGTCAATTGCGTTGAACATATCGAGGAACATATCGCGATAGCCGAGCTCTGCAACCTCATCGCCGACAGGGAAAAGCCAGCCGGTATCGCTTTCCGCCTTTTCAGCGACATAGCCACCCTGTCCGACAGCCGTGAACATCTCATAACCCGTACGAAGCCAGTGATTAAGCCATATCGTCCCTTCACTACCAGAAACTTCATCCCGTAAATCCATACCGCCCCGGAACGCCCATCCGACCTCGAACTGACCCATCGCCCCACTCTCAAATCGGATGAGCGCAATACCGTGATCCTCCGCATCAATCGGATGAACGAGCGTATCTGCCCAACACATCACCTCAAGCGGCCTGTTATTCTTACCGACGAAGTTTCGGATAATCTCGATGCAGTGGCACCCCATATCAACGATAGCACCACCACCCGCCTGCTCCAGATCCCAGAACCAATCGCTGTGCGGACCGGGATGTGTCTCCCGGGAACGGACCCACAGAATCTTACCGAGGGCACCATTTTGGACCGATTCCAAAGCCTTTAGCGTTTTCGGCGGATACACCAAATCTTCAAGATAACCACCAAAGACACCGGCGTTTTCAACGATGTCCAGCATCGCTTTCGCCTCTTCAGCGGTACGTCCGAGCGGTTTCGTACACAGGATGGCTTTGCCTGCCGCCGCTGCGAGTTCAACCGCTTTCAAGTGCAGATTGTTCGGCAATCCAATGACAACGGTATCCGTCTCAGAATGGTTGATGGCTTCCGCCAAATCGGTTGTTGCGTGCGGGATGCTCCACTCTTCAGCGAATGCGTTCGCGCGTTCCTCACGTCGAGAGTAGACACTGTGAACGCGGTCTGCACCGCGCTGGTTGTGGAGCGTCATCGTATAAAACATTCCGATGAGTCCGGTACCAAGCATCGTGACTTTATGGCTCTTCAGTTCTGACATCAATATTCCTTTCTTTTTCTATGGCTATTGATCTTCAGCAGTCAGCAGGAAGCCTTGTGGCAAACACAAAGGTTTCGCATGCCACAATCCGTACTGATAGCCGACGGCTGATTGCCGATAGCCAGCAACTATTCCATTTTATATCCAGCGATGACACCCCAATCGTTGACCGTCCAACAGTGGTTCGGGTCCGTTGCGTGAACACCTTTGAGGGTCGCACCGCCGGGGATATTCGATATCGTCCACGTGTTACCGCCGTCGGTGGTGTGCAAAACGGAATTGAAACCGCCAACTGCCCAACCGACCATCGCATCAACAAAGATAATATCGTGGAGATCGTCAAACGACTCGGTTTTCTGCTGGTTCCAAGTCGAACCGCCATCGTTCGTGTGCAGAATCAGACCTTCTTGTCCACAAATCCAACCCGTGTTTTCATCAACGAAATGGATACCGAACAGATTGTTATCAAAGCCTGCGTCCCGTTTCTCCCAAGTTTCGCCACCATCGGTAGTATGCAGGAGTGTCCCAAATGAACCGATAACCCAACCTGTTGTCGGTGAAACGAACCAGATATTTTCAAGGTTGTTTCGGGTCTCACCGACGCGTGCACGTTCCGAGCTGCCGACCCAAGTTTCGCCGCCATCGGTTGTCTTGAGAATCGTATTCTCCGATCCGGCAATAAAACCGACCGTTTCACTAATCATCTGGATACCCATCAAATTGGCGCGCATGCCGCCGCGTCTTCCACCACGTCCAGGGGCATCACTTCTCGCCACTTTCCGGACCCAGGTTTCACCGCCGTCTTCCGTCTTCAGGATAGTGCCTCTACCACCAGTGATATATCCAACGTTTTCATCTACAAAATAGATATTATAGAGCGGTGCGGAACCGCCTCCACCGAAACCGCCAGGAGGACCACCACCGCCGGGACGACTGCCTGATCTCTGTTCTGCCCCCGGTGGACGCATATCGATCTCTTTTTTCTCCCACGTCTTGCCGCCATCCGATGTCACCAGCATGAGTCCGCCGTCTCCAACGACGAGACCGTTCTGACTATCCAAAAAATAGACATCCTGCAGCATGCCGTCGATACCATCACCGCGGAGGATATCGTCTTCTCGGAGAACTGTCCAATCTGCATAAGCAACCGTCGAGAACGCGATTGCAATAAATATTGCAAAAAAGGTGATAATTATTCTTGCCACGGGTAACTCCTTTTTTTTTCTCTTCAGTTTTCAGTTTGCCACACAGTCAGCGTTATCAAACAAGAGACTTTCTGTACCAATCCTCATCTTCCTAAAGACTGCAAAGATGACGTTATTCGTTAGAGAAGGCTCTTAACTGAAAACTGCCGACTATTCTGACTGAAACGCTTCATAAATCTGTCGTGCTCTGTTTTCAACGTTCGTTAAGTAATTTTGACCTATTTCTTTCGTGTAAAGTTCGGTTAAGTCGCCACTCGCCTCACCGAAGGCTTTAGCGAATTTTCGACACTCCGCCTTATCGGCACCAGAGGCATACGCCTTCGTTTTCGCATCTGTGCCAGATTTTCGGACTTCAACAAACTTATCACGAAACTTGAGATAACTCCCATCACCGACAAAACGGACATCCTCAAGTGCCGTGAAATCAAGCGTTGGAAGCGCATCCGTAAGGATCGCACGCGCCTGTTCCATATCTATTTCGCCGTCACGGAGCGCAAGCGCAATACCGAGGAAAAACAGATCGTTTTTGTCGCGTTTCGCCTCACCTTCACGTTTCGCTTCTTGAAGTTTCTCAGGGTTCGGTTCGGATTCGTTGTAATAGGTGATGTCCTCCCGCACGTCACACGTCGCAAAGATCCGATTTTCCGTAAAAACGGTCGCGAGATAGTCGGAGAGGGTTATACCTGCCTGTTTGCAGTGCGCCGCGAGTGCAGTGACAAGCACCATAGACTCGCCTGCAGACTTCTCACGCATGGCGATGGCAGTGCGCCCGCCTTGGCTCCGGATGAGTGCTTCAGGACCGGTAATCATTCCGCCGCTCTCCTCGCCTGCAAAGATGAGTCGTGGCTGCACACCGAGCGAAATCGTCTCACCGTAAACATCTTGGACAACAACGGGGGCGTCCGGGGCATCAGCAAGCTGCCGTTCAATTTTCTTCATAATTGCGGCGATCTCTTTAAAACCGACAGGAACGTTAATAACATTGACATCGTTCGCTGCACCCCACTGATCCCAAGCGAGTGCCGAAGGTGTTGTTTTAATCATGAACCGCGGATGATCTGTCCAAAATCCAGCGGCTCTCAGCTGCTTGGTATGAAAATCCATTAACATAAGGAACGCTTGGTTCGGCGTATAAATTGTCAACAGCCGCTCATCGTCGAGTGTTAGAAAATCGATCCCAAGATCTTGTAACATTTCTGCCCGCGAGGCTTCCTCTATTTCACAAACAATAAGCCGATCACCATCTGGGTCGGTCGCTTCAATGATAGTTCCAACGGGTTGCCCTTTGAGTTTCGTCGCATAGTCTACGGATCGGACGACATCAAGGATACTCAAATCGCAGCCGAGATCGTAGAATTCAGCCACGCCGGTTTTCGGATTCCGATCCAGTTTCCCGATATTGTGATACAACGGATCCGCCTCAACGTGGAGCCAACGGACAGAGTCCGCAAGCCCCAGTCGTTCAAAGATTGCACGCATCGGACGATACATACACCCGCCAACACAATCAACAACGATTGATGGCTTCGCCTCACGAATGAGATTGATATTCGCATCTGTAGCGACACCGCTCTTGAGATAGCCGACATAGAGCTGCACGCCGTCGTGGAGTTCATCAAGTCGTTCAAAATCGATGTGTGCGTCATCGGCTGTGCTGAACTGAATTGCGTATCCTTCCGTTTCAGCGGTTTTAAGGATCTCTTCAATCTTGTTGACGAACCGCATGGACTCTTCGGGCAGATATTGGCTGCCTTGGTTGTTGAGGTCTTTGGTCGCGTTTTTCGTGCTAACAGAATGACTTGACGTGACATGCTCACCACCGTCTAAATCGAGCATAAAAATCAGGAACGATGCCATCCAAATCGGCAGTGTACCAAACGCTTTCGGGACATACGTCCGAATCCCATGTGCAGCTTGGATCCGAGCGATATATTCGACATATTTCTGTGAGTTGTAACGCACCTCACATCCAGCGAGTTTTTCGACCAACCCCCCATCTGCTGTTTCCTTAGCGACAAGACTTTTTCCGAGCGTCGCCAAGATAATCCCGATCTGGTTAATCGGAAACCGGGTGTCCCATGGGTATAAAATATTCTGTGGACCGCGGATGCCAGCCGTCGAGACCTGTGCCTCTTTCGCGTAGTTCCGAAACCATTCCCAGAGGTTCAAACGCTCAATCAGTTTTTTATCAAGATGGAACGTGAAGGCCTCTGGTTCGTCTTGTGGAAAAAGGGGTGTCTTAATGGAATCGGGTGTATTCTGCTCAACGACTGCGAAGAGTTGTTGCTCGGTGCGGTCCCGTTTATGGCGGTAGCTTTCGTCAACTGTGATAATCATCAACGCCCTCCCGACAGATAGGAATTTGATAGATATGTTATCACATTTCCATATTTTTATCAAATCTGAATTTAGGTAATCTTGGGCACCGGTAGTGTCTATGTAGGTACTACCGTTCCCGTCCTGAAATGAGCAGGTCAAACGAATTGCTCTGCCACCCACCGTCCATGACGATGTTATCCTTCGTCTCACGTAAGCGATCGACCATACGCGCCTTCATACGGCGAAGCACATGCTTGTAACCGAGCTGGTTTGCTACGTTATGGAGTTCGTGCGGATCGCTTTTTATGTCGTAGAGTTCGTCCTCACTGTATGGATTGTAGACATACTTCCATGAATCTGTCCGCACCATCCTGACAGAGGCAAGCGTCGGTTCATACCCGTGAAATTCAGCGAACACGTCATCGGGCCAATCGTCTACGGTTTCGCCGCGCAACAGCGGCACAATGGATTGACCGTCAAGATTATCGGGCATCGCTGCACCGCCGAGCTCCAAGAAGGTCGGCATCAAGTCTACAAGGTTCACAAATTCATCACACGTCGTTCCGGGTGACGTTGCACCGGGCGAACGGATGACGAGCGGGATGTGGTGCGTCTCCTCGTACATGTGGAATCCTTTGTTGAAAAGCCGATGGCTGCCGAGCATATCGCCGTGATCGGTTGAAAAGATGACAACAGTATTCTCTGACATACCGTTTGCTTCAAGGCAGTCGAGAATCCGTCGCACTTGATCGTCAATGAAGGTGCAGAACCCCCAATACGCAGCGATAACCTTCTGCCAATCGGGCCACGTCAGATGGCTGGCGTTCCACCGGAGCATCTCCTTCTGTTGGATAAGTGGTTTGTTAATGAACTGTTCATCGAAGTTGCCCCAGCGTTCAACGGTATCCGGATCGTACATTGTATCGTAAGGTGCTGGCACGGCATACGGGAAATGTGGTCCGAAGAAATTCGCCGCAATCATAAAGGGTTGCTCGGCATCCGAATAGCCGTTGATGCGTTCGATCGTTTTATCCGCTGTCCACGCCTCCATTGTCCGTTCGACGGGGAGCGGAAGCCTGCCGTAGAACGGGGCATCGCCACCCCATTCAAAGGGTTGGACGGCATCCCTATCAATTCGGAAGTCAATCCCATCATCGCGGAGCCATTGATGCCACTCGCTATACGGGTGCCATTTGTCATACCCCCAGAACGCCGTGTCACCTTGCTTGGCGAGATGCCACTTACCGATACAACTGACCCGATAGCCTGCTGCGCTCAAGAGTTTCGGATAGGCGGGTTTGTCAAGAATCTGGTCTGAAAACACACCGTTGAAATTCCCCATGTTCGACAGTTGCCCGTGATTATGTGGATAGAGTCCAGTGAGCAGAGACCCACGCGCCGGTGAACAGAGTGCGATCGGTGTATAAGCATTCCTGAATCGCATACCTGTCGCAGCGATTTCGTCAACAGCAGGCGTTCTACAGACTGAAGCACCGTTGCAACCGAGTGAATCATAACGTTGTTGATCCGTAAGGAGAAAAAGAATATTCGGAGATTGTGCCATTTTTTTAATTATTCCTTAAAGATAAGGTTAGAATGCCCAAATATGATTAAGATTTAACCAGAAACCTGCTCGTAACGAAGTGGAGAGCAGTCCAGGGGCCCATAATTAAAAAGGTTCGGAGACGATAGCGATATTTTTCGGACCCTTGAAACCGAGTTCAATTCGCTCAAATCGGATTGAATGTTTCCGGTAGAAGTCCTCAATTGCCTCTAATAATGCATACTGTCCGCGACGCTCCTCGTCCCAGAAGTTGCAGCACGGGATTATCACAGCAGGGCGAACGAGGGCTGCCGCTCCCAATTGACGCAACGCACCATCCGGATGAAGTCCAACTAACAGGTCATAATAATCCGCCATCTCCGGTTCAAATTGCTCAGGACGGTGGGTTATACCTTTAAGCACCGTGCGGCGCGGGTCAATGAGTTCGCATTCAAAATTCTTCTTTTTCGTCAGCAGACGTGTCAGGATCCCTTTGCCGCCAGCGACATCAGCGATGCTGTGGATCGTTCTGCCGTACTGTGAAGCGATGAAATCTGCGACGACTTCAAACCGTTGCGGATCACCGTGTACCAGATGCTGTCTTCTACTCATTTCAGATTCTCCGGATTCAACCCTTCCAAGGCGGGATGGACGAAGCGACCATCCTTTCTAACAAGCGTTCCGTCGAAGAACATTTCTCCGCCACCGTGTTCGGGGGTCTGAATCATCACCATATCCCAATGGACAGCGGAGCGATTTCCGTTGTCCGCTTCCTCATAAGCCTGTCCGGGAGTGAAGTGAAAAGAGCCAGCGATCTTCTCATCGAACAGGATATCCAACATCGGATTTGTGATGTACGGGTTGAACGCAATAGCAAACTCGCCGATATAACGCGCGCCTTCGTCGGTATCAAGGATGGCGTTCAACCTTTCAGTGTTATTCGCCGATGCCTCAACGATTTTACCAGCTTCAAAACGGAGTCGGATGTCTGTAAAAGTTGTGCCTTGATAGATTGTCGGTGTATTGAAATGGATCGTACCGTTGACAGAATCACGAATAGGTGAGGTGAAGCATTCGCCGTCAGGTATATTATATTCACCAGCACACGGAATCACGGGGATGTCCTTGATGCTGAACCGTAAATCGGTATTTTCACCAACAATACGGACTTCATCGGTTTCCTCCATCATGGATTTCAGCGGGACCATCGCCTGTTCCATTCGGCCGTAGTCAAGGGTGCAAACATCGAAATAGTAGTCCTCGAACGCTTCTGTACTCATCTTCGCTTGTTGTGCCATCGCCGGATGGGGCCAGCGTAGGACAACCCATTTTGTTTTCGGGACACGGATATCGTTGAGCGGACGTGAGTAATGCTTTTGGTAACGCTGGAGTGCCTCTGACGGGACATCGGACATCTCTGTGATATTATGGCTACCACGTATACCGATATACGCTTGAACCTTTTTCATGCGATATATCTCGTATTCGCCAATCAGTTTTATACCGGCATCGTCACCACCGAGGATAATTTCGCGTTGGATTCGGTTCTGCTTGAGTTCAACGAGCGGAATCCCGTCTGCTTTCCGCACTGCGCGGATGAGTGCGATAACCATTTCCGGCGGGATGTCAATGCCTTCGATGAGCACAAATTCGCCGGGTTGGACTTTTGTGGAGTGTGTCGTCAGGACATTTGCGAGCGTATCAAGTCGTGGGTCGTGCATAGCCACCTCAATTAATAACAGGACTTACGCATGCCGCTCTTTTGTACCACAAACTGTTAGTTTGTGACGCAAGAACGCTGTGTTTTCCGAAAACTTTCATCTAACAGAACCGCCTACAGTCAAAAGTGCGTAAGTCCTGAATGGTATTGCCTAATTTGAGAAGTTTTCCTGTATACTATAGGCAAATGATGCCCACCACGTCTCATCTGCGTTGGCTCGCAGGATATGTGTATTGCGCGGTGCGTCATTCGCGCCTAAACCTTTTTCGATGATCTGTGTATCAGCGTCGTGTTCCAATAAGCCAGCGATTGTGGATTCCAAACGTTCAGGAGAACGAATCGCAATAATGTTGACAATTTCAGCGATTTGCAAATCCAAGAGAAAGTCAACGTTCCAGAACAATGTTTTGCCGCTTTTGGGTAGCGGATTTTTAGGCCCCAAACCACATTCGGCGAACCGATCTATCATATCTTCTCGGATAGTATGTGGCGGTTTATCACCGCTTCGTGTTGCGTGCCGGACGAGTCGCCGCGCCAGTGAAGTTGATCCCTTCTCCGATAATGCAGAACCGACATAAGTATAGTCGCCAACAGGTAGTGAAATCAGTTTCCCTTTCTTGAATCCTCCGAATTGGAGTGTAGTGTCCGCTTTAAGGCGAATCCGTAGGATATATGTGCCAGCCTGCGCATCACCGCCGACGATATGGATGCTCGAAATTGCCATCAACCCAACCTATAAACTATATTTCTGTCAATTCTGGGACATGTTCGTCTTCATATTTTTCAGTAGAAGGGGCAGGCACCCGCTGTGTGTCATAGCGGAACAATACAAGGGCGGTCCGTTATTTTAAAACGCATCAGACAGGGAGGCTCCGCTACCGAGCGCATTCAATTTTCAAGGTTCAAGAGGGCATGTGTAAACTCATCAATGCTTGATGCTTGCGCGGCAACACGATGTAACTGATCCAGACGTTGTAGATCGTCAACGGCACTCAGAAAAGGCTTTAGCTTTTCTGCGACATCCGTTTGAAATCGGACATCTAACACTGTGAGTATTGCTTCAACTGCGTACTGTTTTTTTCCTTGTTCGATGCCTTGTTCGATGCCTTGTTCGATGCCTTGTTCGATGCCTTGTTCGATGCCTTGTTCGATGCCTTGTTGTAGGATATATCGGTAAGTCGATGATTCTAACATAGGTCCCTCCATTAGATGTTGAATGTCGGCAGGGTCAACGATTAAACCACTCAAAACCCATTGCCATAATAATAAATCCTTCTGAAGCTCTGGTTCCAACGATAGTGCGCGCGTGATTTGATGACACTCCTCAACCCATTCAACCGCTGATACCCCTGCCCGTGGTCGCATCAACGGAGCAAATGCCATTAAGGAAGTTTGACCCGTCTCAAAAATGGACTGACCCTCAAGTTCACTGAGGCGGATCACTTGATACTCTATCTCAATCTTGTGTCCCGGAAACGATTGGGTATACCTACCCGGGTCATTCCGACCTGCATCCGGGCTCAAATAGATGATGTAAGACAAAATTGGCAAACCGTATCTTTCAAAGCATCGTCCGAAATAGCCAACCTTGCGTTTAAGTGTCTCTGCCCTCGTCTCTCTGCTGACTTGGAACTCAATGTGTACTAAAACTTCTTGCTCTTCAACGAGTGTCTTCGCCAAAACGTCCATACGGCGTATCTCAACAGTGGGAAGTTCAGTCTCAAGCTGCTCAAGGAACTTCAGCCCTGGGATTTTGGTCAGGGCGCGCAATAAATCTTCTGTGAACGTTCCAAAGATATGTTTGCTGACAATATCGTAACGGTTGTGCGGTAATTTTTCAAGAAGTTGATTTAAGATATCTTCCATATTCAGATTATACCGCTATTTGTTGATGAATGTCAACTTTTTTAGAATTTGGGTATTGAAACAAAAGGGAAAATCTATTAGAATTGGACTTGGACAGAGCTGGAAAGACAAACCCACGCTGGGAAAAAATTAAAGGACTCATGATGAAAGCGCACCTATTATCTGTCGGATATGTTACGGTCATCGTGTTACTGATAATACATCTTCTGCCGATCTGGGGATTCAAGTATTTTCCAACGCAGGACGGCGCAAGCCACATCTACAATGCTTACGTGCTGAAGGAATACCACAATCACGAAAACTACCGGTTGCGTGAAGTCTACAAACGAAATGCCACTCTATTCCCGAATTGGACCTCCCACATCCTTCTTGCCTCACTGCTATACATTTTCCCACCGCTCGTCTGCGAAAAGATAGTGTTGACCCTCTGTATCGGTCTCCTACCACTCTCGCTCTTCTATTTCCTAAATGGTGTCGAAAAGAGAAACATGGTCTTCGGACTGCTTGGGTTCATCTACGCCTACAACTATCTACTGCACATGGGGTTCTACAACTTTGTTCTCAGCATGTCCCTGTTTTTCTTTGCTCTGGGATATTGGTGGCGTGTGAAGGATAAACTCAGGCTAACCCACATGATTGTCCTATATATTTTTCTCATAGTGACCTACTTCACGCACTACCACTCCTACGCGTTGCTGCTCGTATCATTGACGTTTTTCGCGCTCTACACACCAGCTTATAGTGCCCTACAAGAGATATTCGGTCATAAGGAGCCATCACAACCACTGATGCACCGCTTCAAAGCGAACACGACGAAACTCAAATCGACGCTGATTTTCCTCGTCGGACTTACACCGGCTTACTTCATCCTATTTTCCTATTACTTCTATCTGTCCAGCACACACGGAACCGGCGGCGATCATAAGGGATTTGAATGGTTGAATGACTATTTCTTTGCCATGAAATCGCTGGTCGCCTTTCGAGACGACCATGTACTTATTGGACGGGGGCTGTTAGCCTTTTTCGCTGTTGCCTTGGGACTCACCGTCATCCATAGAATTCGGCAGTGCTATCAATTCCATAAATCAGAAGAATGGAAAGAGACAGGCGAACGGCTTTGGACCCGCGCTGTGACCCAAATGGATGCGTTTCTGCTCATGGCAGTCCTTATCACCATCATGTATTTCATAGCACCCTGGTCAGGCTATAGCGGCGGTTGGATAAATGACCGGTTTCATCTGTACATATTCCTCGTGCTGCTCCCGTTCTTGGCAATCAATGGACATCGGTACATGAACTACGCGGTGGCAGGGATTATTATTGTTCTCTCTTTATGGCATCTCGGCTACAACGTTCACACTTATGCCATGCTAAATCGAGACATCGCCAATGCGCTCTCACTCGAAGGTATGAATGCGGAGGATACAATTCTCACGAGTATACCCGAGGAATGGGGCGGTTTCTCAGATGCGCTCGGTTTTGAACCGAAATACGTTGAACCTTTTGCACACATTGAATGTCTTTTAGCAACGAACAAAGGAATTGCCTACCTTGACAACTACGAGGCGGATACGGATCATTTTCCGCTACAATACAAACAAAAAGAATTGCCTGCTGATTACGTCATCATTTGGCGGACAGCGTATGACAATGTCGCCGGTTTGGAGGAAGAATACGAACGCATTGACTCCAACAACTACAACCGGCTTTATCGCCGTAAGCGAGCAGCACCGAATGCCGAAATGTGGGGCGGTGGAACTGTCGTCTCCTTTGATCTGCAACCGGAAGATGGCCAGATAGCACCAAGGCACATCGCTGTCCATGCAGATACAATCTACACCGATGGTCAATACGGTTGGCTAACAGAATCAGAACGAGACGACTTTGAAAACGGTTCTGAAGTTCCACAACCTTACGCAGACAGCATTTTCGGAGCGGAAGATGCGGTCTTCCGAGTCGCACTTCCCAACGGAATATACGAAGTGACATGCTATTTCAGTGCAAACGAATCTGAACCGTTAGAGATAAACCTCATTGCGGGCGGTGAGAAGCAGATTCAGCGATTGCGGATTCCTGCCGGAAATGAGACGATTGAGAAACGCTACAATATCACGATTACCGATGAACATCTGACACAGGTGATATACCCCCGTGGAAAAGGCGAACACAAACGGTGGGGGTGGTGCGGTTTTCGTATCCGATCAACCGATGGCTGAAACCAGAAAATCGAGTTCCAACGCATCACCTACAGGCACATAACCGATTTTGGTGTAGATGCTATTGGAAGTCGGATTTGCTAAATCAGTGTATAGGCTGCAAAACGAATAGCCGTCCGAGAGCAGTTTCTTCGTCAACAATAAAACGCACGAAGTCGCATATCCTTTACCGCGGTGCTCAGGTGGTGTGTACACGAGACCGATTGTTGTACCATTTCGCATCGGGCGCGATACACCAGCAATAGACACCGGACCCCCGTTATCCCATACATACAATTCCTGATCCTTAATAAGTTTCTTGGCGCGACTTTTAGCACTTTCAAGACTCACAGGTTCACCTATCGCTTCCGAGAGACCGACGATCCATCGCGCCATCAGTGAATGGTCATCCATATCCGCGAAACGTATCTCCCCGGGTGAAAGTGGCAGATTCGCGACGGTTTTCGCTTCAAATACACGCATACGTTTGTTCAGTTCGGCTGATACACCAATCCTGCCTTCAACCCAACAATCAGAAAACGCTTGGGCTTCCACTGCCGGACCAACAATCCCCGGTACTCGGACATTAATTCCACGTAGATAATCTACAAGATGAACAACAGCGGCTTGGATATCCGTGTCAATCTTGCTCAAAATGATTTTCTTAGGCGGTGTCATAACTGCAACACCGACCACCCGCCCTTGTTCCAAAATGCTTAAGAGAATCGGAAACTCGGAGGTATAATAGTACGGGTCTTCAGCAAGTCTATATGCTAAACCGATAGGTAGATTGTTTTCACTCTCATTCTGTTCCAAGTAGGTCCCTGAAAGTGAAATCAGCTCGCGCGCGTGGTTATGAGATATTATTTCAACCATCGTTTTCTGGCCCCTCCTTAAATCAACGTGAAAACACACCGTTGGCGCGATCGTTGTGCAGTATTTCAGACATCATTTCTCCAATACATCAAGACAAGCTTTCAAGCGACGATCATGATCGGCAAATTGTTTTAACCACTCAACAACTGTTTTGCCGTCCGCAAGTCTGGCTTGCAAATCAGCGCCCTGTTCTACGAGATACCGCGTCGTTTCTACATGTCCATGACCGGCTGCGCAGTAGAGCGGAAAATGCGCGTGATCTGATGTTGCATCGACATCTGCACCACTGCCGACCAGTTGTTCTACAATTTCCAGATCACCGTTTCGGGCAGCATGATGTAAGGCTGTATCGCCGCGGGCGTAACGCTCCTGCACTAACGTTGGGTTGTCGCGGAGCATCGCGTTGACGCGCTGCACATTGGCTAAGAAAACAGCGTATATAAACTGACGCGCCGTTTCGCTCGACGGCTTAGCATGTGCATCCAATCCCCCGTACGCAATGAGTAACGATACGACCTCCTTATTGTCTGGTACTTCTCCAGCGTAGTGAATCGCGTAACCATCATGCGCCGCCAAATCAGCACCACAATCTATGAGATATTTAACAACATCATAATGCCGTCTTAATCCAGCATGAAATATAGGACGCCATTCGTACTCGTCGTCTTGGTTGACCAAACCAGGGTCCTGTTCGATGATTTTCTTTACGACATCAAGGTCCCCGTTGGATGCCGCGTTATGAATTGAACCGAGTTTCATATTTATCCTCCGTATATTAGGTTAATTATATTTTCAAAAATAAATGTGGGGCTCCATCTTCCGCCCTGCCTATCGAAATCGTGTGGGTTGACTCATGGTGTCCATAATGCATCAATTTTGCCCATGATTGATGCCACTTTTTCATGCTGGTTGTGTTCGAGAACATAGAGTAAATCCGGAAACGGGGCCGTACGACGGTAAAAAGCGCAGCGAGCATGCCAGTTATCGTCAATAACGCCCTCGTAGTAAGCAACCAAATCGCCAACATCTTCCGCTGGATCACCAACCGTGCAACTTCCCCAATCAATAATTCCAGTGACGGTTTCCGTATCGACATCGACCAAAATATTATGTGAATAGAAGTCTTGGTGAATAAACACAGGGGTAAAAGAAAAGATAGACGGATTGGCTATCACCTGCTCGAAATAGATGCTAAGTTCTTCTTGCTGGCGGTGAGTAAGCCGCGGAAAGATATAGGTTCGTATTTTTCCGAACATCTTGGCTATCCCGTCCTGCCATGTTTGTGGTGTTGTATAAGCATCGGTCTCAAATAAGTGTTGCACGCGGTCTATGGGGAAGCGATGCAGTGCGGTGAGAAAAGCCCCCAACGGCGGTTGCCACCACGATGCCGATTGTACTTCGGGTGAACACTGATTCAGCGGTGTTCCCTCAATGAAAGTATATCCGCCAAACACGAATGGGTACTGTTGTGTGGGTTGCCCGTGATAGAGATACTGCGGAATAGACAACGGAACGGTAGGGCCAAGTTCGGGCAGTAAACGTATCTCACGTACCAAGTCGTGCGCTGCGACCTGATGTTTAGGGAAGCGAAAAACTATCTCCTGGTTGACCAGAAACGTCCGATTTGCCCAACCTTCGTAGAGCGGTTCCCATGCTTCGATCGGCAACTGCGGGAAGTTTTCGATAATCGCCGCGTAATAGTTCTTCTCAGTCAGTTTGAGCATACGCCTCCATCACCTCAAATATACGCATTCGCATGGTGCCTCTATCCGAATGTTCAACGGATTCTGTGTACCTCAAGCCAACTAACTGCGAAATCCACGATAAAACGTATTAGCCGAGCGCATTCACAACAGCATCACCGACCTGTGAGGTCGTGGCTTGACCACCGAGGTCCGATGGTAGTGTTTTGCCTGCCTCAACGACCTTTAGCACGGCTGCATCTATCACGTCCGCTGCTTCCACCTCCCCGATGAAGCGGACCATCATCGCACCAGAGATAATCGCTGCCAGCGGATTCGCGATCCCCTTTCCCATAATGTCCGGTGCGCTCCCGTGAACCGGCTCGAACATCGAAGGGAATCGACGTTGCGGGTCGATATTGCCGCTCGGAGCCAGCCCCATGCTTCCAGTGATAATCGCGCCAATATCCGTGAGGATATCCCCAAACAGGTTGCTGGCGACGACCACATCAAAGTCCTCTGGTCTCCGCACGAAATCCATACATGCTGCGTCCACAAGCAATGATTCCGTCTCTATGTCGGGATACCGTTCAGCGACGCGCTCGAAGGCTGTATCCCATACAATCATGCCGTAGCCTTGCGCGTTCGACTTGGTAATTGAAGTGACTTTGCGCTTCTTATCTCGTGACCGAGCTTGCTCGAAGGCATAAGTGATAATGCGCTCACAGCCGTGGCGCGTAAATACACCAACCTGTACGCCGATCTCTTCGGGGAACCCATGATACTGAAATCCACCGACGTTCGCATATTCGCCTTCTGTGTTCTCTCTTATCACCACCAGATTAATGTCCCAAGCCTCCTTGTCCTTAAGCGGTGTGCTAATACCCGGATAGAGAACACTCGGGCGCTCACAGACGTACTGATCGAACCTCCGTCGGATCGGCAACAAAAGTCCATTGAGCGCAATGTGGTCTTGGATGTCGGGGTGCCCGACTGCACCAAGATAAATCTGGTCGAACTTCGCAAGGGTATCAAGGGCATCTGCTGGCATCATCTCCCCATGCTCAAAATAGTAGTCTGAACCCCAAGGGAACTCCACAAAGTCCCATTTGATGTCATATCTGTCGGCGATAGCGTTGAGGACCTTGATGCCTTCCTCTATGACTTCGACCCCGATGCCGTCTCCTCGAATTACCGCAATTTTATATTTAGCCATATTTTTCCCTTCTAAGATTTTTAATCTAAGTTATCATTTACCCTTCCACTGGGGGATATCAAAAACGAGGTTTTTTGACTATAACAGGACTTACGCATGCCGCTCTTTTGTACCACAAACTGTTAGTTTGTGACGCAAGAACGCTGTGTTTTCTGAAAACTTTCATCTAACAGAACCGCCTACAGTCAAAAGTGCGTAAGTCCTATATAAAATCAAACATCAACGCATCCGCAACAGGCACATAGCCAATTTTGGCGTAGATGCTGTTAGATGTTGGGTTTGATAGATCGGTATATAGGCAGCAAAATGAATAGCGATCCTTGAGCATCTTCTGCGTCAACAACAGAACAGATGAAGTCGCATATCCTTTATTACGATACTCAGGTGGCGTGTACACTGAATGGATTGCTATGCCATTTCTTGTTGGGCGGTCCACAGCGGCGATAGAAACAGGAGCCTCGATATCCCAAATGTGTAATTGCTGATTTTGGATGAGTGCCTCCGTCCAACTTTTAGCGATGTCGAAACTGATAGGTTTCCCTACATTTTCTGAGTAGTCTGTAATCCAGCGCGCCATGAGTGGGTGGTCCTCTGGACGCGCGAGACGTAACTGCCCTGGTGAAAGTGGAAGATCCGCGACGCTTCTTGCTTCAGATATACGCATCCGCATGTTAATTCTGGCTGATACATTGAGCATACCTTCAACCCAACAATCAGAAAAGGCTTGCGCTTCCGCCGCTGGTCCAATAATTCCCGATATTTGGACATCAATTTCACGGAGATAGCGCACAAGCTGAATGACAGCGGCTTCAACCTTCGCACCAATCCTGCTCAAGATAATACCGCCATAAGGCGGTATCCTCATCGCAACACCGGCGGTTTTCCCGCGTTCCAAAATACTTAACAAAAGCGGCGGTTCAGAGTCGTAAGCGTGTGGAGCTTCGGCGAGTCTATAGGCGTAACCGAGAGGCCGATTGTTTTCGCTCTCATCCTGTTCTAAATAGGCACCTGAAACTAAAATCAGCTCGCTCGCATGGTTGTGAGATACTATTTCGATCATTGTTTCCTATCGCCTTTAAGTTTTCTCGTTGCCAATAATATTTTAACCGAGTTCCATTCATTATTCAAGCGATAAAATATTTACACGTACGTGATTTTATGCTATGCTCTAATGCAAAGTAGGAAATCAGATCAATTTCTGACGCTCAAGCAAGGGAGAACCAGATGCCAAACGCTCAAGAAATAGGTTGGAGTGCTATTAGTCAAACTGGCGTTGTCGCTGCAGGCGGTGCGAAAGCGGTTGCAGCGGGAATTAAGATTCTGGAAGCGGATGGAAACGCAGCGGACGCAGCCGCAGGAACGATCCTCGCACTCAATGTCACAGACCATGGTGCCTGTTCTATCGGCGGCGAGGTGCCGCTCCTCATCTTTGACGCACGGAAACAGGAGGTCAAATCGCTCTCCGGACAAGGACGGGCACCGCTTTCACAGGCTGCTATTGATTGGTACATGGAAAACGGTATCCCGAACGGCGACATCAAAATGGCGCCTGTGCCATCGGTCGTGGACCTCTGCACGACCACGCTCAAGTTGTATGGCACTATGACGTTCGAGGACATCGTGACACCGACATTGGCACTGCTGGATGCTGGTGAGGCGGACTGGCACGCTGAATTGGCGGTCACGCTACGTCGGATGGTCGAGTCGGAACAGAAAACATCTGGAAGCCGTGAGGAAAAAATCCAAGCCGCAAGCGATCGTTTCTACGGACGGAACGGTGCGAATACCGATATTGCCGATGCCTTGGAAGGTTTTTACATCGACAAGGGCGGGTTTCTCCGTAAGGCAGACCTCGCTGCACATGTTACGCTTGTTGAAGACCCCGTGACGGTGGATTACCGCGGATATACGGTACACAAGTGCGGTCCGTGGACGCAAGGTCCTTATCTTTGTCAGGCATTGCGCTTACTGGAAGACTTTGATCTCAAAGCGATGGGTAACGCCTCGGCAGACTATGTGCATGTGATCACGGAAGCACTGAAACTGGCGATGGCTGACCGGGACACGTATTATGGTGACCCTGAATTTGTAGATGTTCCGCTATCCACTCTACTTTCCGACGCTTATACCGAAATCCGACGACCATTAATTGATATACAGAAAGCATCAAACGAAGCCAGACCCGGTGACGTGTATAACATGGAACCGATAAAGGCAGATGGTGTATTTCGACCTGGAATCGGCGGGACGACGACCTGCGCGGTTGCTGACCGATGGGGAAATGTCGTCGCGGCGACCCCGAGTGCTAACGTCTACCACGCAGGTGGTATGGTCGGTCCAACGGGTGTCAGTTTCGGCAACCGTTTGCGCAGCCTCAACACAACTCCGGGGCATCCGAACTGCATCCAACCGGGAAAACGTCCGAGAATTACGTTGACACCTACACTGGTTCTCAAGGACGGCGCACCGATTTTAGCCATCAGTGTCGCAGGTGGAGATTTGCAGGATCAAGCGACGATGAATTTGTTGCTCAACTTCGTTGAGTTCGGGATGCAACCGGAAGCTGCTGTCACAGCACCGCGCTTCGCCACGGCGCATCACCAAAATTCGTTTGATCCGAATCCGAACCGTCCAGAGACATTCGGGCAAGCCGGTTCGTTGACTATTAACGATAGCGTAAGCGAAAAAGTCAGGGCAGAACTTGCCAATCGCGGGCATCAGATCAGAGCACACGGAAGGGCTATAGCCGCACCTTCTATGCTCCATATCGACAAAGAGAGCGGAAGGTTCTATGCCGCTGGTGATCCAGCTGCTGGACGGCACGCGGCGGGAATAGCGTAAAAACAAGGCTGCCTATCGGGAAAAACCGATAGCCGTAACTTTCAACGAATAGGTCGGTTTTACGCGTCAAAGTCACCGCGCAAGATACGCTCGGAAGGCGATAGGGTATCTTCGTCTTCCAACGCCACTTCAATATCTGACTTTTTCCATAAGGGACCCACATGCATCATCTTAAAAGGTTCAATTTCTGTGTTCCCGTCGACCTTACGACAAACGTATAAAGATTCGAGAGGAACGAGGTCCGCTAAAAGCGAAGAGTGCGTTGTCACAATGAACTGGATATCTTCAAGAATCATACGAGTTTCCAGAAACCGAGCTTCAGCATCGTAATTTCCTCCGTCTAATATCCGAGACCTCTCAGATATTCCCGATTTATGACCGCGGCTTCGGCGGGCGGACGCGGCGGATACGGACGGTCCAACTCGACAGAGACCCAGCCATCATAACCGACGGCTTCGAGCCCTTCAAGTGCCGCTTTGACATCAAGTCCGAGGTTTCCTGCACCGAGTTCCGCGAAACGCGCCTGTTCCCCAAAGCGTTGTGTCCTATAATTCCATGTTTCAGGATTGTCGGCATGGCAGTCTTTGAGATGGACATGCCCGATCCGATTCCGTAAATTTTCGCTCTCAAAGACCCGCATCGGATCGCTCCCTGCAGCGAGCATGTGTCCTGTATCAAACAGTAACCAGAGACTCGGTGCCACCGCCAAGAGGCGTTCCGCATCCTCAACCGTCTCAAGCATCGTACCGAGATGGGCGTGATGGAAACCTTTGATGTTGTGAGCATCACAATACGCGAGAATGTCGTCTAAGGTTCGAGCAGCATTCTGGAAATCCGTATCGCTCGGATCGGGTCCACCCCATTCTGAGCGTCGTAATGAAGGCACCTCTGCTGCATCGTTTCCCAAAGCAATGTTGAAACGGACCCTGTCGAGTCCGGCACCACCAGCATTGACGATATGAAGTCCGAAACTGCGCGCAAGTGTCGCCATCTCAACAAGCTGCTCAGGACTCTGAACCCCTAAACCCTCGACACCGTCCCAACCGGCATCCGCGACTTCGCGCAATACTTTTTCTGGATTATCTCGCTGCTCACCTCCAAACTGGATGAGGTGACATGCAAGTCTGAATTTGCCCATGAATGTATCTCCTTAATTATCCGACTGAAAAATGTAACTTCTTTCCAATGGCTTTTGCGTACTTTCCTAAAGTTGACAACTTAACATCTTCCGCGTGGTTTTCTATGCGTGAAATAGCCGATCTTTTAGTATTCAATTTTTCTGCGACTTCTTCTTGGGTTAAACCAGCCTCCTCCCGTGCCTGCCTTAGGAGGACACCGATCTTGAATTCCAAATAACCAGTTTCGTAATTCTCGGCAAATTCGGGGTCTCTGGCTTTACGTTTTTCGACGTACTGTTTTAGGGCATTTATTACTTTCTCCTCCCATACACACAGGCATTGCTCATCTAAATTTTACGCTTGTTGAATGCTGTTAAGGACAAACGCTGGTCAAGGTTTTCATACAACCATATCTCCATGTTCTTCTTAACCGCAGCCCATTCGCTGTCCAACATTGAATACCACGCAGTATCCCTGTTTCGACCTTTTATGAGCATGTGCTGTCTGAAAATACCTTCAAACTTAAAGCCGAGGCGCAGTGCTGCCGCCCGAGATTTTTCATTTAGAGAATCGCATTTCCATTCGACTCGACGGTATTGCAGTCTATCAAAAGCCTCACAGAGCATCAGGTATATAGCTTCTGTGTTCACATTTGTCCGCTGAAGATCCGGTGAATACCAAATATGTCCGAGTTCCAATCGTCGCATATCTGAAACGATATTTAAAAAACTTACCATTCCGACGCGACGCTTCGATTCAAGATGGTGGACAGTAAAGAAAAGTGGATCCTGAGACGCAGCACCCTCTTCAAGCCATTTTTGCATGCTGTGTGCGCCATCAAAGGGACCGTAACTCATGTAGGTCCATATCTGCTCCTTTACCTCCGATCCGTGAGAACATTCATAGAGTTCCCCAACATCCGTTTGTGGATTGATTGGCGACAGTGTAATAAATCTACCTTTATAGTCTGTCCATTGAGGCACGTCAACATGGGCAATCGGTTGAACAATATTCCCGACTTGGAGAGATGATTGTGCCATAGCAATCTTTTTTCTGTTTGTCATTATTTGCTTTTTTGTTAAGTTGAACGCTTACGTGAATGTATATTGCCAACGGTGGTACTGACCGTGATTCGTGGCAGTGGTTAATAAATTAGGTGCGATAATGTCTTTAAGGTTGGTTGGAATAAACATGCCTGTATTCAAGCGGTCCTCATCAAAAATACGACTCTGAGCGATACGAATCACATCATGTTGCGCTTGTTGAGATAAGTGAGGCTCGATAAACCCTTCAATCCACAACCCACGATAGGTCAATGTGTCAACGGGTATGAAATACACAGTCTCTGGTATATTCTCAACGAACCTGAAAGCCAATGGGTTCCAAAGGAGAAGGCTACGTACTTGTGCATCCATCGTAAAGCCTACCTTGGCAAATGCACGCTGACTCGCATAATTATCAATGCGGATGGATGCCTCAACCGAACGCACTTCCAGATGAGAACTGTAGGTTAACGCTTCCTGAATGAGAGAAGTCCCGATCCCTTTTCCCTGACTCGCAGGGCAAACAATAATAAGATCTATTTCCCATCGAGGAACTGAACCAGATACCAGAAAAGCGGAAAGGAAACCTACCACTTCGTCAGCCGCAACTGCAACAAAGACTTGATGCGCAGGCGACGAAATGTGATCCGCGAACACATCAAAGAGAAGCGATTCGCCCCATGTCTCTTGTAATATTCGGTGGATCGCTTCCGCATCATCTGGGCACGCCAATCTAATATCTAATACCATTTCTTAAGTTCTCTATCGCATTTGCGATTCATGGTCACTCCGTGTCCGAAGATCTTTTCACTTGCTCTTTGAGAAATACCAGAACCTCGGCTGCCTCGGCACCCCCCATCTC
This sequence comes from Candidatus Poribacteria bacterium, assembly GCA_022821065.1. Lineage (GTDB taxonomy): Bacteria > Poribacteria > WGA-4E > WGA-4E > WGA-3G > WGA-3G. Next base: position 24,487 of record JAJEEK010000113.1, read on the forward strand.
GGCATGAGCAATCAGGGGGATGCCATGAGGGCCAAGAAATGACAACGCATCCGGACGCTGAGCAACAAACGCCCGAACAATCTCGGTGTACCCTAACATTGTGGCTGCAAAGATATCCAACCGTGCCCCATGGTCGAGCAGATACTGTGCTATATCTCTGCGACCCGTGTGTGCAGCTGCACCCAGGGCGGTCTCCCAATCCCCTCCACCCCAGTCCCAAGCCGCGTTAACGAGTGTCGGTTCTTGATCAAGCAATCGCTTGACCTCTTGAAAATCTCCATGTGCCTTGCCAACGAATTCCTCAACCAGAGAGGTTTCTAACCTCTGCTTCTTTTCCATGATTTTTCTCCTTGTATTTTCGTGTTGCCTCTAATGCCCGAGCTGAGCTGCTTTCGCCACGTGAACTTCTACCCAAGTAAATAGATACAGAGTCAGTTTAGTCAACATCTCTATCTCTTTTGAGCAGCCCCCAAGTTGTGGCAACCTTATCCAGCGGCGATACACTCAAAACCTGCTTCATATCCTGCTGAATCTCATCTTCCGTCAGCACACGGTTATAGATGACAAATTCATCAAGCATTCCGCCGTAGGGCCACGCACCGTCAAGACGATTGCCGAACCAGTGATCCGATTGAGAAACCGGAATTTCGCCTTTCAGTGTATAGGTGTTATCGAGCTTACCGTTGATATAAAGCCGGAGCTCCTTATCAAATTCATAAACTGCAGCGACGTGCGACCATTTATCGGTCGGAATATCGCTCTTTGCGCTGTTCCATGTTCGTCCGCCTGCCCCCGGGCATCCCATCCACACGGACGGTTTACCCTGATGGATACTCAAATAATACGTGTGAGGGTTCGCCTGCCCGCGGACATTGCGGTAATCACCGACACTCTCCGGGTGAACCCATACCTCGATCGTCAAGCTCTTGGTAATCGCTAGCGTATCAGATGCCGGAGCCGCGACGACCCCTTTCTGAATCTGTTCATTAAAAAACACGCCCGAATTGATCTTCCCGTTTTTTTCCCATTTGGCATCACCTTCAAGTGTGCCGTGGTTGCCCTTACCACTCAGGTCTTCAACGTCTTTTCCCTTTCCTGCATCAAACGAGTAGTAAAGGACCATTGCGTCGTCCTCAATTGCATTGCTCACAAAGGGAAATGCGAAAATAAATGCCGCACTCAGAATATAGGAAACTATCCATCTCATTTTAAACCTCCATATCAAAATGTCGGCGCAAACGCTTGGAGAAACGTTGAGGTCGCGTCAATATCAATTTTATAAATCTTTCGCCAACTATCAAAATCGGCTACTTCCAAGCGTCGTCTGGCGGGTAAATCATGGAACTTCCGCCGCCTGCGCCTTTAAAATCGCTCTCAGCGAACCAGTCTTTAACGGTATCCCGCCACTTGATGAAGTGTGGAGCTTTCAGATGCTCTTGGAACGCCGCCTCGTCTGTATAAACTTCATAAAGCCAGATCCGATTCGGATCGGCACCGTCTTGAATCACATCAAATCTCAGACAGCCGGGTTCATTCGCAACGGAGCCTTTCGCATCGTCTATCATGGCTTCGATGAAGGCATCTCTGTGTCCTTCCTTAATCTGAATCGGTGCAATAATAACAAACATAACGTTTTCCTCCTATAAGTGATTTTTCTCGTTTCGGTGTGTTGACACCGAATTCATATTAGCCTATCACAATTGGGGATAGATGTCAATTAAGTTCAAAACTAAATCGCGCCGCAAGAGAAAGTAGCGGCGTATGGGCAGGGTCAGCTCAATAGCCTTGGTCTTACACAAAATATATCTTGACCCATCGCATGTGCTGTGTTATTCTATCAAAGTCAATACTTTTTAGAAGGAGGAAGACCCTTTCTCTCCGCTATCAGTACTATTAGAACATACGGGGAGTCTCGGTTTTGTAGTATTTATGCAGGTTGCAGCAATGGTTGGTGATAGGAAAGGTGGCGTGGTCGAAAAACCGGACCCGCGCGCTGGTGGGGATATCGCTGTTGTTAAAATTCATGCCGTTCCGATGTGTACGGAGTATAAAGGGTTTATACATGGAAGCACCGGCGATCACTTTGGTCATGAAGCCGCTGGCGAAGTCGTTGAAGTCGCGCAACCCGGGCGCATTCAAGTCGGGGACCGTGTGGTGGTGCAACCCCAGAACGCCTGTGGTGAGTGCCAGATGTGTGCAATCGGGGAGCACATCCATTGTAGGAGGGGGCGCCGTTCAAATATCCGGGATCTCGTTGGTGACGAGGTGGCTTCTGCGACTTATGCACAGTATATGCACAAGATGGAGGATCTGTTATGCCTGATACCAGAGGGGGTGAGTTATGAACATGCTGGAATGGCGTGTTGTGGACTCGGACCGACATTTGGTGCGATGGAACAGATGCAGGTCAATTCATTGGATACCGTCATGGTTACCGGCTTAGGTCCTGTCGGTTTAGGTGGTATTATTAATGCGCATTATCGCGGGGCGCGCGTCATCGGTGTAGAAAGCCATCCCTATCGGGCTGAACTCGCCAAAAAGTTGGGCGCAGAAGTGGTCTTGAACCCAAATGACGAGGATATTCTCGATCAAATTCAAGACCTGACAGACGGTATCGGCATCGACAAGGCAGTGGACTGCTCTGGCGCGTCTGCAGCCCACCGGTTGATGGTTGACGCAGCGCGGAGCAAAGGACAGGTCACGTTCGTCGGCGAAGGCGGTGAATTTCCGCTCGCAGCGAGCCGAGATATGATTCGCAAAGGCTTAGTTCTGCGCGGGAATTGGCACTATAATCTCGGGGTCTATCCCAAATTAATGAAAATGATCCAAAATTCATCCGAACAGATAAACACATTCATCACGCATACCTTCCCAATGCGCGACGTACAGAAAGCGTGGGAACTTCAGGCAACAGGCGAATGTGGTAAAGTGGTTCTGTATCCGTGGGAATAGTGGATTAAAATCGTTATAGATGTTTCAAGGGGTAGCGTCTTGAAGGCGGCGGCGTTTCTGTTCAAATGCTATTTTGCGCCGTCTTCTCGTATGCTGCTCGTGTGATTTCAAAGTCCAACATCTTCCCGCCGTCTGCTTTTCTTGAAACAGTGAGTCCAAGCGACCGCCACAACGCTTGTGAACGGATGTTATCCACAGGAACATCCACCGGACAGAATCGGTCGATTTCCAGTTTTTCAAACGCATGCGCCATCAAACAGCGCACGACCTCTTTTCCGTAGCCTTTGCCCCACAAAGTTTTGTCCCAAATCCCGATGGGTAGACGCATTATTTTTTGACCTTCGATCTTCGCCCGTTCTAAATTCATCCACTGCAAGCATACCTCGCCAATGGTTTTTCCACTCTCTTTTTCGACGATTGCAAAAAGAAATCCGCTATCCCTCATGAATTTACCAGCCTTTTTGAGATATTCCTTTGTTATGGGTTTGTCAGGCGGTGTGTCCTCAATCGCATTTAAGAACTCAGGATCTCTATAAAACGGGACTGCAGTATCAAAATCGGCATCCTTAAAGGGGCGCAGTTTCAGACGCTCAGTCTCTAAGTGAATATTGTGGCATGCAAAGTTATTTGGTTGTATCATTTGATGATAAATCTCCTTTGAATTTTAGCCGAGTTGAATGTAGGCTATCAAAACCGAATGCATGTAAGATATTCGGCAGACTGAACGAGGTTGAAAAATCTCATAAATCTAAAAAGTGAGTGAAACCCAACTTCATAGTACGACATAAGTAGGGTGTTAGGTTTCACTGGGTGTTTTTAATCCATAGTTATAGACTGAATAGATAGGTAAATTTGCTCAACACTGTCCAGTCGTGTGCTTTGAGACCGTCCGACGTGTCCCATGCTTGATCATATACAAGGTAAAAATCGCTGCCCGGTCGGTAGATGTAATTGAGCAAGAAATTCGCGCTTGCCCGCTCCGCGTTAGCGTTCCACTGGGTATACAACTTCGTAAAGAAACGCGTGTTTAGCGCATAACTGATACGCGCCCCGACAACATTTGTTGTGAAAAGATCGGTTTCAGGCAAGTTAATCCAGTTGCGTTGGTATCGGGTTTCGATCGCGAGTTGATAGGTCATCCGCCACTGACTATCAAGACTGACCCCTATGCGGTTGCCGTGAAAGTAGTCCCCATAATCCAGGCGGCCGAATACAGAAAACGGTCTGCTGCTCTCGGTAAACCCTCTTAGCGAAACCTGATTCATCTCGTAATCGCCAGCAGGAATCTCAGCATCGTCGATACTGAAGGGTTCATCAACACGGTCAAAAAACCGTCGGAAATCAATACTGAGTCCGTCGTCTGAATACCGAATCATATCCGCGCTGATCCCAATATCCCAACCGATGGTTGTGTGCTCGTGGTCAAGTAGGTAACCCCCAGAAAAGCCTGCACCGACATCCCGTATACCGTACCGGTTGACTTGGGTTTCGTAATTGGTATTCAGCATGAGTGAGCGGATGTCCCGTCGATGCATGAACCCCATTTCACTCGTAAATTGGGGACCGATGTCGAGGTAAGAAGCATTAACTCGGAAATGCTTGTTTCGCCAGTTATTTGAAAGGTACCATGCGAGGTCGCGTTCTTCTGGGTCTGGTGACCAGCTTCCGACTGTCATCGCTCGCATCCGCCACTGATCGTGTGGTCTAAAAAATAGGTCGATCCCTGCGTTGCGATGATAATCACCTCCGAAATCGCTCTGCCGGTTGGTAAGAATGAAACCGAGGGTTGAATCGCTGAGAATGTTCCGTTGCATTCTTAGGACGGAGAAGTTCGCCATCGGAATCTCGCTGGAAGCAGCGGTCGTCATATTGAGCGCGCCGACACTGTAAGCACCGACTTTGCCTGTCAGTTTACCGCCACCGAGTAGGCGGACTTCTTTTTCTTCTTCGATCCCAATACGGCGGCTATAGAAAATTGATAGGGGCGGCGGGCCGAAGTCTCCGATGCCTGCGCCGAATGCAAACAGTCCGCTACCCTCAAGAAAAAAATCGCGTCGCTCCGGAAAATAGAGGCTGAACCGTGTGAGGTTAACCTCCTCTTGGTCTGCCTCTACCTGTGCAAAATCGGTGTTCAGCGTCAAATCCAATGTAAGGTTCGAGGTAACACCGTATTTCATGTCAAGTCCGATGTCGCCTTCGGTTGTACGCTGCCAATTTTCCACATCCTCATCTACGAGGTTCCGTCCTAAACCGCCGAGAAGATACGGTTTGACATCGAAATATGACGGCGAAGCAACGCCTTGCAACCCGATGAGTTTGCCCTGATATATGGGATGGTATGTCCCTGGCCAGCTCTGACTTCGGGGGACCTGAATCCACTGTGTGGTTTGATTGAGACGGGCAATGTTGCGTCCAAAATTGATACCCCACACCATTGAATCCTCTTTTTTGAACCGTAACTGATTGAAAGGAATTGCGATTTCGACTGTCCAGCCTTTCTCGTGTTGTTGTCCAGCAGCTTCCCAGATGCAGTCCCAACTCCCATTGAGGTTTTCACCGCCATCTGTGACTGCGGTATCTGACAACGCACCGAGTGCATTCGTTCTAAAAAAGAAGCACTGCCGTTTATCGCCGTAGGTATCGAGCATGATGTAAACGTTGTCATTTTGCCAGAGTTGCCCATCGCGCCGCATTTCGTTCGCAACGATCTTTTCAGCTTCGGAGTCGTAGCATTCAAACCCGATGTAAAGTTTCTCTGTGTTATACAACATGCGAACTTCCGTTCGTTCAGTCGGCAGTTGACCTTCATCAGGGAATTGTTGCGTAAAGTCGTCGATAACTTGTGTCTGAGACCAGGATTCTTCGTTGAGATGTCCGTCAATTTCGATTGTTTCTTGGGCGAACAAGGGTTTGATTTCTTTCTTGGCTTCAACATTTAGGCTTGCTGCAGCAATTGCCGCGAGTATCAGAAGAACGGTTCTGTGACGCATCTTTTCTCCTCTTTTAGATTTTCTTGCCTGCATACATGATATTTTGATGTCGGTTAAAAAAGAAAGACCCTCACCGAAATCTCATTTTGTGGCGTTCAGTGATGGGCACTCTGTTGTGTAATTCGGAAAGTGTTTTATTTTTCACTTACTCGCCCACCACTGTGCAACACATAGAAATACCGATCAGCACGACACCAAGACCGATGAACGTGCAGCGGCAATTTTTATGCTTCAGTGTGATAGACGATAAATAAAACATCCGAAATTCCTATTTAGAATTCATGTATGTTAAGTATTATAACATGTTTTAGGCGTAAATGTCAAATTTTTTATACGCTTATTGACACTAAAACATTTAACCTTCAGGTTTCTTAAAAATTCATATTTCTTTAAGAAAAGCGAGGTGGTTCACAACTAAAGATGAAAATGAATAGTTGTATCTCAGTTTTACAACTTCGGTAAACTTGACGAGACAGCGGATGTCGGTTATAATAGTTAGTGAAACACGTGTTGAAACCGAAACTTAGCAATAAAGGGAGATATATTTTATGGAAGGTTTGATCAATCGAAGGCTCGTTCTTAGTGTATTTGCGACACTTATATTAGCGTTTGGCATTCAAGGCGTTGTAGGTGCTGAAGATGATACCGTTCCGGTAGCTGCAACGTTTGATATCGCCATCAGTGAGATCATGTACGCCACCAACACCGACAAATCTCCGCAATGGATCGAACTCCACAACAGAAGTGGACAGTCAGTCAGTCTTGAAGGATGGCAAATAACAATTGAGAACCACCCCGAAGATAAGTCCGTACTCGCCACCACGCTCGCCTTCACTTTAGACGCAAAGATACTTGATAAAAATCAGGTGCTGCTACTTGTGACTGAGGAGGGTTCTAACTCTGGTGTTGGTGCTGTAAAGGGTGCCCTCCACGCAGACCGTATCGTCATTCTAAAAGACTTTATTGGTGGCACACCGGGGTATCGCCTCTTAAGTCAAACCGCCTTCAAGGTCACCCTTAAGGCACCGGCTCGTACAAAAACCGCTCGCAAAATGCTAAGCGACATCGTCGGCAACCTTGGAGAAATACCCGAATGGGAACTTCCGTTGATTGCGGGAAACCAACGGAGCTCTGTTATCCGAGTGTATGAGAGTAACAACGCAACCGGGGAGCCGTATGATGGCACAGCAGCAGGTGGTTGGGAATTTGCGCTACAAAAAGACCTCCAGTATACACCGGGCAGTACCTACTACGGGCACCGGAGTGATTATGGCACGCCGGGGTATCGCACACGTGCACCTTTGCCCGTGGAACTCTCCAAATTTCGCCCTGAGCGTAAGAAAGCCAGCAGTGAAGTCATTATCAGATGGGTGACTGAGTCTGAGGTGAATTGTGCAGGCTTCCATATCAAACGAAGCGAAAGCAGAAATGGCGGGTTCAAAGTTATCGCCATGATTCCCAGTGCAGGTACAACTGACAAGAGGCAATCCTACACCTACACCGATAAGACAGCAAAACCGAATGTTGTCTACTATTACCAGCTTGAATGTACCTCTGTAGACGGTACCCGTCAGGTACTCCGCACTACGCATCTCAGGGGGAATATAAATCTTCGTCCTGGGGTATATATCCTGTAGTAAAATCAAAAAATAAGTTGACACTTTAGAGGACAACAAACCTCCCTATTGCAGAATTTTGCGAGGTCAAGAGATTTTTCTAAGGATCCATTGTATGAAAGCGGGCAGAATATCTTTACTCAGTTTGCTAACCTTAGCGATTCTGTTCTCCTGTGCACGGGTTCCGCAACAGGTTGTTGAAGTGCCTGAAGAAAGAGGCGGTTTCACTGTTATCCGTGTAGAGGGCAGATATGGGGCTGCGAGCGGCTTTTTTGTGGCACCGGACAAAATCGCGACGAACATTCACGTCGTCGCACATCCCGGACCGGTTTTTATAAAATCTCCCGACGAAAAGACAATCTGGACGGTAGAAGGTGTCACGGCGTTTGATGTCAAAAATGATCTCGTTGTCTTAAAAATCTCAGGTAAAGGCACCCCGTCTCTGCTTGGCGATAGTGATGCTGTTCGGGTAGGTGACAGGGTTATTGCCACAGGTTTCCCCGATGGAAGGCACAGGGTCACAGAGGGGGGCATCCGTCATGTGCGTAGTGGCAATAAATGGATGCAGATGGAAATTGAACTTTCCGGGGGCAGCAGTGGCAGTCCTGTCCGAGATCGTAAAGGGCACGTTATCGGCATCGTTTCTGCTATAGAAATCCCTTACAGTTATGCGATCCCTTCAAACGCGTTGAGAAGGTTAATTGACGAATCCAAATCCCCAGAACCTTTAACAGCATGGCGTAAACGGAAACGAATTCGTGCCTATATCTATTCTGTTCGGGGACAACGTAAATACAATCTCAATCAGTATGAAAATGCAGTGGCGGACTTTGATAAAGCCATCAAACTGTATCCTCAAAAGGCGGATGCCTACTACAATCGGGGCCTTGCAAAATTTACGCTTGGAGACCTTGAATTCGCTCAAGGCAACCTTGCAGAAGCTTGGAAATTATATGAAGCCGGAATTGAGGACAGCACGCAAGCCATCCAGCTTACCCCTGAAGATGTCTATGCATATCACAATCGTGCAGGTGGAAAGTTCCGACTCGGTCAATCCACGGCAAGTCAAGGAGATATAGCGAAAGGACAACGATACTATCAAGGGGCAATCCAAGATTGGACACAAGTTATCAAACTCAATCCAGAGCTTGCCGATTCGTATAACAATCTCGGCATAGCAAAAGCGATCCTCGGTGAATCTAAAGGTAGTCAGGGAAACATCACAGGCGCGCAGGAATTATATGCTGCGGCAATTGAGGACAGCACACAAGCCATACGGTTAAATCCAGCGTATGCTGAGCCATATATCAATCGCGGATATGCCCAGTTCCGCCTCGGTAAGACGAAAGCGGATCACGGAGACATGTCGAGTGCACGGGAATTATATGCAGCAGCCGTTCAAGACTTCACGGAAGCAATACAATTGACCCCAGAGAGTGCTTATGCCTATGGGAATCGGGGTGTTGCGAAAGCTGCACTTGGCGATGCTGAAGGTGCAATAGCAGATTTTGATGCGGCACTCCGAATTAACCCGGAATACGCTGAAATCTATTACGATCGCGGGCGTGCGAAAGAGACACTTGGGCAACACGAAGCGGCTAAAGCGGATCTTGAGAAGGCGAAAGCACTCAATCCGAAGGTCGAAAAATGAACACAGAGAATAACGTTTAGAGGTATCCATTCATGAAACAGCACAACAAATGTTTACTGGTCTTACTGGTATTAGGGATCCTGCTCTCCTGTGCGCGGGCACCCCGGCAGCTGGTTTTCCGACACCCGATCGGACTGATAGAAGCCGTAAACGATTCTATCGTTTGGATTGAGAGCGAAACCGAGTCGGGTACCGGTTTCTTCGTGGCCCCTGACAAGATTGTGACGAATATTCACCTCGTCGCACCCGTGGGGCCCATTGTCGCGAAATCCCCCGATAAGGAGACACCTTGGAAGATAGAAGGTGTTGTTGGGTTTGATGCGAAAAACAGCCTCGTTCTCCTAAAAGTTGTCGGTGAAGGCACGCCGCTGCCCTTAGCGAATAGTGATGCGGTTCGAGGCGGTGAAGCTGTCTCTATCGTGGGGTATCCCGATGGCGCGTACAAAGTCACAAAGGCAAATATACTACATAATATTCGGAATAGCGATGAGTGGCTCCCAATGAGAGCCACAACTGCTCAAGAATGCAGTGGCGGTCCCGTGCTAAACTGGAAGAAACGCGTTATTGGCGTTACCGCGCGGTATGGCAACGATTCCTTCGGTTCTGCGATTCCTTCAAACACGCTCAAAGGGCTGCTTGCCCAGTCTATGCCTGTGGAGTCTTTAGGAACGTGGCAGCAGCGGAAAACTGTCCGCGCCGAGGCGCGCTACAGTTTCGGTGAACGGAAATTCGCTGTCAAAGATTATGCTGGCGCGCTCGTTGAGTTTGATAAAGCGATTGAACTCAACCCAGCGTACTTTCGTGCCTACTACGCGCGCGGGAAAGTTCAAATTCACCTTGGAGACATTGAATCCGCGCGGGGTGATGTAGAGAAAGCGCAACTGTTGTATCACCAAGGCATCACTAACTTCGATAAATACCTCCAAGTGAAGAACGATCCAGAGGCGGCTAATGGTCAGACAGCGGACTCGAAAGTCACAAAAGCTAGAGCGTCTATGGTGCGCGTAATGGGTTGGACTGGCACCTTAAACAGCTTCTTCGGTGGTAGTGGTTTCTTTGTGGACGAAGACAAGATTGCAACGAATATCCACAATGTTGCCTTGCCCGGGCCTGTTTTTGCCAAACGCAGTGATAAAAAGACGATCTGTGCAATTGAGGGTGTCACGGCGTATGATGTGGAAAACGATCTCGTCGTCCTAAAAATCGCAGGTGAAGGCACGCCGCTGCCCTTAGCGAATAGTGATACGGTTCAAAGCGGTGAACGAGTCACTGCTATCGGATACCCTAACGCAAAATACAAAGTCACGCGAGGAACGATACAGAGTTTTCGGAGTACCGATAAATGGCTCCGCATGAAATTGGAACTTTTTAGTGGAAATAGCGGGGGGCCTGTGCTAAATAGGCGTGGACAGGTTATAGGGATTAATACTTGGGGCAGTGAGCGTTACGGTTACGCTATCCCCTCAAATGTGCTGAAGGTGTTACTCGCTGAGGCGAAACCAACGGCATCTTTGGCAGCGTGGCGCGAGCGAGACCCTATCCGTGCTTATGCCTACCGCGTTCAGGGAAAAGTTAAATACGAGGCGGGGCACTATCAGGAGGCAATAGTCGATTTTGATAAAGCCGTTCAGCTAAACCTTGAGAGTCTCCATACTTACTACAAACGTGGGACAGCAAAGGCTATCTTGGGTGAACACGAAGCGGCAATAACCGATTTTGATAAGGCGATCCAACTTAACCCAGAATTTGCTGAGGCCTCCTACATGCGTAAACTTACGGTAAAAATTCTTAAGCAAAAAGAATCCATAAAAAAAGCACGTACCCCGCGGAATCCGCCTGATTATATTACTCGTGCGAGGCAGCGATTCAGTCTTGGGGAATTTCAAACCGCTCGCGGGAATGCAGAAAGAGCACAAGAGCTCTTGATGGCGGCAATTGAGGACTGGACGCACGTCATTAAGTCCGCTCCGGGCGATGCCGAGGCTTATAGCGGTCGGGGCCTCGCAAAGTTGGTTCTCGGTGACGCGGAAGGCGCGATCACCGACTTTGATAAAGCCATAAAAATAAACCCAGAGTCTGCAGAAGCCTACTACAATCGCGGGCGTGCGAAAGAGGCACTTGGGGAAAAGGAAGCCGCGAAAGCGGACTTTCAAAAGGCGAAGGAATTGGATCCGAATGTTGAAAAATAACTGTGAATAATAAGAGTGGAGGTATTGATTCGTGAAACAGAACAGCAAATTTTTATTCATTTTTTTCGCGTTAGGCCTTTTTCTCTCTTGTGCAGGGCCCCCTCAGCAACTGGTTTCTGAGAAACCGGAAGTGCTGATAGTAGACGGAACGTCTGAAAAATTAAGGGATTCTGTCGTACGTGTAGTCGGTTTGCTCGGCACTAAAATTCATACGGGTAGCGGTTTCTTTGTTGGACCAGACAAGATTGCCACGAACATTCATGTCGTCGCACATCCGGGACCTATTTTCGTAAAACTTGTTGACGGGGAGGCAGTCTGGGCAGTGGAAGGCGTGACGGCGTATGACATCGAAAAGGACCTTGTTATCTTAAAAATCTCAGGTGAAGGGATGCCGCTGCCGCTTGGCGATAGCGATATAGTTAGACGTGGTGAACCTATTTCTGTTGTGGGTTTTCCGGCAGGAACGTACAAGGTTATGACCGGGACTGTACGAAACACTCGGAGTAGCGATAAACGAATTCTGACAACAGCCGATACTGCTGGAGGGAGTAGTGGAGGACCTCTGCTAAACGGTAAAGGACAGGTTATCGGGATTCATGCTGGCAGAGATGAGGCTATCCCCTCAAACGCGCTCAAAGCACTGCTCTCACAATCTACACAAGTGGAACCGATAGAACAGTGGCACAAGCGGCAACTTATCCGGGCTTATGCTTACTTCGTGTTGGGAAAAACGAAATTTGCTGCTAAAGATTATGACAACGCGATGATTGATTTGGATAGAGCGATACAGATAAACCCTGAGTTTATTTTTCCTTACTATGCACGCGGGATTGCGAAGTCTGAGCTTGGTGACTATAATGGGGCGACAGTTGATTACGATAGATACATTGAACTGAACTCTGGAGATGCCGAAGCCTACTATCGACGTGGAGAAGCGAAAAAGGCACTTGGTGAGTTAGAATCCACCCGCGGAAATATGGTAAAAACAGAAGCGTTCTATGAATCGGCGATTGCGGACTATATACAAGCCCTCCAGATTAATCCGAAGTATGCTAAAGCCTACAAAAATCAGGCAAAAGTGAAATGTAAACTTGGCGATATTGAGTCCGCGCGCGGTGATGCTGAGAAGGCACAGAGCTCATATCATGACGGCATCACGGATTACGATAAATACATCCGACTAAATAATTCGGAGGATGTTGATGAGTCCGCAGCGGGGTTGAAATTTAAAAAAGCCGGAGATTCTACGGTGCATGTAATGGGTTGGATTGAAACCTTAGACAGCTTCTTCAGCGGTAGCGGCTTCTTTGTGGACACAGACAAGATCGCGACGAACATCCACGTCGTTGCCCAACCTGGTTCCGTTTTCGTCAAACTTAGGGACAAAAAGAAAATCTGTGCAGTTGAGGGAGTCACTGCTTTTGATGCGGAAAATGATCTCGTCATCCTAAAGATTGGGGATGAAGGCATGCCGCTATTCCTTGGTGATAATGAAACGATTCAAGAGGGTGAACCTGTTGTTGTTGTCGGATACCCTAACAAAACATACAAAGTCATCAAAGGAACGATACGTGGTGCTTCCAATGGTGATGAATGGCTCTGGATGACCCCTAATGTTGGCAGTGGTGGTAGTGGCAGCCCTGTGCTAAATAGGAGTGACGGACAAGTCGTAGGGATTACTGCTGCTGGAAATGAGCATCGTGGGTACGCTTACGCTATCTCCTCCAGTATACTCAAGGCATTACTTGCACAGTCGGAGACAGCAGAACCTTTAGCAAAATGGCAGAAGCGAGAACTTATCCGTGCGTATGCCTTATTCGTTCAAGGACAGACGAAACATAATGCTAATGATTATCATGAAGCGGTAGCCGATTATGATAAAGCCATAAATATAAACGCTCAATTTCTTAATGCTTACCACAAACGCGGAGACGCTAAATTTGCCCTCGGCAACTATAAAGCAGCGATAGCCGATTATGATAAAGCCATAAATATAAATGATGGCGTTTTCAATATTTACTTCGATCGCGGATCAGCGAAGTTCAAACTTGGGGATAACGAAGCGGCAATAGCCGATTGGGATAAAGCCATCGCGATGGATCCAGAGCATGCTAATGCTTATAGTAATCGGGGGGCAGCGAGGTACAAACTTGCGGAATCCGAAAGAGCACGCGGAGATGCTAAGCGCGCACAAAGGTTGTATAAGGCAGCAATAGCCGATTGGGATAAAGCCATTGAGGTTGATCCAGAGAATGCCGATGCTTATAGTAATCGAGCCGGGCCGAAGTTCAGACTTGGCGAATCTGAAACTACTAACGGAAATATTAAGAAAGCACGACGTTTATATCAAGCAGCGGTTGGCGATGCTACGCAGGCCATCCAAATCAATCCAGAACATGCCGGTGCTTATAACAATCGCGGGCGTGCGAAAGAGGCACTCGGGCAACACAAGGCAGCAAAAGCAGATTTTGAGAAGGCTAAGGAATTGGACCCGAATGTTGAAAAATAACTGTAAATAACCCAAGTTGCTACTAACAAATATTGGTGTTTTTGTTTAAGAAACGCCCAAGCAAAAACGGTATCTCTGCGGATTTCTAAAGTCTTTTCAAGTGCTTCCTCACCCCGTAGGGGTGATATGTCTATAGAAACGGCGTATTGAAGTGACCGCACTCCGTAGGAGTGCTATGTCTATAAATGGGTGGCAACTTGCGTTGTAAATAATAAAGTGGGAGGCAATAATTGATGAAACAAAACAGCAAATTTTTATTGGTTTTCTTGGCATTGGGTCTTCTCTTTGCTTGTGGGCGGACACCCCAGCAGCTTGTGTCCGAGAAACCCGACGCGCCAGTTGTAGACTTAGCGTCCGAAAAAATAAGAGATTCTATCGTAGTGATTGAGGGTGAAAACACATCAGGTACAGGATTCTTCGTTGCACCGGACAAGATTGCCACGAATATCCACGTCGTTGCTCACGCTGTGCCCATTTTTGTAAAATCCGCTGACAAGGAAAAGGATTGGACGATAGAAGGTGTTGTTGGATTTGATGCTGAAAACGGTCTTGTTATCCTGAAACTCACAGGTGAAGGCAAGCCGCTACCGTTAGGCGATAGGTTTGGAATCGGTGAACTTGTCTCTATCCCAGGCTATCGCGATGGCGAACTCAAAGTCGTGGAAGGCAAGATACAAAGCATCAAAAAAAATAATAAATGGCTCCGGATAAAAGCAACTAAAGAAACTAACGGTAGTCCGGTGCTTAACAACAACGGACAAGTCATCGGGGTTATTGTGCCGTATAATATCAGTTCGTATAGTTACGCGATCCCTTCAAGCGCGCTTGAGGTATTGCTCGACGAGTCTATGCCCGTAGAACCTTTAGCAGCGTGGCAAAAGCGGGAACAGATCCGCACTGAGGTACATTACAGTTTAGGTATAGAAAAATTCAATGTTAAAGATTACGCAGGCGCGATCGTTGACTTTGACAAAGTGATTGAACGCAACCCCGAATACGTTCGCGCTTACTACGAACGCGGAAGAGCACAGGCTCGCCTTGGTGACTATGCTAACGGGATTGCTTCCTTGACGCAGGTTATCAAAATGGCTCCAGAGGACACTGATGCTTACCATGGTCGTGGAACTATAAAGTTTATACTGGGTAACTATGCCGATGCGATCCTTGACCTTGATAAAGCCATTGAACTTGATGCTGCGCATCCGATTGCTTACAGTAATCGCGGTGCTGCGAAGTTCGGGCTTAGCGAATCTGAGGATGCCCGCGGCAACGCTAAGGAAGCACAGCGTTTACGCGAAGCAGCGATAGCCGATTGGGATAAAGCCCTCCAAATCGATCCAGAGTATGCCAATACCTACTACAATCGAGGCGTAGCCAAGTCGGCTCTCGGTGATTTTGAAGGCGCAATACCTGATTTCAGTAGAACGATCCAGATTGACCCTGAACATGCCAAAGCCTACAACAATCGCGGGTGGGCGAAATTTAGACTGGGTGAAGCTGAAACCAAACGCGGCAATGCTAAAAAAGCGCGAAGTTTATATGAAGCGGCAATAGTTGATCTTGATAAAGCCATTCAGATTGACCCAGAGCATTCTGATGTCTATAGTAATCGGGGACGTGTAAAGTTCAGACTTGGTGAAGCTGAAGTCGCCCGCGCAAAGGCTAAGGAAGCACAGCGTTTATATCAAGCAGTGATAGCTGATTCCGATAAAGCCATTCAGATTAACCCAGAGAATATTGATGCTTACAACAATCGCGGAGCCGCTCGGTTTCGCCTCGGCACATCCGCATCGGCTCGTGGAGAACTGGAGAAAGCACACGGGCTATATAAGGCAGCGATTGAAGATTATACACGAGCTATCCAAATTAATCCAGAAAATGCCGATACCTACTACAAACGTGGACTTGTAAAGTGTAAACTTGGAGATATTAAATCCAAGTCTGGTGGTACAGAAATAGTACAAAGGTTGTATCACGAAGGTATCACCGATTTAGATAAATACATCTATCTGACGCGTCCTAATAATCTCAATGAACCTGTAGCAGATGTGGAATTTGAAGAGGCTATAAATTCCGTAGTCCGTGTAGTAGGTTGGGATAATAATTTTTACTTTGGTAGCGGTTTTTTTGTAGCGGAAGACAAAATTGCGACGAACATCCACGTCGTTTCCGAAACCGGGCCCGTTTTCGTAATACTTGGAAGTGAAGAAACAATCTCGAAGGTTGAGGAAGTCACTGCGTTTGATGTTGAAAATGATCTTGTCATCCTAAAAATTGCAGGTGAAGGTATCCCGCTACCCCTTGGAGACAGCAACGCACTTCAAAGCGGTGAACCTGTTGTTGCCATGGGGTACCCTGGCGGGGGATATAAAGTCACGACAGGCATTATAGATAGCATCCAAAATAGTGGTAAAGTAATCCGGATGAAAGTTGTAATTTCGGGTGGAAATAGTGGTGGTCCTGCGTTAAACAGTAAGGGGCAAGTCATAGGTATAAATACTGCTGTAGGTGAACATTATTCCTATGCTATGCCTTCAAATGCGCTCAAAGCATTGATTGCTCAGCCGGGATCAACCGAACCGTTGGGAAAGTGGCGTAAACGAGACCCTATTCGTGCCCATGCTTACTGCATTCAGGGGCAACAGAAATACAAATCCGATCGCTATCCTGAAGCATTATCTCACTTTGATATATCCATACAACTAAATCCTGCATTCATTAGTGCCTACAAGGGGCGCGGAAGTATTAACGCCAACCTTGGTAATCATGAAGAGGCTGTAGCCGATTATAATACAGTCATTCGACTTAACCCAGATGATGCTGAAGCCCATAACAATCGAGGATATGCTCATTTCCAACTTGGTAAATCCAAATCTTCCCGCGGGAAGGCAGAGGAAGCACGAAAGTTATATCAGGCAGCTGTTGAAGATTGGACACAAGCCATTAAGTTAGTGCCGGAGTATACCCATGTTTATAATGACCGTGGTGTTGCAAGACTTATGCTCGGTGACTATGAAGAAGCAATAGTTGATTTTGATAAAGTTATTCAGATTAACCCTAAAAGTGCTAAATCCTACTACAATCGCGGGCGTGCGAAAGAGGCACTCGGGAAAAAAGAAGCTGCAAAAGCAGATTTTCAAAAGGCTAAGGAACTGGATCCAGATGTCGGACAGTAACTCTGGAGAATAAAATTAGAGGTATCTATTGAGGATTATCTGCCTCAAATACACGCTGTGCCGCAGCGGATAGTTTTCCTTGGGCCGCGGCCTGTTCCACCCAATGGGTCGGAATGCCATTTGTCCATTTGGCTGGATCTGCTTCTGAGTCGGGCGTTCGATACGCCATAAGCAGTCCCCATCGGGTCGGCATCCCTGGCTTCCGATAGCCAACATAATGTGGCATGTGATGGACAAACGAAACCATGCTTCCGGGCGGTAGTGAGAGGTGTACGATTTCCAACGGCTTCCCTGTGAAAGCGTGAATTTTGCCTTTCAGCCAGCCAGCTTTCATGGCAGCGTCATCATCGGGTCGTTCCGTGCTCCATTTGTACGGAATCCGATAGAGATGTGCACCAGGGATAATCGCAAGTTCGCCGCCATCCTCGATAGTTGCCCCTTCTGGATAGCACAAGGTCCGAATACACTGCTGTTGTAGAAAATCAGTGGTAAGCGCGTGTCCAGTCCCAATCGGGTCCTCAATTTCGTATTGTCCCTCCCGATATTGGTGGGCATGCCACCGGCGCCCTTTTGAACCCGGTGCCCGGTTGAGCATGAAGCAGTGATCGAGTATAAATCGGTCTCCGAAAAGTTTCCTGAAGAGTGCCATCATCTGCGGATGAGCAGACGTCACATCCATTATAAAGTCGTCGTATCCTGCAGGAAAGTATTCCGGCATGACACCTTGTGACTTGAACCCATCTGTGACCAACGCGTTGCCCGGTCCGAACAACCCCTGAGTATGCATATATTGACGCAATTCAGCGGTTCTGAGGAAACTGGGCATTTGCTCTGAACCACCGCAGCACGCCGCCAAAAACGCCGGCGCAATTTGTTCTGGCAAAGGCTGCGGAAACCCCCGCGCCTCAAAGTCGATAGCACTCCACTCCGTATCCATGAGGATCGCATCGTTCATCTGTTGTAACTTCTGTAAGCTGGATGTCCACTGCTGACGGGCAGCATCCGTTAGTATCCCTTCCCACACCCAATATCCATCGCGCTCAAACGCAGTCCGGTCAAACGCTTCAAGTACTTCCAGTTTCAACAGGTTGTCCACACGATTTTCCGGAGAGTCTCTGTGTGTCGATAACGTATCCATTTACTTCTCCTTTGGTGAGGAAATTCAAGCGGATAGCACTTTTCGGAATCAGAGAATTTCTGTAATCCATTCACCATCGTGTGCTGGATTATAGATTAACCCCTCTTTTATATCAACACAGAGGTCAAGATGCTCCAATACCATGTGTCCCACGAGGACAGGCGAGCCCTCAGGCAGATCGGTAACCGGCATTGACCTTGTTCGTTCCAATATCGTAAATTGGACTTCTGAGTAGACAATACGGTCAACAATACCGGTAGCGGTCCGTGCCCGCGTTGTTTCAATAGGTGTGAGACCAAGTTGCTCAATGACCGATGTCGGTAGGCAGAGTCCCGTTGCACCTGTATCAACGAGCGCATCTGTGACGGTAGTTCGCCGCACCTCTTCCGGATTCATAACGCCTAACTTTACCGCAACCAGATCGTATAGATTTTCGAGTTCAATTTGTGTGGTGTGTCTCATTTTCTCAACTCCTGTTATGATTCTAACGTAGGGGCGAAGGGACCTCGTCCCTACTGAATACGGAAGGCGTAAAGTCTGGCACGGTTCAGGACAAAACGGAGTCGCAGGGGTTGTGTCGCATCCGCTAATGTCGCCGACTTCCATCGCACTGAGTGTCGGATATTATCTCCTGTCAACGGGACGCAATCATCAATTGAAAATCCTTGTTGAACCTGTCCATCAGCGGTTAGCACTTCAACACCGACCTGACCGCCACTCGCATTCGCGTTAATTTCAATCCCCCCGTTCGGAAGCTGCAACGGAACGGTTTCAACGACACCCTCCTCTGTCTCAGCATCAAGCGAGACAAAGCCGTCTAATCGCCATTTCGCAAGCCCGATCGCCTTGTGTCTATCTTTCATCTGGGCACCGTGGGTATGTTCTGTCCCTGTATAATACCAGTGAATTTCATCGTCGGTGATGATCGGTTCTATGGCGGTTCCCATAATCATACCGGTGTCGAATGTGCCGCTCTCACCACGTGGGATAATCGGGGTTCGGTTTGCATCGGGATAGTCCCAATTGAATCCGTCTCGGCTGCTAACAAGTTGTGCATCAATCGGTCCATCGATAGGGATCTCATGTTCTGCTGCACCTGGTCCCGTCACATATAACACACCAGGGATACCGATGTAGATGTTATGATAAAGGAAGCCGGACATATTGTGGATTTCGGCACGGTCAGCACCGTATCTCTGTACACCAACTGCGTCGTCTTCATCCGTTGCCCCGAACATCGGTTCGAGCGGTTTCCAGGGTCCTTCAAGACGCGGGCTTTCGGTGTATGCGATCATACGTCTTGCGTCTTTATCGTCACCACGTATGAGGGCATAGGCTCGGAACAGGTCTGTTTTTTTATCGTAGATGACGTTGAACGCGCCTTCGTTGTCCCGATCCGCGATCGGTTCGAGGAAATCTGAGTCGTCCCATCGGATGCCATCGGGGGACATGAGCAGGAAGATGTTGCGATACCGTCTACAAAAACCGATCATCTTATACCGTCTCTGCGGATCCGATTCGTCGTCATCGCGGAACACACAGGCACCGTGGAGGTCCCACACGATGTTGTTGTTTGGGTTTCCGTTGAATTCAAACAGACCGAGGTTCGGTTTCGTCCATGTCAACCCGTCATCGCTTTCTGCGTAGCAGGTGAGGTCGCCGCGGTCGTTTTCGACGAACTTTCGTCCGTAAGCATCGTGTGTCTTTCCCCTATATGTTGATGGATTTCGATCCGTACGTGGGACATAGAGTCCCGGAATCTCGTTCGCTTCAAATCGCCAATGCGGTCCCATGCGACACATGTACCACATACGGTATTTCCCGTACGCCGCATCATACAGCGTGGTGCCATAGAGGTGAACACGTCTGGACTGGTCGGGGCCGCCGTGTTCCCACGGGTTATCGGGATCTGGTTCAAGGACAGGGACATCGTGCTTCACGCACTGATGTAGTGTGCGTGTCACCCCTTGCTTTGAAGCAATCAGCATGTCATCAACGAACAGTTCTGTGCCGAGGTCAAGTGTGTGGATAGTATTTGAATTCACGGTATTTCCTCAATTCAAATGTAAGTGCTTATTTTTCAATTTTGATTCAGCTGAGTCCAAGTATAACACATTTCAGGGTGATTATCAAATCCAGTGAGCGGAGGGTGTGTAAACATGTTGTCAATCGCTTGCCCACAACTTCCGCATTTCCTCGGAGGAGGCAAGCAGTTCGTCCAACGTTCCGATTGCCTCAACGCGACCCTCTTTAAGGACAACGATCTGATCTGCCCGACGCAGGGCAGGTCGCCGATGCGAAACGACAAGGCACGTCGCCCGCGTCGTTTCAAAAAGACGTTCCCATAAGGTCTGTTCCGTCTCTACGTCCAGTCCAGACGAGAGATCATCAAAAACGAGTAATTCCGAGTCTCGAATGAACATCCGTGCGGCTGCAGTGCGTTGCATCTGTCCGCCTGACAACTTGACACCCCTCGGACCGACGACGGTTTCGAGACCGTCTTCGAGTGTCGGCAGGTCTTTCTCCATAACGCCGAGTCGAATCGCTCGGTTCAGGTCGTCCCAGTTCCACGGTATACCCATGAGAATGTTAGCACTCAGTTTTTCGCTGAAGAGTTTCGGCGTTTGCGGTGTGTACGCACAGCGCGGTGGAACGAAAAACGACTTCGGATCCTCAACAATTTCGCCGTTCCAGCGGATCTCGCCAGCCTGTTTCGGTAGGACACCCAAGAGTGCTTGCACCAGCGTCGTTTTACCTGAACCGATCTGTCCGGTAACAACGGTGAACGAACCCGCTGGGATTTTCAAGTCAACCTCGGCAATTCCAGATGCGTCGCCGTCGTAGAGGTATGTAAGCCCGTCAACGGTAAGTTCATTCAGCCGATCGGTTTCCGTCTTTTGAGGGATAGAAAGTGGCGGTTGATTTTCTCGCAGATATACCGGGGTGTGTTCTACCAAATCATCCCGAGACATTTCGTCAACGGTCTGTTCCATACGCGAGAACGAAACCGCTGCGCGTTGGTGTTGTGCCATTGTACTGCCGACGAGCGATCCACTTCTCGCGACTTCGCCGATATATGCATAGAACAACACGAAGTCTCCAACTGAAAACGTCCCTGCAGCCACCTGTTCCACAATGAGAATTAAAACCACGCCAGCGGCAAAGTCGTTCATATTGAAACTGATGGATCGTAGGAGCTGATTGAACAGGTTATCCACCAGCGTTGCCTTGCGGCGCGCATCGTTTAACCCCCGAAAGTGTGTGATTACATTTGACTCTGTCCGTGCGACCTTCACTGCCAAGATGGATTGGAACATTTCGTTGATGAAGTTAGTTGACTGTTCCGTAGCGACGCGCTGCGCTGCGCGATACCGCTGAATGTACCGCCTTGACATGTTGACGATTGTAATAATGAGAATAGCTGGGATAACCGTGATAGCCGTTATTGCTATATCTATCCGAGCCATCCAGATGATTGCTAACGTCGCGAAGATGAGGTTGCCCCACAAATGGATGTACTGTTCCAGATAGCTTATAATCGCTTCAACATCATCTCGGAGCCGGTTTGTCACTTCGCCGGAGGCTGTTGAGACACTGTGTGGCGCGGACATGTTCATGATAGATGTCATCAGATTTTTTCGGAGCAGTGTTGAAATGGCGTAACGCCAACGCGCCCATACGAACGCTGAGGATATGAGGACACCTCTGTCACCGAATTCGGCAACAACGAAGAGCGCAACAAACGTCCAAGGGTTGGCTCCAGCTGCCGATTCGCCGGAGAGCGCGTCAAAAAATCCCTTCATAATGATGCCGACAACGAAAGGCATTAGATCGTCTAATCCACGGAACAGAATGGTACCGAGAAAGAGGAGCGGACGGTAGCGCATGAGGCGAATAGAGGCTTGCCCTGTTGTCATTGGATCATCTCCTCGAGTCCAGTTTTTAGCAGCTGCGAGAAGGTGGAGTCAGGATTTTGGATGAGCCGCGTTCGTTCGTCGTATTCTTCAATCTCTCCATCGGCGAGAATCATAATTTCGTCCACCTGTTGGACCGTTCCGAGCCGATGCGCGATAATGATGCTGGTCCGCCCGTTCAACAATCGCCGCACTGCGTTGTCAATGCGTTGTTCCGTTGCTGGGTCAAGTCGTGAGGAGGGTTCATCAAGAATGACAATCTTCGGATCTTTAAGGAATACCCTTGCAAATGCCAGCAGCTGCGCTTCACCTGCGGAAAGCCCGGTCCCTTCAAGAAGTGTATCAAGTCCGTTTGGTAGGGATTGGTACCATTCTGATAGCCCTAATTTTTCAATCACTGACAAAATCCGGTCATCGGAAATTCCGGTATCAAAGAGCGTTAGGTTCTGGCGCACCGTTGCATTGAAGAGTTGCACGTCCTGTGTGACCAGACCGATCTGGTTGCGCAAGTCTTCCAATTGAATATCCTCAATTGATTTGTTTCCAATCCGAATCTGACCGTTGTTAATCTCATACAGCCGAAATAGGAGGCGGGTGATTGTCGTCTTACCGCTACCTGTGCGTCCCAATAAGCCGAGTGACTTGCCGGGTTGTAATTGAAAGGAAACATCTTTCAGAACAGATTCATCTTCGGTGTACCCGAATGTGACCGCGTCAAATTCAATACCAAGTGCTTCTGAGGTCGGAAGTGCTTCCGTTCCATCTACAATATTTGAGGTGACCCGATAAAATTCCTCAATCCGTTTCAAGCCAGCGGTTGCCCGTTGGAGATCGTTAATCTGACGGTTCATCATGACCAACGGACCTCGCAGCATGACTACGTATTGGATAACAAGGAGGACGGTCCCGATTGTGAATACACCTTCCCTGAACAGATAGATACTTATCGCCATCGTCAGTACCTGCCCGAAGGCGAGTAGAACGCCGCTAATCATCCGTAAAACCTCGCCCATCACGTGTGCTTTTACGGCTCGACCGTACACATCACGGTTGACATCGTAAAACCGATCCATTGTATAGTTGATGCCGCCGTTTGTGCGAAGGTCCTCAACGCCTGTTAGACGTTCTTCGAGAAATCCGAAAAGTCTGGCGTAACCTTCTCGTTCAGCTGTGTAAGTGGGAACAGCAACGTTTCGGGTGAGATTGTAAATCAGGATAGCAACTATCACAAAGCCGGTCAGGGCAATACCGATACGCCAATCTTCACGAATGACCAAGGCGAGAGCGCCACCGAGCAGCAAAAAACTTCCTATTACCTGAAGTATGAACTCAGAAAAGAAGTTTGAGAGTGCCGTCGTATCTCCGTCAACGCGTTCTACCATTTCACCAGGGGTGTGTTCATGATGGAACGGCATGTCAAGTTGCAGACAGTGGTGTGCGAGATCACCCCGCATCTGATTTGTCGCTCGCCAGCCGACATCTTGCCCAAGGTAAGAGCTGACTAACGTTACAACTTGCCTGAAGAAACTTACAGCAATGTACAGAAGACCGGCAGCGATCAGTAAGTTCCGCGTCTCTCCACCTGCTTCTGCTGTGTCAAAGAAGTAGCGCAGAATCTGTGGTTTAACAAGGTTTAAACCGACACCACTCAATATAAACACAGCGAGTAGGGTCATACGCACCCACTGCGGTTTCAGGTACTGTGATAGGAGTGCGGCGTATTGCCGAAAAGGGACTCTTTCCAAATTGAAGGTTATCCTAATTCTCACTACACAAATATAGTGAAAGGTGTTATACTTTAAAAATAAGTGCCTCTCATAAGCCCTTATGATACAGTAAAGTAAGGTTTCGTGCAAGAAAAATCGCAAGCCTTACGTTTTCAATAGGACACTGGATGAAGGAGTTGTAAATGTCGCGTGCGCAGTGCATCGTTCATAGAGAGAAAAAGATCCTGATGGTCAAGCATCACCATGAAGGAGAGGAGTGGTGGTGTCTTCCTGGGGGGCGTATTGAGGTAAATGAAACGCCGGAACAAGCCGCACTAAGAGAACTTTGGGAGGAGTGCCGTGTGCAGGGCAGAGTGATCCGCCCAACATCTGTCATCACTTTTGCGCCTGATGATCTATACTACACCTATTTGATAGAGATAGGGGCGCAGGTCGTGTCCTTGGGAATTGACCCTGAATTAGAAGATAATCAGATCCTTGTTGACATCGCGTGGATGGATCTGAATGAACTCACTCAACGAGATAGAGCGTTTCTGTGGACTGCTGGCTTGTTGACAATTCCTGGATTTTCTGAGGAGATTTGTTGCTAACCGACAGATAAAATTACAATTCATCAGGACTTACGCATGACGCTCTTTTGTACCACAAACTTCCCAGTTTGTGCTACCAGAACGGTGTGTTTTCAGACAAATTTCATCTAACAGAACCACTTACAGTCAAAATTGCGTAAATCCTGTTCATAATGCTTTTCCAGATCAAGGGTTTAAGCCATGAAACGCAACTATTATCCAGAAACTGACGCATTGTCCATTGATCTGTCCGAACGACCGAATGTGGAAAGTAGAGAAATCTCGGAAGGTGTTATTTTTGATTATGATGCCGACCGTAGACTTGTCGGTATTGACATTGATAAGGCCAGCCACAAAGTAGAAATGAAGACACGGATTCTCAGCAAACTGCCTGCCAAAGTTGAAACGGTGGCGCATAGATGTAGAAAGGGACTTCTATGAAGATTAAAGAAATTCGGGCTGTAGAAATTGTGCTCAACCCAAAACCGACAACGACACCACGGACACCCAGCCGAGCCGGAACGTTTCCGATGAACCGCCCCGTCTCGCGTTATGCCGATGCTGATAGGAGAGGTACAGGTTGGAACCGTCCAGCATGCATTGTAACAGCAGAGGATGGAACATGGGGGTTCGGGCTCTCGCTTTACAGCGGTCCTGTAACCCGAATCATCAACGACCATTTTGCCCCGCGTCTCGTCGGTGAAAATTGTATGGCGACCGAGAAATTGTGGGATTTAATGGTGCGATCGTGCGCTGCCTTTGGCGCGACCGGCTTGACAAGTTACGCCATCAGCGCAGTTGATTGCGCCCTCTGGGATCTCAAAGGCAAAATCCTGAAGAGACCGGTTTACGAACTGCTCGGGGGACCCCAGAAAGAAAAGATTTTCTGCTACGCCTCCGGTTTTGATCAAGAATGGTATATGGAACTCGGATTCAAAGCGACGAAACTCTTTACACCGTGGGGTCCCGAACACGGGTTGGAAGGCTTACGGAAACTTGAGGAATTGGTGGCAACTACACGGGAAGTTATCGGTGATAAGATTGACCTGATGTTAG
Source organism: Candidatus Poribacteria bacterium (assembly GCA_022821065.1). Taxonomy (GTDB): domain Bacteria; phylum Poribacteria; class WGA-4E; order WGA-4E; family WGA-3G; genus WGA-3G. The sequence goes on from JAJEEK010000113.1 coordinate 49,974, forward strand.
ATGCGTGGACGGGGTTTGACATAGAACACACCGTCCGCGTCTGTGAGACGATGAAACCCTATGGTTTGAAATGGATGGAAGATTATATTCCGCCCGATGATTTTGTTGGCTACGAGACGGTGCGTCAACGCCTCCCTTGGCAAACGCTTGCGACAGGAGAACACTGGTATCTGCCAACCGTCTTTGCGGAGGCGGCAGGACGACGATTGGTTGACATCTTCCAACCGGACGTTTTGTGGTGTGGCGGTATTACATCGGCGGCGAAAATCTGTCACATTGCCGAGGCAAGTGGGATTAACGTGATTACGCATGCCGGAATGAATTACCCTTACGGTCAACACCTCGCATTTGCGATGCCTGCCATCACGTGGGGAGAACGTTCTGAAGGTGTCTCTGCTCCCGGTGTGCCTCTTGCGGAGATGGTCAAGTTGCCCGGCACTTCCGTTATCAAAGACGGCTATGTCGCGCCATCGGATGCCCCCGGTTTCGGTCTTGAAATTGATGAAGCATGGATAGAAAGTGTGATGGTATAAATCGAAATGAATGACGAAATCACGATTGCTAATCGAACACATTGGGAAGCCGAAGTCGTGAAAAAGAACGGCTTTACCGTGCCGTGGCTCGATCTTGATAAAGACGATATTCTAAAGTATGCTGAAGGTGAACTTGATCCAGTCCCGTATCACCTCTATCAAATCTACCCCGCATATCTACTCAGAGATGTTGCCGACAAGGACGTGCTGTGTCTCGCGGCGGGTGGCGGACAGCAGTCTGCAGTGTTCGGTTTGCTTGGTGCACGTGTAACCGTGATTGACTTCACACAGGGACAACTTGACGGAGACATAGCAGCTGCGAAGCATTACGGTTACCAGATAAAAACGCTTCGCCTCAACATGCGAGACTTGTCTGCAATTGAAGACGCATCGTTTGATTTTGTGTATCAGGGGCCTTCGATGAGTTGGGTGCCATCCGTTCATGAAATCTATAGCGGCGTATCAAGGATCATCCACCCCGGTGGTCACTATCGCGTAGATTTTGGCAATCCTGCCAATCATTTTTGGGAGTGGGATGGTGAATACTATCGCGTCACCGAACCGTATTCTGAGCGAGTTTTCAGGTATTCAGATGGCGCATTCGACTTTCGGCACTATTTGAGTGATATATTCAATGGGCTTGTGGACAACGGGTTCCGGATTGAGCGGGTTGAGGAACGGGCTTGGATACAGCCAGATATCGAAGCTACACCCGGAAGTTGGACACATGAAATGGCTTACAACGTGAGTTTTGCCGTTGTTGCGAAGAAAGATATATAGGTCTGAAAGGTGTCTATGGATTTCGTTGAAGCACTCTCCACAGATAACTTAACCGCTATAAAGGCAGCCCCTAAGACGGACGTTCACTGTCACGCTTTTTTCAGTGCACGACGAGAGAATGTAGAACATTGGGTGGGGCATCCCCTAACCAAACCGCCTCTCAAAATGAAAGGGGTTGAGGGGATGATGGAATACGCCGACGCGGTTTTAGCACCTCACATAAAACATAGCGAAGGTTTCGAGTTCGTTGCTGTGTCAGCGATAAACGATGCGGTTCAAGATGGTGTCGTTATGCTTGAGATGAGTTTTGACATCCGACTGGCGGAGTTCTATCCGAATGGGATAAAGGAACTTTGCGCGTTTATTGAAGCATTGGTTGAGCGGTATAAGGCACAGATGGATCTGCGTCCAGAGTTGGGTTTTTCACGTGGGTGTGCTGACGACCCAAAGTTGATGGCGTTAGCACACGAAGCGGTGGAATTAGGTTTTTTCCAGTCGATTGATCTCTATAGCCGTCAAGAGGTGTGTCCGCCAGAGGTTATGAAACCGTTGTTTACAAAAGCACGCGCAGCCGGAATGAAACTGAAAGCACATGTCGGAGAATTTGAAGACGCTGAGGAAATCCGACGAACTGTTGAAGTCCTCGACTTGGACGAAGTCCAACACGGTATCGCTGCTGCAGAATCGGTTGAAGTCATGCGATGGCTCTCGGAGCATCACATTCAGTTGAATGTGTGTCCAACAAGCAATGTGATGCTGGATGGTGTGCCGGATCTCGCCGCGCATCCTATCCGCGTCTTGTTTGACAACGGCGTGCCGGTGACGATTAACACGGACGATCTGATGATATTCGGTCAGAGCGTTTCTGAAGAGTATCGGAACCTCTACCAAGCGGGTGTTTTCAGTGCCGAAGAATTAGAGGATATTCGGCGGGCATCCCTCGCGCGGTAGTCGGTACAAGGAAATCTGCAAGTATCCCCAACCGTGAACTTCCTATATTCTGTATCAATCTGAGAAAATCAGACGAAAATCCTCTCGGATAATTCTCTTGAAATGGTTACTCAACTTGTGGTTGTCTTGCAGATGGATTTCTCTGTAAACGGACTTTTGAATCTTTCAACGGTAGCTCAATACGTGCGCCGTTGTGTAGATGTGATTCAATGATGCCGAAAATCAGTTCCGTGCTGGCATACGCGCACCGGACACCACCGCGGGTCGGCTCCCCTGTATCTAACGAATGCACAAGGTCTTTAATCAAGTTTGCTGTGCTGCTGGTCCGTTCAAATTCAGGGAAGGTTTCAGGGACTTGGCACGTCCTCCATCCCGGTATATCTTGCTTTTTACGGAGATGCCATTGCCAACCGTTGTTCCAGCAGGTAACGGTTCCACCATCACAAATCGCTTCCCATTCACTACCACGTGGTGTTAGCAGGGCATGCGCCGTCACACCATTTTCAAACTGGATTGTGCCGCCGCCAGACGGATCCGCTCGCAGCTCATTTCCATCAAAGACCGAATCGCCTTGTGGGAGATAACCTGTGACCCAACTCGCAGCCGCATCGCTATTCAGACGTAAAATCAGGTCGAGGTGATGGCTGGCTGAGTTGAAAAGTGTAGCGTTTGAATAGATAATCAAGGTGCGTAACTTCCCAATCTCATCGCTGTCGATGATCTCTTTCATCTTGTCGAAACCTGTATGCCACCGGCGATTTGTGCCAAGATTAAAGGCGACATTGTTTCCTTCTACCGCGGATACCATCGCTGCGGCTTCGTCCATCGAAGCTGCCATCGCCTTTTCCGCATAGATGGCTTTCACACCGTGCGTTGCTGCGTAAACAACAATTTCTGCGCGGTGCTCCGGTTGTGTGGCAACACTGACGATATCAGGCTGTTCTTTTTCAAGCATTTCACGATAATCGGTGTACTGATTCGCTTTCGGGACGTTATATCGGTTTCCAAAATGTTCCATGACTTCTGGACGGAGATCAGCACACGCGATAAGGTCGGTTCGTTCCTCAGCAAAAAAACCTGCAGCATGGGAATAAGGTAACTTAATTGCTTCGTAATCGGGGACTTCGTTATCAATAAATGCTCCCATCCGGCTACACCCGATAACAGCGGCACGATACGTTTTCATGGGTATTCTCCTTCTCCTCAATAAAATGATTTGATGGGTCCTTCTACCACACGTGATCAATTGTTCACTCGGTAAAAGAATAACCAATTTTGTAAAACACGTCAAGAAAAATCAATTCGGTTTTTTCTTGACGCACAGAGACAAATCGTGTATCCTTTGATTTTTTACAATGTCAGGTTGGTTGCAGCGAAAGAACCTTCTCATTATGGAGCGAAATTTGTGAGTACAAAACTTTGCATTATGACGGCTTACGCCGATGAAACCTTAGCACTTCTCAACGTCTTGGGGCAGGATGTTGGTGATTCAGTTGATTGGAACAGTAGACTTCAGTTTGAAGGCGTTGATGGAAACAAGCAATGGGTCGTCATGCAGTCGGGCATGGGCAAAGTGCGTGCGGCATCAATGTGCCAAATGATAATAGACACGTATCAGGTGGATACCTTCTTTGAGTTCGGGTTTGCGGGTGGTTTGGTTGATACCTTAAATATCGGAGACATTGTGGTGATTACCGGGGTCTCTGAACACGACGTGCCGAATAGATCCGAAATTCAGCGGGAACAAGAGACATGGCGGGAACGTTTGTTTCAGGCTTCTGCGTCGTCAATAAGCAAATTTGCAACTATTCTATCGGCGGATCCCAATGTTACGATTACAAAATCCTCTGTGATTTGCGGTGATATGGACATATATAATCGTGAGGTGCGGGACAGGATTGCCATAGAGAGTGGAGCCGTCGCAGTTAATTGGGAGTCCTCGGCGATTGTGGATGTCTGTGCGATTAATAACGTCAAATACGTTGGTGTCCGTGTTATAGCTGACTTGTGTGTTGAAGAGGATAGCGGACCGATTCCCGAAGCGCGAGTTGAACGCTTACACAAATCGACTAAAGCTTACGTAAATACTTTGGTGGATTTCAATAAGGACAAGGAGATTCTGTCGGATGCGGTCTAATTTCGGTTTTCAGCAATTAGCAACCAGTTTTAGACCCCGTATAAACATGCTGAAGAAACACCCAAGCAAATAAACCCTATGGGACTAAAGAGCACGTAGGTTGGGTTGAACGGCGTTAAGAAATGGGATGTTGATATACCGAACACGCCTGAAAACTAATATCCCGCCATATCTATTCATGAATGTAGTGAAACCCAACTTTATACGCTCAGCATCCCGGAAACTTTAAAGCGAAAGTGTTGGGTTTCACTCGGTCTCTGGTGGATGTAGCGTCTCTGGAGAAGGTTGTGTATTTCTATGATTTGGACGGTTTTGGTGGTATCCGTTCAACCCAACCTACAAGACTGTGAGGTTCCGTTTTCCTATACAGATGCCATCCCTACGGGATTCAGGAGGGTTTTGAAGTTTTTGAGGGTGGGGAAAACTGAATGGCTCTAGCTTGGATCGTTCATGAATTTGACATCTGTCTCAATTTATGATAGATTATGACGTTAGTGAGTTTAAGATTGCGCCACAGATAACTGCTTCAGCGATTAGGAGGAAGGCACCATGCAACGGACGACAAAACGATATAAAACTATCATGAAAAAAGGAGTTAGCAGCCAATTTCGTCTCCTGCTTGTCGGCTGCATATTGTTCCTTATCTTTGCTTCTGTAGGTTTCACCAATGAACTGCGTCTGGTTACTGGAGTAGAATTTCAACCGCTCGCGTCAGCAACACAGCGACTTATTGAGGCGTTGGATTATCTCGGTTCGCCGCTGTCCGAAAAGGATCTCGCCGCAATTGAGGAAGCGTTGATTGCTGAGAACCACGAACAGGCAATTGCTGATCTTCAAGGAATCCTTGACGCATACTGCTTGGCGGGTGTTAACATTAACCCTGAAAGTCGTGTGAAGGTTAAAGAAGGTCCCGTCAATAAGGAATTGATGCAGCAAGGCTGGCGCACCTTTTTGGTGAAGGTGCATAACGAGGCTGGCGTAACAGCACCGTTAGCAGCGGAGAGCGAAAACGCCGCACCGCTCTATAGGCGTTCCACTGGAAGTCCTGACCCAGAAATGAGCGTCCCGAAAAGCGAGATTCCGCATCGGTTTCTTGAGATTCAGGTCTATGCCAATCCGCCTATGAAAGCAGGGCTTTCCGGATTGGAACTGGAGTATCGTATCGTCCAACTCTACAGTCGCGATGCAGGCAAACGGGAAGCGACACTCGGTTTCAACGTCGGTCAAGGCACGCAGGACATCGGCTTCCGTAGCGAAGTTCCGATCCTGTTCAACTGCTTACCGGCAGTGAACGTGACGCTTGAGGTATTAGATTTTGATGGGAAACCGACGACCGCCGGTTTCATCATCCGCGACGCTTGGCACCGAGTCTATCCGTCGCGTGGACGACGCTTGGCACCCGATTTCTTCTTTCATAACCAAATCTATCGGCACAGCGGCGAATCCGTCCTTCTACCCCCGGGCAACTATACTGTCGAATACACACGGGGACCGGAATATAAGATAAAAACACAAACCGTTACCGTCCCGAATGCCGAAACGCATCGAGAGACCTTTCATCTGGAAAGATGGATCCATATCGCCGCGGAGGGTTGGCGTTCTGGCGATCATCATGTGCACGCAGCGGGTTGCTCACACTACGAAAGCCCCACCGAAGGTGTTACGCCTGAAGATATGATGCGCCACATTCTCGGAGAAGACCTCAATGTAGGGTGTGTACTCTCGTGGGGGCCCTGCTGGTATTTTCAGAAGCAGTTTTTTGATGGCAAGGTTCACGAACTCTCAACCGACGATTACGTAATGCGATACGATGTGGAGGTTTCAGGTTTCCCTTCTTCACACGCTGGACATCTCTCCTTATTGGGATTGACGGAGGACGACTACAACGGTGTTGAACGGATTGAAGAGTGGCCGAGTTGGGATCTCCCAGTCCTCCAATGGGCGAAAGAGCAAGGCGCGGTGACAGGCTTCAGCCACAGCGGTTGGGGTTTGAAAGTGGATGGCGACGAACTCCCCAATTACAACATGCCGCCTTTTGACGGTATCGGTGCAAACGAGTATATTGTAGATGTCGTTCATGATGCAGTCGATTTCATCTCTACGGTCGACACACCCGCTGTTTGGGAACTGAATATCTGGTATCACACACTGAATTGTGGTTTCCGTACGCGAATTAGCGGCGAGACAGATTTCCCTTGCATTTACGGAGAACGCGTCGGGCTGGGTCGCATCTATGTGAAAATGCCGCCCGGTGCTCTTGACTTTGACGCGTGGGTGGCAGGGTTGAAAGACGGTCGTTCTTATGTCGGAGATGGCAAAAGTCATCTGTTAGATTTCACCGTCGGTGGCGTACCTGTTGGGGAAAAGGCACCAACCGGAGAGCTTAGCCAGTTGGATTTGGAAGCACCCGGCACGGTAACGATCACGGCTCGCGTCGCTGCCCGGCTTGGCGAAACGCCGAACCTTGAGATAAAAAATCGTTCCTTGGATCAGCAGCCGTATTGGGATATTGAGCGTGCGCGTATTGCGGAAAGCGAGAAGGTACCTGTTGAGCTCATCGTCAACGGTCAGGCAGTTGAGACGCAAGAAGTGGTCGCTGACGGTAAAGTCGTCCCCGTTCAATTTGAGACATCTATTGACAGATCGAGTTGGGTTGCGTTACGCATCTTCCCGTCGTCTCATACGAATCCGGTTTTCGTCATTGTAGACGGTAAACCGATCCGAGCGAGTCGCAAAAGTGCGCAGTGGTGTTTGGATGCCGTGGAGGTCTGCTGGAACCAAAAAGTGAACCGCATCCGAGAGGAAGAACGTGATGCGGCTCGCAAAGCATACAACGTCGCGTCACAGACATATCAAAAGATTCTTGAGGAATCTGATGTTGACTGAAGTCAGAAAAATCGCTGAGAAAAGCAACCATTTGACATGGAGATGAACGCGATGCAATACGACAAAAACAGATTCAAAATATATACACTACCCCACCCGCTTGTCTTACACTGGGTATTGAACCCAGTAGTAATGTTCAACGAACTGATCTTCGGACAACGGCTTCCTAAAGTCACATTGATTGATAAAAAGAGTGATAAATCTCAGCTGGAAGGCTCTTACATTCCCTGTCCGCACTGTGAAACGCTGAATGACAGCCGTTTGTGGGCAAAAGGCAACGCTTTTAATCATTGGTTCGGCTTTGTTTGTCCAAGTTGCCATGAAATCATTCCGTGTCTATGGAACATTTTCAGTCTCGCTATATTGGCGATTACTTTTCCGCTGTGGTATTTTCCCGCACGGTTCTTCCGCCGAAGATGGCTTGAGAAAGAAAAAGAGAGATTGACGAAGGTCCTTGAACGCCCTCTAATTCAAGCAAAGTCCATAAATTGGCTTTTGATAAACGTTTGCGTTTGCGGTGTATCTATATGGGTGTCGTGGGGGATGTGGGTGATTTTCTGGGTTCTGTTGGACGTTTGGGACGGAAAAGAATGGGATTTGAGAGCAGTGCTGTTTGATGCATTGCCATATTATTTGCTAACGGGCCTTATGTGGAGTTCAGTCTGGCATGGTTCATCGATAGAGAAAGATAAAGAAAGATCAGCGAATGCTCTTGAACGCCTGATCCAAGTAAAGTCCATAAATCGGTTTGAGTCCATAAAGTGGTTTGTTAGAGGCACCTTTTATGTTAGTGGATTCCTATGGGTGGCTTTAGCGGTTCCGTGGGGTTTGGAGGGAGGAGACTGGGATTTTATGTTTGATATGTTGCCATTTTGTTTGTTATTAGGTTTTATGTGGGGATCACTCATGCATGTTTTGGTGAATCTAAAGATGAATCTAAAGCGCAGAAAGACCTGAATCTAACTGAAGAAGCCGTTGAGGACTGCAATCAGGTATTTTTATCATTGACTATAAGGAGCAAAACTATGAAACTTACACCCCAAGAGGTCGAACAATTCAGTAGGTTGGGTTGAACGGATGTTCCCAAAACCCTGAAAAACAATAGAAAAATCAACCTGTTCTATAGTTGTTACATCCAACAAGAACCGAGTGAAACCCAACATTTTTGTGGCTACCGGGACGCTGCCCGTATGAAGTTGGGTTTCACTGCGGTTCTTGACTCCATACGATGACAGACTGGATTTGAGAGGTATTTGGGGAACACATCAGTCTTTTGAGTTCCGTTCAATCCAACTTACGGGACTGAGGAGTCTCTTAAGAAAAGCAATCATTTGAAATGGAGATAAACCCGATGCAATACGACAAAAATAGATTCAAAACATGGGCATTACCTCACCCTCTTATTTTATTTTGGGTATTGTTTCCAGGAGCAATACTCAACGAACTGATTTTGGGACAACGACTCCCGAAAGTCATGTTGATTGATGAAAAGAGTGATAAACCTTGGATGGAACGCACTTATATTCCCTGCCCGCACTGTGAAACGCTGCATGATGCCCGTTTGTGGGCAAAAGGCAACGCTCTTGGGCATTGGTTCGGCCTTATGTGTCCAAGTTGCCATGAAATAATCCCGTGTCTATGGAACATTTTTAGTCTCGCTGTGTTGGCGATTACTTTCCCGCTGTGGTATTTCCCCGCACGGTTCTTCCGCCGAAGATGGATTAAAAAAGAAAAAGAGAGATTGGCGAAGGACCTTGAACGTCCGCTGATTCAAGCAAGGTCCATAAATTGGCTTTTAAGGGGCACTCTCTATTTGGGTGGATTCATGTGGATGATTATGGGGGTTATTCCACAGGTATGGGAGGTTTTGAATGGAAGAGAATGGGATTGGATAATGATGCTTATTGCGTTACCAATTTGGTTGGCAACAGGCTTTGTGTGGGGTTTAGCCATGCGTTTTTTTATGAATCGAAAAGCGAAAAAGGCAGACAGACATGAATCTGACTGAAAATCTACTATAAGGAGCAGTGTTATGAAACTTATGCCTCAAGAGGTCGAGCAATTCAAGCGCGTAGGCTATCTCAAAATCGAAGGACGCGTCATTGATGACGAACACCTTACCGTGCTACGCGAACATTACGATGCCCAATTTTCACAGAGACGCGGCACAATCGGTGAGGGGTTGCGTAACCTCGCAGTCGTCGGGGAATCGGAAAGCGATGAAGACGCTGATCGTGAAGAAGAGATGTTACAGATTATGGAGATGTGGCGGCTCGATGAGGAATATCGGAAGTTACTCTATCACGAACCGCTGTTAGACATCGTCGAGAGTTTAATCGGATCCGACATCCAATTATTTCACGATCAGGCACTCTACAAACCCGCTTATCATGGCGGCGAGGTATATTGGCATCAGGACAACGCATATTGGCAGTGTGTCCCGCCCAATCTTGTGAGTATCTGGTTAGCACTTGATGATGCCGACGAGGAGAACGGGTGTATGAACGTTATCCCCGGCAGTTATCTGGAAGGGTTGGCAGCGCACGGACGTGCCGCGTCAGAGAAAGGTAAATTGCCAGCGTTGTTGCAGGTGAACGCTGATGTGGATCGCGCTGTACCCGTGCCAGTTAAAGCCGGATGTGTGATGGTACATCACTGCATGACGCTCCACCAGACGAACCCGAACCGCTCACCCCGAGACCGTCGGGCATTGGCTCTCCATTACATGCCATCCGGTACGCGGAATCGCGATGGTGAGGTAATGAAAGACAATCCGCTGCTCCGCGGTAAGTTGGCATAGACGAGGTCTTACAGCCGATATGTGTTAGGCTGTCCAACGTAGAAAGGGTTTTCAACCCGGATTGCGGCTTACGCCTTAAAGCCCCCTGATAAGGGGATTTAGGGGGTTGGTTCTTAAAGTTCCCTGATAAGGGGGATTTAGGGGGTTGAATACCGGACATTGAGAGTATCTCGGTAATTCTGAAATCTGCCATAGACAAAACCTATTATGTCAAGCACCGAACTCAAAACCACTTTCAATACTGCTGCAATGCTTTATGAAGATGTCCGGCCCGGATATCCTGATGAACTGATTCAGGATGTCGTGGGACTCTCTGGACTCAGCGATCACAGCAGAATCCTTGAAGTCGGATGCGGTACCGGAAAAGCAACTCAACCCTTTGCGGAACGCGGATACGAATTAGTCTGTCTGGACATTGGTGCCGACTTGATTGCTGTTGCGACGGAAAAATTAAAGAAATTTCCAAATGTTTCGTTTATCGAACAAACGTTTGAGGAATGGGCATCAGACGGAGAGTTTGATCTGATTATCTCTGCCACCGCCTTTCATTGGGTAGATCCAAAAGTGAGATACCTGAAGGCATCCGAAGTGCTTAAATCAAGGGGTTTCCTTGCCGTTTTCTCCAACCAACATATCAGAAAGGATGAGGGATTCTTTGCGGAAAGTCAGCGTCTTTATGATAAATACTACGCTCCGCTGACCACGAGTGATCCTACACACGCCACAAACTTTCCGGGTGTGGAAGCTTTTCAAGATCCAATTAAACGCGTCTATCCGTGGAGCCAAACGTATTCATCTGAGCAGTACATCAAACTCTTGGGGACGTATTCAGGGCATATCGCGTTGCCAGAGAAAAATAAACGTCTCTTGTTTGAGGGGATTGCCAATCTCATTGAGACAAAGTATGAGGGTCAGATAACCAAATACTACGAAGCCGTTCTTGACTTTCGGGAGACAAAATGAAAATTACAAAAGTCGAAACGTTCCAGATTGAGACCCCGCGTTATTACGGACACATATCTGGGCATGTCATCGTCAAAGTCTATGTAGACGACGGTCCTATAGGGTTAGGGGAAGCCTCGGACAGCAGAGCCGAAGATTTAGCGGCGGTCACCAAACGCTACAACGATTTACTCGTTGGACGTGATGCGACCCGTATTACAGAGATCAATGAGTTGCTACGGACACAGGATTTCGGTAGCACAGTCAGCAATCTGCACCTCGCTTCCGCGATTGACCTCGCGCTTTATGACCTGAATGGCAAGGTCCAAGGCGTACCCGTCTATCAGATGCTTGGTGGTAAAATGCGAGACAGCGTCTATTGCTGCTATCCGATCTTTGGGTGGCAGACGAAGGAAGATTTTGAGCAGACGGCGGGCTATTTGCAACGGTTGATAGATCTCGGACACCACCTTTTCCGTTATTATGTATCCGGTGACAGTGCCTTGGATGACCGGTTCCTAACTGAGATGAAGTCAAGGTTTGGCGAGCAGATTAAGCTCAAACAGATCGATTTCTCTGGTCGATTCAGCGATTGGGAGACGGCTGTCCGTTACGCCGATGTCCTTCGGCATCACGCGCCCTACCATTTTGAACAACCCTCACGAGACTTGCAAGTGTCTGCGGAGTTCACCAAACGTATGGATTTACCCGTAAGTCGGCACATTAGCAGTTTAGCGCACGGATACGAGGCAGCCGAACGCGGGGCTTGTACTGTCTTCAATGTCGCGTGTGTCGCAGGCGGTCCAACCCATATCCGTCGTCTCTTTGCGTTAGCAGAGGCAGCTGGACTCGAATGCCTGATTGGCACGGATCAGGAATCGACGCTTGGGACAGCGGCGCAAATCCACGTCGGTATTTCAATGCCGAACCTTACCCTCCCTTGCGATCCGATGGGACCCATCCTCTATACCGCATCACCAGCGAAGGCGCGCATCCGAGCGGAAGCCAGCCATCTCTATCCGCCTGAACAACCGGGACTGGGTGTCGAATTAGATAAGGAAAAACTCAGGGCGTTAACAGTCGCATCGGCATAAGATTCAAAAATTGAGAAAATCCGATAACTTATCTAAAACTATACTATAGTTTGGACAATCTCCGTCAGGTTGATATCCGGTTTTCAAGAAATACCCCAAGTTGCTACTCACAGATTTTGAGCGTTTCAACACAGTTTTTCAGACACTTTCCCCACCCCAGAGGGGTGAAATTGCTTCGCAGTGAGAATAGAAAATGGCGTATTCAACGCTTGCACTCCAGCGGAGTGCAATGTGTTAAATAGGTGCTATAATTTGGACAATTTCTGCCGTGGGCATGTCCAGTTTTGAAAGCATGCTGATTTTTCTCAAAGTTCCTTATACAAACGCTGCTTGCAGAAAAATAAAATCCGAGGCACCAAAGCGCAGCCCCAGAGGGGCGAAATGTTTGTAGAAACTGCTTTCTCTTGCTTGCAATCTTTTACGAATCGGTGTATAATTTTACGTTAGCACTGAATACGGAAGAAGGTGGAGGCTTCAAACAGAAAGAGGACTTACCCACACTGATCTTTTGTACCACAAACTGTATGAAGTTTAAGGAAATATTTCGGTAATTCTATATTTCCCCAGGCCCGGTAGGGTTTTTGCTTGGGTGTTTCTTCTGTTTCCAACTGCGTCGGGCTTCCCTAAAAATTACCGAATTAACGACTTGTGCTAATTGTTTGACAGAGGTATCATTCACACGGAAACCTTTCTTTGTAGCGTATGCTGTTAGCTTGCGCTATAACAAGTCCGATTTCTAATAGATAACACTACAAAGTCAACGATATGGCGCACCTACGAGAAACGAAGCAAAATTAACTGGTACAAATCGTAAGTTTACTAAATCTATTAACAGGAAGGAAAACATCCAACAGGGAGAAAATATTTGTGAACACAAATCCACCTGAAACGCAAGTCGTCAGTGTCCCCGACGGTTCCATCCGTGATTATGTTGATGGAAAAGTCCGCAAAGACACACCAGAAGAATATGTCCGCCAGACAATTGAGAAAAGATTGATCAATGAACACAAATACAAACGGGAACAGATCAAAATCGAGTTCGGTTTGAAACTGGGATCTCGCCGTCCGCGTGCTGATATTGTAGTATTCCCTAAAGACGCTTCTGAATTGACACAAGATAATGTGTGGATGATTGTTGAATGCAAGAGTGAAAAAGTAGAACCCAAAAATAAAAAA
>JAJEEK010000040.1 GCA_022821065.1 Candidatus Poribacteria bacterium
ACGAGATACCGCCGCGAATGAGATACGAGCCTATAACTAACAGAATTCTCGGAAACTTTTATTGCTTAATTTGGGGGTGTACAGGTTTCGACGAAGGTAAATGATATACGGGTTGCATGCCGAGGTCTCCGCAGGCCTCGTAAAATAGGCGGAACATTTATAAATGCTGATGAAGAATTAGCATTAGCCGCTTAATAGCGCGGCTACGCTTGACCGACCTGTTGCCCGTCAGGGAAGTTAAAGCGTCGCAATACGGGCTTAGCCGCTCGCTCATTCTCAAGGGGCGTGCCGCGAACTATTTTTGAGATAGCCTATTGCGAATCCCGCACAGGGGAGTCGGATAGGCGAACCTTAAAACCTGTGATAAACATGTAGTAGCCTCTATTGAACTGCCTTCGGACGCGGGTTCGATTCCCGCCACCTCCATTTCTGTGTAGTCCGTCTGTTCTCACTGACAATATACCTGCTTGAAAACAAAATGGCTGAATTTGCCAAAATGCCGCCTCGTATCCAAAAAACTGTGCACGCACATATACACGAGGATGAAAAGGTCTCTTTATGCATTCTCGGACGTTCGAGTGTGCTGCGTCCAGATTTCGTTTTTATTACGACGCGACGGGTATTGGTCTTAGATGAACGATACATAGGGAGCCTCGCAGTTTCTTACGCAAATATCCGGTGTAACCTATTGTTCAGTGAGATTCGTGACGTGAGATTAGTCCGACAGTTCAAGCATCGGTTACTCAGCCAAGCGAGACTCGAAATTAGCGTTGTACGTAATGTCCACTGGATTGATAATATCAACCTCCGATCAGCCCGATGTGCGTACCTGTACATCACTGAGCAGATCACAAAGCGGAAAGGGATGCCATGACAGAATTCCTGACTTATTTCCTCGCCTCATATAACGTCTGGTTTACGGCACCGTTGGTTATTGTGTTCCTATTTGCACTCTTTCGGCTTGCGACTGGGGCAATGGATTTCGGTGATGCAGATGTTGATGCAGATGCAGATATCGATATAGACGCAGATGTAGACATAGACGCAGATGTCGATATAGACGCAGATATGGATATAGACGCGGATGTCGATGCCGATATAGATGCGGATGCGGATGTCGATACCGTCGCGCACACGCCTTCTTTCGGCGACGTATTCGGGTTTTTGAATGTCGGCAGGGTCCCCTTGATGATTGTGCTGATGTCGTTATTTGGGACATGGGGTATCACCGGACTTATTGCCAACGCCTTCCTTGATGTACCCGAAAAACCGGATTGGGTTTGGATATCGTGCGTTATCGCTTTTGTCTCTTGTTTTGTCTGTACGCGCTATATTTCTATCGGGCTTTCAAAGTTGTTCCCAGAAAGCGAAAGAGCCATCAGTGATATACATCTCCTCGGTCTGAGTGGACGCGTGATTAGCGGACAAATTACGACAACTTTTGGGACGGCTCGTGTCCAAGTTCCGGACGGTCCGGAATTAACCGTCAGTTGCCGTGCCAAATCAGATGAAGCCCCGCCTGTCAAAGGCGATACCATAATTCTCGTGAACTATGACCACACAAAACGGATCTTCGATGTAAGAAAGAGTGAGGTAGATTAGGGGATTAGTTAACAGTTAACAGTACGCAGTTTTCAGTTAATACTTTGTGATTGTTACCTTCATATTCCGACCACAAGATACCTCTTTAACTGAACACTGTTAACTGAAAACTATTAAAAAGGAGCGTTGAAATATGAATCCAAATTTGTTTATCACCATTATCGGCAGTGTTGTTGCTTTAGTCGTAATTTTCCTATTAGTCTATCGTTCTTTCTACAAAAAAGCACCAGCAGATGCGGCGTTAGTTGTCTCCGGCGGACGAAAAAAGCGCGTTGTCTTTGGCGGTACCCTTATCAACCCAATTACCAACACGCACCAACTCATTTCCTTAAATACGCTCCAGCTGCCTGTTGAGCGTACGGGTCAAGGCGCGCTTATCACAAAGGACAGTTTACGCGTTGATATAGAGGCGCAATTCTATGTCAAAATTGAAGCCAATGAACAAGATGTCCTCAAAGCTGTCGCAAGTCTCGGTGACAAAACCCTAACGCCGGACGCAGTTAATAAACTGCTTGAAGGTAAACTTGTCGGTGTCTTACGAAGTGTTGCTGCAACGATGGACCTCCAAGAACTGCACGAAAAACGGCAAGAGTTTTCGGATCAGGTTCAGGAAGCGTGTCGCGATGACCTTGAACAGAACGGCTTCAAGTTAGAGAGCGTTGCCGTCACGAATCTCGACCAGACACCACTGGATGCGCTCGACGAGAACAACCGTTTTGATGTTGTCGCCATTCAGACGATCAAACAGGAGGTCGAAGATAAACAGACACAAACGGCTCGGATTGAGCACGAAAACCAAGTAAAGCGTGAAGAGGACCGACTCAAAGCCGAACTGGAAATTAAACAGCGCGAAGAGGAGACGGAAACCCAAGGCTTAGAAGTCGATAAACGGCTTGAATTTGCCAAGGAAGAGCAACAAAAATCGATCGCTACCAACAAGGCAGAGATGGAGCGTGAGGTTGAAGCACACAAACTTGAGCAGTTACAAGCGGTTGAAGAAGCGCGCATCAAACAGGAAGAGGCGGTCAAATCTTCGGAAATCATGCAGAAGCAGCGCTTAGAAACGGCTCGGATTGAACAGGAACGCCAAGTCCAAGAATCCGAAATCGCCCAAAAACAAGCCATCGAAATCGCCAAGGTTCAACAAGAACGAACGGTTCAGGAGGCAGAAATTGAGCGCAATCTCTCCGTTGAAACCGCCAAAATTGAGCAGGAACGCGCGGTAGAGGAAGCGAACATCACCAGTAGAATCGTTCTGATTGAAAAGGATCGTGAAGAGAAAGAGACGCAAGCCGAAAACGCTATCCAGGTTTCCATGAAAGAGAAGGAACTTGAGACGGCACTCATCGAACTTTTGAGTATTTCTGCCGAAAAGGCGAGAGCTGAAGCAGCGGTTGTAACTGCCGAGGAACTTGAGGAAGCGGAACGTAAAAGCAAGATCGAACTCATCCGGGCCGAGCAAGAAGCGGATGAAGAGCGCATCGCCAAAGAACGCAACGCTGATGCGGAGGCTTATGCTGTTATTGAAGCTGCTAAGGCAGAACTTGAAGCTGCTGAACTTCAGGCACAAGCACAACGGATTCTCGCTGAGGCGCTCCTCGTTGAGGCGAAAGCGATAGCGGACGGCGAGGAAGCATCTATTGCAGCGAAGAATCAGGCGGAACCGAGAGTGCTCGTTAGTGACGCAATACTTGCACTCGTCGAATCACTCCCCGAAGTAACAAGCGAGTTGATGAAACCCGCGGAGCGCATCGAAAGCATCCGAGTCCTTGATCTCGGAAATAACGGCAACGGTAGCAACGGTATGAACCGTATCCTTGGCTCAATCGTCAACGCTGGTGCAGCAGTCCCTTTACTCAAGGAAATTGTTGGGTTCAGCGGCCTCGATACAGATAAAATTGCACGCACCGTTCGGGATTACGCTTCCGGATTGGTAGTGGATACACAAGTGGATTCAGGCGATACACCGGATGCCGATTAATTGATTTAATAGTTATCAGGCATCAGTACGGTTTTTCTCCGAAAAACCTTTCAGTTTTCAGTTAAAGCGGTCTCTTGTGGAAGTATCAGAAAGTGTTCGCGTCACAAATTGTTAACTGATAACTGCGTACTGAAAACTTTGACCAACAACTCGTCTACAGATACTTTTGCGAAGGCGCGAGTTGTTGGTCAAAACGCATGAAGGATAAACAAAATGGATACAGAAAAACAAGAAAAGACCGAAGTTAAGGTTCATTTTCTTTCAATTGATCGAAGTACAGGGGCACCTATAGTCGTGCTGAAAGAGAAAGAGAGCGAGACAAATCGGATACTCCTGATTTGGATCGGCGAATCGGAAGCAGCGGCTATTCAGATGCATTTAGAAAATATCGAGTTCCCGCGCCCTATGACACACGATCTACTGAAAACCGTGATTGAAACGCTTGACGCAAATGTTACAGATGTCTGTGTAAACGCAGTCGAACAAACGGATGAACGTTGGACGTTCTACGCGCACCTAACTGTAAATGTGAACGGAAACCAAACAATTCAGGTCGATTGTCGTCCGAGTGATGCTATCGCGCTCGCGATCCGCTGCGAGGTCCCGATCTATGTTGCCGAAGAGGTGATCGAAGGACATGGATTCTCTGAGCAGGAACTCGGTACAGCTCAGAAAGACGACACGAAAGACGTTTTAGAGAATTTGGACGACGACACCCTGAAGCAGTTCACTGTGTAGTCAAATTATCCACCCGCCGACTTTCCTCTTACTTGTCATGTAGGGCTGCGTTTCGCGGCACACCTACATACTGACACGGTATCCTCACGCCTATTTTCTATTAACATTGCGAATCTCTATGAATACTATGGACACTTCAAATAGAAAAAACAGCATCGTCCTCCATGAAAATTGCACAATTGCCTTAGGGCGCGACAACCTTTCCTCAAAAATAGATTTATCTTTTCTGGATCCACCTTTCAATCAGGATAAGGCTTACAATGCTTGGGATGACAACCTTCCGCCTGAAAAGTATTGGGAATGGATGCGTGAAATCTGTGCGAAGGTGTACGCGTTGACTTCCGATGGCGGTGCAATCTATTTCATGCAACGTGAGAAGAATACGGAATTCGTTCTGCAATCCCTGCGCGATACGGGTTGGACTTTTCAAAACTTGATCATTTGGAAAAAGAAGACTTCGGCGGTGCCGGGGTCAAAACGTTTCGGCAAGCACTACCAGATCATTGCGTTTGCGACGAAGGGCAGAACCCCACGCGTTTTTCATAGGTTACGTATTGATCCACCGTTGCCACAGGGGTACAAGCATGCGCGTGAAAATGGCATGTTCGTTACCGATGTCTGGGACGATATCCGCGAATTAACCTCCGGCTATTTTGCGGGTGATGAAGCGTTGCGCGATGTTGACGGTAACCGTCTACATAAGCAACAAGCACCTATTCAACTCCTTCTTCGTATTATATTATCCTCTACGAATCCGGGTGATGTTGTTCTGGATCCGTTCGCAGGTTCAGGAACAACGCTTGTTGTAGCGGAGCAATTGGGACGCAAATCGGTAGGGATCGAACTCGATTCAGAGAATGTCGCTCTCATAGAAAGAAGACTTGCCGAACAGAGAAAATCAGACGACATCTCTCGTTTCTTCAAGGATTATGCATGCACACCAGATTTAGAGGGAATTTGGGGTGATAGTGAGATTGACAGAAAGTTTGCACCCTCCGATAAACCTACTCCGAAACAGTTAGCTTTGCTTGAGTCAAAAAATAAATGACTTATTCCATTTATTCAGACAAATGGATTTTTTTTGCTCTCCAACATCATTTTAATGGAAAATTTCTTATTTTTCAGACGTATTTATCAACTTAAGAGGAGCAGTAAATGTCCTCCGAAGCAATTAAAACAACAGTTGAACTCTTTGGGGGTATAGGAGGATTTCGTTTAGCTGCTGCCCAGAATGGTCTTCAGACGTTGTGGGCAAACGATATTTGTCCGAAAGCCTGTCAAGTCTATCAAAGCCGATTTGGAGATGCTGAAATCCGTCAAGGCGATATTCGGGAATTGACGCATGAGATTCCTTCGCACGATCTGCTCACTGCAGGTTTTCCTTGTCAACCGTTCAGTAGTGCTGGACAAAAGAAAGGATTTCGTGATCCGAGAGGAATGATCTTTTCCGTTATTGTAGATATTTTAAAAGCACATCGTCCACCTTATTTTATTTTAGAAAATGTCAAACGTTTACTTTTAATGGAGAAAGGGATACATTTTGCAACAGTGCTTTCTGCGCTCACAGAACTCGGTTATCATATTGAGTGGCGTTTAGTCAATGCGCGACATTTCGGTTTGGCACAAAATCGTGAGCGCGTGCTAATATTGGGTTCTTTAGATGTAAACGACAACCACCCTACAATCAGGCTTGCAAGTTTAAAAGATCTTTGTGATAGTTTGGAGAGCAATTTTCGTTGGGTCACGGATATGTCAAGTTGGATTGAGATTGAGAAGCACCGTCGAAAATTTGCGAATTGGGGTTTAGCATTTCGCCAGCGTTTTTTTGCGTGTGACTTGGAACATTTCTCGGAGGCAGAACCGGTTGTAACGTTACGTAGCATCCTGCAACCTACGGTTGACCCAACTTTTGACTTTACAGAGAGCACTATACAACGTTTGGAAGAGAGCACACGGATTAATAGATTCCTTGATGGTGTTCAACTCCTTTATAATCAGAAGAGAGGGGCCCGCATGGGATATACGGTGTTTGGTATTGATGGCATTGCACCAACACTTACAGCTGCTACGAGTCGACATTATGAGCGTTACAAAGTAGGCGATCGATATCGGCGTTTAACAAATGTAGAATATGCTCGTCTACAAGGTTTCCCAGACGATCACTGTTCTGCTGTTTCGATTTATAATCAATATGCTTTATATGGCAACGCGATTCCCCCCGTATTCGCGAGTTGGGTACTCAATAAAATTTTAGAAAACCGGGTGACTTCATTGGAAAACGTTAAAGGACAACAACTCCATCTCTTTCAGGAGTTTTGCGCTTCAATGGCGATACAACTTCGCGAGAGTCTTCAGAAATACTTGAAGGAGCGTTACATTAGCCGGTCTGCGGATAAGGTGAAAGGTTGTCGTCTGGTGTTTTGGTGTTCAGGAGTTCGCAGAGGGGTACGGATAGCGCAAAGTGCCGGTAATTCGGGAGGGTAGGGACAGGCCGAAGCCTGTCCCTATGGTTATTCGGGAGAAGACTTTACTCAATTTCATAAGCGACGGTGACGTTCACGGTGACGGTGAGTTCTCCGGCTTGGATGGGGGTCGAAGTCCGTCCACTATCGTCAGCGAACGCGGCTTCTTCAGCAAAAGCGATTGGTGGACCCGCCGACCTTGATGTCTCCGTGATCGTGATGGGTTTCCCGAGCGTAACACCACCCGCTGCTGCTAAAGTTTGCGCTTTCACTTCGGCATCTTTTACCGCTAAGGCACGCGCCTGCGCTTGTAGTGGCGTGGGGTCCTCAATCATAAATTGAATGGAATTGACCACAACAATATCACCACCCGCTGCGATGGCATCGTCGATAATATCGCTGAGGTTCTCTAATTCTCGTACCTTCGCGTTAACGGTATTATTCGCCCTGTAACCGCGCAGAACGCGCCCCTCATCCGTGTAGTCGTACTGCGGATAGATGCTGAAGTTTTCCGTCTGGATGTCGTTTTCAGCGATGTCGTTGTCTTTCAGGGAATCTATCATAGCTGTCATCGCACTGGCGGCTTCCTCGCGTGCCGCCTCGACCGTCTCTTTCTCAACGGATACACCTAAGTAGAGCGTTGCGATGTCCGGTTCACCTGTGACCGAACCGATACCAGTGACGTGGACGCTCCTGCTTTCAGGTGATGATAGAAGGGGTGTCACATACTGATTGCATCCGGTGAGCATTATGGCAAGCGACACGCTCAACCCTAAACACAAAAATTTAAAATACTTCAAAATATATCTCCTTGGCGCGACAAGCGTGTCGCTGTATTTTTTACGCCTATGAATCTCGCTACTCGGTTTCAACTGCTGGCACTGGTTCCACTGCTTTAAGCGTATCGGATTTTTTTATCAGTCTATCCACATTCGATTTAAAGAGCCTGAAGACCGTATCCTTATCGTCGCGTTTGACGTAAAGTTTGCCTTCTTCCTCTTTTCCAATGTGAAGTGTTGCCGTTGTGCCGTCATTCAAAACAGCAGAGATAGTAGATTGCGGCACATCTAAACCGTACGCGTCAAGATTATCATTTGCTGCGACGAAATCGTCTGTATTCAACCCGCTCAGTGTTGTCAGGAGATTGTCAACCTCAGTGGTGTTAGCGGTTGCAGCGACAGGTTTCAGCATCTGCCATGCCCTATTTTCATCAAGGCGCAGTTCGATCGTTTCTTCCAGTGAAGAGATGTTAAGTTGTGTGGCGATTTCCTTATTAAAATCGAAGATAGTTCTATCTTTCCAAGTGCGAGTGCCTTTGTTAAAGACGGATTGAAGAGAGCCTTGTGCCTCATAAACATCGTTGGAATCCGCTACACGGACGTAACTGCTCAAGAAGCCCGGCGTTATTTTTCCGACGAACAGGTGTGCTAAGCGTTGATCGCTGGCATCCATCAACTTCGCTTCGACACCGGTGCTGTCTACCTCAAATTCCGACTGTTTTTCGGGGTTATTAGAAACGCGCTGCGTATTCTTGAGTTCCCCTATTTTGGTCAGCAATTGTGCGATCCCTTCGCTATCCGCTGGGTAGTTGTCCATTGAGGCGACTACCCACTCACCGTTCTGTTTTGAAAGCGTTGTCGTTCCATCGGGCGCGATGATTTCTATTTTCGCAACCTGTTCTTTATCGAAATCTGGAAATAGTGGCATCGCTGTCTCAAGTTTCTTCTCGTGCTCGCTTTTACCAAATGGGTTCTCAAAAATTAGGACGACGAGTAGTAAGAAAACAAAAACGCCGCCTAAAATCAGAAGTTGTTTCGTTTTCATCTTTTTAACTATGAGCCTCTGGACACCGTTCCACTATGTGTCACGGTGGTTTTTGGTTAAGTCAGCTGGATTGCTGCGCAAAGGTATCAATTTTGATTCTTTTATCAGAAAATTGTAAAAGTCAAGTTAAACAGATCCATAAGTTTCTATAAACCTTTTTGCGCGTCTTTTTAAGAAGTATCGGAGGAGTCCGAAGATGACAACTAACAGCGGGATCCCTGCAATACATAGGTATTTAATCAGATTTTTCTCAATTTCTGACACTTCACGGAATTCGCCATCGCGCGTCTTTATTTGAAGCGGGCGATTTGTGATTGTTTGTGAGCGGATACCGATGAGTGCGTCACCAAGTGTCAGCCAGTCCACGGTATTCAAGAAAAAGTTAACACCGTCCGGGCGCATCTGTGTTAGAAATTGGGCGTTCCCTACGACAACGATTTGCGTCTGCGCACCATCGGTTATCGTTGTCCGTGCTTCGGTGTCTTGTGTCGGCGTAGGCACTTCACTGTCCTCAACACCGGTAGTGTCGTCGCTGGGAACTGGCGGTACCTCTTTATCGGCGTAGAAACTTTTAAATTGTCCTTCCAATGCGACAGCGACCGGATACGCCTGTGTCTCTGCATCGGGGATCTGGAAATCCGGCATCAGATTGTAATAACCTTGGAGGGTCTGACCGAATTCGCTTGTCTTTGCTAACGTTGTTGCGGTGATACCTTCCTTTGCAATCGGTTCTAAGGCGCTCGTCCAAGGTAAAGTCAATACCTCCAACTGACTTGTGACAGCGTTTTCCGCCGAGAAATTCGGTTTCCTGATTTGGACGAAATACGGGTAGGGTTGGAAGATGGTCATACGACCTTGTTGGAACCGGGCGTTGTCGTGGAATCTCCTATCAATAAGCAAATTATTGCCGAGTTTAGCACCGTAATGTTCGAGCAGGTCGTTAAGTCCTGTGCTTAGCGGTGTTGCCTGCATGGTACCGGGTTGTATTTGAATCGGATCGACTAAGAAGACCGCTCTCCCACCCTGCATAATGAACTGATCAATCTCGTATTTCTCACGTTCCGTCAACGGCTGCTGCGCACCTGCGACGACCAACGTTGCCACCGTCTCATCGACGGGTTTTCCGTCTTGTAGGCTGACAGAGGTGACATTATATTGTCCTTGTCCGTTTTTATCCAAAAGTTGACGGAACTGTTGATAGTTTTGATTGTTGATATCAAACTCGCCGTGCCCTGTCAAAAAGCCGACGGTTTTTGCTTCCTTTGTAGTGACTTTAAGGATCGTGGAGGTCAGTTCATATTCGAGATTCGCCGTTGATTGTACAACCGGCAAAGCCTCTTCCTTACCGCTGTAACCGATCGAGATCGCCATATAGACGTTCGCGATTTCGGCTTTATCTTTTCTCATGACGTTGATCTGGAGGGCACGGATACCTTTAAACTGGAGTTCCTGCTTCTGTGCCTCGTCAAAGTTTGCCGGGTTCATAAAATCGATCTGAAGATTCTTTGAAAACGCGTTGTATTCGTCGAGCATATCTCGCACATTCCGTCCGATTTGTGCGACTTCTGCTGGCGATGTAGAGAAGTACACCGTGATTGTAACGATATCATCTAATGTTGCTAAGACATCTTTGGTTGCCTTGGAAATGGTATAGCGTTTGTCCTCAGTGAGGTCCGTCCGAACGAAACGGCGTGTGGACAGAAAGTTAATCAACACAAGGATGCCGAAGATAATTAGGACAACGGCGAAGGTGTTACCACCGTGTGTGATCCGTTTATTAGCCATAACAGTTTCCTCCTTTCCTAACGCCATTTACGGCTTTCGACTGCCAATGTGCTTAGATAAAGAAAAAAGCCGATCACTGACAGGTAATAGATGATGTCGCGAGAATCAAGCACACCGCGTAGAATGCTACTATAATGGGCACCGAGACCGAGATACCTGAAAATTGGGAACAACCAGTCGGGTGCATTGAAAAGCACAATATCTTCGCCGATGATGAGCAACACGAAGCAGGTGAAAATTCCCAAAATGAAAGCAATAATTTGGTTCTCAGTCAGGGTTGAGGCGCACAACCCGATAGCGAGATATGCCGCCCCCATCAGCAGGAGTCCGATATATCCGGTGATAATAATACCGCCATCGGGGTCGCCGACATACATGACTGAAAAGGGGATAACGAGCGAGAGGAGGACGGTCACGATGAGGAGTGCGAAACTCGCGAAGAATTTTCCCAAGACGACCTCATAATCTCGAATCGGTAGCGTCATCAGGATTTCTATGGTCCCGATCTTCTTTTCTTCAGCCCAGAGCTTCATCGTGACAGCCGGAACAAAAAACAAAAAGATCCACGGCATGTACACGAAGAACAGGCGCATTTCTGCTTGGTTCCCGAAAAAGAAACCACGGAAGAAAAGCCATGAAGAAAGACCGAGGAAAAAGGTGATGAAAATATACGCGATGGGTGAATTGAAATAACTTCTGAATTCCTTTTTAAAAATAGCTGCAATGTTCGTCATAATCTTTGTCTATGCATCGTCATTATTGTCATCCGCCTGTTCTGCGGATTGTTGCTTTTGGACTTGTGTCTGTTCTTTGTCTGTCAAATTAAGGAACACATCTTCTAAATCTGCGGACTCTTGACGGAGTTCTGTAAGACTCCACCCGTTTTGCACAACGACATGAAAGAGTTCCTCCGCTGCATTACTCTCTTGTGTAGCACTAATCTGGTAAGCAAGGATGCCGTTGGTCGTTTCGACGGATGTCCACTGCGAAACGAAGGCTAATTCGTTGAGTTCTGCTTCGACTGCCGCTTGCGGCCCTCGGATGGCGATGTGTACAATTTCTTCGCCTTTCGCCTGACTGGCGAGTTCCGCTGGTGTGCCATTGGCGACAATCTCCCCGTTGTTGATAATCAAGACGCGGCTACAGGTGGCGGAGACTTCCGACAAGATGTGTGTACTAAAGAGTACCAGTTTCTCCTGCCCAATGTCTCTAATCAGGTTCCGGATCTCAATAATCTGGTTTGGATCTAACCCGGAGGTTGGTTCATCTAAAATGAGGATCGGAGGGTCGTGGATGAGGCTTTGTGCCAATCCGAGACGTTGACGGTAACCTTTGGAAAGTTCGCCGATGTCTTTTTGGATGACACCTTCAAGACCGCAGGTGTCGATAACTGATCGAATCCGTTCTTTTCGCTGGCTCTTTGGAAGCTGCCGTACCTGGGTCATGAAATTGAGATATTCGAGGACACCCATATCGGTGTAAAGCGGTGCGCTTTCAGGTAAGTAACCGATCTGTTTTCGGACTTCAATGGATTCTTCAAATACATCGTATCCGGCAACGGTAGCACTCCCGGCATCAGCGGAGAGATAGCAGGTTAGGATACGCATCGTCGTTGTCTTTCCTGCGCCGTTGGGACCGAGAAAACCTAAGACTTCGCCAGCGTGTGCGTCAAAAGAGACCCGATTGACTGCAACCGTTGGACCGTAGGATTTTGTGAGTTCTCTAACTTCAATCATATTTTAAATTTCCCTTGCGGAGAAATCAAGTAAGTTTTTGTTTCAAGCGTTACCTTCTGAATCCGTCTTCTACTTCGTTTCAGACTACAGCTAAATCGTCAATAATTGCCCTCCTCATTATTCTCAAAGCGAAACCAGCTTGCAATCTAAAGCATGCAGTTTGACAGAACCTCCCTTAAAATAGTAGCATGGAATTTGCCGAATGTCAAGAAAAAATTCAGCTATAAAATTCCAGTGATTTGAACAGTTGAGACGCTAAATCCAACTATAGACCGCCGACCTCAGCACGAGGCTTAACAGGGGCCAGAAACACCCCATCAACGCTTCGCCTAATACCAACCCGATGAAAAACGGCACCGCTTTCCGATAGGCGTTGATTCCGCCATGCTTTAAAATAAGCCATTTTGTTATCATAGCGATGAGCAGTGGGAACCAGATAACGTCCGTTGTCCCCGGTGCAACGCCGATAACATATCCTGCGGGGTGTAACGGACACCACACGAAACGCGATCGTAAAAACATGATCCCTAAATTCGCCGCAAACGTTAAACCCAATACCGAAGTCGCAAGCCAATCCGTCGGTTTCGGGTTCACTAACCATGACGAAAGGAAGTTATACGTATCGGCACCACCGGCGTGAATCTGCTCCGAACCTGCAGCCACACCTTCACTGTAAATCGCATAAGGATAGAGGATCAGACTTGATAGGATACCAACGAGACTCGCAATAACGAGAACGGTAAACATCGTTCGATTTCGGATGCCGGTACGTTCGGCAAGTTTGAATGCCTCTAATTGCTCCGGCATCGGGTGTGTCCGGAAGGAGGCGTAACTTGCACCGCTGAGCCAATTCAGAAGCGAGAGCATCGTCAGGTTGCCAGCACGCAAACGCCGGGTACCGAGTAACGAGATCATCATGTACTGAGGCGTAAGATAGCCGATAGCGTGCATCGGCGGTCCCAATTCAGCGCGCATCCGTGTTAGACCGACCACAATCGCCAGGTAGATGCCGATGAAAATCGCGAATGCCCATAGCGACATCCCGCCACGGACACAAAACACAGCGAGGAGCAGTAGACAAATCACAAGCGTTATCACTGCACTTCGGGGTGAGATCGCCTCGGTTCTCGCCTCGGCAGGATTTGGATGGATCACCTGTCTCATCACGGATGCAAAATGCTTTCGGGCGGACCAGCATGCAATCGCAAGGAGTGCCAACAACGCGCCTGCGCCCTGCTCCCCGAGAAATGGGTAACCCTGTAACGTGGCAATGCCGACGGTACTCCCAAATAGTAACTGCGCCTTCTTCATGAGATAGAAAAACGTACACGAGAACGCCAAATCCAACGGCAGAATGAACGAGAAACCGATCAGGTACGGGTGGAAACGAAGTGGTGTGCTGCCCATGGCGTTCCACGGTTTCTGTGTAAAATAAATATTCAAATTGTATTTTCGTACCGGAATCTCTGGGAGGACAGGAAAGAAGAACTGTAACCCGTTGAGTAGATTGATACCCATAGCGATTCCGAACCCGATCCAGAGCAGACGGTTTCTGAAGATGTGGCGGTTCGTGGTAATCTCTAACGGAATCTGGATGATCGGATACGCCAATTTTTCGTTCTCGATCCACTGCTTACGAAGGAGCGCAGTCAGACAGAGGAAGATAAGCATTAACAGAAAGATAACCGCGGACCACGCGAGGATCGGGACGATCCAGTACTGTACATAACCTTCCGTAAAGAAGTTCACCTCGCCTTCGTAGAAATCGTTGACGGTCTTCGGGTGTTTCACCACAAGCCATTCGGGAAGATGATGGAAGAGGAGTGCTTCCCAATCGTTTTCGGGTGTCGCGAAGCGGAAGGCGTACGGGATAAGGCCCATCAGGCGTGGGATACAGTCGTGTCCTGAAAACGCACTGCCAACAGCGAGCATGCTATAGACCACAAGCAGGTCGCGTGGCTCCAAGGCGATCCGTGGAGAGATACGCCGCACCCCCATGTTTAGCAACGTCATTGCCAAGATGCCGAACATAACGTTGACCGACATCGCAACTGTGGTTAAATGGGCAGTGTGCCAAATCATCTCCACATAGGCGATCCAGTAACTATTCGCGATAATAAGGATAGTGCCGATGAGCACTGCCCGTTTCGCGATTGTCGGTGAGGCGCGTAAATCCGTAGTCTGCATATTTTAAAGAGAAGGATGATACCCATTACCGGTTTTATCGTTTTGGGTGTTCCCTATAGAAACGAATGTTTTGGTGGATATACTGGTTAGGAAACTTGAGTTGTAGATAGACGCGGTATCAGAGAGCATATCTCGGATTGAAATTGCAAAAATTTTCTTTGTTGCAATCAACAATCGTCACGAAATATACTATATGAAATGGAGAGACTTGTCAAGGTTTTTGTGCAAATCAGACGTTGAAGGAGAATCAAAACGGAAGGGATAATAACTATCTTCACGGAGAGGTGAGTCGTGTTGATAGAGACATTGGCAATTGGATGAAAATATCTTCGCCAAGTTAATAAGAGGATGTTTCCGATAAAGGTCAAGTTTTAAAATTTTCTCAAATCCAAAACGACTAATTCCGTTATTATTTACTTAATCCCCTTCTTTTTTGACTGAGTCCCCAGATAATTCCGAGTGCTGGAAATATCCATACGAAACCTACCGTTCCAATGCGTGCGACAATAACGACTCTTTCTGCAAGAGATTTATTGTCGGCACCATAGTCTTCAATTTCTTCCGCGATGCTGTAGAATTCAAGTAGATCGCCATCCACCCGTTCATTTATATAATAACCTTCGAGGGTATTTAGATGAGGTGTCTTCATATAAAAGATAAAAGGTACCACAATAAACCACAAATACCCGATTCCAACGCAGGCGAAAAACCTAATCAACAAGGTTCCCCAAAACAAAAAAGTTGATTTCAGCTGTTGTTGGAACATAGCTTTTAGATTTCCAAAAAAGAATTATGAGGGATTTAGCGAAAGGTCAATCTTTTATAAATTAATTTAATTGATATTGAGGGGTCTTATTGTTTCAGATGCCGATGCTATGCTTTTGACAACCCACCAGCAAATAGGGAACAGGATAAAGAACGCTATTAGAAACACGAGGATGTGCTTTGCTTCGAGATGTGTCACGACATGTGTGCGGGCTTGATATTCTTCCCAGAGTACCGAAGCCCTATCGGGTCCGTGTATCCACCCTTCCTCATGGGCGATCACAAGAATATCCGAGAGACTGTGAGAGTCAGCAGACGAAATCAGGAACGTCAGCCCGACCGACAGTAGTAATGCCAGAAGTAAAATAAGTGTAAGAGAGCTTACGAAAAACAAAAACTTCACGGGATATAACACCTCTCGAAACAAAGTCGTATGGATATGGAACGTTTCTGCTTTCACAAGGGCCTACAGGAACGTTCCGTTTTGATTCGTTCACCTAAGATTCGCCCTTCTGTGCGAACTTATAAGCATCGGAACGGCTGCGATGATCAATCATTCCGAGACTATTCTTTGAATAGGCAGAACTTGACCCGGAGCATGAAGATAAGGCTATCTCTGCATCGACATCTGCCCACCAATCGAAATCCTGCGCGCTGGCTCCAACAGAGAAATGTCCATCTGCGGTTCCGGAACGTTCACCATCGGTATCGTTGGGCACAGAAGCGTAGACCGTCCATTGTCCATCATTCGCCCATCCCCATGCGGTGCCAGATGCCACGTAATCCACACCCCATTTTTGTGGTTTTTTCGGGAGATTTTCCCACGGTTTATCAACATCCACTTCAATATAAGCTTGGGTACGGATAGCACCGTCAGAGTCTTTAGCGATACATTTCGCCCATTCTGAATGCCCACTGCGTTTCTGTAAATCCCGGTTGTAGTTTCTTCCTCGGACGTTACCTCGCAGTGCCCAGAGAGATGTTCCGGCAAGCATTGCGATGATAAAAGTGAAGGCAAATATGCGTTTCATAGTATATCTCCTAAAAAATCGTGAAATCTGTTAACTTTTCGTTATTGGTAACTGACGAAAACTTCATCTTTTCTTTACTGTTAGGACTTACGCAAATGTAGTAGGAACTTTCAGCAGAAGGTTTGCTGACGCAGTGCATCCATTCGTCTTTTTTACCAGACTTGGTATTACGATGCTCGGCATTCGAGCCAGAATCACGCGTTTAGTGTATCAAGTGTAAAGAATCTTTACAGTTCAGTGTAAAAAATATTGACGGTTGTAAAGAATCTTTACAGTGGAAAAATCGTGAGATCCCGTAATAGTGCGGTTTCTCACATTGGCATGATACTTGCTACTATAACCCAAGTTGCTACCTTTATCCAAATAGCTGCTTTATACTCGTTGCGATAACAAACAAAAGCATTTTCAACTCAAAACCGGAGGCTGACACCGCATGAATCGACTTGGGAAAAAGTTGTTCAATGAGACTGATTGTCACCTCAACGCGCTTTCGGGTCTTCTGTTGAAGGTAAACTTCCCACGGCGGATATTGGCGTTTTGAGTTCTTCTTACGAGCCGGTTTCAGGGAAATACCTGCTTCTTGTAAGGCATCTTCGACACCATAACTACAATAGGAA
>JAJEEK010000083.1 GCA_022821065.1 Candidatus Poribacteria bacterium
GTCGTTATAGGATAGAACATTCCAATAGTAATACAACAGGGTTAATTGATTCTCTATAAATCCATCGCCGCTTGTCCATCCACTCGGACTGTCCATATCAAACGTTGGATCATCTCCCGGAACAGGGTCGTTAGCCAAGAAGTTTTTTCGCTCTCTGTCGAACTCTTCATATATCTGCTTTATTTGATTGAGAGCAGATGTTCCGCGGGCCCCCGAGGTATCTTCGGGGTGAGTTGTGGCAAGAATCATATTCGGATAGACGAAGACCAAGAATCCCCAAATAAATATTGACAGCATCAGCGCGGTGTTGGTGCGGCGTGTTACGGATGAAATCAGTAACCCTATGAGGTAAAACACTGAAAGATACACAAACGATGATAGGACGATGCCACCAAGGCGGAGAAAATCCTCAGTGCTCAAGGCAATTGAAGTCGATGTCGTTAGCAAAATTACCGCGAGGAGCAGGCTCATCAGCAACGGGACAAGCAAGCAGAGTATTGCACTGGTGTATTTCGCAATCAGGATATGCCCGCGACGGACGGGATGCGTCAGAACGAGACGTAAGGTGCCGCGTTCGCGTTCTCCCGCAAGGGCATCATAGGCGAATATGAGTGCAAGTAGACTGAGAACTACCTCAAAAATAAAGACAATATCAATGAAAGAAAAGATATTGAGAAACGAATTATCCGAACTGTCCATTTCGGCATCCCACAGTGACGGAACAAAAGAATGCGACACCGCAATCTTGTTCCCCAGCCGTTTATCCAACCCAACATTGAACACGCTCAAGGGGTTCGGGGGGCGATCAACGTACAATCTTCCCATCCCGGGCGAATAGGTGTGCCATCTATGCAATCTCTGCCGATGTGTCTCAATGGAGGTGTTGTAACTCTCCAATCGACGCTCGTAATCTTGGATGAGTACAGCGGTGGCGGCAACCACAAGCAAGAGTGTAATGAAAACTGCTGCAGCGAACCGGAACGTCATTAGATTGTCAAGCAGTTCTCGACGGATAAGCGTTATCAGCATCT
The DNA here is from genome assembly GCA_022821065.1 of Candidatus Poribacteria bacterium. GTDB lineage: Bacteria > Poribacteria > WGA-4E > WGA-4E > WGA-3G > WGA-3G. The sequence goes on from JAJEEK010000083.1 coordinate 1,032, forward strand.
TGTCTTCCTCTGTACAAATTTACGACTGGCGAAGTTTGAAACCTTGTCAACGATTCATACAAGGTATTGAGTGGTAGTTCATATTGGTATAGTATAACCCAATCTACCTATTTGTCTTCACTGAAATTTCTCTTTTCGCTTCGTCCCAACCTTCTGGATCATTATCTGAATAGCGGATTATACGGATTTCGCGGATTTTTGGGGAACTTCTTGGCAAATATAGCGTAAATCGGGGTTACAAACCTCTCCCACAAACGAAGAAAGTATTTTGCCAAAAACTTTACACATCGGACGCAGCAGCTCGGAAGCAGTCTTTAAAAAACCTTCACTCAGGAACATCGACTTTAAAGCGATCTATAAGTTCGTTCAACGCTTTTCGCTGTCCGTGGTCGCGACTTTCAAGCTCGTGAAGCGCGGTCGGGATCGCGTCTTTATGGGCATCAAACGGGAACCACCGAGACGAATCAACGTGGTGAAACTGTTTCGCATAGACCCAACGTAAGAACACCGTCATACGCGGATAGGCATCGTGATTCCAGCGTCGTCCGGCGTGCCGTAAGTTCGGCAGAAACACGATGAAGTCGCCAGCATTCACTGGAACACTGTGGACCGTCGGCGGTGGATCGTCCATCGTGATGTGTTCAGGATACTGGAAGTTGGATTTGTGGCTTCCCGGAATGCACGCAAACCCGTTACCGGGTGGGACATCCACTAACGAAACGGAGAGATTAAAAAAACTTGCGAAGACCTCATCGTTGGCGACTTGGTACTGATGATACGGACTTCTGAACCACCCTTTGTGTCCACCGTGGAGTTCCAAACCGTCAGCGTTGGAATAGCAGATATTCGCCACGACATCAAAAACGCGTGGATGGTTCCATGTCAACGCAGTCACAACCCGTAATATCTCTGGGTTCAAAATAAGCCGTTGGAACGCCTCATGTCCGTAATGCATATTATAGACCCACCACGGCTTTCCCTCCGGCGCATTGATTCGCATAGGTGGCTTGAAATCTGCCTCGTCCCATTCGGACCAGGCAAACATCTGCGCTTTCATCAATTCGACATCCGCCTTCGGTACGGCGTTTCGGACGACAAAATAACCGAGCAGATCAAGGTACCATTTTTCTTCTTGTGTTAGCATAACGCCTCTCCCCTTTCCATCTTTTCGAGGATCCGTTTGGCAAACCCCTTCTCGCTCCGTTGAACGGATTCTAATTCGTATTGATCGTCAGAAATGCAGTGCCGGTGTGTTTCTATGGGGAGGTTATAGTTCTCATTGAAGTAGAAACTGAATTGGTAGCGATTGAAAACGACGCGACGCGGATAATCTTCTTTCCAAAACTTTGCGCCGTGCATCAGTCGTGAAGAAAAAATGAGGCAATCGCCTGCCTTCAATTCAAACGTAATTGCAGGTGCCCACTCATTATCAATGTCAAGCGTCGGAGGTAGTTTGATCTGCGATTTATGTGTGCTCGGGATGCACATAAAACCGTTGTCCTTCGGTACATCAACGAGCGTTACGGCGGTGTTGACATAATTGCTGTAGATCTGACCGTTCCCGGCTTGGTAATCGTTATGCGGGTTACGGAACCCGTCCGGAAAGTCAAAACCGCTCGTGTCGCGGTGAAGTCTCTCCTTTTGGCCTTCAGGGATAGGACGTTGCTTCTGCAAGACGAGCGCGCAATTGAAAAGTCTCGGACGGTTCCACATCAAGCCCCTCACAATCCGCATCACCTTCTCATTGAGCGATAACCGCTCGAAAATCCGATCACCGTACTGGACATTGTTCAGCACACCACTGTATTCGTCTTGCGTGACGTTTACAGGTTCAGGCACGATTTCAGGTTGCGCAAACCATCTATTTGCAATCTCAAGCATCTGTTCTACTTCTGCTGGCGATACCACCTGCCGAAGCACTAAATAGCCAAACAGATCGTAATGCCATTTCTCCTCCTCCGTTAGCGTAGAGGCAAGATCAATAGCACTGTCTGCACCGCGAATTAACATACTGTCTCCTACTTCTCCAGTTCCAAGCCATATTCCTAAAAATGGAAGGTTATATTGGCATTTTCGCCCCCTGGCGTGGCGGCAGTGGAAATCTTCGATTCAGCGACAACTCTATCTTTAACTGTATCAACGAGCTCACATTGGAAGCCGAGCTCGCCATCAGTGTCATGCGAAAATTCGCCGCGCAAAAGGTAGATACCACCGGCTTTCATATCCGCAGAGAATGTTGACAGAATTTGCCTGTCTCTCAGCTTATGCTCATGAAAAGCTTCATATATAACCGCGAGTGACATGTTGTGTTTTCCGGGGACAACCAAAACCTCGTTAATGGCGAGATCTTTGCCCAACTCAATTTTCTCGCTTAAGGCTAACCGACCATCAATTCGCAACACAATAAGGTCAGACCGTTGCATCCATTCACCCTCTGTATCAATTTGGATAACAGCGAGTTCAGATTTTGGCAGCTGCGGCACCTCATACGCACGCTCTGACACAAACAGCGTGCCACAACCGATAAACGGTAGAGACAAGAGGATACCTGTGAGTAGAATAAGGACGCTCAATTTCGGTTTCATCTGCTGCGTTCTGGTGTTATTAATGTGATGGTGTGTCCACTTATCGCGTTTCATTCTTTTTCCCTCCAACAATTTGGATGAACTTAATCTGGCACAAATTATACGACTCAACTGAATTGTTGTCAATTGAAATAGGGTTTACGCCCCATCTTACGCTTGACATAAAGACGGAATTGACAGATAATTTAAGCAGCAATCAGAGAAAACCTTGTTTACTGATAACTGGATGAAACTGATGTGAACAGTACGCTTAACTGAACAGGAGTTAACCATTGACCAAAAATCGAAATGTAACCATCAAAATTGAGGCAGGTTCGATCAAGCGGCACAATGACCTCGTCCGCCTGCCCTTCAAACCCAAACATTATTTTTCCGATTGGCAAGAAGGGACTTCACAACTTGAGATGTCCATCACGGATGCAGACGGTCATGGCTCCGGTGAGAATGTTCCATGTCAATTCGAGCCGACGCTACGTGAACTTGCATGGCAGACAGGCGAACTTCCGGCAGAGGGATCGGCATATTACGCGATCCGACAGACCCATGCGCAGCCATCAAAAACCCGCTATCAAATCGAACAGAAACCGGCACATCTGCTCATTTCTGCCGATGCCGCGTTATTCGCACGATACAACTTCCTCGGGGTCTGGAAGCCTTACTTTTGGCCCCTCAACGCGAATCATGGGACTGTTGTCCGCGGGGCTGGCGGCAGTGACCATCCGCACCACACAGGACTTTATCTCGCCTACGGTGGACACGGTGAAGGCGGGTCCGCGAATATCTGGTCCGATTGGGATGAACCCCCTTACGGCCCCTGCGGGAAGACGCTGCACCAACGCTTCGTCCGAATCACGCAAGGGAACGTCTACGCCGAATTCGTCGAAGACCTGATCCATGTCAAGGGGGATGGTGACGTTATCATGACAGAAACGCGGACGGCGCGGGTATGGTATGCCGACGATACGCGCCGGTTTCTCGAAATTATGCACGAAACGACACCACCACTCGACATCGGCGATCGGCAATTCCTCTGTGTAGCACGTTTGAATCCGTCAATGGGTATCCCGAAGGAAGGACACGTTGAAAATTCTGAAGGACAGATCGGTAGAACAACGGTGCATCATCAACGCGCGCGATGGTGCGATTTAGGCGGCACCGTCGGAGATGGCGTGGCAGGTATCGCCCTGTTTGACCACCCAGAAAATGCTGAACATCCGGGCTTCTTCGGCGAAATCGCTGTACCAGAACAGATGAGCATCCTCCACCATCCGCCTGATGAGTTGGAAGATGACTGTTTCCGTCTGCGATTTGGAGTCTATGTCCACGAAGGTGTTACGCCAACGGCAGATGTCGAACGACATTACCAATGCTACGTCAACCCGGTGCAGGCGGAAGTCTTAACAGACGCAGATATTTAAGCAATAACAGCACCAAACCGCAACCAAAGCGGTCTGTCATATCAGATGCGTCAATTCACGCCCGCCGCCTGTTGTACTTGACATCCAGCTCGCGAAGGAGTGCCAGCGTATCTTCAAACGACAGTTCACCGGTTGAAGCCGTGTGTGCGAGGTAATCGCGTGTCTTATCGTTGAGCAGACCGTAAAAGGCGCGCACCTCACCCTCGGGATGGTCTCGCCAAAGTTCGACAGGTATCAACGAATCCTCGCTCAAGTACGGACGGTTCGGATGCCCGTAATAGACTTGCACCGTCTTCCGTTCTGCCTGCGTCGGACGCGTCGTAGCGGTGTGTAAGACACCAATATTGAAGAGTATGGCTGTCCCAGCGGGTCCGTACAAATCGACAATTCCGCCACGCGCTAACTGCGCGTCTGTTTCGAGAATCTCAGCTTCCACCCATTCCGGTGATAACGAGAAACAGTGCGTCGTCTCATCAACATCGGTCAGATAGAGCATCAACTGCATGAATCCGATACGCAACGGGTGTTCAAGCCAGTGCCTCGGACCATCTCGATGCCAGCCGCGATGCAGCGCATCATCGTACGCTGCCATGTGCCGGATACAGATTTCTGAAAAGCATGGCGCATTGCCCATCAGCGTGTATAAGCAATCCATGACAATCGGATGCCGAATCACAGTGTCGAATTCAGGTGCAGTCAGAAGCGCATCGCAATTCACGGTCTGGTGATGTCCGATGCGATACCAATGATCTTCAACTTCAGTGCGGTCCCGATCAAAGACATCGACAAAATGTGCGACCTCGGCATCGCTCAGAATCTTACCGAGTGAGATATAGCCATTCTCTTTAAAAAACGCATAATCTACTGGATTCATGTTTTTAATTATACCTTGCGGAAAAACGACGTGCGTTTAGGTTTCAATGTGCCTTCCTAAGAACCCGCCTGCAATCTCCGAACTCGAGCAGGCGTGTCGTCACCCCGAATCTCTGATGAAAGGATCTGGAGGCTCCGGTCTTCAACCGGCAGCGCAACTTTTACACCCCCACGGCGATGCGATTCTCGGAGCGCGACCGCTACCTCTAACGCCTCGCGTCCATCTTCACCCGAACACTTCGGAGAACCCCCATTCTCAATAGCGTTAATGAGATCTTCAACAATCGTCAGACCCATACCTTGCATCCGTACAGGCCACGGGAACGGACACCTCGCAGGCACTCCCCGTCCACGCCGTCCACCGGGCACCATACGAATCAACTCAAACGTCTCGGCATTGTTAACAGAACGGATTCGCCCCGTTGTCCCGATGACATCGACCTCCCAGGGTGCAGCACCACAAGCCGTGCTCCGCAGGTATCCACGTACACCGTTATTAAAAACGAGGTAGCCGTTTCCCTGCAGATCACTTTCACCCGCGGCGGCTTCATCGGACTGCATCTCACCGAAGACCCATTCCACGTTCCCACCCGCCATATAGCGCAGAATATCAATGGCATGACTACCGTTATGTGAGAGTCCGCATTGCGCGTAGACCGTCACCTGAAGCACGTCACCGATTTCGCCTTCGTCTATCAATTTTCGGGCTTCACTAAAGAACGGATTCCAGCGGCGCGCGCAGTTGATCGCCAACGCGACACCTTCTGATCGGCAGGTCTCCACCATTTCGTCTGCCTCAGCGAGACTCAGCGAAATCGGTTTCTCTGCCCAGATCGCTTTCACACCGGCACGCGCGGCATCTTGCACAATAGTCGATCGACCCCGTGCCGTCGTGCAAACACTGACGATGTCGAGATTCTCCTTCTCCAGCATCTCACGATAATCGCTGTAGATATGCGCTGAACCCAATCCCCACCGTTCACCGAAAATCGCGCCCTGTTCGGCATGCAGATCCGCACCCGATACCAGTTCCACATTCGGTGCCGCGTGGTAGGTCGGACCGTGGCAATACGGCAGAAATAGAGACCCGCCTTGCGTGATCTCATCATCAAAAGTGCTTCCCATACGCCCCAAACCGATTACACCTGCTCGATAAGTCGCCATCTTTTTCTCCTTTTTTGGTAAAATTCAAAGACCACTCTCCGACACAGCTGCCGAGACAACATCAGCAGACTTCGTACTAAATAGTGTAAGACCGCCCCAATCCGATACGGCTTCATCTGGATCCTCAGCGTCTAATATTTATTTTACCACAATTCAGATTCTCTCATAGACAAAATCCAACCACCTATCTTGCGGCGGTATAATATCGGGTTTCGGCGAAAGCGGTGTCCAATACGGGTTGAAAATGTGTCCTCTATCACTTTTCAATTCCCATATATCTTCTGTGTCCTCTTGTGTGCTTAACAAGAAAAAATGCCTTGTCTTCCGCACACCTATATTTTCATTCGGTACCCATCCCGTAATATTATAGCAGATACACGTCGGGTTAGGATGCTTATCATATTCAATATATGAGATATGCGTAAAATCTTCCTGTGTAGAATGGTAATTGACAGTCAATCCCTTCGTGAGTTTTTCCTTGTAAGGCATCGCGTTTAAATCGGGTTGAATATAAACCTGCGTCGTCTCCGCGATTATCCGCTCACCTTCCGCCAACTCATTTTCAAAACAACCCAGATATGCCTCAATCTCCACAAATTGTAAACCCGTTTCCTCATAAACCTCTCTCTGGACAGCAGTTTCGAGGTTCTCACCCGCCTCAACAGTCCCTGCCGGAATCTGGATCCCCGCAGTCGGATGTTTAAAGACAAGCAGCTCTTTGACCGCATTTCTCTCGCGGACGATAAACGCGGTAACTTTTTGGATAACCTTGTTCACCTGTATATCTCCTCAGCCCTTCGAGTAACGCTCGGTTAACACAGCCGGAAGAATATTATCCCATAACAGAGACAAAAATTTCCAAGGCATTCGATCTTCGGTTGATAATTTATGAATATCCATTTGTTCTATTAAATCTACAATTTTTTTATGACACCTCGGAATTATAGGGCTGAAAAAGGTTCGTTGGAGTTCCCCAAACATGAGCTGATACTCTTTAATATGGGAGTAAGTCTGAATAAATCTCCTCACCTCAAGAGAGAGTTGGTGATTTTTTGACTGCAGCATCAAGAGCATATTTCGCGCCGATTGCTCCCTCTCACTGCTAACTGCTACGTACTGATAATCAGTAAGTGGTTCAATGAGATCCGATAGAATATCCAATTCACTCCGCTGAAGCTCTGTTGCCACCTTTTTAATCAAAAGTTCAGTCAAGGTTTCTACTAAGCCTTCAAAAATCACGCCATCGATTAAAACGTACCAATAATTGGCATGCGAGTAGATTAAACGATAGAGGCTCCCTAACATGAACAATTTCTGTTGATTTGATAACTCTTTTTCCTGATCTATCCAGTCAAGTTGCTCTTTAACAAAAACCATCGTTGAGCGAATTTCTGTATTAGCGACACCGCAATCGTGAACGATATCCCATTCCCAACAACTGATTTCATCATGAATTCGTTGATATTGCCCCTTGATCGAGGGACGAATTTCAGAGATTGCTTCATAGAAATCTTTGTATATGACAGACAAATTATGCAGGCTCTGTACGCTAAACACGGTAGACCTCGCCTTTGTCTCCAACGACTTCAACAGTATCGCCATCTTGGAGGACTTGCGTTGCATTTCCAGTTCCAACAACACAAGGGACGCGTAATTCTCTCGCAACCGTGGCAGCATGATTCAGTATCCCACCTTCATCTGTAATTAATCCGCTCACTCTTTCAGCGAAAATTACAACATCAGGAGGGATCACTTCGCCGACAACAATCAGGTTACGATCCGATGTAGGTAGGTTCTGTAAATTATCAAAATGAACGACTGTACCAACACCTCGTCCACCTGAAGCTGGGGTGCCTTTTAGAATCAACTGTCTTTCCATTTGTTACAATTTTGAATCTAACCTTTACTTATTTTCTGATTCACTATAGCTTCATCTCGGACACTCGGCAGCTTAGCATCAATCAATGCTCGTCCAGTCTTCTCTTCAGCACGGAACACAGCGAGATTACTCTCGTTTGCATCCTTGACCAACCAAATATGCCCAGCATAAGTGTGCTGATTAGCAAAATCACCCGCAGCAATCTTGCCATACTGCCGCTCCTCACCGGCACCATCTATCCAATAGTACGCGATCTCGGATTCGGTGAGATTCACAAAGATAATCGCAGTTTCGGTCCGGCTGCCTCCCGATCTTAGATTTGGCAGCAGACTCGGATCGTGTCCCTCCAATTCTACCCATCTGTCACCACCTTCGCTGTTCGGGTCTTTTAACTTCTGGTGGAATTCGTGCAACGCTATCAACTCAGCGGGCCATTCAAACTTCGGCGAACCTTCAGGATTGAACCCTTGGAGATGTGAAAGACTCAAACGGGTCACCGCTTGCGTGTACCGCCAACCCCCATCGCCATAAACTTCTGTGAGCAGCGTAGCGAGTGCTGGATCGTATTCTTTCAACTTATCGCGGGTATCAACATGATTGTGCTGGTCATCGTTTGCCCGATTCGTATCAAACCAAGACTGCGTCCCTTCAGCCCAATATTCCGCCTTATTCGTGATAGCATAAGTATTTTCCCACAGTCCTTTTTCAACCGCAGCATCATATAGTACCTTAAGACGGTCATCGAAACTCGGATCCACCGTATTTAATCCCATCTGATGAATCGCATGTGCGAACTCATGCACCAGAATATTCTCAGTCGAATACGGATCGCCTTTATAATTAAGCAGGTTCTCCTCACCGCAACTCACAGCCGGTCTCGTCGGTGTGGAACCCAAACCGCGTGCACGGCGGTCCCAATAATAATCAGGTTGCAGATCGCTATGTTCCGGGATCTGCGTCGTGAGTTCGCTATATGCCATCACAGCAAAACGTACGTTATTTTTAGCGAGTGCTTGCAACACATCCTGCCGATGCCCGACTATCTGTTGAATAAGCCACGCCGCTTCCTTCAGCGCATACGGACTTACCTTCGCCGATGCGACAACAGGCAACCCCTCCACATCAAGCCACTGCACATAAAACGGATCCAATTTAAAAGTTTCACGCACAGTCGTTGGAGGCGGAACAGGTTCAGAAATGTTGACGCCCTGCGCGTTTGCAGCCAATTGGATTGAGAAAAATAGGATATAGACCGTGAAAATAACAGTTAAATAAAACATAAGTTAGTTTCCATTTTGCATCAGAAGCTGTGTTAGAATTGTAAAGACATTCAGAACTGTTTCATCTTGATTTTGAAAAAGAAATCCATATCCTCCGAGATAAATTAAAAAGCTGCACGTAGAGGTTTCTAAGAGATAGTCCATCAATTATTCTCCTTCCGACTCGTCGAAAGGAGAATCAAAACGCATCGGAATCTTTCCTTCTTTAATTGCGTTTAGCAATGCCTCCGCGTCCTCCCGTGTTACATTATGTGATTTGTTAATAGCTGCTAAAATCCGTCCCGGTTGGCCTTTTCGTTTAAGTTTCGACGAATCTTGAAGGTCACCTAAACTTTCCATTGAAATTTCTGATCTCCAGACGAGGTATTCCAAGTAATGTTTCAGTTCCTCGAGCTCAGCAGAGGATAATTTCTCAACGGTATTAAGCACCCATTTTTTTGTTCTAACTGACACAGTTTTCCTCCTTTTTCAGAATTCACGCTCAGATCACCCTTACCCAAAATCCGTGTTGTAAGTCTTCGATTTCGCGTGGCGGGACTTACTTCTCAAAACCCAGACGCTACCTGTGAAATTACTTTCAATCAGCTGCCGAAAAATTTCATGATCTGCCGATGGCTTGATATCAAATGTATCAACTTCAGATGAAAACGGATAAATTTCGGCTTCACCTGACAATATAGCAAAGAATTTACCGCGCTTATTCGGTAAAAAAATAGGACCTTGCCACTCCAAATATTCAACCATCGGTGGCGTATCTGGCATAGACATCTCCGCATGGAGAAGAACTTCTGTCCTGTCCTGTAGTTTAATGAAAGCAGGGATCCTGTTTTGGAGTCGGATGTCGCCTCGGAAATAAGGGGTCTTGAAAAACACTCGCTCCGAAAAAGTCAAAAATTTGGACGAGTTAAACGCGCGTGGCAAATAGTATCCATCCAAACTCGTCCCATCTTCAGTACTGCAAACGCCAACAGCAATAACAAACTCTTTAAACTTGAATCCCCGCCACTTTGCATCTATCGTACTCAGCAGAAGTACTGCCTTATCCGCTTCTTGGTACGGCAGAAGTCCCTCGCTATCTAATACCGATTGCCAAAACGATAGATCCGCTGTACCGTGCAGCGTGACTTCTCTGACATTATAAAGATTCGCAGCATATTGGATAGAGGTGTTTGTAGATGCCCTGTTAGACATAGATATCCCGCATCTGCCAAGCATCTAAGGATTTGAGCTCACATGCCTGCCCTTGCGAACGCAACGATACACCGACGCTCTCTTCCTTATCAGGATAGATGCGCATCGCGACACACTGCTTCCCGTTAGCGAATACTTCCACCACACTCTTATCAACAAATACTCGGAGTTTGAGCGTCTCACCGCGGGCAATAGAGACCGGTCCAGTTTCAGGCGCGCGTGAAAGTACATCCGGTGCAACCGACGCGTATGACGAATCAATCGTTAGCAAACTATCACGTACATCAACGCCAGGGTTCAGGTTGCGTAAGCCACGTTCTCTGAAGAACGCGATGCGGGTGAACTCCTCTTTCTGTGGCGAACGGAGAACGTTCAACTCAACCATCGGTGCCGATCTCGTGTCGATTTCGAGTTCGAGCTCCATCGCGTTGCCATTGATGCCTTCAAGCACAACTTCTTCGTTTGCGGGGAGCGTCATCGCATCAACGTGTCGATGTTCATACCGCAACGATTCAATATCACCCGCCGGTTCAACACCGACTTCATCTCTGGAGAGGAGTGTCAGACGACGCGGCAACGTCATAATCTGGTTCCAACCCTTCGTCGGTTTCGCTGGGTTCATATTATAGATCACGATAAGTCCGCCGTTCCCGTCGGGTGTCGCAGACGGCGCGTGGACCCCCGCAGGAGCCGCTGCCCCGAAATTGTTTTTCGCACCCGCCGTCACGACGAATTTGTCGCGTTCGGTGTCATAATCACCGAGCAGATACTGTCCCCCGCTTATATGGCTGAAGAAAAGGAGCATGTGCCGATCACCAATGGGCCAGAAATACGGACACGCACCATCATCACCGACCAACGTGAACAGATCGTCTTCAACAAAGGGGTGCAGATAGACCCAGTTCGCTAAGTCTGCTGAACGGAGCAGGAAGTTCGCACGAATCGGTTTGCCGCCAGGTCCATGCGGGAGTGTGCCACCGGAAAGCGAGTAATACATGCCATCTTTCTTCCAGATGCACGGGTCAAAGACCCGGTAGACCGGGGTTGTACCGTCGGCGTGCTTCGCCGGAATAACAGCCTTCCCAGACACCTTCTCCCAATTCAGGAGCAACGGATCACTCGACACCGCCACCATATTACCGACAACCGTGCCGTGATACATCGCGATGACACGGTCCTCCTCTACAAGCGTTGCACCGGAGAAACAGCATCGCTCCGGATTCGGGTAAATGGCATACGGCAGATCGCGCCAGTGGATGAGGTCGTCGCTCATCGCGTGTCCCCAATGCTGACGTGTGTCTTCCGGCGGATACGCCTGATAAAAGAGGTGCCACCGTCCCTGCCAGAAACAGAGACCGTTCGGGTCATTAAGCATCGCTTCGGGGTTAATATAGTGATAAATCGGACGGTGCGGATCACCTTGATATGTTTTTCGATAAGCATTGAGCCGTTGCATCAACGGGTTCGTTTCCAATTGCGCTTCTTGTTCTTCCAACGTTTCCGCAAATGTGTAGTGCGGTACACGCGAGGTAAAATCTTCGTTGGTTTCCATCGGTTCTCCTCTATTCTGCAATTCCATGAAATTTTGTGATGCTTAGCATAGCACAGAATTGCCCGCCTGTCCAGAAAATTTTCTATAAACACGCCCGAATCACCGAGTTTTCATTTTTAGTATTTTTTATCCCTGACGGGGTAGGTGTGGGCTTCTAACTGAATGTTCCATCATTCGGCACAAATTAATTGACACAATTTTTCAGATTGTGCTACAATAGAAAAATACCACTCTGAACAATAGAAACCATTTTTCAAACGCTGAAGGAGCATGAATTATGGATAATACAGAAAAACAACCGGCAAAAAAAGCAGAGATGCACGTCGGCGTTCAAGGTATCGGGACATCTCCGAAAGAATTGGCATTCCTCGTTCGGCACGGTGTAACGCACATGGATACCACCCCCGATAACACTGAAACCGAAACGCTGACTCAACATAAGGAAGAAGCAGCGGAAGCCGGTGTCAGCCTTGAGATGATTCATATCGAAATGCCGAGAAGCATTACGCTTGCCCAAGATCCGCAGCGCGACAAAGATATTGAGGCAGTTTGTAAAACGATTGAGAACGCAGCAGCGGTAGGTTTACGAGGTTTGAACTATAACTTTTGCATCCTGCAAAATCAACGAACCGAGAGCACATTCGGACGCGGCGACTCACGTTACAGCACCTTCGATTTCTCCAAGTACGATAATGAAACACTCTCAGAAGCAGGCGAGGTCAGCCGTGAAGAAGCGTTTGATCGGATCGCATACTTCCTCGAACGGATAATTCCCGTCGCCGAAGAAAACAAGATCCAGATGGCGTGCCACCCGAACGATCCACCTGCACCTATTTTAAGAGGCGTTGAACGCTGGAATTATCCGGTCTTTGACGGCTTGAAACGTTACGCTGAGATTGCTGAGAGTCCTTACCACGGTTTTAATTTTTGCTGCGGCACAGTCTCGGAGGGTTTAGAGGATCCCGGCACCGAATTCTATGAAATCCTCCAATACTTCGGCGAACGGAAAAAGGTTTTTAACATTCACTTTCGCAATATTCGCGGCGGACTGCACAACTTCCAAGAGGTTTGGCCCGACGAGGGACATCTCGACATGCATAGAGTTGCACAGGTCCTCCGAGACGCGGAATATCCGTACATGCTGATGCCTGACCACGCACCGGGGCACCCAGACGATCCATCGCCACCGGGAGTTTCTGGCAGAGTCCGACAGGCGTGGGCATTCCAGTTCGGATACATCATCGCCTTAATTCAGGCAGTTAATTCAGAACAGTAGTACTTGGTCTACTTTCATCTTTATGCGTTAGTCGTAGGGCGAGGTTCCCTCGCCCGATGCAACTCAACATATACCCTCAATTTGAAACCCGATGAAGCAATAAATTGTTAGTTCCAACCAGCCAAAACGGTTTAGTCTATCAAGCAAACCGACCTTACAGGAGAAAAAATGAAATCCATTATAACTTGTTTAGCGATTTTTACAATTAGTTTGACCATCACGGTACATACTTATGCCGAAATCGACCTTGAAACCGCAAGGGGTATTTGGTTACTCGACGAAGGGGATGGTAATGTTATCAACGATATGTCCGGAAACGAGAACCACGGCGAACTTCAGGGTGGAGAATGGGTTGGCGGACCCAATGGTGCCGCCGCTCTCAGTTTAAACGGACAAGACGATCGGGTGATTATTCCGGACTCCGATAGCCTATACCTCGAAGAGGCGTGGACAATCACTTCATGGGTATTCGTCAACGCATCCGAAAACGGTTTTGGACATATCCTCGGAAAAAGACCCGCATCTGGAACTATCGCAAATTACGCGTTCAGAACAAGCAGCAACGGCACCGCTTGGGAAGCATACTATGCCCGAGACGGTTGGAAAGGTGCCTGGAGTCAAGGAACCGTCCAGAAAGATGTCTGGTTGTATATGACTGCGACTTATGATGGCACGGATACGATTACAATCTACGAAAATGGTGCTGAAATCGGTGCTGTCAGCGGAATGGGTGCCCCAGCACCCCGAAATGACACTGATGTTAACATCGGTGGTTGGACCGATAACACTTCAGAGACGCTTGATGGTATGCTCGCTGAGGTCGCACTTTTTGATGTCGTACTCTCAGAAGATGACATTAACACCCTAATGAACCAAGGGCTATCATCCATAACGCCTGTTGAGCCTGCTGGCAAACTTGCGACGACATGGGCTGGCATCAAATCCCGATAAGTGATGTGGCAAATTGGGGCCAGTCAGTGTGTCCCCTGAAACTATCCGTATCCGTTTTGTAACCGCTAATTTTAACCACAATTCGGTTTATAGCAAAGGAGGGAAAATGAAATCCATTATAACTTGCTTAGCCCTCATCACCATTAGTCTAACTTTCGCAGTCTACGCACACGCGAAACTCGACCTTGAAACAGCAAGAGGGATTTGGCTACTCGATGAAGGTAAAGACGACGTTATCAACGATAGTTCTGGAAACGAGAATCATGGTGAACTTCAAGGCGGAGAATGGGTCAAAGGTCCTGATGGACCTGCCCTCAGTTTAAACGGGCAAAATGATCGGGTTATCATTCCTGATTCCGACAGCCTGTATCTCGAAGAGGCGTGGACAATTACTTCATGGGTGTATGTCAACAAATCCGAAAACGGGTATGGGCATATTCTCGGAAAAAGACCCGCAAATGGGACGATAGCCAATTACGCATTCAGAACAAGCAGCACAGGGACTGGCTGGGAAGCTTACTTTGCACGGGATGGTTGGAAAGGGGCTTGGGGACAAGGAAACGTGAAGAAAGATGAATGGTTATATATGACCGCAACCTACGACGCAAAGGATACCATTAAAATCTACGAGAATGGTGTCGAAATCGGCTCTGTTGGCGGGATGGGTAAACCCGGTCCGCGCAATGACACCGATGTCAATATCGGGGGTTGGACACAAAACACTTCGGAGACCCTCGACGGTATACTCTATGAGGTCGCACTCTTTGATGTCGCCTTGGCAGAAGATGACATAAACAATTTGATGGAAAATGGATTAGAAACACTCTTGGCTGTCGAACCTTCTGGCAAACTCACAACCACGTGGGCAGGCATCAAATCACGGTAAAAAGTCATCAAGTTGCGTGGCGTCGATACATCATTTCACAACCTACGACACGCAACTTGTACATATTATCATAGCAACACCTTCACCTGGTCTAACACTACCATACGCCAAGCACGGAAATATTATGACAAAATTGCCTAATATACTCCTCATTCTCGCTGACGACCACGGCTACGGCGATATTTCAGCACACGACGGACCCTCAATCCAGACACCAAACATTGACAGAATTGCGACAAACGGCACGCGGTTCACCCGATTTTACGCGAACTCCTCCGTCTGTTCACCAAGTCGCGCGTCTCTAATGACCGGACGCTACCCGGACAGGGTCGGTGTACCGGGTGTGATTCGGACGCACCCAGAAAACAACTGGGGCTACTTTCGAAAGGACGCAACCACGCTTCCGTCAGCGTTGAAGCAGAAAGATTATCGAACCGCACTCATCGGGAAATGGCACCTCGGACTCGAGCCCGAGAATCACCCTTGTAAACGCGGATTCGACCACTTTCACGGTTTCCTCGGCGATATGATGGATGACTACTACACACACCTCCGACACGACATAAACTATATGCGGCACGGTTTTGATACCATCGACCCCAGAGGACACGCAACAGATCTATTTTCAGATTGGAGCACATCGTTCATTCGGGCGCAATCGCAATCGGAACCATTTTTCCTTTACCTCGCCTACAACGCACCACACACGCCCATCCAACCGCCTGATGAATGGATCGCACGCGTACAAGAACGTGAACCCGATATTTCGCCACAACGCGCAAAATACGTAGCACTCGTTGAGCACATGGATGCCGGTATCGGACGGGTACTTGACACACTTGAGAAAACTGATCAACTCTCTAATACACTCGTCATCTACACATCCGACAACGGCGGACAAATGAACGTCGGTGCTCACAACGGGCCCCTACGCGGACAAAAAGGACAGATGTACGAAGGCGGTATCCGAGTCCCAACCTGTGCAATGTGGCCCGGGTACATCCAAGACGGATATGTCACAGATCAGGTCGCCCTGCTTATGGATATCTTCCCAACCGTCTGTGAGGTGGCTGGCGCACCGATTCCCGACGAAATCGAAGGATGTTCAATCTGGCAGACGCTCCAAGGCGAACAGCAAGACTTCTCAGAACGTATCCTCTACTGGTTGCGGAGAGAAGGCGGACAACAGTTTCTCGGACAGTGCCAACACGCCATTCGGCGCGGAGACATCAAATTGCTACATAATAGACCTTTTGAACCGTTGGAACTCTATAACCTCGCAAACGACCCACTGGAAACAACGGATAACGCACAAACACAGAAGGCTCTCTTCAGAGAAATGAGTCAACTTCTTCAAGCGGAGACACAGAAGGCAGGCAATATACCGTGGCAAAGATAAGCGCAACCTTAAAGTTAAGATAGTAATTTAGACAATACGAAAAAATGAACACCTACATTAAAAGGAGGACGCTGTTTTGAGTGAAGAAAAAAATGGAATTGGAACAGCAGAATCTGAGGACGCTCTCGACACACGCGATAATCTCCACGGAGTCAAGCAGATCGAAAAATACGGCTATACTTCCCTGCACGATGCAGCACGCGATAACAACTATAGAGCCGTAAAGGCACTTTTAGAAAACGGTGCCAACATCAATGCCAAGGACGAATACGGTTATCCGCCGCTGCATTGGGCTGCATGGCACAATGCGTACGAAGCCGCAACTGTTTTGTTAGAAAACGGTGCTGATGTCAACGGAAAAAACGATAAAGATTTTACCGCTTTACACTGGACAGCGTGGAATAACGCCCATGAAACAGCAGTCATCCTTCTCGAAAATAGAGCAGATCCAAACGCCCGAAACGAAGATGGTGATACGCCACTCCACTGGGCTGCATGGCGCAACGTCTATGAAGCAAATGGGACATCGTTTGAAAATAACCAAAATATCAATCCGAGAAACAAGTCCGGTTACACCCTCCTTCATTGGGCTGCATGGCGCAACGCCTATAAAACAACCGTCGTTCTACTCGAAAACGGCGCAGAGGTAAACGCAGCGAATAATAACGGCCACACGCCGCTTCACATCGCAGCAGAGGATAATACTTCCGAAGTCGCAACGGTCTTACTAAAAAACGGGGCAGAGGTGAATAAAAAAGACCATTACGGCGATACACCCCTGCATATCGCAGCAGCGCACAATGCATCCGAAACAGCAATCGTACTACTTGATAACGGGGCAGATCGCAGCGCAGCGAACGATAACGATCAGACACCATTGCACCTCGCAGCAGAAATAAAGGCACACGAAACCGTCAAAGTACTATGTGATTACCTCGAAAAAAAAGGATGGTCATGGTAAATAGCTGCCTCTCGAAATAATAATAATAGGACACGCAACAGTTTCAGAATTCCCTTACATCTGAATATCTACTTTTCATGGACAATATGCCCCTTTTCTGCTAAACTTAATCCGCCCTATGACAACATCATCATATCAATATCAGAATAACATATTACACAACAACGATTTTTAACAGAACTTACGCAAACCTACTGTATACAGGGTTTGTAACACCGTCCAGTGCTTTATTATGTAACGACTTACGAAAAAATGCGTAAATCGTACCTATAATAACGTGCGTTTGATATAAGAAATTGATTCATCACGTAGGTTCAATTGAACGAAAGGGCCATCTATTATAACAGCCAAAACGCCTAACTTTGCGCCAGCAGAGCAACATGCCTATAGTCATCATCCTATTCAACGTTTCCGCTCCAGAGAAATCGCCTGTGCCGCTACCACCCATAGCATGCCTCTGAACGCCGGAATCTATTCATCATTAAGTTAACCATAGGCGTGATATCTCGTGGCAAAATCTCCCTGATCGCTATATCAAACCCACACTAAAACCAGTGGAGACGCTATGAATGACAAACACAAATAACCTTGTTTTATGGTATCAGAAACCTGCCAAAGCATGGACAGATGCACTCCCCGTTGGAAATGGGAAACTCGGTGCCATGGTATTTGGCGGTGTAGCACGCGAACGCATCCAACTTAACGAAGAAACCCTTTGGGACGGAGGTCCGCGCGATACCAATAACCCGAAAGCCTTGGAAGCACTCCCAAAAGTTCAACAACTGCTCTTTGAAGATAACAATGAAGAAGCGACGAAACTTGCCAGCGAAACAATGCTCGGTGTCCCAGAACGCATCAAATCCTATCAGTCATTGGGCGATCTGTTTCTCGATTTCTCACACGATGGTGTCACACATTACCGCCGCGAACTCAACCTAAACACTGGTATTGCAAAGACGACCTATCAATGCGGCGATGTCAACTTCACCAGAGAAGTCTTTGTGACAGCAGTAGATAACCTCATCGTCGTCAGAATCGAATCCGATATGGATGGACAAGTCGCTTTCGATATGACGATGACCCGTGAACAGGATGCTGACGTTGAAGCAATTGCCGCCAATATCCTCCGACTCGACGGACAGTGCGGCGATGACGGCGTCCGCTTCTCGGCTTATGTACAGGTCGATACCCGAGGCGGAAAAGTTGAATCCAAAGGCGATAGCCTCTCTATCACAGGCGCGAATGCCGCCACATTTTTTCTTTCCGCCGCAACAAGCTACGTCAACCAGACGGATATGGATGGAAACCCACACGCGCTTTGTGAAGATTACCTGGCACATATTGATACAAAACCTTATGCAGCCATCCGAGCGGACCACATCGCAGAGCACCAATCTCTCTTCCAACGTGTTGACTTAGACCTCGGCTCCACAAACGCAGAAAGTCTCCCTACCGATGAACGGCTAAACGCAGTTAAAGAAGGCACGTCAGACCCAGGGCTCGTCGCCCTCTACTTCCAATACGGACGCTACCTGCTAATGGGTAGCTCACGACCCGGATGCCTACCCGCCAACCTCCAAGGCATCTGGAACGAACACATGAACGCACCTTGGAACAGCGACTTCCATACCAACATCAACCTTCAGATGAACTACTGGGTCCCCGAAATCTGTAACCTTCCAGAATGCCACACACCGCTCTTCGACTACATGGACACGCTCGTTGAACCCGGAAATCGGACAGCAAAAATCCATTACGGTGCCGACGGTTGGGTGGTCCACCATCTCTCTGATGTATGGGGGTTCACAACGCCTGCTGATGGCATCTGGGGTATTTGGCCCGTAGGTGCCGCATGGCTATGCGAACACGTTTGGGAACACTACCTCTTCGGTGGAGATAAAGATTTTCTTAAAAAGCAGGGATACCCACTCATGAAAGGTGCAGCGCGTTTTATACTCGATTTCCTTGTTGAAGCACCGGAAGGTACTCCCTTCGCCGGTAAACTCGTTACAAACCCATCGCACTCACCCGAAAACAGTTTCCTGAAACCAGACGGCAACCGATCCCTGTTCACTTATGCAGCAACGATGGACCTGGAAATTATCCATGAACTCTTCACCAACTGCATCGCTTGCATCGATGTACTCGGAGAAGATCCCGAATTTCGTGATGAGTTGCTCTCTGCCCTCAAACGGCTTGCGCCGCTCCAGATTAGCGAAAAAACAGGACGGTTACAAGAATGGGTGTTCGACTACGACGAACCCGAACCCGGACATCGGCACATGTCGCACATGTACGGACTCCACCCGAGTTGTCAGATTACACTACGCGGCACACCAGAATTGGCGGCGGCAGCAAAAAAATCGTTAGAATATCGACTGGCACACGGCGGTGGACATACCGGATGGAGCCGCGCATGGCTCATCAACTTCTGGGCACGACTCGAAGATGCCGAAGAAGCATATACCCACCTACAAGCACTGCTGGCGAAATGCACTTTGACGAACCTCTTTGATACACACCCACCCTTCCAAATTGACGGCAACTTCGGCGGGGTCTCCGGCATCGCAGAGATGCTGTTGCAAAGCCACGCAGGTGAAATTCATCTACTCCCAACACTCCCGAAAGCGTGGCGCACCGGACATATTAGCGGCCTGCGCGCACGCGGTGGATTCGTCGTCGATATGGCATGGGAAAATGGAAAACTCACCGAGGCATGGATTCACTCCACACTCGGACAAGGCTGCACCGTCCGAACAGCCGCAACCGTTACCGTGACATGCAACGACGCATCTGTCGAAACAGAGCAAGCAGATTCAGTCATAAGGTTTGGAACAGAGGCAGGAAAAACGTATACTCTGGCGTAAATCTATTCATATTGGCAAACGCATCTGATCGGTATACTCGTTAATCCGTTCGTTTGCCAATTCAATATATTTTTTCTCAATATCGTAACCGATATAGTGCCTTTGCGATTTCAACGCACTTAGACACGTCGTACCACTCCCACAAAACGGATCCAAAACGACATCGCCAACGAAGGTGTATAACTGGATTAACCGATGTGGCAGTTCCTCAGGAAAAGGCGCAGGGTGTCCGATACGTTTCGCTGAAACAGCAGGAAACGTCCAGACACTTTTCGTCCACGCTAAGAAATCTTCTTTGCTGATGGAGTTCTCTTTGTCGTCGCGCTTCCGAGAAAAGGAGTCCTTAGAAAAAACGAGGATGTATTCATGAACATCCCGCAACACCGGGTTCGCCGCCGACAACCAACTCCCCCACGCCGTTGAACTGCCCGCACTGGACGCTTTGTCCCAGATAATCTCACCCCGCATGTGGTAACCTATCGCCAGCATGTCTTCTATAATATAACTATGCAACGGGATATACGGTTTACGTCCCAAATTGGCGATATTAATGCATGCCCTACCACCGGTGACCAATTTCTTATAGGTTTCGGCGAAAACAGCGTAGAGGAGCTCCCTATATTCCGCAAGCGACAGGTCTTCGTCGTATTCCTTCTTCGCATTGTAAGGCGGGGATGTAACCATCAGATGGACACTATCATCTGGAATCTCGGACATCTGCGTACTGGACGCACAGTAAAGTCGATCAAGGTTTTCAGCAGGGACCAGGTTTTCTACCCATGTATCGGGTTCGGGGAGTTCTTGATCAGCATAAAGCCTGCTCCCATAAAACGCACTGGCATCGTGGTTGATTCTCCCCGGGGTCCCGAACGCGCTGGTTTGCGTACCCCGCTTGCGAGATTCCGAACTCTCTTTACAATTATGTCCCATATCCGCTCTCCGCACCTACCAAGTTCTCAATACTGATCCGAAGACGAAAAGATGACATCACGTTTCGGGAACAGTACTCCCAAAAACGCCGAGACTTCCGCGGATACCGTAGCCTCCGAACTTATCTGCTCCCATCCGATTTCACCGAACAAAAGATGCCAGAAATCCGCTTCGCTTAAATCTATCCCGAAGTCAACCGCATCCGCATCTTCAGGGACAACCTGCAGCGTTCCATTTCCATTGTACCGCAGCACCGCCTGCTGACCGTTGAGCATAGGCAATCGAACAGCGAGTGACGGGAACGTCTCTCCGGCATCCGCGATTCGCGACTCCCATCCAACGACAAGGCGACGCAAAAGTACCAACTGATCCACAGCATAAAGCATCATCTTCGACCGGTCTGTTTTGGTTACCAAACTATCACACGTCGCGATTAAACGTTCCGAAAACGGATGCCGAGACGGAAACTTGACCTCTATCTTCTCTACGCCGTGTGTTTCACACACCTCTAAAAGATGACACACGAGTGTATCCAAGACCTCTGGGGCATTTGGATTATATCCGACCTCACGCACTTCGGCGCGCTTTCCGTCCACTTCATAGTTGAGATAGCCACTGATATTTCCATCCCGACGCGCGACGACCGTCGGAAGGACCCCTCGGATACGGCAGGGTGCCATATCCCAATAAGCGCGCGTCCGAGCAACAGTTCCGCTCTGTTCGGCATTCGCGATGTCGTACAACCCCGCCACGGCATCTAAATCCGTTTCTACGTTAAAATCGGTGATCTGCCCCGCAGCCGAACCTGTCGAAGATACTGCTGAACTACACGATACGCTGAACCGGTGCATCGGAAAAGATGTCCATCCGAGTTGCGAATAAAATGCTTCGGGGATGATCGTAAAAAGCACACCGAGGTCGCCCCCGATTGTTTGTAGATAGCCGATAGTATCCCGCATGAGCGCAGACGCGTACCCGACACCACGATAGTGCGGATGCGTACAGACACTGCCAATACCGCCCACCGTTACAAGCGACGCACCCATCCGGATCCGTCGTTCCCAGACGCGTAACGTCGATGCAATCCTGTCGTTCACTACAACTACCCGAGTTTGTGACGGACGATAACTGCTATCACCTTTTATATACTGCCAATAACGTTCATGACTGTTCGCGTCAAACGCTATGCAGCTAAGTTCAATAACCTGTTCTAATTCTGATGCTCGCGCGCCTCTAATTTCCATATTTTTAACAATTGGGCCTCCGCTCCGATTTTTCCGTTGTCAAAATCGGGTTTTTGATAAGTTTCAACGGCATCCGTTATAACTATATACTTCTTAGACTGAGACTCCCAACCCCCCTGTGATAGAAAAAATTACAATTTCTGTGGTGTGTGCGATTTTTAGTAGGTACCCGTTCAACCCAACCTACAAGACTGCTACTAAAGAACGAAAATCTACTGCATCGAAAAGATAACACCCAACGCTTCATTTGGCGTTTGAATCAATTTCTCACACGCCTCCGAGGCTTGATCAATCGGCACAACATCTGTAATCAACGGTTGCACCTGAACCTTGCCTTCGGACATCAGTCGCAATGATAACGCTAAGTTACGTTGTGTCGGCCACGGAACGAACACCGGCGGATAATCCGCGCCGTGTTCATAAGCCTCATCGTGGTAGCCGGGTCCTGTGCGCGCCGCACTGATAACATCCACATTACCGAGTCCGGCTGCGAAACCGTGCGTTATGCTCGCACCGCCAACGATGACAATACGCCCCATCTTGTGTGTATCGGGTGCCGTTTTGAGCGTCTCTCGAATCTGCTGGAACGCACTCGTCGCATCGCCACCGAAAGCGATGATCCCGCAATCCATGCCGTAACCGCCCGTGAATTCCTGCGCAATCGGAATCGGATCCGTCTCCGAAACGTTCACTGCGCGATGTATGCCAGCGTTCTCGGCAATACCTATCCGCAACGGTAACCGGTCTAACCCCATAACATAAGCACCCGCGGTTTTCGCTATCTGACACGCAAATTGACCGACGATACCCAATCCCGCAACGACAACATTTTCACCGATACGGATACGTCCACGTTGCACCGCGTGCAACGCCGTTGCCGCAAGATGAACAGATGCCGCCTCCGCATAGGTAACAGTATCGGGAATCTTCGCGCATAGGTTGTGCGGTATACACGCGGCTGTCGCGTGGAGCGCGTAGCCACCCCCCATACCTGCCACCCGATCACCGATAACAAACTCGTCACAATCGCCTTCCGTACCGACGACGACACCGGCGTTCGTATACCCAAACGGACGTTGCCGCGCTTCAGAACCTGGACGCTCGCGTCGCCGCTTGACACCGCCGAGTTCCGTACCGGGACTGATCATCGACGCGTGAACCTCAACCAAGAGCTGTCCGGGTTTCGGCACAGGTGTCTCCTGTTCCTCCGTCCAGATACGTCCGGCTTCGTTCATCATCACAACTTTTCTTGTTTTACTCATAAATCGCTCTCCGCGTTTTTGAATTAGAGGATACCTTGTTCTTGTAGTTTTGCCAACAATTCTGCTTGTGTCCCTGTGCTTTTGGTTGAATTACATGCCCCACACAGCAACTGCAAGTTATCAATAGCATCAGTACCCCCATGGTTACGGGGTATAATATGGTCAACTGTCATATTTCTAAAAGGGAACTGCGTTTGGCAGCCATTACACAAACCTTCTTGTTTACCATACAATGTATGCTTGTGCGTGCGATAATTCGGCAATTTTTCACTGCGTTTCGGGATATCCGTGCGATGGATGACGGTGCCAAAAAGCCCGACCTCCCTCTCCAAACGCATCCGCACCAAGTCAACCGCCTTCTCTGAAATATCAATACCGATCCACTGCCGTCCAAGTCTCTCTGCTGCGACACATGTCGTTGCACACCCACAGAACGGATCTAACACAACATCTGCTTTGTTGCTGCTCGCTTTTATGATACGTTCAAGTAACGCAATTGGCTTCTGTGTCGGATAGCCGGTACGTTCCTCCCGTGTCGGAGGAGGCACATCATCCCAGATATTCCCATAAGACGCGCCTTTGTAGTCTTTCAGATACTTCCGCCTCTCTAATTTACCATCAGCGTGAATAACGATATTTCCTTTTTCGTATTCCTCTTCCAAGCGTTCTTTACTCAACCGCCAACCGGAGGGATGTGGATTTACGAATCCACGCCATTCATAGCAAAGATTTGGACGATCACCCATACCTGGCGAGGACCAAATATGGGCGGAGTCGTTGTAATACCGCTGTCCCTTCTCGTCAACATGTTTGAATTTCTTCACAATTTCAGCTTCTGTCAGTTCTCTTTCTGGACGCAATTCTGCGGATCTCGATGCTGCATAATACAAAAGTATATCAGCATTGTTGCCCCACCGTGTGCTGCGATGCTGCGAGCCTTTTTGCGTGGACGTTGCGCGCTTCCATGTGATCTCAGACCGGAAGTTATTTCTTCCAAAAATGCTGTCCATGATTATCTTCAGATAGTGACTGGCAGTTGGATCGCAATGGAGATAGATATTCCCAGTCTTTTTCAAGACGCGTTTCATCTCTAACAACCGGATCGCCATCATAATCAGGTAAGACTTCATGCCTTTCCCATGTGTCAACTCTGCAGTGTGAATCGCTTGATATAACGCTGGCTCGCGGTCAGCAATTTCACCGTGCCATGCGTTATCCACATCCGACAGCGTCCACGTGTCTTTAAATGCAGCACCTGCTGCTTGGCTCCCGATAGGGGCGGCGTAGTTCCGATTGGAATTGAAAGGCGGGTCCAGATAGATCAAATCTACGGACTCGCTGTCCATACCCCGTAGCACAAATAGATTATCATTCTCAAATATGGTGCGATTTTTAATGTTCATTTATCGGTAAGGCTCCAGGTCAATCCCAGGATATGCCACTTCAAGACGTGCGAGGGCTTCCGGCGTATAATATGCATCACCAGGGGCGGGCCACCCTAAAACGCGCCGCACAGCCGGGGTCGTCTGCGTAACAAATTTCACGTAGTTTGGGCTGCTCCACCCTGGCACCGGACGCGTTGTTTTACACCAATCGTCATTGTCCGCCCGATGAAAATGATACCCCATCCACCCGCGTTGTCTGCGCTTGTTTTCAAACGGTTGTGCCGCGTGAACCAAATAACTGGAACGGAATGAAACACTCCCCGCTTTCGCTGTAAGTGGGACCGGATCCGCGAGTTCCCCTTTAAATTCCCGTAAATCAGGAATACCCATCCCGCCTGCTCTGCCCGGATACTTTGCCCATATTTTATCCAACTGGTTCTGTGAACCCGGACAGACAAGCATCGGCGCACCGTCGAATTCGATGTCGTGGACGAAGATAGCGGTTAAAATATATCCGTACCGTTGCCAATCTGGATGTGGCGGCAAGGGCGAGTTTGTCGCGTTGTCAATATGGTATCCTTGCCATAAATGTTCGCTATGACGGCTATCGGTGAGACCCTCTCGAAAGAAGATTTGCCCATAACCGAGCCGAATTTCTTCCGTATCTAATAGCTGCTTTGCGATCGACAGATACACCTCGTTTTCGATGAGTCTATCCACCGCTTCCAACCCTGTCGGGAAATGCACCGCTTTTCCAAAGGGACCCGCGAGTCGTTGCATATCACTGTTTTTCTCATAAGCACGCTTTAAGGCTTCCGGTTGCGAAACCCATTTCGCTCGATATTCAGTATGCGTCAAGCCATCGTAGGCGTTTCGTTCAATCTCTTCAAGTGCGGGTGCGATTACTTCCGGTGAAAACACGTTGGGTACCACAATGATTCCATCCTGTTCCCATGTCGCCAATTGTTCCGTCGTCAGTTGCATGAGGTTACCTCCCTGTGAACGTTTCCCATTTATCCTCTTGAACCCCTTCACTATCCGCTTTCCGTTGAATCGTCTGCCACCATTCCCGGTTTTCTACGTACCACTGAATCGTCTCACGCATACCATCTTCAAATTGGATCGTTGGTTCCCATCCGACATCACGAGCGATTTTTCCAGAATCCAACAGGTAGCGACAATCGTGTCCAGGCCTGTCTGGCACGTACGTTTTTAGACGCTGCGGTTTATTGAGAACATCCAAAATGAAATCGCTAATCTCCTCAATGCTCTTCTCCACGCCACTCCCAACGTTGTAGGTTTCCCCGATTTTGCCGTGCTTGATCACAGCTGCGACAGCTCGACAGTGGTCCTCAACGTGTAGCCACTCCCGACGGTTATGGCTGCTCCTATAAAGTGTTAACGGCAAATCTTGGATCGCATTCGTCGTGAACAGTGGAATGAGTTTTTCTGGATGCTGGTAGGGACCGTAGTTGTTCGCACAATTAGAGATCGTTATCGGCATATTAAAACTATGAAAATAGGCGTTCACGAGATGGTCCGCCGCCGCTTTAGAAGCATTATACGGCGTTTGCGGACGATACGGCGAGCACTCATCAAAAGCATCCGGCGAATCCAACGAAAGCTCACCATAAACCTCACACGTAGAGATGTGATGAAACCGTTGCACATCGAACTTCCTCGCTGCATCTAACAACACCTGCGTCCCCATCACATTCGTTTCACAAAAACGCCGAGGGTGTAAAATCGCACGACTGTTGTGAGACTCCGCAGCGAAATTGACAATCACATCTGGTGCCTCTTTCTTACAGACGTTTTCTACAAACACCGAGTCCACAATGTCACCATGGACAAATTTGTAGCGTTCATGGTAACGTTCCGTTATATCTGTCAAATTAGCGATATTACCAGCGTACGTCAGTAGATCAAGGTTAACAATGGCATCGTCTGAATAGTGCCGCAGCCAATATCGGATGAAGTTGGTACCGATAAAGCCAGCACCACCAGTGACCAGCAACTTCATTAATTAAGAATTACCTCCCGCAAGGTCGGATGAATTGCCCGTTGCGATAGTTTCGTGCCCAAATGCTTCTATTTGCGTGTTTGCGGTTATCTATCAAAACCTAACCATATCTTACCAGAAACAGCCGTCGCCTGTCAATCCAAATTCACTCTGGGCATTAGAAATCGCTACAAACAGGAGCCTTCAATTTTACGTCTTTTTTTCAATATCCGCTGCGAAATGCTGCGAAATGCTGCGAATTTTTCTGCGATTTGTTATAAAACATAACATATATTAAGTATTTTTGCCTGTGAAAAGGACAACACCAAAAACCTACAATTGAATGCCCTGTCGCTACAAAAAACAACTGTTGACAAATAGTTATGAAATATTGTAAAATAGTAGATAAATTCAAATCGTCGTACACTTTGTAGGTGGGATTTCTACCCCCGATCCACTCAGAAAGAAGAAACTATGCGCCAACGCAAATTAGGAAACACAGGACTCATCGTCTCCGAAATAGGCATGGGAACATGGGAACTCGGCGGCCGTGAATGGGGAGACATCGGCGAAACCGATGCCATCGATCTCCTGCGATACGCCTTTGAAAACGGTGTTACCTATTACGATACGGCAGACCAATACGGTGGCGGACGCGCGGAACAACTGCTCGGCGAGGCTTTCTCAGCACTCGGAGACAGAGTCGTCATCGCCACGAAACTCGGATACGAATTAAATTCCGACGGTTGGATCAGCCACGGTTGGGAACGTCCATCGTTTAATGCTTCACCCGACTATATCCGGTCAGCAGTTGAAGGCAGCCTCACACGCTTGAAGCGGGATGTGATAGACATCTACCAATTTCATGGACCACCACCAGCATCCGAATGGGATGACGCTTTCGGAACGATGGAAAACCTCAAAGCCGAAGGCAAAATCCGATTTTATGGGATGGGGCTCGGCAGTGAAGCAGACGCATTGAAGGCGATAACAGAAACCGGTATCTCTTCACTGATGCTGACCTATAATATCCTCACACAAGACATGGCAACACCCGTGATGGAGACTGCCACTGAAAACGGCATCGCTGTTGTCGTCCGGCAACCGTTGTCCTCGGGATTACTCTCCGGCCAACTCCGACCCGATACCGTCTTCGCAGAAAATGACTATCGGAAAACCTGGCCCCGTGAGAAATACCTCGCCGATCTGGAACGCGTTGAACAGGTGAAATCAATTGTTGGAAATACCGCGCGAAGCCTGCCACAAGCCGCACTCAAATTTATCTTGGCACACCCCGCAGTCGCTTGTGTCGTCCCGGGGATGATGACACCCGCACAAGTTGACGATGGTGTAGCGACCTCCGACGCACCTCCCATACCCAACACCGTCCTAAACCAACTACGAGACGACTAAGGAAAAATCTATGAAAGTGATTGCGGACCTTTGCGTCGTCCCGATGGGGGTCGGCGTTTCGGTCTCAAAATACGTCACGGCGTGTGAACAGGTGCTGAAAGCAGCAGGTTTGGAAACCAAATTGCACGCCTACGGCACGAATATCGAAGGCGATTGGGACACCGTGTTCGCAGCGATACGGCGATGCCATGAAGTCGTCCACGAGATGGGCGCCCCCCGAATTACAACAACCCTCAAATTCGGTACCCGGACCGACAGAACACAAACGATGGAAGATAAGATTACCAGCGTCGAAAAACAGTTATAGGAAAATCCAAAAACATCTTCATAACTGTAGCATAGGAAACCGTTGGTTTCCTGTGGATCCTTGGAAACGAACTTTAATACGACCCTATAAAGAGGCAATACTATCCAATGTACAAAAAACTTTTCCTCATAGGATTGACAAGTCTTATGAGTTTTCTCATAGTAACGAACACCAGCCACGCCCAAGAACGTATTACCGGTCCCTGGCTCTGGATGATCGCACTCACCGAACTCAACGAAGGCGGACAAGCCTCCACCGATATTGATTCTCTTGATGAAGCCAGTAAAGGCAGAACGACCGAAGAACACATCGCACAAAACGGCGCAAACGAAGGCGATGAAGTCAGCGGCTATAGGTGGACATCAGGTGAACTCCCAGCAGACGGCAACATCAACACCATGCTCGTTGATATCGGAATGACAGACATTGCCGATTTTAACGATGTCACGTCTTATGCCATTATTATCATCGAATCCGACGAAGAGCAACGCAATGTGCCAATGGGTGTCAGCAGCGATGACTCTATCAAAGTCTGGCTCAACGGCGAAGTCGTCCATAAAAACGCAGTCAACCGTGGGCGCGGCGGTGCCAATGAATTCCAAGATGAATTCCAAGTTAACCTCAAAGAAGGCGCGAACCTTCTAATGGTCAAGGTCAGTGAGCGCGGCGGCGGTTGGGGTATGAACGTCGGCATCGATGCCGATTTCGACCACAGCCTAAACTTTGATGATTACGAACACGTCAAAGTAGACGCGAAAGGCGACCCTATCCCCGTACAAGAAACGGCATGGGGCGCGAACAAACGCATTACCGGGCCCTGGCTCTGGATGATCGCACCCACTAAAGCCAACCAAGGTGGGCAGGCTTCCACCGATGTTGATTCGCTTGATGAAGAAAGTAACGGCAAAGTCACAGAAGAGGAAGTCGCAAAAAACGGTGCAAACGAAGGCGATGAAGTCGGCGATTATGAATGGACGGTCGGTACCCTCCCAGCAGACGGAAACATCAACGCTATGCTCGTCTCAATAGGTATGACAAACGTCGCCGATTTTAACGATGTCACGTCTTACGCGCTGATCACCCTCAAAACGACCAAAGCACAGCGCGGCGTTATAATGGGAGTCAACAGTGATGACTCTATCAAAGTCTGGCTCAACGGTGAAGTCGTCCATACAAACGCCGTAAATCGCGGACGTGGCAACGCAAACGCCTTCCAAGATACCTTTGAGGTTGACCTCAAACGCGGTAATAACATCTTAATGGTGAAAGTCAGTGAACGTGGCGGCGGATGGGGAATGTACGTCGGCATCGATGCCGATTTCGCTATCACAAGCAGGCCCGGCTCCCTCGCCGTTGAACCCACAGGGAAATTTATAACGAAATGGGGCGAACTCAAACGCACCCGTTAAGGCAGGCACTTTCAACCAAACAATTCAAAAAAAACAATTTATAGTGAAACGAAAAAATAAAGAGACACTTTCCTCCCCCGGTAGGGTTTTTGCTGAAGAAATCCGCAGAAACACCCAAGCAAGGGGAAACGCCCCAGCAAAAACACCCCCAGCAAAAACGGTGTTTCTTCACGGTTTCCTAACCGAACCGGTGTGGAGTGTCCTATTAATTCTAAATTTTACTATAATCGAAAAATATATTTGACTTTTTTGGTAACTTGTGCTAATCTGTTACGTTAGTTGAATAGATAGAAAAACGATAATATAATCATTTTGCCCTACTATTCTAAAACTTTTTTAGGACTTACGCAACATTGATAACAATTGAAGATTTTGAGTTGTTGTCGTGTGTAATCGTCTCGTATAATGTACTGCAATAGTCAGATCCATGAGATCCCCTTTTTAGTATTTAAGTCTGTGGTAGGATAGAAATACTATAAAGGATCCCCCATGGATCGCCAAGCAAAACTTCTAACTACGTGCTTATACCTTTTTAGGTAGCAACTGGAGTTATTGGAACTGCGACGTAGATGAATTCCCAAAGAGGCGTTCCTATTTTGCCTTTGTTTATTTGGTCAAATTTATAGGAATAAAGTTCGCCTTTTTTTCTCTTTGTCAGCAAAGGAAGCTGCGTAAGTTCTATTTCTAACAAGCAATGAAGGATGGTTTAAAAAAATAAATGCACAAAAAATTATGCCTAATAGGGTTGACATGTCTAATCGGTTTTTCGTTTATGATGCATATCGCTGATGCCGAAACACCCATCGCGGGCCCCTGGCTCTGGATGATCGCACCCACAGAAGCCAACCAAGGTGGGCAAGCCTCTACCGATATCGATTCGCTTGACGAGGAAAGTAAAGGCAAAGTCAGAGAAGAAGATGTCGCAAAAAACGGTGCCAGAGAAGGCGACGAAGTCGGCGACTATGAATGGACACCAGGCGAACTCCCAGCGGACGGCAACATTAACGCCATGCTCGTCTCGATTAAGATGACAAACGTCGCTGATTTTAATGATGTTACCTCTTATGGGCTGATCGTGCTTGAATCGAAAAATAAGCAGTCCGGCGTGACAATGGGTACCAGCAGCGACGATTCCATCAAAGTCTGGCTTAATGGGGAAGAGCTCCATCGGATGGCTGTGAACCGTGGGCGCGGCGGCACACCCGCCAACATAAACGGCTACCAAGATAGGTTTGAAGTGGACCTGAAAAAAGGTGCCAACCTGTTGTTGGTCAAAGTCAGTGAGCGCGGCGGCGGATGGGGACAGTACGTCGGCATCGATGCTGATGTCGAACACCACATAGATTTCGCAGGGGTTCAACCTGTTGAACCCGTAGGGAAATTGGCAACACAATGGGCAGAAATTAAGAGTGCTCGTTAGTGCCATTCGTTTTTAATCCGAACATTTTCATTGCCAGTTTTCGGTGCTCTTGGATAGAACTATTTCACACTGACTGGACAATGAAAACTAAATTGTTTTAATACCACTTTTTAATCTTGATTTAAATTGTGGTTATTTGTTAGACTAATACTAAATAGTTGTTCATCCTTAACTTAAAAAAGCGTCAGACACTATAACGCAATAGATGAGCACTGTTAATTAAAAGTTATTTTTCAAAAAATTAAACGGAGGATTTCATGTACAAGAAACTCTTTTTAGGTTTAGCGTGTCTCATGACGATTTTCTTCATGACGCACGTCGCTGATGCACAAGAACCGATCACAGGCCCCTGGCTCTGGATGATCGCACCCACAGAAGCCAACCAAGGTGGACAGGCTTCTACTGACATCGATTCCCTTTCAGTCGCCAGTGGTGGTGATGTTACCGAAGATATGGTCGCGGCAAACGGCGCAACTGAAGGCGACGAAGTCGGTGACTATGCCTGGACAATCGGAACACTCCCCGCGGACGGCAACACCAATGCTATGCTCGTCGAACTCGGTGTCACTGAAAATGCTGATTTCAATGACGTGAGTTCTTATGGACTTATCTACCTTGTCTCCGCGACGGCTCAGTCCGGCGTAACAATGGGTGCCAGCAGTGATGATTCTGTCAAAGTTTGGCTCAACGGCGAAGTCGTTCACACAAACGCTGTCAACCGTGGACGC
>JAJEEK010000026.1 GCA_022821065.1 Candidatus Poribacteria bacterium
ATTTGGATCAGGTTGCAATTGATCCATATGTAAGAGTTCTCCGATTGTAAACAGTTTATCGCGCACGACAGACCTGCTAACTTCATTAACCGGGGCAATTACCGTATTTCCCTCGTGTACTGCAACCGCGAGAATAGAATCCACATCCAAGTGTTTGTCCTCAAGAAGTTCCGGACTGTGACTGGTAGTAATCACCTGTTTCTTGTGGGTGGGGTACCTAAACTCATCAAGCAACGCCCCTGTCATTGCAGGATAGATCGCGATTTCTGGTTCCTCAATTCCCACGAGCGGCACCCGCTTTTGCACGTCGTGATTTCCCTGAGACAGTGCTACCAGAATCCCTAACAAACGGAGGGTACCATCAGACATATTGTTTGCAAGAAATCGCCAAGGGTGTTTAGCTCCCGCTACATCCTGCCTGAACGCTAATGTTTCCTTGCCCCCAAACTTTTTAATTTCTACACCACGAACACCCGGGACAATTATTGCAAGATATTCTTCAATGTCTTGCTTTACCGTCGGTGACAGTTGGGCAAAGACACTGGTAAGGTTACTGCCATCACGAAGGAGCACATCTCCAGGATCCGGGTCTTGGAGGGCTCGGATTTTATCAGGGTTGAGGTTATAAAATCGCATCCGAGAAAGGGCTTCATAGACAGGACGAAATTCGGGCAGTCCAGACGCATTTACCAAGTAGAGCCGATCGGATGCAGCCGCCGGGGCTACCTTCACGCTTGTGTCGATTATGGTCCCACGCTCAACACGGAAGTGTGCTTCTGACGTGAGGCACGACTCGTTTTGGATTCTACATTCTTCAGTCTGAATTTCATAACCTCCCGGGCGACGCTTCTTAATTTGGAAAGCATAGTACCCCATAAAACTTTCGGACAGAGCGAATTCAAGACGAATGCTGAAATATTTTGGATGCCCATGAGAGCGACGGCAGACATCGTTAATACCACCTCGATCGTGTACAGCATGATCTAACGATGAATGCAATGCTTCCGCAACAAACCGCAGCGCATCAAGAAAATTGCTTTTGCCAGAACCGTTACGCCCCACGAGGAACGTCAAAGGCCCCAACCGCACATCACACGCGGCAATACTCTTATAGTTTTTCAGAATAACTCTTGTGATAAACGTTGAATCTTTCATTTTAGTATTCAACCCTTGTTACGCTATGGGGAATCCGTCCCCGACAAGCGGTTCACCGTCCGGAACTTCGATGGTCGGGACGAGGATATGACCCGGCGATTGCGCGTTGTTATAGCGAACCCCTTTCGCCATAAAGATCATGACAAATGCTCTACGTTGACGATCCGTGACGTTTGGCGGTGTACCGTGCCAGTTGAGGCAGTGATGGAACATACATTCGCCTGCTTTCAACTCCACCGGAACGCCGTGGCTGATGTCCAATCCCCGTCTCTCTGTCCACGGGTTCGGCGGCGGTTCGCGCCCTTCTTCGCTCGCTTTTGCGGATGCTGCATCCAATGCTGCTCGGGCTGCCACTGAGAACCGTTCATCTTTATGACTCTTCGGCATGACGTGCATGCACCCGTTATCGACTGTCGCATCATCTAAAGCGAGCCAGCAGCTGACAATGTTTGGTGGACTCAGGGGCCAAAAGAAGAAATCGTGATGGAATCCGAAATGTCCGTTATCTTTTGGCGGTTTGGAGATAATCTGATCGTGCCAGAGCCGGACTTCGGATGTATCAAGTAAGGCACGCGCTGTCCCTGCGATGAGCGGGTTGTGGATAGCTGCCTCGTAACTGGATTCACGTTTCCACATGTTGACGTACTGATGGATTGCGCGCGGGTGACCACTACCGCGATTGAGTTTATCTTCACGCCGATCATGTCCATATTTGAACTCCGGTGACGAGTCATCGCCTTCGTTGAGCTCAAGTTCAATGACAGCATCTAACCCAGCACGCATCGCTTCAACGCCATCGCTATCTAAGACCCTACCGAATTTGAGATACCCATTCTCCTGAAAAAAATCGATTTGTTCTTGTGTTACCATTATATTTCTCCGTGTATTAATTGTCGTGTTGCTGGAATTAGGTGTGCCTGTTAGATTGGAAATTGGTGATTGCCTGCTGTCAAGCCACCATCAATCACAAAGACAGCACCCGTTGCAAAACTGGCTTCATCGGAGGCAAGGAACAGCGCAGCGTTTGCGATGTCAACGGGTTGTCCAATCCGTCCTAACGGATACCACGGTGTGATTTCGTCCAATATCTGCGGGTTACGTTCAATCATCGGCTCCCAAACTTCGGTCTGAATTGTTCCTGGACAGATACAGTTGATACGGATGTTGTCTTTGCCGTGTGCAACTGCCATGGAGCGCGTCAATGCGATAACGCCACCTTTCGCAGCGGAATAGGCATGGATACCTTGCAACCCGATGAGCCCGTTGACAGAAGCGATGTTAACAATACTGCCACCATCATTCTGTTGCATCACGGGAATAACCGCGTTGGAACAGTGACTCGTCCCTTGGAGTGCAACCGCCAAGTTTGCTTCCCAGTTATTGTTCAAGACATCGGCTGTCGAGCAGATGGCGTTGTTGACCAAAATATCAATAGTGCCGTAAGCGTCAACAGTGCTGGAAATAAGTTTTTCTGCCTTGTTGGCATCGGAGACATCGGCGTTAATAAATAGAGCCTCGCCGCCTGCATCAGTGATTGCAGCAACAGTTTCAGCACCATTGGCCTCATTTACGTCGTCAACGACGACTTTAGCACCCTCTTCAGCAAATCGAAGAGCCACCGCTTTGCCGATACCGCGTCCGGCTCCTGTGACAATGGCTGTTTTGTTATGTAACCGCATGAGGTGATACTCCAGCTGTTTATTGGATAGTCTGAATCAACTGGATATTACGGCGGAGCAGTTCATTAACGAGTTCTCCAACGTCTTTTCCTTTAGTATCCGCGAGCTGACGCATAAACTCATCAACATCTTTTTCCAGATAGATAGGAAGTTGGAAAACGGCATCTTTTCTATAGAACTTACCGCGTTCTCCTTTTGAAAAGTCATATTCTGCTTTCACTTTTGTAATATGTTCCTAATGTTGCAGTGTTTGTGAGATGAAAAGTTTCGTGCGTTCGTGCTGTGGGTTATCAAAGAAATCTGCAGGTGCTGCCTCCTCTATGACCACCCCCTCAGCAAAGAACATGATCCGATCAGCCACTTCTCGTGCAAACCCCATCTCATGGGTAACAACCAGCATCGTCATACCGGAGTGTGCAAGCTCACGCATCACATCTAACACTTCCGAAATCATTTCGGGGTCAAGGGCACTTGTGGGTTCATCAAAGAGCATAATCTTCGGTTCCATCGCCAACGCGCGTGCGATCGCAACCCGTTGCTGCTGTCCACCCGAAATTTCTGCCGGATACTTGTACGCCTGATCCGCAATATTCACCCGTTCTAAAAGCGATAAAGCGATCTCTTCTGCCTCAGTTTTCGTTAGCTTCCTGACCCGGATCGGACCTAAGGTGATATTCTCCAAGTTCGTCAGGTGCGGAAATAAGTTGAACTGTTGGAACACCATCCCGACTTCTTGACGGATGAGATTGATATTACGGAGATCATCGGTGAGTTCTACGCCATCAATGATAATCGTGCCGCGCTGATGCTCCTCCAGACGGTTCAACGTCCGAATAAACGTAGATTTACCGGAGCCTGAGGGACCACATATCACCGCCCTTTCGCCTTTCTGGAACGAGGTCGTAATCCCTTTGAGGACATGGAAATCGTCGAACCATTTATGTACGTCTTCGCATATAATAATTGGATCGTTCAACGCGTTTTCTTGTGCTGCCATTTTTCTTTCCTTCCTAAGTATTCCCGAATTGTTCCAGACTGAACAGCTAAACTTCTAAATGTGCCCGATGCCTAATCCTGTCTCAACGTCCTGGCTGGCATAGGACATCGCATAACAAAAAATAAAATAGATGACAGCGGCGAACAGATAGACCTCCGCTTGCAAGCCGAGCCAGTCGGGATTATTAATAATGCTTCTGGCGACACCCAAGAGGTCTATGAGTCCGATGATAGCGACAAGGGATGTGTCCTTAAACAACGCTATGAATTGTCCAACAATCGCTGGGATAACAGATCGGAGTGCTTGTGGTAAGACGATAAATAGCGTCGTTTGCACATAGTTGAGTCCTACGGCTTGCGCAGCTTCATGTTGCCCTCTGGGGATCCCTTGAAGTCCACCGCGAACGTTCTCTGCCATGTAAGCAGCGGAAAAGAAGGTTATGCCGAACATCATCCGTAAAACTTGGTTAATATCAAGACCCGGCATGAATATCGGTATGAGGACGTTGCCCATGAATAGGATTGTTATCAACGGCACCCCGCGAACCGTCTCAATGTAAGTTGTTGAAACCCATCGGATAGCAGGGAGATCGCTCTGACGGCAGAGTGCTAAAAATACACCAAGTGGGAAAGAAACGACGATACCTACGACCGCTAAGATCAACGTAAGAAGCAGACCGCCCCAATTGCTTGTTAGCACACCATTCTCCCCGAACCCACGTAACACCACCATGATTACTGGAAAAGAGAGTATCCACCCTCCCAAAATCCAAGGTCGCAAACCTGTTCTGCCGCGTCCAAGGAAGAACGAAACGGCTATCATAGCGATCGCGCCTAAACACCATCCCCGCGTTGAAAGTTCAACGGGGAGAAGGGCACTGATAAACCAAACACCACTGAGGGCAACAGCAAATCGGAAGACCAAACCACCCCAGAGCCCAGCACTCAAACCCATGAGCGCACTTAAGATATAAATCGCGTTCCATACGCGCCATATCTGTTCTTGTGGATAAGACCCAACCATAAAGAGCCGAAAATTCGCTGGGATCACGTCCCATTCCGCTTCGGTGAACGCCCATGTCAGAAACCCTTTAAGAGCAAAGAAGAGGCACACAAGTGCCAAACAAGTCAAAATCGCGTTGTACCAAGTGTCAAATAAATTGTCCTTGAGCCATCGCGCTGCCCCTTTTGTGTTGGTGGGTGGTTTAATTTCTTGTGTGAGCTCTTGATCTTCCACTGTGTAATGTCCCTTCTTGAAGTTTCCAGTTAACAGTTAACAGAAAAGAGATATTGTGTTATCCGCACACCTCTTAGCTGGGTACTGGACACTGGTTACTGAATCACTGAAAACTATCCCTCTGTCATCGTCCGATTCGAGTAATCCAACTGTTGTACCAATTCATGGCTGCTGATGTCGTTAAACTGATAATCAGATAACTGACCATAATCATCGCAAAAACCGGAATCGCTTGCCCCGTCTGAGTCATCATGGTATTTCCTACACTAACCAGATCGGGGAAACCGATTGCAACCGCTAAACTTGAATTTTTCGCAAGGTTCAGGTACTGACTTGTGAGTGGTGGCACGATGATA
The DNA here is from genome assembly GCA_022821065.1 of Candidatus Poribacteria bacterium. GTDB lineage: Bacteria > Poribacteria > WGA-4E > WGA-4E > WGA-3G > WGA-3G. The sequence goes on from JAJEEK010000026.1 coordinate 5,424, forward strand.
GGGATAGCCTGCGGGAGAATGACCAAGCGTAAGGTTTGCCCCTCCTTCAAACCGACGGCTCTCGCGGCTTCCCGTTGTCCCTTAACGACCGATTGTATACCGCTTCTCACAATCTCGGCAATAAATGCGCTTGTATATATGGAGAGTGCAACTAAAAGGGCGGAAAACTCCGGTGTAAAACGCATACCCCCTTGATAGTTGAAACCTTGCAGGGCTGGTAAATCCAGCGTAAACGGTCTGCCCGGTGTGAGGAACCATCCACAGAATGCAACGATAAGGAAAGCAGGCAGTGCCCATTTCGCGCGAAAACCGGGGCGATCTAACTGCTGAAGTTGCCGCCACCGCACAATATAGAGAATCACCGCAAGAAGTAAACCGGCACCGAGAAACCATAGCCAAGTGTTTAAACCTGAAGCCGGTTCCGGAGAGGGCAAGTATATCCCTCGGTTATTAATGAACGCACCTCCGAAAACCGAGATGCTCTCCCTAACTTTCGGAAGTTGTCCTACTACAGCGGTATACCAAAATAAAATCTGGAGTAGAAGCGGAACGTTACGGAAACATTCCACATAAGCGGCGGCTATCGTTCGGATTAACCAGTTGCTTGACAGGCGAGCGATACCGAAAAAGAGTCCCATAAGTGTAGCACAGACGATCCCTATAATGCTAACTTTGAGGGTGTTCAGTACCCCAACCCAGAACGCTTTAAAATAGGTATCAGATGGATTATAAGCGATTCCCTCTGAAATGCCAAACCCGGCTTCGTCCTGGAGGAAATTGAGGTTCAGCGTTAGCCCAAGCCCGCGGAGCCCCTTTAACATATTCGTGTAAAGAAGGGTTAACAACAGAATCACACCGAGCAAGAAGATAACCTGAAACAGGATCCGCAAAACTCGGACGTCTCGCCAAAAGGGGATTTTTCCCGATGCAGCCGTAGGTGAATTATTTTCCATATTTTTACTGTCGAAACGTCGCTAGGAAACGCCCCTTACATTTTATAGTTTTGGATAACTAATTGAACATTTTACAGAGTAATATTGCTTGTCCTCATGCTTTTGGTGGCAACAACGTTCTTCCTGTAGGAGCGAGTTGTGCTCGCGACGCTCAAGCCACAAAATTGGGACCAACCAAACAATAGGAGCGAGGTAACCTCGCCCCTACGACGAACTTACTCTAAAATTCAAAATTGATAAAGAAGTAGTGTAATTCTATCTATACTGTTGGATGTGAGTGGGACCCTCTTTATCGGAACGGTATCGCATAAAGTAAACCGCCCTGCGTCCACGGTTTGTTGACCCCACGCGGCAGCCCCAACGGTGTCAGGTTACGGTCAAAAATCTCGCCATAGTTGCCCACAGCAGCGATAGCTTGACGCGCCCAATCTTTCGGTAAACCGAGCTTTGCGCCTATATCTCCAGACGCTCCCAAGAAACGCTTGATTTCGGGGTTCTCTGTGTCAAAGGTGTTGACGTTGGTTTGCGTAATGCCGTGCTCTTCGGCAAAGAACGTGGCGTAAACAACCCAACTCACGACATCATTCCACTTGTTATCGCCATGGACGGTAACGGGCCCCAAGGGTTCCTTTGAAATCGTTACATCAAGAATAATATGGTCATCTGGATTTTTTAAGGATTGGCGGCGGGAGAGTAATTGCGATTTGTCGCTTGTCACCACATCGCAACGTCCCTGATCGTAACTTTGATAAAGCGTCTCAGTTTCCTCAAAGACAACGGGTTCAACTTCGATCCCTAAGGCGCGGGTGGTATCGGCGAGGTTTAACTCTGTAGTACTACCAGCCGTGACACCGATAGTGGCACCTGCCAACTCCTTGAGCGATGTGATGCCGAGATCCTTACGGAGCATAAAACCCTGACCGTCATAAAAGGTTGGCGGTGCGAAGTCAGCACCGAGGTCGGTATCACGAGTCAGGGTCCAAGTGGTGTTTCGGATTAAAACATCTATCTCCCCTGTCTGAAGAGCGGGAAAGCGATCAGCAGCCTTTAAAGGGCGGAACTCGACTTTTTTCGGATCGCCCAAAACAGCGGCGGCGATGGCTCGACCGTAATCTACATCAAAACCTTTCCAGGTACCGTCCTGACTGAGGTAACCGAAACCCGGCAATTCTTTGTTCACGCCACATATCAGTCGTCCTCTTTCTTTTATTTTTTCTAAGATGCTCTCTTGGCTGTTGGCAACAAGTGGTGTTACGAATAAAATTGCTAAAACTAACGCGGCTGTTTGAAACAAATATTTACGCACAAAATTCCTCTCTTTTATGATGTGACCTCTATTGAAGAGGTCGTTAAAACGGAGCGATTTACAGTTATATGAAATCGCGGTTATGTCTTATTGAAAAAATAAAAACCGTTATTGTCTTTTATAGATTGTATCAAACTGCCCCCATATTGTCAAGCAATTAATGGAAGCTGCCAGAATGATTAGGTGTTCCTGTTGTTTCGGTTTGCCGGTTAGGATTATTATACCGTTGGATGGTAGAGATTCATTAATTCATTACTGCCTCAGACAGAACGAGCGGTATCATTTTTTTTCTGACGACTGACAACCGATAGTTTCTCGTCAAAACTGCCCTGTTTTGTGCAACTGAGTACTGAAGTATGCCCTATTTTGTGCAGGACTTTCTGGATGTTTGTAAAATTCCTATCTGTACAGTCTCGTTCAAATCGGCACGGAAATTGCTATATTGAACTCAGTTTTCCGAGAGATTAACAGTCATTTTCCTAACAACTGAAAACCGACAGCTTCTAAGTTCGTGTAAGCTGCACTTGACATATTTTCAAAGTCTTGTTAGTATATTCGGAACTAATACTTGGTAAGGAGAAGAAAGATGAAGAAGTTCATAATTGCAGAAATCTGCGTTCTACTTGCGCTTGCTGGTGGGTTTTGGCTGGGACGTGTCACAGGAGACAGTACCAGTTACGAGGACTACTACAACAACGCAGATAAGGCGTGGGCAGCGGTGAAGGTGCTTGATGAACCTCCGATAACGCTTGATAGCCCAGATACAGACCGTTTACGGAAGGTCCGAGCCGCATACCGTGAAGTTTTCGACAAATACCCTGACAGTCTGTGGGCGGATGATGCCATCTATCAGCTCGCTTCACGCATCCCGCGCACCGATGAAGAGGCTTTTGCACTCTTCCGAAGGCTCATAAACAATTACCCTGACAGTGAGTGGGCAGACGATTCCATGTATGCTATCGCGTTCGCTTCTTATAAGATTGCTGAGGAGTTAAAGCAGACCGGGACGCTTGAATCCGTTGATGCATATTACGATCGCGCCCTCGCACTTTACAACCAGTTAATAGCAACGTACCCTGGCAGTGACTTGTCGGACCAGGCGCAGTTTAATACGGCGATGTGCTACTATGGGAAAGGCGAATTAAACATTGCGCTTTCAACGTTTGACACACTGCGAGAACCGTTCCGGACCAGTCCGCTTCTCTACCAGATTTTATACGTTACCGGCGAAATTTACCTCAGGAAGCAGGAATACGAGAACGCACGCGTGGAATTCACAAACGTCGTCGATTCTGGTGATCCAGACCTCGCACCTTTGGCGAGTTTCGGGATCCCGCAGACCTATCTTGCGGAGGGAAAATACCAGGAGGCGATAGACGGCTACCAGAAAGTCATTGATCTCTATCCAGAGACCAAAGCCGGGCAGGATGCCCACTTCTACATGGGATGGGCGTACGAGCGACTCGGTAATTATGACGAAGCCATTGCCCAACTTGAGAAAGCCATTGAACTCTACCCGCACAACGAAAATGCCGCCAATTCTCAGGTTTACATTGCACAGATTGCCTATGCGAATAAGGACCTAACGGGGGCAATTGATGCGTATCAGAAGGTGGCGGATAACGGCACCTACGATTACGATAACCGTCGGGCAGCGCAATATTGGATCGGTAAGATCTATGAGGACAACGGTGACACGGATTTAGCGATAGTAGCCTATCAGAAGCTTCTCAGAAATTTTCCAGAACCCCATAGAGAGGCATCGCATCAGTCAAATAACATCACTGAGAACCATATCCAAAGTCTAAGAAGCGCAGGTTTCTAATGCTTGTTCGAGATCAGCGAGAATATCTTCGATATCCTCCAAACCGACAGAGATTCTGACCAAGCCGTCTGTAATTCCGATCTGCTGGCGGATTTCGGCGGGTACATGTGAGTGCGTCGTTGATGCGGGGTGACAGATAAGTGTCCGAACGTCTCCGAGGCTAACAGCAAGCGCGCAACGTTCGAGACGATCGACGAGGTGTTCCCCCGCGGTGCGTCCACCTTTCAATTCCAGTGTAATCATGCCGCCGAACGCTTCCATCTGCCGTTGTGCCAGTTGATGTTGTGGATGGCTTGGTAAACCCGGATACCGAACCCATGCCACTGCTCGATGTGTCTCCAGAAACTCGGCGACTTGCACTGCATTCTCACAGTGCCGTGCGAATCGGAGTGGTAACGTCGTGATACCTTGTAGTGTTAGCCAGGTGTTGAATGGACTGATAGCTGCCCCGAAATTGCGTAGTGCCCCTGTTTTAGCGTGCGTAATAAATTCCTTTTGTCCGACAATTGCACCGGCAATCACCGCCCCCGTACCACTCAAATATTTCGTCATGCTGTGGACGACGACATCAATACCGAGATTAATCGGTTGCTGCCCACACGGTGTCGCGAATGTGTTATCGATAATTGAGGTAAGTTCGTGTGCCTTTGCAATTTCGGATGCACCGCGCAAGTCTATCAGTTTTAGGAGTGGGTTTGTTGGGCTTTCGAGATAGAGTACTTTTGTATCCGTCCGGATAGCGCGTTCAATTTGCGATAGATCGGTGGCATCAACAAAGGTCGTCTCAATTCCAAACCGCCGAAGATCTTCGTTGAGAATTTGGAATGTAGCGGAATAGAGGTTTGCCATAGCGACGACATGTCCACCGTCGGCTAAGGCGGTCAATAGTGCTGTGCTGACGGCTCCCATCCCGGATGCAGTTGTGAGGGCATCTTCACCGGCTTCCAGAACAGCGAGTTTCTTTTCTAATACATCCTGTGTCGGGTTTCCCCAACGGGTATACACATAACCACTCTCTTCGTCTCGGAACGCTTCCGCGCATTCTGCGGCTGTTGTAAATCGGAAGGTACTGTTCTGATAGAGAGGCGGTAGTAGAGGTATCCCACTTTTTTCGGTAGCGGATGTATCTCTTTCGCCTGCGTGAATGGCTTGTGTGGCTTTGCCTAATTTCCTTTTAGCAGTCATAAAAATAAAACTCCCAAAAATCTGCCTTTGATGCTTGTACGAAACTGGTATCTTTACTTGAATTTTCCGATGTCCTGACCTTCAAGTGCTAACAATTGACGTTTCCGCTCTAATCCGCCGCCGTAGCCGCCTAATGCCCCAGTGCTCCTAATGACACGATGACACGGAATGAGGATTGATACCGGATTTGCACCAACTGCGTTTCCAACAGCACGCCCTGATTTCGGCCGTCCGATCCGATTGGCGATCCACTGATATGACTGTACTTCCCCATGCGGAATTTGCTGAATCGTTTTCCAGACTTGTTGCTGGAACTCCGTACCGTATGCTACTTGTACCGGTATCTCAGCGAAATTAATCGCTCCGCCAGCAAAATAGGTGTCCAACAATTTAATTGTTTTGGTGAGAACAGGGAGCGTTGGTGGAAAGGTAGGTCCAGATGAAGGTTCTGCTTTACTAAAGGAAACACGCAAAATACGGTTTTCTTCCGCGATGATGTCTATCCATCCTATAGGGGACTTATAGCAAAAACTGGGGATACCGACGGTATTTCTTAACTTTCTTAAACCGTCATCACCGCTTAATGCCTTAGAGATAATTTCTAACGGATTTGATTTGCTCATTTTACGACTCCTAAAATTTTGTTAAAAATAGGACTTACGCAGGATGCTCTTTTGTACCACAAACTTCATAGTTTGTGACGCAAAAACGCTGTGTTTCCAGAAAACTTTCTTCTAACAAAACAGCCTACAGTCAAAATTGCGTAAGTCCTAAAAAAGTCACTTGACTTTATCGGTGTTCCTACGATATGCTATATCGCAAATTATGGCTGTATTTGAAACATCAGAACAACTCTATAGTTATATCAGTGAGTTGTTTGCAGAAATTGCAACTTTACCAGAAGCGCGAGAGACACTGAAAACCTTGACACTGAGTGTTCAGTTTAACTATACCGCGCCTGATTGTACGATGACGCTAACGGCAGCAAATGGCAAGTATCGCATTACCCGTGGCGCGTGTGATGCCACAGCACCAGATGTTGAACTCACAATGACAGGTGATGTTGCCTACAGGTTTTGGACAGGCGAACTCAACGTCATGGGTGCCATTACGACACGCGAAATCGGTGTCACTGGTTCCCTCGGTAAAGTGATGCGCCTTGCACCGCTCATTAAGACTGCCGTTCGCTATAACCGTGAGCGAGAAATTAATCGCGATTCTTGACACGCAAGGAGACTTCAATGGAAACCGACAATGCATTAGAAACAGTTGAACCCTACGTTACACAGTTGCGGGAAGAAGGCTGGTGCGTCTTGGATGGCGTTATTCCCGCCGATGTCGTTGGTGGAGTGCGTGAAGAAGTCGAAACCTCAGAAGCAGACTATAACGCATTCAGTAAAGAGCACGGCAGATGGGAACGCAATGTTATCAGTTTCATGCCGAAATTTGCCGAACACCTCGCGAATGAGCGACTTCTTACCACTATTCGTCAACTGTTAGGGTCCCAGGTGCGTATCTCTCAGACCGAGTATAAGATTCGTCCGCCGCATTATGAATTGGTGCGTGCCTATCATTCTGATTTCCCTTACGATCTGAACCAGAAATGGCATATTCCACAGCCGTTTCCGAGTGCGGTCATCGGCATCACGACCCTCTGGATGCTTTCCGAGTTTACGACAGAAAACGGTGGTACTTGGATTGTACCTAAGACGCATGTAGACTTACGGAATCCAAGAGGTAAAGAAGACGGTATCGGTGACCGGAACCCATTGGACGGTGAGATGCAAGCCATTGGGAGTGCCGGTAGTGTACTCATCATGGATAGTCGGATATGGCACTCCAATGCAGAAAATCCGAGCGCTGGCAAACGGACTGCGGTTGTCGTCAGATACGCACCGTGGTGGTTAAATTTGGAACTCTTCGGTGTTAACACCGCCACGATTCCGGGTGAAACGTTCGATAAGTTTCCAGAGGATGTTCGATTACTCTACGAGCACCGCGCAGAAAACCGTGAACCGACTGTCTGGATCTGAAGTCTAATTATTTAACACTCCCCCGTCAATCCCCATGCTTTAGCTTGTGGGATGTAGACGGCTGTGATATTGTGTAAAAAAATAATCTTGACAATCTAATCAAAAAGTGGTATAAGTACTATTAGCACTTGGTTAGGGTTCTCACCTCTGCCACACTCTGGCAGAGTCCTAACCGCCACCGTGAGAAGTGGCATGAGTGCGAAGTGCGATACCACTCTAAAAGTATAAGGGATGCACGCGACCGATACGAGGCGTAAGAACCCGATCAACTGTTTGTGCATTCCACCAATTCTTATAAAACGGGCAGGCTTAGCTGCCTCAAGTGGAGCGACAGTAAGACGGTGGACGCAGAAGCGAAAACCGCAGTTGCTATGAAGCACAAGCCCCTACCTTTAGGTAGTGGGTACTATGATGGAGCTATCTTATGTCAACAACACTTGTACACATCGGTGTCCGCACGACCGATTTGGCGAAGAGTATCCGTTTCTGGCGCGATGCACTCGGATTGCGTGTCTTTTCAACGATGAACGGTTGCTACGATCTTACCGACGGTTATCACAATTTCCGTGTGTTTCAGCACCGTGGTCCCGAACGTCCGAAACATGTCGGTGGAATGTTAGACTACCTCCATATCGGTGTCCGGGTTCCGAATTTGCGGGAAGCCGCACAACGGTGTGAAGACCTCGGCTTTGAAATCACTTGGGAAGGTTTAGACGGTAGCAAACCTTACGATCCGAATTCGGACGAACCGCCTTCAATCGCTTTCAAAGTGGAAGACCCAGACGGTATCGTCGTTGATATTACCGAGCAAGACGATCAATGGCCCGGCGTTGATATCGAGAGCAAAGTTTGAAACTTTTAATCCTCCAATCCTCCATAGGTGCGGCTCCCCGCCGCGCCTCCTACACCATCTTATTCATCACCACCACCTAACAGTCCCGACCGGAATAAGTAATAGAGCAGTGTCAGTAGACTCGTTACTGCTGCAGCGAGATATGTCAGAAAGGCAGCGTTAAGTACCTTACTGGCGTGTCGATTTTCTTCCGGTGTGAGCATTCTTGCTTCGTCCATTGCTATTTTTGCTCGTCGACTTGCATCCCATTCAACAGGGAGCGTAACCAGCGAAAAGACGACGCTTACCGCAAAAAGGGCTACGCCGAGCAGGAGGAACGGTTGGATAAAGAAACCTACCATTAGCAGGATATAAGAGAACATTGAGCTGAAATTCGTCGCTGGGACGAGGGCAGTACGCAGGTTTAACATCGCGTAACCCTGTGCGTCTTGCATCGCGTGTCCGGCTTCATGACAGGCAACTCCTATTGCCGAAAGCGATTGGCTTGAGTAGACATCATCGGATAACCGCAAAGCCTTTTTAGATGGATCGTAGTGGTCACTTAACCAGCCACTTGAACGCTCAATCTGAACACCACTGACACCGTGCCGTTTTAGCATTAGATCCGCGGCCTGCGCCCCGGTCATCCCGCTACGCGATCCGACTTGTGAGTATTTTGAGAATGTCGATTTTGTGCGAAACGTCGCATATAAAGATAAAGCGAGTCCGGGCGCGAGAAATAGAAAATAAAGTGGGTCAAAGAAACCCAAAAACATAATAAACACCTCCGAATTCTGTTTTTGTTAATGTTATTAAGTGTTTGTTGCATTAAGGAAATTATACGGGATATTGCCATGAAATTCAAATCATTTTTCTCCGAATTGAAAATTGACGCTATTCCCAGAACGTGTTATACTGTGACGGTAGAATGTGTCTAACCTATTGGAAACGAGGATGAACAGATGCTTAAGATAATTGATACCCACCAACACCTCTGGGATACTGAAAATTTGGAATACCCTTGGCTTGAGGGGTTTGACCTGTTAGATAAACAATATACAGCGGAAGACTATCGCGAGGCGATTGGCGATCTTAATGTCGTCAAGTCGGTTCATGTTGAGGGGGACCCTGCTGAAACGGATGTCGTCAAAGAGGTGGAATGGTTGACGGAGATCGCTGAGATGGATGGGATGATAGGGGCAATCGCCGCTGCAGCACCGTTGGAGAAACCGAACGCCGAGGCTATCCTTTCGCAGCTTGTCGGATTCGGGCTTGTCGTCGGTGTGCGCCGGATGGCATGGCACCACCCCGATCCAGAGTTCTATGCGACACCTGAACTGATTAACGGTGTGAAATTGCTGGCGAAGTTTGATCTCTCTTTTGAACTCTGTGCGAATCAGGCGCAGCTGCCAGCGGCGATTGCGTTGGTTAAGGCGACACCGGATGTACGGCACGCGCTTAACCACTGTGGTGGACCAGATATAAAAGGTGGACAATTTGAGCCGTGGGCAACCCATATCCGTGAGCTCGCCGCTTTTGAGAACGTCCATTGCAAAGTATCAGGAATCGTGACAACTGCAAGCGAGAATTGGACGCGTGAGGAGCTCAAGCCGTATATCCAGCATCTGGTAGAAACGTTCGGTTATGAACGGCTTATGTTCGGCAGCGATTGGCCCGTCTGCCCGTTGGCAGCGACATATCAAGAGTGGGTAGATGCTCTCTTGTGGGCTATCGAAGACGCTTCTGATGCAGAGAGAAACAGACTCTTTTACGAGAACGCTTCGGAATTCTATTCGATATAGAGTAATATCCGTAAACCTAATTATTGGCTATCCTAAACTGTCTGACCCTACCAGACTTGAAGGTGTTCGCCTAAGCCGACTTTCGCCCGAACAACCGGTTCATATCATTCACTTTTGTCCTCCTTTGGGGAAAGAATTCGGCTGAGTGAAAGATATAATTCAAGCCATTCTCTCTGAGAGGACGGTTGTCTACCACGAAAATTAATTTTCATCAATAGTTCCTTCCAGTCATCATCAATACCATAGTCGGACTCGAATTCCTGTAGAAAGTGCTCAAATCCTTCAGGATAGGTGGAGGATGTTAATTCTCCTAACCCTTCAACACCGCTAAAAAGTTCCCTAACTGTCATGTTATAGGCTTTAGCAACCTTTTGAAGCGTATCAACGGACGGATTAACAACCCCACGTTCCATATCTGACAAATAGGGCACAGACAGATCTGCAAGTTGGCTCAAGTCCTTTAAGGTTAATTTGTTCTCTTTACGAATAAGGCGAAGGCGTTCTCCTAATTTCATAACAGTTGTTTCCGCTTTCTTATGGATAATTTGCAAAATATTGTATCAGAAGACGATATTTAAGTAAAGACGAAAAAAAAAAACTATTTTTACGGAATTATTGAATTTTAATTTGACTTTCCATTAGCCTTATGGTATAATTTTATATGTAAATTTTATCCGATATATTAATTATAATTCCCGAAAATTAAGCAAGGAAATAAGCCTATGAGATTACAAACTGTAGAATTAGTAGGGTTCATTGGAATAGATATAGACTCCTACATTGTGTATACATGGCGACGGTTTAATGATAAGAATTATGCAAAAATCGGTGTATCTACGGGGGCTAAGTTAAGGGAACGGCTGGTTTGGACGTATCATCCTACAGATGACATAGTATTAATAGGTGTCATGAAGTGTGGCAACCGAAAAGAAACATTAGCAAGGGAGACATCTATTCTGAAATGCCTTGGAAGGACACATCCTAAACGTGAATGGGTAGAAATTAACGAAAATTTTAACGAGTTGATTGATCAGGAATTCACCAAGATAGAGAAAATTGTCGGATAATGAAAAACTCAAGCCCAAAACTTGAAGTGCCACCGTTTATTTACACCAAAAATTAGCAAAGTTAAGATAAGGTTTGTCGTTGAAATTCTATAGGGGTCAAATAACCTAACACCAAGTGAGGGCGTTTCGGAGATTCCTTTCAAGTAGGTGAATATTATAGCATGATCTTGGTTTAGAGAGTGGTCTAAATTTCCGATGGCAGTACAATTTTTCCGTGATGTTCGGTCGTTAAAAGAAGGAGGTATGGGGTAGGGTTTGACGGTGAAAATCTAATCGAAAAATGGGCAATTGAATGTCTCTGGTTTGCCCACGGAAAGAGAAAGAGATTGATATTTTTCTACTTAGAGGGTATAATATAAACGTAGATTCATGTAAAAAGTATGCACTACACCTTTCATAAAGTCAATAACCATGCGGGTTAAATTTACGGTTACCACTTATCCTTGACATGATCCAAATATATTATCCTTTCACTATAATACGGAAAAATGGCAGATATCCTTGGTAAATAACCGGTTAAAATTTATCATAATTCAGAAGGAGATTTCAATATGACAAATCAACAGATAATTTCTAACGTTTTTGATGGCAATGAGAAAAATGGGTTACTGACAGGAAATTGTGAAGATATCTTGACTGAAATCCCTGGTGAAAGTATTGGCTGCGTTATTACTTCACCTCCGTACTGGCAAATGAGAAAATACCACACAAATGGAAACAATAGTGATTTGATGATTGGTGATGAAAAAACACCTGAAGAATACGTGGAAAGACTTGCTGGAATCTTCCGGCAGATAAAGAGGATATTAAAATCAGATGGTTCAGTATGGTTAAATCTAGGCGATAAATATCATAACAAAAATTTGATGGGAATGCCTTGGCGGGTTGCACTCGCAATGCAGGCGGATGGATGGATTCTTAGGAATGATGTTATATGGCATCAAATTAGAGGGACGCAAAGCGCGAAAGACAGACTCAGAGATGTCCATGAACACGTATTTCACTTTGTTAAGAGTAAGAAGTATTATTATGATACTGACATTATCAGAGTCAAACCTAAAAACCTTCCAACAATCAATGGCAAAGAAGTTATCTCTGCCACGGGAGTCAGCGGGAAAAAATACCGGAGACAGATTCTTGAGTCTAAGAAATTAAACGAACAAGAACGCGCAGCAGCGATGAAAGCACTTGACCAGACGTTAGAGAAAATGAGAAACGGCGAGTTAGTTGATTTTAGAATGACGATCAGAGGTGAGCAACGTACCTTCCATAGTGACAATTTGGAGGTCAGCGGACGTGCCAAAGAATTAAAAACAAAAGGCTTCTATATTACGGCAAGCAATGCTAAGGGACCCTTACCCACTGATATTTGGAATATTGTTCCAGAGGATGAATGGAGAAAAGATGGACATTACGCAGTATTTCCGACTAAGTTATTGGAGTTGCCGATTAAAGCAACCAGTCGAGTCAGCAGCGTTATCCTTGATCCCTTCATGGGCACAGGAAGTACGTTAGTAGCTGCCAATCAACTTAACAGACAGGGGATCGGAATTGAATTAAGCGAAGAATATGTAGAAATTGCCAGAGATCGGTTAAATACCTTTCAATTTCAATTTTAATCGCCTGTTGATATTATTTTCAAACTCATTGATGGTAGGAAATTTATCTTTATGAGCCCCAGCTAATATTTTTTGAATGCCTTTTGTATCTGTGCTGACTTGCTGGTCAAATTCTAGCTGCCAAGTCTTTGAATCTTCATTCCATACCGTACGAAATGTACAAAAATGGATAGCATCATTATCTCTCACTTCATGTAAATCCTGAGCATCAGTAGCAGACTGAATATAAGCTAATCCAATATCTTGCATTACGAACACAATTTTCTTGCCCCAACTTTCAATCACCATCCCCTTTTTATAAACCTGCTGCATCATCGTTTTGATATACTGATTCGCCCAATTTATTCCATATTTATAGGTTTTCTGCTGAAAACTCCCGGTCTGTTTAAAGTCTAAAACTGCTTGCCAAGGTGTCCCAGTTGTTCCAGCCGTTTGAAATTCAACACACAGAAAATCTTCTATTCTCTCTCCTTTCATTTTAGCAGCGACAAAATCAATACTTCCTGCTACTCCACAAGATACTTCAGATACCCACTCTATCCGATGGCTATCTGGTAAATTGCCATAGTATAATTCCTCAATTGTATTGTAGACAATTGGCACTTCAAAACGATGAGGGCATATAATAATAGGAGTTATCTTTTTGAGAAAATCACCCTTGTAGCCAACTGTGCAGACTCCAATTTTAACATCAGGTTCACTTTTTCGGGGTTTTTTACATTCACCGTTCAAGAAGGGACAAAACTGTTCTTCCCGCTTTGCTTGTACAACTGGGTCTTTGATAACATAAGGATGCCCAAAAATTTCGGTTGGATGCTGAGTAAATTTCGGTTCTTTCATAACATTTTCTCCTATAAATAACCCAAGTTGCTACCTTTATCCAAATAGCTGCTTTATACTCGTTGCGATGACAAACAAAAGCACTTTCAACTCAAAACCGGGGGCTGACACCGCATGAATCGACTTGGGAAAAAGTTGTTCAATGAGACTGATTGTTACCTCAACGCGCTTTCGGGTCTTCTGTTGAAGGTAAACTTCCCACGGCGGATATTGGCGTTTTGAGTTCTTCTTACGAGCCGGTTTCAGGGAAATACCTGCTTCTTGTAAGGCATCTTCGACACCATAACTACAATAGGAA
>JAJEEK010000004.1 GCA_022821065.1 Candidatus Poribacteria bacterium
GATAAAATCTACCTGGACTGAAGCATATTGATCGTATGGTACTTTTACTTGAATGAGATATGTATTTTCAGCATGAGCAAAGGCATCGTGAAGGTCAATTTTACCGGATCGGATACGATTGAGACGTTCAGTTGAAACTGCGGTACAGAGCCAAGTTGAATATTGGTCATCTTCATCAGCAGCAACAACAAGGTAAAAATGCCCTATAGCGTTCTGGCAAGAGTAAAGAACAGGTTGGTCGTAGTATTCATATATTTCTACAACCTCAAGTTTACCTAATTCTGGAATATTGAGTATATCAACCACTTTATATATCCTTTCTGTATTGCTTTTGCTTTTTTATTTCTTTATTACCCTAAAAACAAGCCAAGGTTCTGCCTCAATGGGTATCCACCATGTATGATGGGATCTCTCCCCCCTGTCCGTTGAATAAAACCAAGGGTTGAATTGAGTTCACCTTTAGCTGTTTTCCTATCGTTGAGTTGAGGGATTCTCTTCTTGAGTCTCTCAACATCTTGCGGATCTGTATAAACAGAGGCCCCACTAATTCTAATGGTTGGTTCCGGAAATCTACCTGGGTATTCTTCCCAAGTAGATAGGAAATCCTGGATTGTTTCGGACAAGGCGGTAAACTTTACCAGAAGCAGGTTTGGCTTCTGCAGGTGGACAGTTTTCTGGATAAAAGTGTGGCCATTCCAATTCGCGGTATCCCTTTCATTTTGCGTGCGATGATCGACAGGTGTTATGCTTTGTTTTTTGTCACTTATGCCAATTATACTATATTTTTGATGGCAAAGCAAATAGATTTCAGAACATTTATTGAATGTAGACCATCAGGCGATGGGTTTGTTCCTACATCAAGAGGGGTTTTCAGTTGTCTGAACTGCGATTTATGGGGTTAGAGATTCGCTTTTTGTTTGAATGCACGTCGCAGTTGGAGGTGTCCGCTACAACGCGTTGTCATTTTTCAGATCGGTTCGACGCAATCCAGTCGAGTGCCTTTTTTTCCATGTCCAGTGCTTGCGTCAACCTGCCAGCGAGTTGCTCAAGTTGTGCAATCCGCTCCGTAGAGGTCTCAGACTGCTTACGGTTGGGTTCAAAGGCGGTGGCCACGTTTTCAAGGAATTGGCGTTTCCATTGTGAGAGTTGTGCTTCAGTGATGTTATGTCGGCGACAGAGTTCTGCTTCGGAACTTTCGACGTTGAGTGCTTCAATCACAACTTTCGCTTTAAATTCGGAAGTGAATCTTTTGCGTTTTCGTTTGGTGCTCATCGCATGCTCCTTTCTATGAGGTTGTTATTGTCGCGTGATCTTGGTTTGGAGTGTGGTCTAAATTTCTGGTGGCAGTGCCCCTACGTGAAATCACCGTTATCGGTCATGCAAAGAGACGTGACATTTGCTACAAAGTGCTATCAAGTCATTTTCTTCCGATTCTTGGGGTTCTATCCCTATTCGCTCTTTTCCTACACGATCATAGTTATAGTGATGCACGTGTTCGGCGACATTTGAACACCCCACGCGTTCACAAATGGGTTTCCATTTCACTGCTATAGATTCAATCCTTCGCCCATAGCGATCAAATGACACGCGGACTTCAGGAGATTCTGGCATACAAGATCGCCTTGCACGGTTGAGAACGGCTTGACGTTTTCGCTGCCATTCTGGAGATCGTAGATACGCACGATAGATGTGTTTCTGCCGAGATGTCTTGTAGACTTCTCGCATCAAATCATACCAACTGATGCGGTATTCAAGGTTGTATCTGGCGTGGTGATAAAGAAAATCGTGTAATTCTTCAGGTGTTGCGAATAAGAGCACCCCCATTGCTTGGTTGTATTCTGTCGAACTGAAATTTCCTCGGCAAAGCGTGTCAGACCTTTTTTCCAATCCAACATCCGGACAAACTGTGCCAGCCATTCCTGCGATTTCGTATACCCTTTTTTGAACATTTAGGGGTAATTGTTTGAGTCGGTTTTGCATCTGTGTCTCCTTAGCAAGTCTAAAACTACTTATTGCGTTTATTTTTAGGGTCAAATGTGTCCAATTTCTTTTTTTGCGCTCTCTTGAGAGCGTTCTCATCATCTTATGACTCGGATACCTCATTCTGTTAAAATTCCTATAATATCAGTAACTGCAAACACACCTTCAGTAACGGTAAATCCTGCCATTGCAGCGTCAACACCATTTGCGCCTTGTGGTATGTTTCTACCACTTAAAACGAAAACAATATACTGTTCTGCTTCTGCAATAACTTTAGGTAATACTTTCTGCTTATTTTTTTGAATCCTTGATTCAATAACTCTTATTTGTTTTTTAATATCTTCCTTTCTTTTTTTGAATCTTTCAATCTTTTTGTATGATTTCTGATCAAAATTATTTTGCTCTATATCTAACTGTTTCTGTAGTTGAGTTAACTGTAGTTCGTCACGCGGCTGCAATTCATAATTGGCTTTAAATGATTTTAGAATAACCTTACCACCATCGCTATATTCACCAACAACCTGAATAGTAAATTCTTCCACAAGTTTAATTTCTAGTGATTTTAACATTGACACATTCAAATATTTCTTCTCTGATTCGCTATAAGCAAACATTTCCAGTTCCTCCATAGGTTATTTAGTCAGTGTACTATCGATGCCCCACCCCAGGGCGGATATTTAAAAACAGGTAAGATATGGTCAGTTTTGTAGTCTCTCAAGAGTAGCGGGGTACATGTGTGCCCAGATTTGGGTAGATGTGTTACCAACGAACATATTTTACCACTATCCAATGGATTTTCTAACATATTGTTTTCCTTATAGATTATGTGTGCTCGGTTTTGCAGCACTGCTCTGGGGTGGTTATATAGGGCTTACGCAATTTTGACTACGGTTTCCTGTTCTGTTGGATGAAATTTTTCGGAAAACACGGCGTTCTGGTGGAGAACCCAAACTAACAGTTTGTAGTACAGAAGAGTATCATGCGTAAGTTCTATGAAAGTAGCGTTTCTGATGAAATTTTATGTCTACATGTATGATAATATGTTTTGTATGGAAAATCAAGAGGATTTTTCTTTTTCCGGTGTGTAAATATTGGGGCAGCGGTTTCAGAAATTGGAATAGAAGAATGGCGGAGTTTCATGAAGATTAAATAAATACTTCGGTAATCGTTAAAGAGCGCGAGCACAGCTCGCTCCTACAGGCGAAAAGATTCATATATGTAAAGTGAATAGGTACAATTGAATGGCCCTGTAGTGACCGCTGCCGTTTCCTTAAAAAGGTAGGTACAGTTTCTAACCGCGCCATAGTTTCAATTTAGGGGTTTTTCGCGGTATTTTGTAGAATGTCTCTATACATGCTGAAGAAACACCCCAGCAAAAACCCCCTACGGGGCTTGATTCCTTTTTTAACCGACGCTGCTATAAACATACCATCCCTACGGGATTCAAGAGGTTTTTTGAAGTCTTCAAGGTTTCTGTGTAAAATCCGGTTCGGTTGGGAAACCGAACCTACCGGGCTCGGGTCTGAGGCGGTTGTTATTGCTAAAATTGACACTTATGGTTTTAATTTCACCGGTAATCGAAACTTGATTGATGTCACTTCTTACAACGTTTTTGCATTAATGAAGCAACCAGTGGAAGCGAAGAGATAAAAATATTGATTCCAGAGAGCCATAGGCTCTCCAAACCGATATTCTTGAAAAATAAATGAACAACAATGATAAACAGGAGCGTCGGAGTGACAACCAACAATACACGTGACCAATCTGCCCAAATTATCCACAAATACTTGAATTGCTGTAGGTAATTTGTTATCGGTTTTATTTTATTGCCAGAATCAAAATTTTCATATTTGAGAGGATGTCCTGAAATTTCTTCTGCTTTTTTCAAGTAAAAATTTCTTCGATATGAGTCATTGTCCATTGCTATACCAATTCCTACTTGCCATATAACATATATAATGTGGATACATAGTGCCAGGAGCCATAGTATAATGCCTTCCAATAATTCAAGGTTTACAGAATCTTTCTGTATGATAGATTTGAAAAAATCGTGAATGGAATTTTGTTGTTTGCTAAGTTGGTAAAGCGCGAGCACGAGTAGTGTGATATATGAGATAAAAATCCTAAACTCAACAGTCCGCCTTTCTTCCATTCTCTTTACGCCAAACTCCGCAAGGGATAATATTCTTTGAAAGTCATCTACAGAGTTGCTCTTGTCGGAATTGGTTTTATTATTCATATTAGAACCTCCTTATCAGATGTCCGTTCATCCACAGGACGATGGTGGAAACCAACAGTATATCGGACAGAAGAGGCACAGGCTAACAGCCTATGCTACGGTTTTAATCAGGACTTACGCAATTTTGACGATATGGTGCTTCGTTAGCGGGTAAACTCTCAAAAAACAGAGACGTTCTTAGTGCACAGGCTAACAGCCTATGCTACAAAAGAGCAACTTGCGTAAGTCCTATTAATAATCGCGGGTCAAAAACTTTACATATTCCGTGAAGTATCAGTTTGTAGAGAATTGTACATTGTTTCCTGTACCCATTCTTCAAAATTCGGCTGTTGATGTTGTGAAAGGTAATCTTCAGGTTTGATGACTTTAATACCGAACTCTTCAAACTCTTTTTGAAAATGTAAGATGCCACGATCCCACGTGAGGAAGTAATTTCTACCATACCTATAATGTGTATGGATATGGTCCCAATCGCGCCAATCTGGTTGCCTTTTTTTGCTCATGTGATCGAATTTATCAGAAGTTTCAATTGATCCGATAAAATTCACAAATTCAGTGATACCTCCTATGTCAGTCCCTGGTTTCCAGTTGTTCATCCGGATAACTGCACCAATTTCATCGATTAATAGGTTCGGAAGATCATTGATTTCGGCGATTGATGATCGTTTTAGCAAATCATCGCGAATTCGCCGTGTTACCGCCATATCAATTTCAAATTTTTTACCGAGTTCTAATAATTTGTCCACATATTCAACTTTATCTTGATTATCCCACCATTCTATTACCACGTTTGTATCAAGTGTCACGGTTGGCAGTTTGAAAATATCGTCTATTAATACTATCCCATTTGACTCAGCATAAATAAACATCCGTGATCCATTTTGACCGGGTATATAGAGAGAGATTCTTATGTCTGGTCGAGCCGTTTGGCCTTTAGGAATATTTTCATCTATAAAGGTCAAGTTGTGGTTCAGCCATCCCTTAGCAACTGCCAACTCGTAATCCTCCCTTATTTGATCCAACTTTTTAATCTCTGATAAAGAGATGGAAAGTGGAGGAAAAGTTAATTCAGCAGGTGTGACTGGCCGTCCAAGTGCTTTTTCTATTTGGGAATATAGGTCTTTGAGCAAAATATCCTGAATTTGCTGGAGATGTTCTAACAAAATTCCATCAGGTTGTTTTCTTTTTAATGTTGTTGAGATTTGTATATCATTCAGTTTAGTAATTTGGGCATTGATGAATTCCGGGTACTGATCTTTGAGTTGTGCTAATAATTTTTGTGACGATTTTTGGATGCCAGATTTAAACTCAGCATGCTCCTGTTCAAGTTCTTCCTCAAACTCTTCAATCGGAAATTTTGGAAATTCAGGTGTTGGAGAAAAATTATTCATCACAACCTCCTATTATAGTTCAATACCTTTATGTGACGTTTTAAACCTCACCATAGGTCAATTTAAGATTTTTGTGAGCTGCTAATATAAACATGCCGCCCTTACAGGGCTTAGAGACGGGGCGAATGCGTTTCTATAAATATATCGTCGCTACGCGACTGAAGAGGTTTTTGAAGTCTTCAAGGTTTTCGCGTAAAATCCGGTTCGGTTGCATGAAGATTAATTTATTAATTCGGTAATTTCTTGGCGAAGTCCGGTGCGGTTGCAAACCGCACCTACCGGGCCTGGGAAAGATATAGAATTACCGAAATATTTTATTCAACTTCATCAAACCGAACCTACCAGGTCTGGGTATGGCCGGGCCTGGGTTCGGTTGCAAACCGTGAAGAAACACCTCAGCAAAAACCCCACCGGGCTTGGGACCAAACTGTAGTTTCCCGTTCTGTTAGATGATATTTTTTTGGAAAACACAGTGTTCTGGTGGAGAACCCAAACTAACAGTTTTGGGGTGTACTCACCCAGATGCGAAGTGCATCGTGGTACAGAAGAGTATTATGCGTAAGTTCTATGAAAGTAGTGTTTTTGGTGAAATTTTGTATCTACATGTATGATAATATGTTTTGTATGGGAAATCAAGAGGATTTTTTTGTTTACGGCGTGTGAATATTGGGGATAGGAGAGTGGCGGGGTTGTGTACCCCGCCTGCAATGATTGGACGGAAAACGTTTGATTTCTTTCACTCAATGTGCTATGATTTTAGCGACGTGGGAAGAATGTGTCAATCCCGGCTTCGATGTCTTCGATCGGGTGTCCGTACTGCTTCTCGTAACTTTCGTGGGTGCCGCGTTCTGTCTCGGTTAGTTCGGTTAGCGGGAAGGTAATGGTTTCGCGACTGCGATTGCCAGATTCACCCATTGCGATGTTCATCTCTTGGTCCTGCCTCGCTCGCGCTGCGCCGTATTCGGGTTCTGTGTCGTTAAGTACGGCTGTTGCGATACTGAGCAGTTCGTCTGCGACTGCGATCTGTCCTTCGGAGAGTGGGTAGTTCTTGAGCGGGTTCTCCCAAGTGATCGTCCGTTCTGGGAGTTCCAACGAGATTTTCTCAATAACTTTCACGCCATCTACGTCGATTGTTGTGCGTTCGGGACGATGGGCGATGCCTCTCGCGCCGGATTCCAATTGGTCTGCGGGTGTCACGTAGATGTCTTCGCCGACGATGGTGCCTTTGCTGCCGTCGATTTGGGAGATGCCGGTCTGTCCGCGCCCCAAGGAGCGGGCATGGATGACGTTGGAGTAGACCATGAGGGCGGTTGCGTTGTTGTCGAATTCAATAAAGCCGAGGCTCCATCTCTCGCTGGTGTGATGCCGTTTCATCCTGTCGATGATCGGGATGACTGGGGTGGTTTGTGTGATACCGAGTGCGGATTTCGGTTCGCCCCCTGCGCGGAGTCGGAGCATACTCATGCCGTGATAGCCGCCTTCATAGAAGATGCGGTAGATTCGTGCGACCTCGCCGATAACATCCGCTTCGATAACTTTTGACAAAAACCGCTCGCGTGGTGCGCGATAGTAGTTTTCTGCGATCTCGAGTTTGACGTTGTTCGCTTTCGCGTGTTCAATCATCAGGTCTGTTGTCGGGAGTGTGACGGCGATCGGAGTTTCACAGAGGATGTGAATGCCGGCATCTGCCATAAAGCATGCGATTGCGTGGTGTGCGACGCCCGGCACGGTAATATCAACGACATCGAGTTCCTCTTGTGCGACGAGGTCCCGGACGTTGGTGTACGGGGTTGCGCCGTATTCTTTTGCGTATCGGGTCGCTGTCTCCTCGTCTATGTCGCAAATTGCGACGAGATTGTAAACGTCTTTGAGTTTAGCGATAACGGGTAGATGTGCGCCGCCACCGCGTCGTCCTGCGCCGACTAAGGCTATATTGAGTTTGGACATGGAAATCTCCTTAAGTATCGGAGGTATTCAGTTATCGGTTGTCAGTTATCAGTTACCAGTTTGTACTGAAAATATCATTTTTAGCAAAATGTGTCAATGAAAAATACCGGAGGCGTTCAGCAGTCGGCTATCAGTAATCAGCAAAATAGCACTTAGTTTCTTTAGTGAGTATCGTGAGCGACAGGACTTACACAATTTTGGCTGTAGGCGGTTGTGTTAGATGAAATTTGTCTGTAAACACAGCGTTCTGGCAGCACAAACTAACAGTTTGTGGTACAAAAGCGCATCATGCGTAAGTTCTAAGCGAGTTAAAGATAGTGAAGTTTGGACAATTCGACCCACATTTTGGTTGGATTCTCAAAGATCAAGAGATTTTTCTATGCGTTTTAGACTGCCCAGAACTTGCCGAAAAGTAGCGGAGAGTCTTGATCTCGGTACACAGGCTAACAGCCTATGCTACAAAAGAGGGTGTCCGTTCAGAAACCTTGGCTATTTTAAAATTGTCCAAAGTTTAGTAAAGAGATATGTTCGCCATTATTCTTAAAGAACTTCGCTGTTATACGAATAGTGCCAAATATAGGCGTATCCAGA
>JAJEEK010000100.1 GCA_022821065.1 Candidatus Poribacteria bacterium
AAGGTGGTTTTTTGAATCATTAGGATGCCATTTCATGCGCTAAAAATCAAGCAACTTTTTCAAAACAAACGCATTTTCACCTTGCTATACCTACTCTCTCTTGATTATTACTGCCTCCGTGATAACTTTGATAAATATCAGATAAATTAATCTTCATTTAGTTTGTGCTATCAGAACGCTGTGTTTACCAACCCCCCTAACCCCCCGCTTGCGGGGGGATACAGGGGGGGCTAACACAACCCCCTACAGTCAAAAGTGCGTAGGTCCTGAAAACCCAAAAAGCCGATAGACGCGAAAAAGCCGCGACAGCAGCAAACACTGACGCAGCTTTATGGCATCGTATGTCAACAATATACTTATTATATGTAAAGTGGGGGGGGGGGTGTTATTATTACTTGTTAATATTCTGTTAACAGTATAACACCTCAGCGCAGCAGCACACAACGCCCTCGGACGTCTGAACACAGAAAGGCCCCATTCAGTAATACGAACCGCAATATGTCTGTTTTTCATATTGGTTTAATCATACAATATAAAAAAAACTTTGTCAATAACAATTTTGATTATTTTTGATTTATATTGAACAAAGCAATTTTTACGATTCGTTAAAAAAATGGGGTCCTTAACCCGAAACACGCGCCGGATACACAACTTTTTTTGAGGTTCCCTATACCTCGAAACGTCGTGCAGGCGCGTGTTTGCAGGTATTTTTGTTTTCTATGGAGGAGAATAATTATTTTTCTCACACTTCCAAATCAAGCGGATAGATCGGACGCCGTAGTTTCTTGTAGTTATAATTGAAAAGGTTCGGACTGTGGACACCGGGCGTATCCACTTCCAGAATCTGGTGCGCGATAGGTGTATAGTCTGCTCGGAAAAGGTCAAGCGTCGTAACGATCCACGTTGCACCCACCGTTTCACGGACCGCCTGAATCAAATCGCCTTCCACATCTTCGAGCGCATCCGTCACCATCGCACCGTGTAAATCGAGTAGCACGCCGTCAAGGTCGCCAGCGTTCTGCAAAAGCGACAGAAATTCTGTCTTAAGCGTCTCGTAAGCAGCGTGTTCTACCGTACCAGACGGTGTCGCGAACGTCCACAGCAGCGGGACAGGTTCTAAATTGAGTTGTTCTGCGACATCTATAAAACCACCCGTGATTGTGCGGGTACTGCGGAACGCTGCGATAATCTCTTCGCCGCGGTGGTAACTCCCTTTTTTGAAGTTATCAATCGTCGTTATGACAGGTGAAAATGTGTTGGTCTCGTGTCCGATACAACCGACTGCAATTCGCATGGCGACTCCCCTTCGCTATAGATTGTAAAACAAATATATCACATCCTTGTCAATGTGGCAAGCAGAAATTCTTGTAGGTCAAACAGATTTTTGTTAATCTAAAACCTAACATTTGATAGAATAGTTTACGAGCATTTTTACTTGTCCTTGTCAAACCCAATAATACTATAGTCATCGGCCGTTATTAACGTGAGTTTGAAAATAAAAATTGAAGCGTCTTGTAGTCTTGTAGGTTGGGTTGAACGGAAACCTACTAAAAATCGCACACAGCACAGCGTTTTCAACGGAACAGAGAAACCTGAAATCAACAAAAACTGAGTGAAACCCAACGGATTATGATACCGACACGGTTCGGGATGTTGGGTTTCGCTAAACTTATCGACTCCAACGGTTGATTAAAGAACAGAAGGCTGTGTATAGCGAAAATGCCCCTGTGGTTTTATCGCTCAACCCAACCTACAAGAATCCGTCTTCATTTATAGTAAAACCTATAATTAATTGGGCACTCTCAAACAGTCTGAATGCCGATTTAGGGCATTCAGACTGGAAACCCAAACTAAAAGTTTATGCTACGAATATGTCCATTTATTTTTGAGTTTCACTATAGTTTGTGCTGTCAGACCGTTGTGTTTTCAGAAAAATTTCATCTAACAGAACGCGCTATATCCAAAAGTGCATAAGTCCTAAACCGTAAAGAACCCGCGAAAAGGAGTAAAAATGGAAAAACGTCCAAATATCCTATGGTACTGCACAGACCAGCAACGTTTCGATACCATCGGTGCGTTGGGAAACCCACATATCCACACACCGAGACTCGACGCATTTATGAATCAATCGGTCACATTCACGCACGCCTATTGTCAATCCCCCATCTGTACGCCTTCGCGTGCAAGTTTCATGACCGGTATGTATCCGTCAGCCGTGAGCGTCACCGGCAACGGCAACCCGGTTTTCCCCGAATATTACGAAGACCGGTTGATTACGCACGCGCTCGCACAAGACGGTTACGATTGTGGATTGATTGGGAAGCTCCATCTCGCGAGTGCCTTCGATGCACAAGAACAACGCGTGGATGACGGCTATCGCTACTTCCAGTATAGCCACGACCACGGCAAACCGCACGCGATCGGACACGAGTACGCCGATTGGCAACGCTCGCAAGGCGTGGATCCCGCAGTGTTGATCGCAGGCAAGGCAGATTCGCAAAAATCTCCAGACCGATTTGGACGCGTGAATGCACCGACCCCGGAGTGCGATAACGTCCCGCCGCACCTGCATCAGACCTATTGGTGTACCGAAAAGACCGTCGAGTTTATTCAGAAAAACCGCCGCGAAAATCAGCCGTGGATGCTCAGCATCAACCCGTTTGACCCGCACCCGCCGTTTGACGCACCTTGGGAATATTACCGACGGTATGACCCGGAGACGCTCCCCGGTCCGCATTTCCAAGAGAGCGACATCGCCTTCCAATCGAAGCTAACGGACGCTGGCATCGACTTCCAATCGCAGCCGAAAACACCCGCAGAATGGGACGACAAAAAGATGCAAGCGTCTTATTACGCCATGATTGAACAACTCGACCACGAATTCGGACGGATCCTCGACTATCTCGAAGCCGAAGGACTTCGTGAGGACACGATTATTGTCTTCACATCCGACCACGGAGAGACACTCGGAGACCACGGACTCGTATACAAAGGGTGTCGTTTCTACGAAGGTTCGGTACGTGTACCGCTCATGATTTCGTGGCCGGGGGCGTTCTTGCAAGGCGTTCAAACCGATGCACTCGTCGAATTGCTGGACATTGTTCCGACCTTGTACGATGCGCTCGGTGTAGAGATTCCATACTATGTACAGGGCAAATCGCTCGCACCGCTCTTACGCGGTGAAGTCTCTGCCGCTGACCATCGGGAAGCGGTACGTAGCGAATTTTTCGGCGCCATCGCGTTCCCAGACCAGACGCACGCCACCATGTATCGCGACCGACGCTGGAAACTTGTCGTCTACCATCAGAAAGCGATTTGCGAACTCTACGATCTCGACAACGACCCCTGGGAACACAACGACCTTTCCGAGCATCCCGATTACCAAGCCGTCAAATGGGAACTCATGCAAAAGAGTTTCGATGCCACCGTCTATGCGCACCCACAGATGGTCCCTCGAACCGCTTCGCATTAGAGGAAAATAGATGCGCGTCAGAACAATCCTGATCGGTTTGGCACTCGTTATCGTCCAAACAGCGATCACCCCTTATAACGACTACTACCTCCAAGGGACAGATATTTCTGGGAACCATTTCCCTTTAGGCGCAGTCTTTACACTGATTGTTCTGACTTTGATTGTCAATCCACTTTTAAAACAGATATTGCCTCGGGCGGTGCTGAGTCCAGCGGAGTTGATGGTAATATGGGTGATGATGGGCGTAGCCTCAGCCATCCCATCGAAAGGGATGATCGGATACCTACTCCCGTATATCGTCGCACCGGTCTATTTTGCGACGCCTGAAAACGAGTGGGCGGAGACGTTGCACCCGCACTTCCCGGAATGGCTGATTGTGTGGGATACGCACGCCGTTACCGATTTCTATGAAGGCGAATCTTATGTGCCGTGGGCGCTCTGGGTAAAACCGCTCATCGTCTGGACGGTCTTTATCCTACTGCTCTACGCACTGACAATCTGCGTCTCAATTGTCGTCCGAAAGCAGTGGGTCGAACGTGAACGGTTCATCTTTCCGCTCGTTACGATACCGGTAGAGATGGTGCAGCAATCTTCAGTGAACGGGCGGACGGTCGGTCTTTTCACGAGTCGCCTCGTATGGGTAGGAATAGGGATCGCTGCCGTGTTCCATCTGCTCAACGGACTGCACGAATATGTGCCATCGCTCCCACGCATTCCGAATCGGTACGACCTTTATACACCGTTTACAGAACGTCCATGGATCGTGATGGGGTGGTGGCCCCAATTTCGGTTCTTTCTCTATTTCTCCGTCATCGGTATCACCTATTTCCTCGCGATGGAGATATCGTTTAGCTGCTGGTTTTTCTTTTTATTCTTCAAGCTGCAATACATCATTATCAACGCATTTGCGATCCCTATCAGTCCGTGGATCTCGGTGAGAGGTCAGACGATGGCTGCATATTGTGTTATGGTACTCGCCTTCCTGATTAACAGTCGTAGACATATCGGGGATCTCCTGCGGCGAACCTTTCTGGAATCCGAGAAGTCCACAGCGATAGACGATTCGGATGAGGTTTTACCCTATAGGTGGGCAGTTCTCGGAACGATTTTCAGTTTCATATTGCTCGCTGGACTCTGCGTCTACGCGGGGATGTCGCTATGGGTCGCCTGTAGTATTATCGCGCTCTTCTTGATCGCTTCTACCGCCTTGTCGTGGATGGTCGTCAACGGTGGCATGTTACTGATCCAAGCACCGATGTATCCTGTAGAATACTTCGAGATCCTCGCCGGTTCCAGAATCATAAACGCAAGCAGTTTGTCGCTGTTAGGGTTTCAGCGGGTGATGATGCGCGACTGGGGCGGTATTTTGATGCCGAGCGTGCTACACGGATTCAAAGCGGCAGACCCGTTTCAGCTGAAGCGAAGGAGCATCCTCACCGCGATGGTGCTTGCTATTGTTGTCGCTATCGGGGTCTCCTACGCTGCATCGCTGCCCTTGATTTACGATAAAGGCGGCTTAAATCTGCAAAGAGGCCCCTTCGTCGGTGCACCGAGATATTTTAATCATATCGTCTCCTTGATTCAGTATCCGAAAGACCCGAAAGTGGGAGAGGCGTACAGCATGCTCTTAGGGACCGGTATCACCGGTTTCCTCCTGATTATGCAACGGCAATTTATGTGGTGGCAACTTCACCCGATTGGCTACGTGATGGGCGCCGTCTACTCGTCCTATTTCCTCTGGTCCTGTATGTTTGTCGGCTGGTTTTTGAAGTATTTGGCACTGAAATCTGGCGGCATCGGCTACTATCGAAGATTCCGACCCCTGTTTATGGGACTGGTAATCGGTGAATTCGGCATCGTCGGGATGTGGATGGTACTTGGCATGTTCACCGGTGTCAATTACCAAGGCGCATTACCCGGATAATTTGCATAGGACTTACGCATGCTGCGCTTTATGTACCACAAACTTCCAGTTTATGTACCACAAACTTCCAGTTTGTGCTGCCAAAACACTGTGTTTTCCGAAAAACTTTCTTATTACAGAGCGATTACATCCAAAATTGCGTAAGTCCTATTTCTCCTTCATTTTCGGCGCAAGAGATCGATTAAAGGGAGATATTCACTATTTTGAGTTAATTCCGTAATAATAGCGCGCCCGTTACGCTTGAAGAGTTTGTATGCCTTTGCATTCGGAGCAGACGTCAGCACGCGGTAATGGTCGCCGACAATCTCAATCGCGGCGTTGTTGTCACACGCGATGCCGATACCACCGCGTTTCGCAATCATCTCCGCAAAGGAGTCCTCCCGCGCCTCATGGTGATAATGAGGACAGTACACAGCACTAATAAATCCCAAGCCGCTAACACGGATATAGTCCCATGCGACGTTCTCCGAGAAAGAGCGAGAATCACTGTGTCCATATCTGAACCAGCAGATCGCACCTGCGCTGAGACCCGATAGCACAATGCCGCGGGACGCTGCCTCCGCTAACACAGTATCCAACCCTAACCGCCGCCATATCTTCATCATCCCATAGGTATTTCCGCCACCGACGTAAATCAGATCCGAATCCAGGACCAACGCTGACATCTTCTCAAACGTAGGTGGGTCTTGAATGAGTTTGAGGATGCGCGTCTGACATCCGAAATGCTGACCGTAAACCGCCTCGAAGGTCTCCACATATCCCTCAGCATCGCCGCTGGCAGTCGGAATGAAGAGTGCTTTGGGTCGTGTTTTACCTGTCAATTCAATGATACGTTTGTCGATGTCGGCGGTTTCCAGCGTTTTAATCTCTCCACCACCAATCGCGACGATCTTCCGTGTTGTTTCCACCAAATTATCTCCAAGATAGTTTTTACGTGTATTGACTAAAGCGTTCAATTATATTGCCTTTACTAAGCATTCATAATAACATATCCTTTGAGATTGTGCAACAGCGATGAATAGACATCTTCGGAGCATAACCTGTTAGCGTCCCGTAGGTTGGGTTGAACGGAGCCCTACTGAAAGTCGCACATAGCACAGAATTTCAAGGAACCGAGAAACCTGAAATCATCCGAAACCGAGTGAAACCCAACGTATCACGATACGAACACGGTTTGAGATGTTGGGTTTCGCTAAACCTATCTACCCCAAGGGTTCCTTGAAGAATGGCACGTTGTATGTATAGAAAATGTGCGTGTGGTTTACCGCTCAACCCAACCTACGTCCGCATATCGAGTTGGCGTTAGAAATAGGCATGTATGCCCATTCCGACGTACACGCCAGCGAGACCTTTAGATTCGGCGTCGGTTCTTTCCCTGCCAAAGCCTTGACCGACCTCCACGTTCAAACCGAGCGGAATCCCGCCAAGTGAAAACACAAGCTCACCGCCAAAGGCGATGCCACCACCTAACGTTGTAGTCGTGGAGTCTCTCGTTTTTTCGGGATTCGGGTTAATGAAGTCCATCCCTCTCTCGTACCGCCAAGCACCTTCTAAGGTAAAATAGAGTCGAGAAAGGTTCCATCTGCTTTGGTGTTCAAATATGGCATACGAAATGCCCGCACCTAACATGTGATCGCTATTCTCATCGCTGAGAATAAAACGTCCAACGGCTTGAAGATACACAGGGGAAAACCCCGTATAGCGAAAACTGACCCCACCAAATTCAGGTGTCGCCCCTTGAAGTCCGATACCAAAATTTTTGGTGAGATTCGTCTCTTGTGCCTGAACCGAGAAACTTAAGGTTATGCCCAAAAAGAGGCAGCAGAGATAAAAAGTCAAGCGTTTCATTGTTTTCTCCTTATAGAGTGGATTTTGGAATTATTTATACATTTGTAGGGGCTGGGTTGCCCAGCCCTAATAAATATTTGTTTATCGGGCGATCAATAGTGCCACCCGATGTGAATCAGTCGTAGACGGATAATGTATCAGAAGGTCCTGTTTGTTGTCCTTGTTGAGGGCCACCCATCGAGCGTTTCGCTCGTCGTTAGGCATAGCGACTGCCACCTTTTTCGGTTTCCGCGCGAACAGTTCCGGTCCCGGGACACCCGGAAATATGTGTAGTGCTTCCCAGTGCTTTCCGACCAGCAGGTCCGAGCGTCCGTCGCCGTTCACATCGCCGAGCAGAACGACCGGAAAGAAGACCCTATCGGTCTCAAAAATATCTAAGTTCGGTCTAATTTTGCGCCTTGTCGTCGGTTTATCTGGATAACTCCCGTTTTCCATGCGATAGAATTCGAGGTCTATCGCAATCGACTTGCCGAGCATCGCACGGCTCATCCCGGTAAGCCCAGTCTTTACGTCTTTGAACAGAATATCGGTCTTACCATCGCCATCGATATCTTGGAACCCCTGTGAGGAATAACCCCACGGCTGCAACCCACCAGCGGTCCCTCGCGGCCGGATTGTCATACCGACATCCCGCGCGAACACGATCCCATCAGCGGTTGGCGTGCCGAAATGTACTTCATATAAACTCCGCTGTTTGCCAAGGCTCCGTCCCTCTAACGCGTGAATCACAAGGTCAGCGATGCCATCACCGTTCATATCTCGAAACGTGTGGAGCACCCTCCGCTTCGTGTTCTTTCTAAATCCGAAAATCAGCGAGAACATATTTTCGTCCTTGAAATCAAAAGCGATCGAGTAGGCACCATCGGTATCAAATGGAATGTCAACAGTGAAAGTGTCTGCCTCCGTGGAAAACATCCCGCGAGTATCTTGGCGATAAACGTCAAAATGGTCCACGTTCCAAAACACAAGATCAACGCGTCCGTCTTGGTTGTAGTCCATCTGGTGAAGGCGGCTCAGATACCAGTGGACAGTTAAAGCGGTTATCCCGACCTCTCGGTAACTGCGACTGTCATCCAAAGCGATCTTATTGAGAAACGGATCGGGCGGTCCGAGTTTTATCGGGGCAGTGAACGATCCGTCAGGCAATTGTGTAGCGATCCAGAAACCGTCGATGTCCGGCACTACCAAGTCATCAAGACCGTCGCCGTTCACATCTCGACTGATGTCAAGGGACGGGATTCCAGTATCGCCTACCCCTTTATAGCGCGTAGTGACTTCAACCAGGGCACGTTCCGTCGCCGAGTCCGGATCGAACCCGTTTAAACGACCCTGTTCATAAGTGATTAAACGATCACGTCCACCGATGTTTGCGACATCCACGAACAGTATTTCGGAACGTAGGGGTGCATCGAGTTTCGATACCCATGTACCCTCACTGAACGCGTAAATGTTCAAGTGTCGGCTCTCATTTTTTTCCGTGTTTACCACGGCAAGTTCGGCGAAATCACCACCGAGCAAAAATCCTGTCAAAACAGTTTGGCGTTGTCCTGTGCCGGTTTCGACTTCGTAGCGCTCGAAAGTAAATTCCGTAGACGCAGATATCATTATCGGGGTGCCCTCTTCGTTGGAGCGACTTGAGCAGCTCGACAGGAATACGCCAAAAACCAGTATAGAGAACAGGCTTCGTCTAACTACAGCAAAAAAGTGTTTGTGAAGTGGGTTTCGCCTTTTCATTTTATTCTCCTTTTTTTTCCGGCCCGGTAGGTTCGGAGTGTCCTATTGATTCTAAACTTTACTATAATTAACACGTTTACTATAATTAACACGTATAAATAAGTTAACAGTGTTAAGTTATAGCCAAAAAAATATATTTGGTTCTCGCCAAATAGGTTTGAATCTACGCCTTTAAACCCTCAATTGTCGTATGAATTACCGCGTCCATTAATTTATCTCTCTCAGTCCAAGGAAAATCCGGGAAATCAATCAAAAGCAAAGTTACGCCGTGAACCGCTGACCACATCACCTGACCCGTGGTGTCTATATCCACTTGCCGGAATATCTGCTGTCGAACGCATTCGGAGACTATTTCATGCAAGTAATCAAACACCTTTTTACCAATCGACCCTTCTTGCAGACGTAAACCCTCTTGGAACTGAGGACGGACAACAAACGTGAGTTTATAATCTTGCGGATATTTTAGACCGAACGCAATGTATGCGCGTCCACTTTTTTTGAGTCGCTCAACGGGATCGCTTATCTCACTTTTTAGCTGCTCAAGTGTGTTCAACAGTTTCAGGAGTGTTTCTTGGCAAACGAAATCTAAAAGGTCTGCTTTGTCCTTAAAATAGAGATAGATCGTTGTCGGCGAATATTCGATTTTACTGGCAATTTTTCGCATAGAGACGTTCTCATAACCTTCATTGACAAACAATTCCCGCGCCGCAGAAAGGATTTGTTGCCGCAACTGCTCTTTTTCCCGTGCTTTCCGTTCTTTGATACCCATCGTTTCACCTTCGGTTTACAAAGTTATTTAACTTAACATTGTTAAGTATAACACATATTTTTCTGATTGTCAAATAATTTTTGCATTAATCATTTTTTACCCCAGGCCCGGTAGGTGCGGTTTGCAACCGCACCGGATCCCAAAAAAAGGACGAGAAGCCCTATAATTTTTTAAAACTGAATGATTCTACATGTTTCTATCCTATCTTTCTACTTGCTTATTTTGAATGTTTCTGCTATAATCTAACGTACTTATAGGTTCGGTAGAACGGCAGATGCCAAAAATCGAAAGGTACTTGAATCTTTACTGCTCAAACCAACCTAATATATTGGTAACCGTACTCATTCTAAAAAAGAGACACGCCATGAAAATGATTTTGCTTTTCTTGATACTGTTCTGTGTCATAGCGATACCGGCACTCGGTGAGTTATCAGATGACGATCTTAACCAGATCCGCTTGATTATTGCTGATTCCGAAAAGCGTCTAACAGCCACCATAAACACGCTAAAAACGGATGGTGCTATTCGTGATACGGAAATCAAAAATCTAAAAGATACGATGAACACGGAAATCAAAAATCTAAAAGATACGATGAACAATGGCTTTGATGATATTCAAAAGAACTTTGACAGACAAAATAACATCATCATTGCCTGCATCGGTATACCAATGGCATTTCTTGCAATAAGTGTAACTATCTGGGGTATATTAGCACACAGGCGAGGCACAAGAGCTCGCTCACTCGAAGACGAGATAGCTACACTCAAACAGGAAGTCGAAACGTTGAAGCAACGGCAAGTTATAACCCCTTAACCCGAATTTAAGCCGATCGAGGCTCCTTTTTCGACGAAATCATAAAGTTTATCTGCTTTCATATTTTTGTTTTCAATAGTAATAGGACTTACGCATGCTGCTCTTTTGTAGCACAAACTTCCCAGTTTGTGCCGCAAGAACGCTATGTTTTTCGAGAAATCTCATCGAAAAAAACAAGCTGCAGCCAAAATTGCGTAAGTCCTAAGTAAGTTTAGATTGAAAATATACGGAGGAAAATACAGATGAGAGTTGAAAATCAAAGTAGATTTTTGTGGGTTGGATTGATCGTTATCGCTTTCGGATGGGTATGCGTAAATACCAGTCATTCTGCGCCGCTTGATTTGGAAACCGTTGAGGTCGCCTATCTCTTCAATAAAGGAAACGGCAACGTTGCCAGAGACATTTCTGGGAATGGTCGGGATGGCGACATCACTGGGGCAAAGTACGTCAAGGGTGTCATTGGAGACGGGTTAGAATACGATGGCGTTAATGACAATCTTATTGTCACAGGCTATAACGGTATCGGTGGAACAGAGCCGCGAACAACTGTCTTCTGGTTTAAAACGACGACGGTACGCGACCATTCTTGGGTCAAATGGGGTGTGAATTCTCCGAGCCAAAAATACTACATCCGAGCGCACGTCCGAGGCGATGAATGCAACTTGCGAGTCGAAGTCAACAGCGGCAACAATTTCGGTACAGACGATGTCTGTGATGGTGAATGGCATCATTGCGCAGTGGTTTTTCCGGAAGGATCAGATGCCGTAAAAGACCACGACCTATATGTAGACGGCAAACTTCAGGTAAAAGAGGGCACCGAATTTGCGATGGATACCAGCACTGATACGCAAGAGGTCAATATCGGAGCACCGTTGGCGAACCACACCTTTATGATCGGATCATTCGATGAAGTCGCTATCTTCAATGTGGACTTGAGTTTAGATCAGATCGATGCGATCCGAGAGAACGGACTACAAGCCGCACTCGGTGTAGACCCACACGGAAAATTAGCCACAAGTTGGGCGATGCTTAAGACGTATTAATCCCACAAATCAAGTCCCAACAGTTTGCGTCCCAAAGGTGTTAGCTCCGGCGATCCATAGTTTTTCGCTTCCCATCCCCTCGGATCACCCGGATAGGGGCCACGTCCTAATGCTCTGCGCTCCTGCCACAATGTAATGCGCTCTTGCCGACGCTCTTCGTTCATAGGGTTCGGCATACGATGATAGTTCATATATTGTGCCAACCGCGGCTTATCGGACGTGTTACGACCGTTGCCGTGCGGAAGTGCCACATGCCAAATCAGCAGTGAACCCGCTTTCGCCGGCACCTGTATAAATTTTTCCCTATATATTTCCGGCGTCAGTTCTGGCACCCACGGGTTTTCTTCATCAATCAAGGACTTATGTGCGCCGGGCCAACAGACGAAGGACCCCTGATTGTCGGCGGTGTCTCTGAGAAACAGAACGCCTTGTGTGCTGAACCGAACCGGCAGTTTTGAGGTGTCCGCATCCCAATGATACATCCCCTTATGATCCCACTCAGGATGGTCGGGATGCTTCGGCGGCTTCATGTTGACTCGATCGATATGAACCCAAATCTGCTCTGTGCCGTACACCTCACTATAAATCTGATGGATCGGTGGATGTTGATAGACGTTCCACATCGCTTGATGAAAATACATCTCTACCATGCCTGCCCCGGGTTTATGCGGGGCGCGATACCAGTCATTCGGGTTTGAAGGGTCCATCTCCAAGTAATCAAAAATCGCGTCAACGACTGCCTCACAAAGTTCAGTCGGTACGGCATCCTCAATGACCATGTAGCCGTATTCATCAAAATGGTCATGATGTGCTTGTGTTAATATTGCCATTTGCTTTTCCTTGATTTCAAACCTTCTTGTCGTTTTTGTCGAGCAACTCGAAAAGTGCTTCGATCGTCAACGGTTCACCGTTCTTATCGTGAATAGAGATCTCATTATCCGCTATTGCTTTGTCTAACTGCTTCTGAAGTTTACCGCGTCCGCTTGCGATTCCTGTTGCAAGTCCTGTGCTGAAACCCCCACCGAAACCGACAGCAATGCCTACACTTAAACCTACAGCGAAACCTTCCATAGTAACGTCCCTTCCCTTCTCTATTTATCTTTTTTGATCGAATTAAAATGATAACAGATTTAGCAGAAAAAGTCAAATCCTGCCAAGGGCTATTCAGTTCTCGGTTTTCTCGTCCAATTTTGGACACCCCAAGCCGGTAGGTGCGGTTTGATGAAGTTTCAGGAAATATTTCGGTAATTCTATTATAGTGAAACCCAAAAATAAATGGACATATTCGTAGCATAAACTTTTAGTTTGTGCCAGTCTGAATGCCCTAAATCGGCATTCAGACTGTTTGAGAGTGCCCAATTAATTATAGGTTTTACTATAACAACGCCACAGTTTTCTCCATCTCACGCGTGAACCTGTTTCCGGTACTTTCTGATCAAACGCGCGAGGGCAGCCTCATCGCCTGCAAGGATACGTTGGATTAACGCGACATCTTCGTTTTTCACCAAAAGACTCCAGCGTGCATTTTTGTTCACTTATAATTAAAGACGCGAGTTATTTAAAAAGAGGTGCATAATTTTGGAAGGAAATTAGGTGGGGTAAAAATATGTTTCATTCGGTGTGCAATGCTTCAATCGGTGACATCCGCGTGGCTTTTATGGCGGGATACAATCCAAAACCGACACCAAGTACGAAAGAAAAAAAGACAGACATCAATGCCCACTGCGGAGAGAGTACTGCGGGCCATTCAGGGACGATTTTCACGATACGCACGGCGATATGCGCCATCCCTTTGCTTGCGAACACACCGAGTCCGATACCGAGTATACCACCGATGCTACACAAGAGAATAGATTCACTTAGGAACTGTAATAGGATGTCTGCCCGCTTCGCGCCACATGCGTTTCGGAGTCCGATTTCTCGGGTACGCTCACCAACGGCAACGAGCATCATGTTCATAATGCCGATCCCACCGACAAGGAGCGAAAAACCGGCGATACCCCCTAACACAGTCTTTATGAGTGTGCTGATCTTCATGAGGCGTGCGAGTCCTAAGCGTACGTCGAAAGTCCCAAAGAAGTCGTCTCGGTTTCGGTGTCGTTTCTGGATAACAGCTGTAACCTCCGCAATCGCCTGAGGCATATCTTCTACGGTGTGTACGTGAACAGCAATCTGCGGGATTCGGTCATTGCCTGTGAAACGTTGCTGAACAGTGGTGATCGGCATAAAAACGAGATCGTCGAAACTGAACCCGAATTCGAGGCTCCGTCCACGCGGCACCAGTGTGCCGATAACGGTGAAGCGTTCTTTTATAGCACTCGTTGAACGCCGAGCGATCTTGATCTCTTTTCCGAGTGGAGACACTTCACCGAATAACCCTATCGCGACATTCGCGCCGAGCACAGCGACTCTGGTCGAATTTTTAACGTCTTCCTCGGAAATAAACCGTCCCGTTGCCAAGTCCCATGCCAATGCTACGGTGTAATCTTCATCTACACCGTTATAACCAGCACGGATATTTGTGCTGTCTGGAGCTTGTATCAGCACCCGCGACCACTCTGGAATCCGCGGGGCAACAATCTGCACAGATGGGCATTCCCGCTCGATCGCCTCCACGTCGCCATAGTTAAGGTATT
This sequence comes from Candidatus Poribacteria bacterium, assembly GCA_022821065.1. GTDB lineage: Bacteria > Poribacteria > WGA-4E > WGA-4E > WGA-3G > WGA-3G. Next base: position 14,241 of record JAJEEK010000100.1, read on the forward strand.
CTCCGCTCCGAGTTGGGACACGGCGGCCTGCGACCCATTTGAAAGAGGTTTGTAGAACTGTGAAAACGTTAATCCCACTTATTTTTTCCAGGTCCTCAAGGATAATCTCTTTGGCACCATCACCGATAGCAACCATTGCGAGCACCGCTGCGATACCGATTGTAATGCCGAGCATCGTCAGTAAAGAACGAAGTTTGTTTATAAGCAGTGCTCTGATTGCCACGGCGATGGATGCGATGAAAATCATTTCTTCCGATTAGAAATCCATTTTCATTGCACAGAGGACGCAGATATGTCCTTCCTCGCCAATCGGTTTAACAACGAGAGGTTTTGTCGCATTCGTGAACGCCAGCGAGACAGACTCCGTTTCGATGTGTGAGAGGGTCTCTATCAGCATCTCGGCATTCACACCGATACGGACGCTCCCCGTACCAGATTCCGCTGCTAACGTCTCCTGTATTTCGTCGTCTGTTTTAGAGGTCTTCGCCGAGATCCGAATCTGTTGCGGATTGATTTCTAAACAAACCAAACCTTCTTTCGGGTTTGCGCGTGCAAAAATATCACGCGTTGTGTCCATAATAGATGCTTTCGGCACCACGACATGACCCTCAAAAAATTCTGGAATAACGCTATCATACTCTGGATATGTAGCGTCCACCAGTCGCGTCGTCAGTGTGGTATCTGCATCTGCAAAGAGGATTTGGTCCTTAATGCGTGAGATTCTTATCTCTGGAGCGTTGGCAAAGGTTCGCTCAATTTCTTTGACGGCTTTCAGCGGGACGATGAAGCCATCTTTATCCTCAGAGAGTTTAAGCGGTTCGCAACGTGTGAGCGCAAGCTGGATCATATCGGTTGCAACCACTTCCGTTCTATCTTCAAGAAGGTTAAAATAGAGTCCGTTTAGGAAGTAGCGGACATCGTCTCTCGCTGCAGCAAATGTCGTTTTGTGGAGGACAGACCGTAGAACTTCCCCATCAATAGCGAATGCTGCTGTATCAATGACAGGGAATTCTGGAAACGCTTTATCAGGAAACCCAACGATTTTGCGTACACTATCCCCGCAGGTAATTTCGACGTGATCGTCTTTCGTTGTTGCCAAGTCTATCGGTTGCTCGGCGGGCCACGTTTTAACGATGTCCACCAATTTTTCAGCAGAGACGAGGATGGATCCCGCTTCTTTCACCGTCCCGTCAACCTTCATTCTGATACCCATTTCCGCATCTGTTGCCATGCACTCAATCGTGCTATCCTCCGCTTGGATAAGAACATTTGAGAGAAGCGGCGCATCCTGCTTACTCGCGACACGCTGCAGTGCTTGTAAGGACGACAAAAGGTTGTCTCTTTCAAAAGTTAACTTCATCCGAATACCTCCGTTTAAATGTTCGGTGTAGCGGTCTTCCGCTTCAATTGGGATGCCTAATACCTCTCGAACTATAGATTCGTATTTCTTGAGTTGTTGTCTCGCTCGGCGGATCCTGCTTTTAATGGTGTTTTCGGATACGCCTAAGAATTCGCTTATTTCTGAAGATGTCATCTCTTCAAAGTAGTGGAGCGTGATCACCTTGCGATCGCTCTCTTTCAACTTCGCAAGCAGTTTTTCGACGAGATCGCGCTGTGCTTCAGCGGCTATTTTCGCGTGTTCTGAGGCGACATATCGGGAATACGGTTCTGTCTCTATACCTAAGATGCAGACCTCTTCGATCGGTTCTGTCTGTAACCGATTCTTTCGGAACCATGCGATACACAGACGATTCGCAATCGCATAGAGCCACTGCGAGAACAGCGTCGGATCGTCTAAAGTTTCCAGTTTCTGATAGACTTGTAGGAAAGTCTCCTGCGTAATATCTTCAGCGATCTGAAAATCCCCGATTTTCCGCCGTGCGAATGCGTGGACCTGCCGTTGGTACTTTCTAAGCAAACTCGCGAAAGCGTTCTCATCACCGGCAAGGATACGTTGAATCAATGCGACATCATCATTTCTCATCGTCTGCTCTCTCCAAAAAACTATTTCCATCAATAGAACGGGTAGCGTTTCATGTTCGTGGATAGATAGGTTTGCAAACTTCAAAGAGGTGCCCTATCAATTCCATTCCCTATAGTGACGCGAATTCGATTAAAAAAGGTGCATAATTATGTTTATCGCACCTAAAATTGTCCAAACTATAGTAGATATAGTGACGCGACTTAGGGATAAAAGCGTACATAATTCTGCAAGAGAGTAGAATTTTAATTGGAAGGCGTGGTTGGGATCTATGTAAATGGTGGGGTAAAAAGAAATCCTCATCAGTAGCATTGAAACATGAACTATCAATCTTTTTGCTCGGTGTAGGCTTTCCAAAGTGCTTGCGGATTTTCAACGGAGAGACCGACATTACCACACTCACCACAGACAGTCGCTCTTAGTGATTCTCTGTGTGCCTGCTTAAAAATCAGAGCATCAGGGTTCCGCTGTACTTCCACCTGTAAATCTTGTCCTACACCGACATCGTAGCAATCCCGAATCCGTAGATCAGTCATGATTTTCTCGGAACCGCACCTACTACATTTCATTGTTGCCATTTGGGTGAACCTCTTTATTTTATAATGTTGTTCTCGTTAACCTGTTCTTGTAAGCTATTATACGCTAAATTTCGGTCAATGTCAATCCTCTAAAAATCGAAAATTTAATTTGACAACCTATTGTGTAATAGTGTATAATAATTACGTGTAATTAAATTAACCTGTGTTTTTAAAAATAAGGAGATTTACAAATGTCAGAATCTAAAGGAAGACAACACAGAAGAAGGCATCGTGAGAGACAAAGGCAGCATCGGCACAGAAGAGGACCCGGAAAAAGGAATAATGTGGTTATGGTCAGGGTTGATGAGGAGAATCTCAGTCGGATTGATGAACTCGTGGCATCGGGGCAATTTAACAGTCGTTCCGAAGCGACCGCGTTCCTCATCGGTGAAGGTGTTAATGCCAAGCAGGAAATGTTCGATAAGATAGCCGAAAAAATTTCTCAGATCCAGAACTTGAGAACCGAGCTGGGTGAGATGATTGCCGAAGACACAAAACCGCCCGAAACCGCTGAGCAGAGCAACGATAACGCACAATAATACCAGACGACTTCAACGTTTCACAGCGACCGAGACCCCATCCCGCAGTGGAATAATCGTCGTGAAGACATCCGGCGAACTATAGAGGAGCCGTGTCAACTCTCTAACACCGGTGGTAGCCTCGTGGAACCACTGCTCTCGTTCATCGAGCTCTTCTGGAGGGCTGCCGGGTTCCTGCGTAACGACGCGTCCACCCCAGATCATGTTATCCGTAATAAACAATCCACCGCTCCTGAGCCGTGGAATCGCTTTCTGGAATGCTTCTGGATACCCATCTTTGTCAATGTCGTTGTAGATGATATCGAATTCGCCTTCGGTTTCGTCAATAATTTCGAGTGCGTTACCGACGCGATAGTCGATACGATCTGCGATACCGCCACGTGTAAGATACCCCGCTGCGCGCTCGGCGTTCTCTTGTGAACCGTCGGTACAGATGATAGCGGCTTCCGGTTTTTGGAGTGCCTTCGCCATCCAATACGCCGAATAACCGAAGCCTGATCCCATCTCGAAAATCCGTGTCGGATGGGTTAGCAGTACCAGTTGATGTAAGACGCGTCCGACGAGCGGTCCAACAATCGGGAATCGGTTTTCGCGTGCGTGTGCTTCCATCTCTGTGAGCACTTCGTCGCGTTCGGGAATAATGCCGAGTAAGTAGTCGTCAATTGATGGATGAAGAATATCCAAACGTTGCATAATCACTCCTGTTTTATTTTTTCGTGGATCGGTGCCTAAGCCGATAATCGCAATACGGTAGTTGTCCATGATGTCTCCGAAGTATGCCAAAAAAATATGTGCTTCATTTGCACCTATCATAGCAACTTCAGCGTTGGACTTCAAGAAAAAAGTCGTAGGTCTCTAAAAACCCACCATTGCTCGAACAAACGTTGTGTTGCTCGTCGTGTGTTGAAATAGATTCGTGGTTTTACGATGCCCCGCGAGGATGACGATATAAAAACCGATCCAATTGCCTCTGTTAATCTCTGGGTAAACTGATAATCGAGACGGACACCGAGAACATCCTCTCGACTGTGACGATTGAATCGCAAATATTCAACTGAAGGTCTGTGATGCTATCAACCGTCTTATTTCCGAATAAGCATTTTGCGGGTTGCAGAGAAATCGCCTGCGTTAATTGTGTATAGATAGATGCCACTACTCACAGGTTCACCGGTCTGATTGCGTCCATCCCAGTGAATCGCTTGAGATTGTGAGGAATAGTCGCCTGCGGGCATTATACCCGGCGACAGACGGCGCACTAACTGTCCCGTAGGACTATAAATATGAACCGTGACATGACGTTCATCAGTGAGTCGGAACGGAATCCATGTTTCTGGGTTGAACGGATTGGGAAAGTTCTGTAGGAGTTGGTTCTGCTTTACGTCTCCGAAGATCACAAGCTGCTTCCCGCAGGGATCAACAGTAATAGGCTGCGGAGAGAGGAGTGCATTTCCATCCCATATCTGCACTTGTCCTGTCTCGGCATAGGAGAGCAGAATGGTCCCATCTCGGCTCATGTCAAAATAGTCTGAAATGGAGAGACACGCGGTAGGTGTTTCTGCCTGCCAATCCCAGACTTGGAGGGTGTTATCTCGATCGGCGAATAGATAGCGACTGTCTGTGCTAAAGCGCGCAGGCGACCCGACAGGCAGCGTTGTGAGAAGCTGCGGGCTGTCTGGCAGGAGTCGCCAGATTTGTGTATCTTGGGCGCGGTTGGGCACTGATAGGACAACCGAACCGTCCGCGTCAGACGTAAAAGCGAGCCTTGAATGGTTATAGAGTTCTGGTACCTGCCATGAATATTGGAAGATGAATGTATCTCCTTTACGTTTCCACAACGCGATCCAACAGTGTTGATTATTGTGCGGGCAAGTGGTGGCTGCCAAATATTCGTCGTTTTCGCTAAACGTAAACAATGAACCAATATCAACATCTGGACCGTCTTTTGAAGAAAGCTGCTGGATCCTTTCTGGGTTTTCGACATCAAAAAGGCGAATGAACCCCCAGCGACGTGCGGCAACCCACCGTCCAGATGGGCTAAAAGCGATGTCGGAATATCCGGAATAGTACGGGAATTGGACCTCGACTTTGCCAGTCTGGAGATTGTAGACCTCAATCCAAGGGTCACGACCGATAGCGAGTCTTTGGCCATCGGAAGAGATGGCGAGTTCCCGAAATAGCCTGTCCTCAGCAGAGATGAGGTGCTGCATCTGCCGTGATGGAATGTTCCATGTCTTAATAAAATATCGGGAGGCGGAAACGAAGGTTTTGCCATTTGCACTGAGTGCGTTGTTCCAGCTGGAGATGAAATCCGCCCATACCCTCACAGATTGCTTTGCTTTCATATCCCAAAGTACAACAGCATCTCGGTAATGAAGGAGCGCGGTTTTATCATCTGAGGAGACGGTTATCTTCTCCAAGAAACGGAATTCGCTGCCAAAGGCATTAATTTGTTGCCCAGATTCGACGTCCCAGACGCGGACCTGATCGTCCCAGCCTGTCCACGGCTCAGACCCCGAGGAGTGGAGTGTGCCTGTCGAATTTGCAACGTAGAGACGTTGACTGTCTGGACTAAATACCACATCTGAAACCCTGCCAGTGCCGCTGCGTTCCCGCCATAAGAGTTGTCGTGTCTCTATATCCCAAACGAACACTCTATTCCAATCCCTTTCAAATGTTGCAATACGGGTGCCATCTGGGCTCATAACGATGTCCTCAACTTCGTCAACCTTATGTCCATCGAAGTATGCTTCCAGACGACGGGTTTCAACGTTCCATAACGCAAGCGTTTCTCTTGAGGTTATATCTCTTGAAGTTGTGATGAGGTGGCGATCGTCGGAACTAAAAATCATAGCATAGGCACGCGAATACGCTTCTGTCATCATCTTTCCAACGAACTTGTGGGTTTGCCAGTTCCACAGATAAATTTGATCTTCAAAGGCGGCAGCGAACAGCGGTGCTTTTGCACCAAATGCAGCGACCTCATTAAGGCGAGCTGTAACCCGCCACTCGGAGACTTGCTCACGGGCATTGACATCCCAGATGTGGACAGTCGTTACCTTTGAGCCGACAGTGTAATTGAGAATCGCTAAATGTGTAGCAGTTGGACTCAAAACGACCTTACTGGCATCTGTTGTTCGCTCTCCGAATTCATCAATTACGGTTCCAGTGGACAAATCAACAACCTGAATGTGCGTCGGAACAACGCGTAAAATCGTATCGTTGGAAAGGAAAGCATGCTGTTCAGGAAGCGGCTGCCCAATCGTGCCGATAGGCTCAATCGCAAAAGCAAAGTCGGAGATATAGATAATGCTGAACAAACCGCCGATTAAAGCCCTAAGTAGAACTATCGGTAGAGGTTTTTTTATGAATTTCATCTAATCTTCGGGCAGGAGACCCCACCCTTTAGGTTGGGGAGGAATGCCCGTTCCTATGTTTTTTTCTTTAGAAAGACTGTCAAAAATGTTATACTATTCTTACCAGTTGGCAGACATTACGAGCATTGCTGCAAGGCAATGTGTCTGCCTACCCACTCGTAAGGGGTTAAAGACTGGTAGCTGGTAATACTATGGAAACCAAAAAACGCAAGCGGAAACAAAAACGCGCCAGCAGAACCTACAAATATCAGATACGCGAACATCCGCAAAATATGCGTCTCGGTAATATGCTTGACGACTTGTGTGATGTGCATAACCATTTTTTGCGACTTGAGAACCGCTATTATCGCATCTATGGTAAGTATGCGGGGCGTTATCGCTTGCAACCCCACCTGACGAAGTTGCTCGAACGGACGCATCAACATTGGGCGTGGATACCCCGCGACACGCTTGACGCTGTGATTATCCGGCTGCACATCGCGTGGGAACGCTTTTTTGACTTTCCGAATGTCGGTCGTCCAAAGTTCAAACGTAAAGACCGTTATCGTTCCGCGAAGTTTCAAAGTGGTTATCTCCTTGAAGAGGGGCGTGTCCGCCTTTCTTTCAAAGAATGGGATGAAGCCTCCGAACGTTTTAAGTTCAATAAACGCTGGTTTTCGTTTCACCAACACCGAGATTGGAAAGGAAACGTCCGCTATATCCAAATCCTCCGTGATGCCGTCGGAACATCTTGGCTTTATGTCGTGACAGATGATTCCTCCAAAGAAGTGCTGCCCGCTACAGGTGAAAGCGTAGGAGCGGACTTCGGTATGGAGACCTATCTGACACTCTCCAATGGCGAGAAGATACAATCGCCAGAGTTCTTGAAACAATCCTTGAAACAACTTCGCAAACTCTACAAAAGCCTTTCGCGTAAAGTCAAAGGTTCTAACAATTGGTGGCGTGCTGTCCGAGAGATCGCACGGCTCTGCCGACATATCGCCAACCAACGCAGAGATTGGCATTTCAAACTTGCCACGGACTTGTGTCGAAGGTTTGACCTTATTGCGACCGAGACGCTGAACCTTGAGGGCATGAAACGGCTCTGGGGTCGGAAAGTCTCCGACCTTGCCTTCGGGAGTTTTGTTGAGATATTGCGATATAAGTGTTTGAAACATAATCGTGAGTTCCGTCAAGTCGGGCAATGGACTGCGACAACAAAGCCGTGTTCGGATTGTGGCTATAAAAACGAAACTCTTTGTCTTTCAGATCGTCAGTGGCGGTGTCCGGAATGTGGTTCGGACCACGATAGAGACATCAACGCTGCGATCAACATTTTACGGGCTGCTTGTGGTCCCGTTGTGAAGCAGACGTAAGCCGTTTCCTCGGAAACGCAAACTGCGACGAAGCACAAGCCCTAACCTTTAGGTTATGGGTGCCTTGACCGCTTCAGTTGTCCCCATGTCGTTGTGAGTTTTCCTGTAGGCTTAACCGCAAGTGGAATCCCTGTCTTCGCGCCACCCTTACCGACCAGATGATACGCATTTCCCGATGCATCTGAGAACTTGCGTGTCCCACCCGGTTCATCAAAATGCCACAACGCGACCGTCTTTCCGTCATTCTTGAACTTTTGATCTGGCATAAAGGCATTTTTTTTAACATCGTAACGGGCGACGGTTGAAATACGAACCTCATCAATATACCCCGTAAAGGATCCCCAAAAGTAATTTCGCACATTGGGCAGCTCGATTTTCTCTCCAAAACCACCGACTGTAAAATCCTTTGGACGCCAGAATTTAGAGAGATCATGTCCAATGGTTGTCCCTTGTGGTAGTGTTCTGCTGAGATCGTTGACGATGGTTATCGTCTCTTTCCTTTTCGCCTGATAAGCGATATGATGCCATCGGTTCGGCGAAATTGTGATTGGAAAATAAGGGGTCACAGCACCGCCACCCCATCCAGCAACATGAGCATAGGTTATCAAGAGCAGATCGCCTTTCTGCCAATCAATACTCTTTTTTGTTTCTTGATATCCATCGTGCTTATCGCTCACAACGCGCATGCATACCTGTTGGCTGAGGATCGTTGCTGATATATTTTTCTCAGGTTCCGCCGTCGGATACACCCACGCTTCAACGGTGAATTCATCTGTGCCTTCAGGAAGAAGTATACCGAAGGCTTCAAAGTCTAAAACAGCGTAGGCGCCCACGCCATCAAGCACTAAATAGTTGCCCCCTGCCGGCGAAGGCGGAGGAAACGCCTTCGCATTCAGTGGAATCAATGTTAATAAAAGAATAGATATAAACGTTTGTCGTAGACATTGCCATCTCTTCACGGTTTTATCTCCTTAAGCATAGCGCATTGGATTAATGGATGGGGCAATTCAAGCAAGCGAGATATGGGAAAGCCGTTACATCGCTTCACATTTCTACAAGGAGGAAGGCTTTCCCATAGGTTCACTCAGCGTTCTAATATACTGAGCAATTTTCATGCCAATGCCAAATATGTTAAATATGCCCATAATCTCGGTTTTGTAGTTGTTAAGTTGCACAAAAAAGAACAAGACTGATAAAAAAAAATGCCCGAAGAAGTGCAGCTTTTAATTCCCCTTATCCGCAACTGTGTAAAATTGAACCTTCTCAATGTTACCGGCTCCAGTCATGGCGTGTTTTATAATTTTGATAGCGTCCGTTTCTACGATCAGTAAGATTTCAAACGGGAATTCGATGCCACCAGGTACTTTCTTGACCGGTTCCCATCGGTTTCTCTTATCGCGCGCATGAATCTCAATGTTTCGGATTTTCCCAGAGCCGAGCAGCACCACTTTCCGGCCTTTCGCACGTTCCGGGAGTGAATAAATTTCGCCATTGAAAGTCATCTTTTCGCTTACTGGACGATCAATCAAAACATACACCTGTTCCGTTAAAAGCGCAGCACAGCCAATCTGTGATAAACACGCGAGTATAAAAAGTAAGCATTTCCACCTATTCATGGTTCTTTCTCCTTTGTACACAACACAGACGGGTAGATGGAGCGATGCAACAATCGAGATAGGAAAGCCTATTGCATCGCTCCGTATTTTTCCAAGGAGGTAGGCTCTCCCAGTCGGTTCGCAGTGTTAAATGTATAAGCAATTTTCATGCCAAAGAAAATTCAAGCGCAAAGTACCTTTAAAAATGGGTTTGCCGTTGATATGAAGCGATGAAGCGTGCTTATTGTTCAGTTTTTGGACAGTTTTGTTCAAAAATCCCGTGACACAGACTTCTTGACATCCGATAATTTTTGGAATATACTTAACGCCGAAGGAAATAATGACGCTACGCAACTTACTGCGGAAAGGACTGAAATATGGCAGGCTTTTACACAATTGAGAAACAGGATGGACGTTGGTGGTTTATCACGCCCGATAGCGCGCCGTTCTGGTCTGTCGGTATGAACCATATTGATTCGGCTGCGTTGCGGTTTGTAGAATCAGATGGCGTGTGGGAGCGTGAATTCGGCAACAGTCATGAACAGTGGCTACGCGCTGTCGCCGATGATCTACGTGATTGGGGCTTTAACACGATCGGTTGGACGCAGGAAGTCGTAATTATCACCTCCCACAAGAAAAGGTGTTGTTTAGGTTCCGTTGCATCGCAATAGTGCTGCGATGTTTTCTGGCACTTTCACCTCATTTTATGAGGATGTCAAGATAAAACATCCTGTCCCCAGAGACATTCAATACTTTTGCCTTGGACATCAAACGGTTTTTATGGTATACTAAACGTTAAAATTTGAGTCTTACGGAGAACATCATGCCAAACATTACAGAGATGACCCCTACCGAATTCCGAGAATTGCTCCACACGCTCGTCAACGAGGAACTCTTCAAATCGCGGGAACGCCTTGCTGTCTTACTCACGAAGGACAGCTCGCGAGAAGAACTGGATGCAGAATTCTTTCATTTTCACGGTGACTACGTGGATTTCGCATTTTGGTTAGAACAGTATGAAGAGGATCCGCTTGAAGGACTCACGCCGGAGACACCACTCGCCAAAAAACTCAGACGGCAACGCGAATATATCCTCGCTAACCGGAAAACAACGCTCAAAGAGCGAAATTTCAGACGGATGGGGCTTTACCTAAACAGCGATCCGATGCCGGAGAAAAAAATCACTGAATTACCGCTTGATGAATACCGAGTATTACTCCGATCCCTCGTTACCCAAGAGCTGTTCCCCGTACGTGAGCGGTTCGTTGCGTTGCTCAGTCAGAATCCATCAGATCAAGAATTAGACTTGGCATTTCGGGAACTTTATGTCGCTTATGAACTTTTGGAAGTCGCCTTTGAGGACTATCACTACGATCCAGACGAAGGATTAGAGTTGCGACCCGAGTTTGCCGAAGAGTTAGAACAACGTATAGCCGATCACGAAGCAGGAGAAGCGGAAATGTTTACGCTTGAGGAGGTTGCCAAAAAGTTCGGGGTGAAATTAAATATCTATCCGATATACGCGGACAGCAGTGTCATGGAACAGTGCAGCGCGTTCATCGTTTGAGTAACCCGATGACAACCGTTTGAACGCATTATACATCACGTTGTAAGAAAATGAGACCTTATCGACCGGGAAATTGCTTTCAAACATACACCGCTCCGGACCAAACTGCTCGATACAATAATTCATAAAGGGTGCGATAGATTCCGCTAACGCCTCAGAACCGATCGGTTTTTCGCGTTCGTGCCAATCAAAACCGGTGCGCGGCATCCCGATACCGCCGAGTTTGATGTTAACGTTCGGGCATTCTGCCACAGCAGCGATACCGCGCCGCCAAGTCGCTAACACTTCATCATCCCTTCCACCGTAAGGACCGACCCGCAGCAATCCGCCGATATGATTAAGAATAATCGTCAAATCCGGTACGGCTTTCGCAAAATCGGCGAGTTCAGGGAGTTGAGGGAAAAACATCCACCCCTCGAAAGACATTCCCATACCTGCCAGTACCCGCGCACCCGCACGGAAATCCGCACGTCCGAGTTGTCCCGCTGTTCTGTATGCGGAAGTACCGCCTATCTCTGGATGTGGGTCCGAAGTAACAGAATGTCGGATACCGCGAAACCGATTCGGACTCGCCGCCAGTAAGGCTGCCAGTACAGGTTCGACGCGTTCACCCAAGTTCAGGTTGGCGTGTCCAACGATCGCAGCGGCAGCACGGCTCGTGCCGTATAGACCGCTGGCACTCGCGGCGGCTAACCCTTGCACAAATTCGACTTCACCCACAGGACGCATCTCCTCAGGTCCATCAGCACGATACATCGCTCGCGCCTCAACGAACACAGTGGAGCACACGTTATGTCCGCTATCAATATCGGCTATCAGTTCATGGAGCAGGTAGCGTTGGTAAGGGATACGTTCGGTTCGGAAATCCCAAAAATGGTGATGCGGATCGCAGATCGGGAGTTCCGGTTCAAGTGTCGGTTCTTCAGTTAAAGCGAGCCAGTCGTTGCCGCCATAAGGCATTATGAATATCTCCAATCTCTATAGTTGATTCGGGTTGTTTGTTGTGTTTCTCAAATACACTGTAGAGCATTTGCGCGTTTTTGTCAAGCAAGTTTTGATGCTTTGATTGTGCTTTTCTTGCTTATAAAATGTTTCTGTGTCATAATGAATGCTAAACAATGAAACCGCTCCTGGATTAACTTGGGTGAAGGGGTAATTTAAAAAATGATGAACCGATTAGATGACAACGATCCTCCGATTGCGTTTGAAAACTTAGAACGCAGGCGCAAACGTTCGTTTCCGGTTCTGAGTGTAGGTCTCTTATTCCTGTTTTCTCTCTTTATGATTACGGGGTGTGGTCCACTGGTGACCACCGACCCGCAATCCGGTGTTCCGATTGAGGAGCGCGATGCCAACTCGCGTCCGAAAAAGGTGTGGCCCGTGAAGCGGGTACTTGTCAGCAACGAAGTCAACTGTATTACCGCCGATTCGGAGAATGTATGGATTGCAACAGCACACGGGGTTTCACGCTGGGATCGTCAACACGATCATTGGCTACACTATACGATGGAAGATGGGTTAGCCAACGATAGGGTGAACGCCGTCGCCATTGACGGACAGTGGGTCTGGTTCGCTACCGATGAAGGCGTGAGTCGCTACGATAGGCAGACGGATACCTTTGCCACCTTCCGAACGATTGATGGTTTAGCAAGCGACCAGGTTTCCTCCATCGCCGTGGATGGGAACTACGTCTGGTTCGGAACATCTAACGGTCTCAACCGTTATGACAAAACGATTGACAGTTGGGCCGTCCGTACCCGAAAAGACGGCTTGGTCAGCAAAATAATTACAACCATCGCCGTCGAACCGGAATACGTCTGGATCGGCACCGATAGGGAAATCAACCCCGATCCGCACGGGTGGGACGAGGACCCGAGGTTCAGCAGAGGCGGGGTGAGCCGCTACCATCGTGATACCGACTCATGGAATAACTACACGAAATCAGATGGCTTGATAGACAGCGAGATCGCTACGATTGCAGTGGACGACGACAGCGTCTGGTTCGGGACGCAAAAAGAGGGGGTCAGTCAATACAATCAAGTCGACCAGACATTCATCAAAACATATACGAAAACCGACCTGCTGAAGAGCAATATGATGACCTCTATTCGTGCAGACGGTTTCCAAATCTGGTTTGGAACCGCCAATGCTGGGGTCCACCGATTCATCAAACCTGTCAATACGTGGGTGCACTACACGAAAGCAGATGGATTGTCAAGCAATCATGTGAGTTGGATTACCACGCACGGCAATGATGTCTGGTTTGCAAGTAAAGAAGATGGGGTGAGCCGTTTCGATAAGGTGACAGGTGAATGGACAATTTACAAGCAAGCCGATTTTCTTGCCGACAACGATGTTCGTGCGATAACGCCGGATACCGACGGGAACCTCTGGATAGCAACCGTCTCCGGAATCTCGATCTACGCTCCACAAACGCGGAACTGGGAAACCATCTCGAAAGAAGATGGGCTGCCAACGCCATACATCACATCAATACTTGTTAGCCATCAATTCCCGTCAGCCGAAAGCCAAGAACCGAAAGCCGAAAGCCGTTCCCGCGTCTGGGTTGGGAGCGATCGAGGGCTTGGGACGCGGACCTATACAGGCAATGAATGGATGTTTCATACACCGCAAAATAGCAATCGGCAGTCAGCCGTCAGCGATCAGCGAGATAGCGATCAGCCATCAGCCATCAGTGATCAGCAAAGAGATTCTCTTGCTGATAGCCGAAAGCCGAAAGCCGAAAGCCATCAGCCGAAAGCCATTCCCGATGAAGCTTTCGTGACAGCAGTTGATACCGATGCCACACAGTCCGATCCTGTTATCTGGCTCGGTACCAGTTTGGGACCCGCCATGTATGACCCAACGTCTCAAGAATGGACGCAGCTTAAATTGCCGGAATCACCATCCGTTTCTGGGGAATCGGATTCTCCAAAAAATCCGATCATATTATCTGTGCTTGTTCGTGATGGCAGCGTTTGGTTCGGCGGTGCTAACGGTGTTTGGCGGTATTCGATCGCTGACAAGGAGATGCGCCCCGCCAACGACGGGCTTCCCAACGCTTATGTGAATGTTCTACTGTCAACAGGTGAAGAAGTGGAAGGCACAATGTGGGTAGGCACACGCCAAGGGGTCGCAAAGTATAACAGTACCCAGCAGCGTTGGATACCGTTGTCCACCAGTAATAGTGAAAAGCATAAACAATTACCCGCACCTAATGTTACCGCACTCGCTTTTCGAGAGGGTGTCCTATGGATTGGCACACCGCAAGGCCTCAGAAGTTACGCAATCGAGACAAAAAAGTGGCGTTCTCTCGCAAACGTGCCCTATAACATTCGCGATATATTGTGTGAAGAAGATGGAACGCTTTGGATAGCGACAGACATCGGCCTCGTTGAATATCGTACCCGTGAAAAAACCAAAAACGTAGTGAAGGACGAATACACGGAAAAGCACGAAAATAAAGATTCAGATGAAGTAGCCCGTAACGTAGTGGAGGGCGGGTATACGGAAAAGCACGCGAATGCAGAAACCCACCTTGCCGAACCGCAAGGAAAAATTAAAAATATCGAACCGCAAGGAAAAATTAAAATACATCAATCCCGTCCGGTCCGGGAACCGTTCCTTGAAACACTTGTTTCAAACATTACGTTTGATGGTGATTACATCTGGTTCAGTAACTGGCGGGCTTCGCCGAACGGCGGTATCGTACGGTTTCATCGTCCGACAGAAACGTGGCGGCGTTTCACACGTCTGGATATTCTGCAGTCCACTCAGAAAAGGTCCATGACGTTTGTGCGTTGGACTTATGTCGATACCGATGCCGTTTGGTTCACAACGGACTACGGCGTACTCCGTTACGATAAGATGGCGGATACGTGGCAGCATTTTACGACAGAAGATGGACTCTCTACGGACGATGTGGATAAGATTGCTGTCAGTGAGAAGAGCGTCTGGGTCATTCCGATGATAGGTTTGGAGTTAAACCATTTTAATAAAGCGACGGGAGCATGGGCAATCGTAGAAGAAGAGGATAACCGCGAGATTGAGCGGATACAGTCACTTGGCGTTGATGGTCCAAATGTCTGGTTCGCTTCTGGGCGTGGGCTTACGCGCTACAATGAGGTGACACGTGAATGGAAGAATTTCGGACCCAGAGATGGACTCGCCGGTAGAGGCGCGGAATGGATTACTGTAGATGACGATTTCATCTGGGTTGCGCGTTCGGAATGGGACAGAGACAGCAACCGTCCACTCTCACGATACGATAAGAAAACGAAAGAGTGGACGACGTTTTCGACGAATGATGTACTCGCCGCGAAAACCATTAGACGCATTATCGCTACAGAGAAAGATGTCTGGATACTCTACAGACCTTGGGATGACGCAGGTGTCACCCGATACGACCGGCGTACAAAGGAGTGGACGACAATCCGATCCGGGCGCGGAACGCTCGAACTCGCAGCCGATGACGACTATCTCTGGCTCGCTGCACCCAACGAAGGGCTACGACGATTCCATTTCGCATCCGGCACATGGACAACATTTAAAGACATCAAAGGACTCCTCCATAATCATGTCGGGGAGTATGGGCTGGCGGTCGATGAAGACTATGTATGGGTCGGAACCTTGCGCGGGCTTTCACGTTATGACAAGCGGAAGGAATCCTGGACCCCTCTGACAGCACAGCCGACTCTCCTCGGACGCACCATCCGGACTGTTGATACAGATGAACGGTTCGTCTGGGTCGGCTCCGATAAAGGGATGTCTCGCTACGATAAGGTGTTTGGCACTTGGAAAAATTATCGGCAGGAGGGTGGATCCGAAAACATAGAAACACACGGCGGGCATTGGCACCGGCATGGACGAAAAAAGAGAGGTTCACTCTCCGATAACGTCGTCAGTTCTATTGTCACCGATGAACAATACGTCTGGGTCGGCACACGCGACGGCGCGAACCGATTTGATAAGATCGCTTTGCGCTGGGATCAATACAGAACCGAGCACGGGTTGCCTGCAAATAATATAACTTCTGTCAGCAGCGACGGCAATAGCATCTGGGTCGGCACGAATTCCGGGATCGGAAAATATCCGCGCACTGCCGATGACCTCAACGCATGGATTACTTACACATCTGGCACTGAAATCCAACCCTCCGCCGTATCTAAGGAGTTCGCTGAATCCTTGGTTACCGACCAAATTTGGTGTATCACCGCGAGTAAGCGACACGTCTGGGTCGGGACACGCCGAGGCGTCAGCAAATACGATGTCCGGAGAGACATCTGGAAAACAATCACTGTCGAAGATGGACTCGCGAGCGATGAAGTCAGCTGCATCGCTATTGATGGCGATAGCGTCTGGTTCGGCAGTGATCGCGGGGTGACGCTCTATAATGAAAAGACAGAGGTTTGGGCTGCCTATACAACGGAAGATGGACTCGCGAGCGACAAGGTTACCACTATCGGTGTGGATGGCACAGAGGTCTGGATCGGCACTTACAATGCCGGGGTCAGTCGGTTTGATCAATTGACGAATACCTGGACGACTTACACGCGAGATGACGGTTTGGCGCATAACGGTATTCTTTCCATGGTTATTGGTCGTAAATACGTCTGGTTCGGCACCTATCGCGGGTTGAGCCGCTTTGATAAACGCACGGGAACCTGGACAACCTTCACAGAATCCTACGGACCGGAGGATATTTTGAGATAGCAGTCAGCAGTCAGCAATCAGCAGTCAGCAAAGAGAGGTTGGGTTCATTCGGCATCTCTTAACTGAAAACTGATGGGAACCGATTGCTAACAGCCAATGAGATATGAAAATAAGAAAAGGTTTCCAAAAGTGCCTAATCCCTGGCTTCCTCCTTCTAATGTTAAATTATTTACTCGTGTTCCGCGCGGAGGCAGAAGACGTTTACAGTCTATTTGGCAAGCTATTCTTATCTGGACGTGTCGAATATGATTTCACGAACCGACGGAACTTCCTCGCGAGTACAGAGAATGAACAAGTCAGGCAAGACAATTTCGATTTTGATCGCCTCTTTCGGCGCGGCTTTCACAGCGTTATGGTGATTGAAGAAACCGCGGGAAGCGTCAAAAATATCCTAAGCCTCGGAGAAGTTCCAACGACCTTCACGAAATTTACCTTCGATCAGATTGACTTGAGCGGTGTCCGTTGGGAAGTTCGATCCAACTATACAGATTGGACGATCCTAATGGTACCGGGGCTGCTGAACCGCCTGAACGGTCAAGAGGAGCAGAGAGAAGGTTCGGGGATCGGCTTACGCGAAGTAACAAAGTTCGGCAAGTCGCAGCTCGGGCTTTCTTGGTATTTCCGTGAGGTTTCCGTATGGGCAGTGGATTTAGAGACCAATTTCACCAATTACGGTGTGAAAGCTGAGGTGGCTATCACACCGAAAAGCGCATTGCAAAAGAATTTAGGATCAAGGTTCGACGCGACGACAACAGTTTTCAAAGCCTTCCAAACCGTCGGTGATACGATCTTTCAGGCAGAAGCGTTTCGCGTCGGTCCACAGTTCGATGCCTCCCGCTCCGTCGGAGACAACGATGACCAAGACCGCTACTCCGATAACACGTTCCTTGATCCACCTTCACTGATTATTCCGGGCGACTTGGATAAAAACAACAACGGTATCTTTGACTATGAGGACGACATTCTGCTCTTTGATGTCGATGAGGATTTCCTTGACGAAAGTGATCGGAACAACAACGGCATCCGAGACGAGGAGGAGAATGATAAGGACCCCAATTATGAATTTGATGTTGGATTGCGGGGCGTGCGCCTCTTTATGGACCGCGAGATAAGTCGGCGAGAGAGTGTTATTAACCTTGATCTTGGGCTACAGATAGAGGAGAACCTAAGACTCAGAAATATCCCGACGTCAACCAAAGCGTTCGCGAATCTCGTTTACCGGAAAGAACTTGATCGGGCTTCTTCACTCATTTTCGAGAATGAACTTAAACTGGTAAAGGATAAAATCCCCGACGAAACGTGGTATTATGCCGGGTTTTTGGGACGACAAGACGAACGCCTCTATCGAGCCCAACCCGAAATCCAGAAAATGGAGGCGAACGGAGACCTGCAATTCTTTTATGTTGATGGTGGTGTTGAAGTCGAAAAACGACGCAGGGACCCCTTATTGATGCAGAACGACCTCATTAATACCGCCAAAATTACGTATGAATACCTCGGAATCGATCGGATGGTCACGACGGCTCGCGCGAAAATTCAGTATGACTTCGATTTTGACAGGGATAATGAGCACTATGAAGTCGGGATTTTCAAAACCCTCTACCGTTTGCGTCCCTCCAAATCGCTGGAGATTAGTCCCATGTTCAAGTATACCATCCGCAACGGTTTTCGGATGGCAGAGGACCGGATCGAATATCTCCCGCTAAGTGCCGAAATTGACGGCGAGGAGATAGCCCGTGGACTCCGATTACGTGAAATTGAACGGACGCACGTGCGGGATATGGCGCCAGCACTGATCCTCAAGGTCGTCTATCAGTTCACAAAAACCATCAAACTCACGGGTGGCGGTCAAATCCTCTGGTTCAATGATATGCGAGATGATGATAACGATTTTGTCCGTCAAGCGTTATTGGTTGAAATGGAAAAAAGTTTTGTGGCTTACGAGAAACAGATGTTTCTGCATATCGGCGCACGATACATAGATCAGCGCGCAATCGGGGAAGTTAACGATCAGAACTACATGGAAATTTTTGTACGCGTCTTTGGAAAATTCTAATAAAAATACAGGACTTACGCAGGCTGCTCTTTCGTACCACAAACTGTTAGTTTGTGCTGCCAAAACGCTGTGTTTTCCGAAAACTTTCATCTAACAGAACCACCTACTGTTAAAAGTGCGTAAGTCCTGAAAAATAGTGAAAATGTACACATTTTCCATCGCAATCCTGCTGTTTTACGCGCGTTTTCGTTTAATGCGAGACCGAACCGGATTTTAGCGAGAAATCTTGGATACGCCAGAACCGCTCTTCAGTCGCGTAGCGTTTATTTGCTTGGGTGTTTCTTCAGCATCTGTGTAGAAAAGCGTTTGTCCCAATTCTTTAGCCCCGTAGGGGCGGCACCTACTATTAATCCTAAATTTTACTATAAAAGTAGCAATCCATCTGAAAAGAGGAAGTCGTAATCAAACATGACTAAAAGGAGGCACCATGTTTTTTGCAAAACGGTATCTGAATTACATCCTTACGGCAAGCACTGTTATCGTGCTGAGTTTCGCTATAATAGTGACAAGTGATGCGAAGATTGATAAAAATACGATTCAAGGGATGTGGACATTTGAAGAAGGCAAAGGCGAAACCGTTACCGATCTTTCTGGAAACGGTAGCGACGGCGTATTTGTTGGCGATGTCAAATGGGCAAAAGCCAAATTCGGCGGCGGAATAGAGTTCAGCGGCGTTGATGCCCAAAACCATGTACGTATCGGGACGAAAGGCGATGCTGATAGTTTGGCAGCCTTGAATTTCAAGGACTCCAAGGGTTTCTCGATCCATGCTTGGATATACGCAACGGTCCCCCCGAACGGAAAATGCGTTATATGGAAAGGACAGGGATGCTCAACCTGGTCGCAGTATCTACTTGGAACCGGTGCGCATGAAAATGTCGGTGGCAGAATTAACCAAGCTTCGTTTCATTATCGGATCAAGAGCGCGCCTGAAAGATTTGAAGCACTCGGAGATCCGCTTCCCGTAAATGAGTGGGTTCACCTCGTCGGGGTGTGGGATGGCGCGAAAATCCACATCTACGTGGATGGTGAACTACAGAACAGCGCAGACGCAGTCGGACAACCTTGGGATTCCCCTGAAGCGGTCTACATCGGCGCAGATCAAGGGTGTAATGCCGGTAAGGGAAGGTGTCATTTCGGTGGAATCATTGATGAAATCGTCATCTTTAATGTCCCACTCTCCAAGGATGAAGTTAAATCACTCGGCAATGGAATTGAAGGGGTTTTCGCGGTCGATGCTGCAGGCAAAGCCACCACCACTTGGGGTAAACTTAAATCAACACAATAGAACCTTCTTGACAGGGTCATTCAATTGTACCTATTCGCTTTATGTATGTAGATATTTTCTTTTGTAGGAGCGAGTGTTTTTGCTGAAGAAACGCCCCAGCAAAAACGGTGTTACTTGTCGCTCGCGATTTTCCATAAGAATGTTCACTTATGTAACCCAAGTTGCTCCTAACAGATTTTGAGCGTTTCAATACAATTTTTCAGACACTTTCCCCACCCCAGAGGGGTGAAATTGCTTCGCAGTAAGAATAGAAAATGGCGTATTCAACGCTTGCACTCCAGCGGAGTGCTATGTGTTAAACAGGTGGCAAGTTGGGTTTATGTAAAGCAAAACCAAGACCTATTTTCATAAAATTATGCATTTTTTTCCATATTAACTTGACAAACCATTTTTTAGGGTATATAATACTATTACTACGTATTTAGTTTTAGTATTTACTGATCGTAATTCGAGAGAGGTGCATTAACCCAATGAAAACCAAGAGACTACACCCATTAGAACTTGAAGTGATGAAAGTGGTATGGAAATTGACGCGTGCCACGGTCAATGACGTTCTTGATAACATTGACCGCAAGCTTGCCTATACCACTGTCGCCACGACTATGAAAAGTCTTGAAAAGAAGGGCTTTTTGTCGCATCAAGTCGAGGGTCGGACGTTTGTTTACCAACCGTTAGTCCAAGAAGCGGAGATTAAGCATTCCATGCTCAACGATTTGCTGGAACGCCTTTTCGACAACTCAGCCGAGAAACTGGTGAACACACTCCTTGAAGTGCGACAGACCAGCTCAGATGAATATAACCGCTTACAAGCGTTGATTAACAACTATCAACCTGAAGGAGAAGAAACCGATGACTAAGCAAATCCTCCTTTCCCTGCTCAACTGCTCATGGCAGTGGCTGCTCCTGAGTGGCTTGATATGGTTTGCGACAAGTTCTGTGTTTCGCAAAAGTCGCCGTTCCAACGCCACTGTCCATCTGCTCTGGTTGTTATCTTTACTCAGCCTGCCGATGCTGTTCGGTTTGAATCAGTTTGTACCGGCACTCTCCATAGACAGAAACCCGGGACCAGAATTAGCGCAGGTACAGCCAATAGATGTATCAGGTTTAGCTGCGCTGACTACGGATTTACCAGCAATTTCGTCCGTTGAAACCGGAACACACGCCGAGGGCAAACTGCTTGCTCTCTTTAATTCGGAAACCAAGACGGATCTGCTACTGTACGCCTGGGCGATCGGTGCCTTCGCTATGTTGATCCGCTTTATGTTTGGCTTGTGCCGAATCTATCAACTCCGACACAGTGCAGTGGTGGCTGATGATTCATATCAGGCAATCTGTGAACGCTTGGTGCGGCGGCTACGCATAAAGCGTCCAGTCACGGTCTGCTTCTCAGATCGGGTCATGTCGCCGATCTCATTCGGTTGGTTATCACCTCACATCCTGATTCCAAGAAAACTGAATTTGGAGCAGTTTGAGTTGGTAGCCGCTCACGAGTTGGCGCATGTACAACGCCTCGATTGGTTGACGAACCTCTTTTCGCACGCAGTCGGCGTTATCTTCTTTTTCCATCCGATTTACCATCTCCTTAACCGCGAACTCGTCCGCCTCCGGGAACGCATCTGCGACGATTGGGTTATCCAATTGACAGGGGCTCGGAAAAATTACGCCCAATGTCTATTGGATTTAGTCCGTCAAAGAGATAGAGGTATTTCACTCGCTTTGTCGCTCAACCAGCCATCGCAGTTGGAATCTCGGATTGATTCTATTCTGAAAAGCGATCGACGGTTAGACGTACGACTGAAGCCGCGCTTGCAGTTAATCGTAGCAACGTTGCTCCTCACCTGTCTGCCTTTATTAGCGATGGCACAATTGGTGCCGTTGAAAACCTTCCAAGTCTCGCTGTTCGCGCAAACACCTCAGGAATCAGCTGAGAGCGAGCCCCCGACCGCGACACCATCGGAGGAAAAAAAGGAGGACGAGCAGAAAGCAGCGGACGAGAAACCGTCCAAAAACGAAGAATCCGAGAAACACCCAGCGAGAAAGCAGAAAAGCCCTATAATCATTCAGGAGATCAACAAAGCACCTGGACCTGATTATGAGTGGATGGAACTCTATAATGCCAGCGATGCGGAGATAAACTTGAAAGGTTGGACGCTCGGGAGTTCGGTGTTGCTATCAGAAGTCGGGGGAGGCGGGGAGAAAATAATCCAATTTGATGAGGATGTTAAAATCCCTGCTGGTAGTTACCTCCTTCTCCTTCGCGACAATATTAAAGAGACTGATGCTGATTTCGTTACTGTAGATGTTGGTGATTTCTTTACTGTAGATGTTAAAGAGGGTGCTGATGGTTTCTATCTCATTCTCGACCCGGAATCGCGCGAAAAATTGAGAATTACCCTGTCAGAAGATGCGCTACACCTCAAGCGGAAGAAGGAACCTGCACAGGTAATCGAGAGAGATGGCGATCGCAAGCGTGAGCAGGACCTCTCGCCAGAAGAACGCATCAAACGGTTGAAGGAAGACGCTGCACAACTCGAAAAACGCCTCAAGCAGCTGCAAGAAAGGGCGAAATCACTGTTGAAGACGCCCACGAAGGATTAGAGAAGCCTTTCCGCGGAGTCGTGAACGTTGGTGATAGACCCAAGTCTAAAGACTTGGGTCTATCACGTCATTTCAACAAGGGTGCCTAACCCTTTCGCTTCCGCAGCCGCAAGCACCGCTACACCCGCAACCGCATCCTGCACCGCCACACCCACCGATTTGAAAAACGTGATCTCGTCGTCCGACTGCCGACCGGGTGTGTCACCGTTAACAATCTCACCGATTTCTGCATCGATTTCAGCATTCGGAATAATCAGGTCACCCGCCTCTTCCAAACACGCCTCGCGTGAATCGACCACGATTCGGTCTGCTCGTCTTATAGTCGTCGTATCGACTTCGCGTTTCTCAGGCACAAACGTACCAACCGCTGTGATGTGCGTCCCCTGTTTTAAAGCACTTCCATCGAAAAGCGGCGTTGCCGATGTCGTCGCACAGATAACGATGTCCGCGTCCGCGACGACCTGTTCCGGGTTACGGACGAGATTGACTTCCGGCGCATCCGTCCACGCCGAAATCTCAGCGGAGAGGTGTCGCGCCGAGGCTTCCGTCTGACTGATGAGGTTCACGCATGCGATGTCTCGAACCGCCATCATCGCCTGTAACTGCGATCTCGCTTGTACACCCGCGCCGAAGAGTCCAACCCTTTTTGCGTCCTGCCGAGCGAGCAGGTCCGCCGCCACACCGCCACCTGCACCGGTCCGGATCGCCGTAAGACTTGCACCGTCCATAAAGGCTTTCGGCGCGCCCGTCGTCGGGTCAAGCACTAAGACTGTCGCCGTGATACGCGGTAGACCGAGGTTCGGGTTCTCATCGTAGACAGAGACCACCTTAATGCCGAAATCGCTCCGTTCAGGGAGATAAGCAGGCATGATAAGCGTAACGCCTTTGTGGGTCGAGATATGTTGCCGCGGCGGCGCGACTGCCTTACCCGCCGACAGTTGACCGTAGGCGTGGCGCATCGCATCAATCGCCTCCGGCATCGGTAACGCCGCACGCACATCCGCAGCCGAGAGAATCCTGATTTTTTTAACACTCCCCGTCAAATCCCCATGCTTTAGCTTGTGGGATGTAGACGGTGAAAGACTTTGTTGCAAAAATAAACTTGACATTTTATAGAAAATGTGGTATGATTACTGTATCAGGTTGGCAGACAAGTCAAGCGTAATCGCAAGGTTACGTGTCTGCCTCTCACTTGACTGGAGATAAAGGCCTGATACCTGATAGTCCATGAGAAAATCTTACAAATTCAAGATTCAAAATCAATCTAACACGATAAAACTCGGCAATATGCTTGACGATATGTGGGGGATCCATGTCCACATTATGCGTTTATCGCGCAGATATTACCGTATGTTTGGTAAGAACCTCTCGGCATATCGTATCAATGCACATATTGCGAAACTCAAAAAGCGAACAAAACCGCATTGGAAAGACCTACCGAGTCAAGTTGTGCAAGACGTTGTGCTGCGTTATGGCAAATCGCAAGACGCTTTTTTTGCGAATATCAAAGACCGAAAAGCAGGTAAAACGATGCGTAAAGTGGGTAGACCGAAAATCAAACCCCGTCATAAATATACTTCCATGACGTTTACACAAGCGGGGTACAAACTTGAAGATAATCGTATCAAAATCAACTGTATAAATACCTATTTTTCCTTTCACAAACACCGTGAAATCAAAGGTGTCCTCAAGACAATCACAATCAAACGTGATAAGTGCGGAGACTATTGGCTATGCTTTTCGTGCGAGAATGTTGAGGATTCCGACCCCAAACCCAAGACGGGTAAGAGCGCAGGGTTTGATTATGGAAACAAAACATTCCTGACAAGCGACGAAGGCAATAAGATAGAATCCCCGCAGTTTTTCAAACAATCACTAAAGACGTTGCGATCTCTTAGCAAATCCGTGAGTCGTAAAGTCAAAGGTTCAGGCAATTGGTATCGTGCGTGTCGTGCTTTAGCAAGACAACACAGAAAAGTTGCCAGACAACGCAAAGATTGGCAATGGAAACTTGCGACCGAACTTTGCAAGGAGTTTGATACCCTCATTTTTGAAACACTGAACCTTGATGGTATGAAACGGCTTTGGGGTCGTAAAGTTTCTGACCACGCCTTCTACCAGTTTCTACAAATCCTCGAACAGAAGTGTGCGAAGCACGGTAAAACCTTTGTTCAAATCGGACAGTGGACAGCAACGACAAAACCTTGTAGTGATTGCGGATACCATAACAAAGCCCTCTCTCTTTCAGATAGACAGTGGACGTGTCCTGAATGTGGTTCACACCATGATA
Organism: Candidatus Poribacteria bacterium; assembly: GCA_022821065.1. Taxonomy (GTDB): domain Bacteria; phylum Poribacteria; class WGA-4E; order WGA-4E; family WGA-3G; genus WGA-3G. Next base: position 39,174 of record JAJEEK010000100.1, read on the forward strand.
GAGACGTGAATGCTGCTATCAATATCAAACGGGCAGGCTTGGCTGCCTAAAGTGGAGCGACAGTAAGACGGTGGACTCTTAGAGAAAACCGCAGTCGCAAGGAAACACAAGCCCCTACCTTTAGGTAGTGGGTACCTATGACAGGTCATGTTTGGGCAGTGTTCCTTCGTCAAGACTGATATAGAATTATTTAGAACTTCCGCCTGCTGCTCTTTATGTACCACAAACTGTTAGTTTGTGACCCAAAAACGCTGTGTTTTCCGAAAACTTTCATCTAACACAGCGATTTACAGTCAAAGTTGCGTAAGTCGTAATTAAAACAGAACTTCCGGCTGTTGCTCTTTTGTACCACAAACTTCCCAGTTTGTGCTACGAGAACGCTGTGTTTTCGGAGAAATCTCATCTAACAGAACGACTTACAGTCAAAGTTGCGTAAGTCCTATGATTATAGTAAAACCTATAATTAATTGGGCACTCTCAAACAGTCTGAATGCCCATTTAGGGCATTCAGACTGGAAACCCAAACTGGAAGTTTATGCTACGAATATGTCCATTTATTTTTCGGTTTCACTATAAAAAATATCGCTCTCTCTGCAATAGTTGTTAATCCATCTATTCCAATCCGCAGAATCTTTTTTTACCGTCATTCTGAGTTCTTTGTTTTTATTATCTTCTAAAGCTTTCGCGGTACCATGTGCGGAACTTGCTTTAATCTTTTGGACTTCTAACATCATTTCTGCATGCGTTAAAACAAATGTGGTCGCCCCGTCATCGGAGATTGACTGAATAATGTAATCGCAATCCTGCCACGGCCTAATTTGAACAATATTAACAGAATTACTATCTTGATTGTAACCAGAGCATTTATACTCATAGTATCTACCGTTCTTTTTTAAATCTCCTCTGTCCTCATTTTTATTCACTCTTTCACAATCATGCTTCTGTATAAAATAATTTTCCCACAAAGGACTCCTCGATTGTGGTGTCAGAACACTACTGATTTTGTAAAATTCTTGTTCAGAAATTTCTTGTTTAAGGGTTAAATCAATCAATTTCTTTCTAATGCTGAATGCCTGATTCTTTACTTTTCTACTTTGATCTATGTTATCTAAGATGAAACGTAGCGTTCTATTGAGTTCTATCTGGTTCATGGTATTTTTCAAAATTGCCTTTATTCCTCACCTATCTGCATCTTTAGATCGGATATGTGGGGACAGTTTTAGAATTTTAAAAACATTTGACGAGATTTTTCCACAGTAGAGCTATTACCTGATTCATGACATTTTATATATTGTTCCAAAAATTCAAATTTCGTTAACCAATAGACACCACCGTTTGCACAAGAATTTCCATGCCAATCAACTGCTTTGATTTTGGTTATTAAGTCTTCTACTGGGATTTTTGACTTAAGGAAGTAGCCTCTATTGTTTGGTGTCGGCGTTTTTGTAACCTTTCTTGGAGAAGCACCGAATACAAATATGTCAAAATCATCTTTATTCGAGAATTTAAAATCATTCGTTTCTGTGTAGGCATTCGGATCAACTCTTAGATCTTTTCCCTCTGATTTATCAAAAATGAAAAAACTTGCAGGCACGTGATACGCTTTTCCTTCTAATCTAAAACAGTCCCTGCCTAATTCAGTGATGGAGACTATTCGCCAATCGTTTGGCAATATTTTTTGCCGTGTATGTTTTTTATAAACATCTGGTAAAATGAAAGCAATCGTTTGGACGTTACGAAATGAGAGCGCATGCGATATAAATTTTGAAGAGAGTTTCTGATATTGACCAAACGGCGGATTCCCGATAACCAGGACGCGATTGTATCGTTCACTAATTTTGTAATTGAACCAGTTACCTTTGATAATCTCATCATGTTGCGGATCAATATCAATACCTATCTTGGTGTCATGTTCGATATTTTTATAGAAAGCACCATCCCCTGCAGACGGTTCTATCACACAATCATAGCTGTAAGGTAATTTATTGACTGCATCTAAACACCTTTTGACGACTTCCTGTTTCGTGTAGAATTTATCGAGGATTCTGCTGTGGTCTTTATACTCTTTTCTCCAAGTATGAGTCATGTTCGACATCCCCTTAGATATACTTTTTTAATATAGGATTTCCGCCTGCTGCTCTTTATGTACCACAAACTTCATAGTTTGTGCTACCAGAACCCTGTGTTTTCGGAGAAATCTCATCTAACAGAATCCCTTACAGTCAAAGTTGCGTAAGTCGTAATTAAAACAGAACTTCCGGCTGTTGCTCTTTTGTACCACAAACTTCATAGTTTGTGCTACGAGAACGCTGTGTTTTCGGAGAAATCTCATCTAACAGAACGACTTACAGTCAAAGTTGCGTAAGTCCTGTAACTATAACTCTCAGATTGCAAATAGTGTAACACATCTGATAAGTAATGTTAAGAGAAAATACGAAGACTACGCAACCTGAACTAACACTTCACCCAACACATCCATCTTCGGTGTGATCCCCAAACCCGGTTGCGTTGACGCTGCCATCCTACCACGAACCCGTTGCGGTGCACCGTCTGCCGTACGAACTGTGACATAACTATTAAAATCCGTCGCAGTGAAAAGGAATTCCGGTGGCGTGCTATGCGCGAGGTGTGCAATCGCAGCAGTTGTAATATCGCCACCCCAGCTGTCTTCGATCGTCATCGCCACGCCGAGTTCAACGCAGAGGTCTCTCGCGAGTTTCGCCCGCGTCAACCCACCGAATTTGCTGATCTTGATATTCACGACATCCATCGCCCGGTCGGCATGCCCGCGTAATAACGCATGGATACTGTCAATCGTCTCATCGAGGACAAAAGCGTGGTCCGTCCGCTGACGGATCGCGAGGCACTCTTCATAGGAAAGACAAGGTTGTTCGATATAGACATCCACATCCCGCACGCCTCGGACAACGCGAGCGGCTTCGTGCATCAGCCAGCCCGTATTCGCATCCGCAATCAGCACATCATCGGGTTCCATCAATTCCGCAACGGCGCGGATCCGTTCAATATCGGTATTCGGATCGCCGCCGACTTTCAACTGGAACTTACGGTAGCCTTCCGAACGGTAAGTCGCAACCTTCGCCGCCATCTCGTCCGGCGATTGTTGTGAGATCGCACGGTAGAGCATGAAATCCTCGCCATACCGACCCCCGAGAAGCGTACAGACAGACTGCTTCGAGACTTTGCCGAGAATATCCCAACACGCAATGTCGATTGCCGATTTCACATACGGATGACCCTTAAGCGCGAGGTCCATCCGTCGGTTGAGCGGAAGCAGTTGCGTCGGGTCTTCACCGATAAGATGCGCTGCGAGTTCAGCGATACCCGTACGCGCACCCGTCGCATAAGCCGGAAGATAGAACGGACCCAACGGACAGACCTCACCGTAGCCGGTAATACCTGCGTCCGTTTCAACCGAGACAATCGTACTGTCGAAGACGGAAACAGATTTCCCGCCAGACCAGTTGTAGCTGCCTTCATAAAGCGGCAGATCGACTTGATAGGCTTTGATTGATTGAATTTTCATATTTTTTCCTGAACGCAATTCCCCCACGCGCGGTAGTTCGTAGGTTGGGTTGAGCGGGACCGATGAGACGATGCGGACGACCCAAACACATTTCGACCCCTAACCGCTCATATCAATTATGGAAGTAGCAAAACCCAACAAGTCCATACTGTTGAAACCGAAAAGCGTTGGGTTTCACTCAGTTTTTGTTGATTTCAGGTCGCTCTGTTGCGTTGCAAACTCTGTGCTGTGTGCGATTTTTAGTAGGTTTCCGTTCAACCCAACCTACGTTGACATTTGTGTTTTATTATCAAACTCACATCGCGTAATCTACTCGTTCCCGATTTGCGGAGAGAATGAAATTTCATCTTCTGTGCCCCACATCTCATCATACAATCCATTCTGAACGTAACGATGAAAACTTGAATATTTCTAATCCTTTGGTGCATTCACTAAACCATGTTTTACAGGGTTATAATGAATATACTCGACATGTTTAGCATAATCTCGATCATCTCTAATCAGGTGCTCCCAAAATCTTCGTTGCCAAAATGCTCGCTCCTGTTTACTTTGACGCGATTCAGAAACAATACCATGATACCCATCCTGACAATAACGACTAAAGTAACTCTTGATTAACCGCCATCGCATTGAAAAGTTATGATCGTCTTCAGGTAAAGTCCAGATACAATGGAGGTGATCAGGAAGCAAAACAAAAGCATCAATATTTATGGGATGTCGTTGTATTGTATATCGAAATGCTCGGCGTAGCAATTCCACATTAGCAGGAATGCAGAGGAACGGGCGGCGATTATGGGTAACGAGAGTAAAGAAGTACGTTCTGCCGCTGATTTTTATTCGACGATATCTCATAATATATATCACCAATAATTCTCTTTTTTTCTTGTAGCGCATACGGGTGAAAAACGAAAAGCGTTGGGGTTCACTATAAATCATGCTGTATATATGATGTAAAGTCAAGGAAAAAAGATATCCAGCATCGTAGGTTGGGTTGAGCGTTAGAGATTCAAATGCGGTTGGTTTCGATAGAGGATGCCCCTATTGATAGCCCGTTCTGTGAGCGAGCGATAGCGAAACCCAACAAGCGCATACGGGTGAAAAACGAAAAGCGTTGGGTTTCACTCAGTTTTTTCAATTGAGAGATTTCGAGGTTCTCTAAAGTTTCTTATCTGTGAAGGTTTTTTGGCTTGGTCGTTCAACCCAACCTACAAATCTACAAAAAACGTTGTTTGAGAATATCGTGTTCTGATAACTCACGATAGCGAAACCCAACAAGCGCATACGGGTGAAAAACGAAAGCGTTGGGTTTCACTCAGTTTTTTCAATTGAGAGATTTCGAGGTTCTCTAAAGTTTCTTATCTGTGAGGGTTTTTTGGCTTGGTCGTTCAACCCAACCTACAAAAATCCTTACATCATTAACCCCTATAAATTATGCGCTATATATAATGTCCTATCGTTTGGACAGTTTTTTGTGATTCATAGGTAGAAATAGATGTAGGTTGGGTTGAGCGGAACCGATGAGACGATGCGGACGCCCCAAACACATTTCGACCCCTAACCGCTTATATCACTTATGGAAGTAGCGAAACCCAACAAGCGCATACTGTTGAAACCTCATAATATATATCACCAATAATTCTCTTTTTTTCTTGTAGGTTGGGTTGAGCGGAACCGATGAGACGGTGCGGACGCCCCAAACACATTTCGATCCCTAACCGCTTATATCACTTATGGAAGTAGCGAAACCCAACAAGCGCATACTGTTGAAACCGAAAAGCGTTGGGTTTCACTCGATTTTTTTGAAGTGAGAGATTTCGAGGTTCTCTAAAGTTTCTTATCTGTGAGGGTTTTTTGGCTTGGTCGTTCAACCCAACCTACAAAAATCCTCACATCATTAACACCCCTATAAATCATGCTGCATATATAATGTAAAGTCAAGGAAAAAAGATATCCAGCATCGTAGGTTCGATTGAGCGAAACCCGGCGAAACTTAAATAACCCTGCAAATAAATTTGACTTACATTCCAAATTTAGCGTATAATTAAACCGTGAGGAAGATGTTATTCTCCTCCAAAGAAAACAAAAACACCCCACAACACGTGCCAGCACGACGTTTCAAGGTATAGGGAACCCTGAAAACCGAATGCCTCCGGCGCGTGTTTCGGGTTAAAGACCCACCCCAAAACCCCAAATCCGCTCTTTTGTACCACAAACTTCCAGTTTGTGTCCTCCACCAGACCGCTCTTTTGTACCACAAACTTCCAGTTTGTGACACAAGAACGCTATGTTTACAGAAAAATCTCATCTAACAGCACACGCTGCAGCCAAAAGCTGCTCTTTTGTACCATAAACTGTTAGTTTGTGCTGTCAAACCGCTGTGTTTACAGAAAAATCTCATCTAACAGAACCGACTACAGCCAAAATTGCGTCCGTCCTACCCAAAAAAAATTGCGATATACTCAATTTATACCAAAAAAAATAAAAATAAATTTGACTTAATCAATAATATTATGTATAATATTAACGTATTAGGTCAAAAACCAATATTAATCGGCTAAATTGTCCTAATACCCATTTAAAGTTCCGAATGGGTCTCCAGCGGTTGACCTACTGTTCCATGTAGAAACCACAAAAAAGCGGTTTTTACCGGCAAAAAATTTCGGTATATTCAATTTATATCAAAAAAAATACAAAAAACTTGACTTAATTAAGAATATTATGTATAATATTAGCATATTAAGGCAAATTTTTTGTAACTTACAATAAAATCAAACGTCTTAATGTATATTGTGGTTTAGTTCCGTTTCACATAGACCACGATATCGAATTAACGTAAGTTGGAGATTTGGCAGGAATACGAGGCTGAATTCATTGATGCCTATAAACAGCAAGTCTTAAGCCTCGAAAACGCCACACCTCCGTAAATTTGACACAATCGCACGGACACACGAAAACCTTATGAATCCGTGCAAAAAGAGTTTTCAGTACGCAGTTCAGACCTTGTGTCGGGAACATTTTAGCGACTGCCACAATAAACCTCTTTAACTGGCAACTGGCAACTGGAAACTTTAAAAAAAGGTTAGTTTATTTTTTTTAGAATGGGTTTACTTCCCTGAATCCATTCGACTGTTGAATGGAAGTCTTTGAAGTGACCAGTAACCAGTGTCCAGTAACCAGTTAAGAGGTTTTCGGAGAATCAGGACACTCTTTAACAACTGGCAACTTGTAACTGGAAACTGGCAACTTGAAAAAGACTTAACACTATTTTTTCTATTTACATTTTGGAGGAAAATAAAGTATGTCAAATCGATTGACATTTTCCTTAGCAAGTTTAATTTTCTTAATAGCACTTGGGCTGGTGTTCGTTCCGGTGTCTGTCATGGCGCATGATGCAGAACAGACAGAAGGAGCAGATGATACTATAACCACTGATAATGTACCTTCGCATACACATCCGGTGAAAGAAGCGATAACTGCGACGGCTACGGCGGGTGCTCTTTCTCTCCATAATGCCCACCCAACGGTAGAAGTTACTTTGGACGGCGGCGGTACGGAAGCCGTAGTTACATCAGCAACTCCAGGAACTACTGATGAGGTTACTTTGGTTGTTCAGTTCAATATGCCGACAATAGCTGGTGCGACTGACGGGACCGCAACTGAGGTTGATACCACCACTTTAACTAACAATTTATTGGGGGCTACTCACCTTTCTGTCGCGATCCGTGACAATTCAGGAACATCTCCAGCGACGGGTACCTTGATCACCAATACCTTTACTGGAGGTACTGTTAATGTTACCTTGGGGACGGTTGTTCGCACAGAACCCACCGCTGGTACCAAGTTTGAAGTGCCATTGACTATACCTACGGAGGCTATTCCCACTGGTACAGCAGGTGAAGATGATGAAAAATTTCACCTTATAATCAAAGTGAACCAAGGTGCTGGATACGGTCTGCAGAAAACCCTGCCAAATGATGATCCCTTTGGTGACAATATTGATGTTCCTGGTGGAGCAAGTCAGGCATCAATGACCAAAACATTCACGCTGGTGAGGCAGTTGACAGAGGACCCAACAACTGTAGAGGTCAGCGTACCCGACGAGACAATGGCTGATGACCCATTTACGGTTACCTTGATGTTCTCGGATGATGTCGCGTTAGAAGCACGTGATATTGTTGTTTCACCGCGTAATGCTGCTTTGGTTGGCGATCCTACGCCAGCTACGGCAGATGCTGAAATGGACGATGAGTGGACAGTAGAAATCACACCCATTGCAGCGAATGTCCCTGACGATGGTATAACAATATCTGTCCATTCCAGTGTCGCAGACCCAGCAGCCACAATGGGTAGTGCAACTGTAATGCCTCCTGATGATACTGAAATAGATACAGGTGAAATGCTTGCTAACAACGCTTACCTCGTCATCGTCCGCGATATGGATAACGCACCGGACTTCGGCACTACCAACCCCGATATGATGGAATGGTCAGATATGCCGGACCTGCATGAACTCTTTATTCGGAACGCCCTGGGCGGTGGTTCTTTGCAGTTGACTGCTACCGATGTTAGCGGCGCACGTAAGATGGTCTTCAGCGAAATTATGTGGGGTATTGATGAAGGTCAAGTCGGTAATGACGACGCTGATAAGAACCAGTGGATTGAGATTTACAACCGCTCTGGTGCAGCCGTTGCACATAGCGCGATTACTATCACAGCGAAAGAAGGTCGTCCCGCACTGGTGCAAGGACTTGATCTTGTCAGTAACGTCGTTGGTGGCGGTGCGGATTGGATCGGTGGTAAAGGTCAGAACGGTAACACTGGTGGTACTGATACCAATGGTAAC
>JAJEEK010000065.1 GCA_022821065.1 Candidatus Poribacteria bacterium
ATTTAAAGGGAGTGTCAGTGCTCTCGAAGCTGCGTGTGCGATTGAGCAGGGACTGCGTCGCGTGTTTCCGGATGCCGTTATTGACAAAATCCCGATGGCAGATGGGGGCGAAGGGACTGTGCAATCGCTCGTTGATGCCACTGGCGGACACCTCCGAACGCAGCGCGTGCTTGCGCCACTGGGAAACGCGGTTGACGCACAGCTCGGCATCCTCGCAGATTCGGAGACCGCTGTCATTGAGATGGCATCCGCCTCTGGTCTCACACTCGTCGCGCCGCATGAACGGAACCCGCTCCGTACGACCACCTACGGTACCGGTCAACTGATTCATGCTGCTTTGGAGGCGGGGTGTAGACGCTTAATTATCGGGATCGGCGGCAGCGCGACAAACGATGGTGGTGCCGGAATGGCAGAGGCACTCGGTATCCGATTGCTGGACAAAGAGGGCAAACAGATCCCGCGTGGTGGCGAAGGTCTCGGACGATTAGCCTCAATAGATATAACAGACTTACATCCTGCTGTTGCAGAGACAGAAACCGTTGTCGCTTGTGATGTCAATAATCCATTGACGGGGCCTGATGGTGCATCACACGTCTACGGACCGCAGAAGGGTGCCACACCTGAAATGATTGAGACGCTGGACGCTCATCTCACACATTTTGACGGAGTTTTGACGCGGACACTCGGCAAATCTTTTAATGACATTCCCGGTTCGGGGGCTGCAGGTGGATTGGGTGCCGGTCTAATGGCGTTTCTCAACGCTGAACTGCGACTCGGCGTTGATATTATGGTTGATGCCGTTAACCTCAAAGAACGCGTGAAAGGCGCGTCTATCGTTTTCACAGGTGAGGGACAACTCGATTTTCAGACTGCGTTCGGGAAAACGCCTGTCGGTGTTGCGAAAGTAGCGAAGGCACACAATATCCCTGTCATTGCGATTGCAGGTGGTATCGGTGAAGGTGCCGAAGCCGTCTACGAAGCTGGCATTGATGCGATGCTGGGTATCGCACAAGAACCGATGGAATTAGCGGATGCGGTTGCGGACGCGCCGCGGTTAATCGCTGACACGGCGGAACAGGCTGCACGATTGATCGCTATTGGTGATCGGATTTTATCGTAGGTTGGGTTGAACGAATAGAACCGAAACACTAACACCTCAAAAACAACGAATACACCGGAACATATTTTCCATCCAAAAATAGCGAGTGAAACCCAACACTCTTCTTGTGTGATTTTTCGTGGATGTAATGCTACAAAGTTGGGTTTCACTACCTTTTTCTGGAATGCGACAAGTATTGTTTTTCAAGTATGCTTAGATTATCAACATTGCTTTTTCGGTGCCGTTCAACCCAACCTACAAGTCACATTCATGGAAAAGAAAGGAGCGTGGAAGAAGAGAAGGTTGCCCTCCTAATCTTCCATGCTTCTCTAATACGTTAGGGCACAACGGCCCGTGCCTGCTACTGTAACACAACGGGTGTATCTTTCATAAAATCGTCCGTCTCGTTTTGCCACACTTTCATATCTGCAGCGAGTGAAAGGATGCGGTCGGCATGTTCAGGCAATTCAACAAGGTTTGTTGTCTCCCACGGATCCTGCTCGAGATCAAAGAGTTGGAGGTAATCCGTACCTTTGCCTGTTTCTTCAGAGACATAGTGACGGATGAGTTTCCAACGTCCGTCGCTGATGGTGCGATGAATATCTTTATACGCAGCGAAGACTGTCTCTCGTACCTGATCGACACACCCCTCCATCAATGGCACTAAACTCTTCCCTTCAGTTGTATCCGGGCACGCAACACTGGTGAGGTCACAGACAGTCGGAAAGACATCGTAGAGATAGGTGAGTGCGTCAACTGTTGTGCCTTCGGGGATCCCGGGTCCGGCGAATATTGATGGCACACGGATGCTGTGGTTATAGAGGTTCTGTTTGCCGAGCAGTCCGTGTTGTCCGACAGCAAGTCCGTGGTCGGCGGTGTAGATGACAATGGTGTTGTCAAGATGTCCGTTCGCTTCCAATGTATTTAGCAAGCGTCCCATTTCAGCATCTTGGCTGGTAATCATGCCGTAGTAATCAGCGATGTGTTGCTGAACGATTTCAGGTGTTCGTGGAAACGGAGCGAGTACTTCGTCTCGGATACGCATTTCGCCATTGTCAAACGGGTGTTCTGGGTAAAAGTTCTCTGGAACAGGGACATCCTCAGGTTTATACATTGTCGCGTATTCTCCGGGTGGCGTTCTCGGATCGTGCGGCGAAGTGAAAGAGAGGTATAGGAAGAAAGGGTTCGCTTGGTTATAGTTTTCTATAAATTGCACAGCGGAATCAGTAAACAGTTCGGTAGAAAACTTATCGCCAATATACCTATCATCTTTCGGATAGGCACCGGTCGGGTCAAAATCGAAAATTGGCACTTTATATTGATCGCCCATGCCACCGAAGAAAATCGTCCCACCGTCATCAAAGCTATCCGCAAACGTTTGTCTGTCGTTGTGCCACTTACCAGAAAAAAATGTGTGATAACCTGCTTGACGCATCACCTCGGGCCAGATAGCGTAATCTCGGTTAATCTGGTTTGCACCGCTTCGGAATAGACTTGCACTTGTGAGAACAGCGGCGCGACTCGGAACACAAACTGCTCCCGAAAGCGAACCCATGATGTGGGTTTGGTGGAAAGTTGTCCCGCGTGCCATGAGTGAGTCCATAGTAGGTGTCTTAACGGTTGGGTCGCCCATACCGTCGATGGCATCCCATCGGTGATCGTCGGCGATCATAAAAAGAACATTCGGTTGTGAAGACATATTTTTAATTTTCCTTTATTTTTAACTTTTCTTGCGGTTCGGTCAGGCGAGTTTAGGGTTTGAAGTGCCATCCCGTATATCCGCTCTCCATTACATTACGAGCTACGGGTTTTGAGGCTACCTTAAGAGGCAGTCTTTGTTAGACGAAAACCGCTTAACCGCCTGCTGGCTGCTGACGATTTCCGATTGCTGTGATGAAAGAAACATCAAAATTACCAAACAGAGTTGAGACCTAATCAGAAACCACCGCGCAATGGAATGGAGCGGTGACCAGGAGGCCATAGTTAAAAAAATGAAAATTGCGACGATTGAACAATTTTATCCGCGTCGTCGGACGCGCCTTGTTAAAATTACGACGGATACCGGTATCGTCGGATGGGGTGAAACGACGCTTGAAGGTAAACCGAGAAGTACATGTATGGCTGTTACAGAACTTGCCGACTATTTTATCGGTAAAGACCCGTTACGGATTGAACACCACTGGCAGCACGTCTATCGTTCGGCGTTCTTCCGAGGCGGTAATATCCTGATGTCCGCGTTGTCCGGTATTGATCAGGCGTTGTGGGACATTGCCGGTAAATACTATAATGTGCCTGCTTATCAACTCTTAGGCGGTGCCGTGCGTGACCGTATCCGTGTCTATGCCCATTGGGGTATCGGCAGTTTGACGGACGAAGGAAAAGCAGCGGCGAAAGAACGTCTCGAATCTTTACAACAACAAGGCGGTTATACAGCGTTTAAAACTGGTCCCGGTGGCAAGTGGCGTGGACACGAACCGCCTGCGGTGATTGATGCATTTGTTGAACGCGCCTATCTCATGCGTGAGTGGGTGGGACCCGATGTCGAACTTGCGTTTGATTTCCACGGTAAGATGACCCCCGCACTCGCTATTGAGATTTGCCATGAACTTAAAGGGATGCGTCCGATGTTCGTTGAGGAACCCGTGCCGCAAGAGAATGTAGACGCACTCAAATTAGTCTCCGACCATGTGCCGTTTCCGATTGCGACAGGTGAACGGCTGCTGACGCGTTGGGGTTTTCGCGAGGTCTTTGAAAAACAGGCGGTCGCTTACTTACAACCCGATACCTCGCACGCTGGTGGTATCACTGAACTGAAAAAGATTGCGAACATGGCGGAGGTTTACTATATGCACATTGCACCGCATTGTGCTATCGGTCCTGTTGCTTTTTCTGCCTCCCTTCATGTGGATGCCGTTGTGCCGAATTTCCTGATCCAAGAACAAATTGATGGAGGCTTAGGAAACGGCTTGTTTATTGAGGATTGGCAAGTTACAGATGGACACATCGAATTGCCGACAAAACCCGGACTCGGCTTTGAGATTGATACCAAAGAAGCAGAACAGACGCTTGATACCTATCCAGAAGAACTGGGCGGCGAGTACTATTACGACACTGATGGCAGTGTCGCGGATTGGTAGCGCGATGTATCTGCAATTTGTGTTATCGGTGCATTGGATAGTCTGCTATACCGTCCCGTATGAGAAAGGGATATACCTTTTATCTGCAGGAATGATTTCCGGTGCATCGCGAGCTTAGTCCGTATTCTCTTCCTGGGGCGAATGCGAACGTGCTTTCAGCGCGGCTAACTCGCTCCGTAGCTGGTCGACCTCTTTCTGGAGTTCAGCAACTATCGCCTCCGCTTGCTCGCGTGCCCGTTGTTCTTGTTCGCGTGCCCGTTGTTCTTGCTCCCGTTTTCGTTTCTCTCGCAAATACATAAGATGCTCCCATGCCAAACACGGCGCAATGATCGCTATCCCTAAACCGATACCGAAATGATATAGGTGTGACTCAATGTTATTCATTACCGTTATGATCTGCCCTAACCATGTCGTTTCAGGGAGGATAACGACAACAATTTCAGAGGAGACAGCGATAAACATATAGACACAAAAAATGTATCCAAAGGCTGCCCTTGCACACCGTTGCCAAGACTCTGGGATTTCCCCCAGAAAATTGGTGTGCTTCTCTACAGAGTGTTCAGCGTTATTTTCAAGATTCTCCTGATTATCTTTCATACGAATAGGTTAACCCCTAGTGAGGCAAGACAAATAACGGGGATGCTATTTATCCTGATTGAAATTGGGACAAGAAATGACACCTTATTTCAATTCCATTTTGGTTCGATTAAAAAAGCATATCATCTTTTTCTTTCATTATATTTCATACAATTAGAGATGATATGATAGCATATAAGGATTATACCTGATATATTTCCATAAATCAAATTTTTCGGCACACCGGGCGTGTAAATATTTTGTCGAAATGAATGATATACTGCCATCGGAAGTTTAGACCACTCTCCAAACCAAGCTTAACTCGTAAGTTGGGTTGAACGCAATGAAACCCAACACTTATGGATATAATATACCCGAAAGTTTAGACTGGCCAGAGCATTTGTTAGCCCACAAACTTGTAAATAGGACGCGAGATTCAACCAGACTTTGGTTTCTTCTCAACTTGCTCTACACGTAACGAAACACCAAGTAAATCAGCTATTTTTTTACGGAATTAGTCGTTTTGGACTTGAGAAAGTTTTTTAGCGACGCCAATGCCACCAGTGTAATTTTTATAATAATAAGCAGTCGGTGCGTCACCGATTTTTGAATAGGTACTTGTGTCAAACCGGTCCGCTGGAATGACAAACATTCCTCCGACACGGATGATGTGCTCCAGCGCACTGATTCCATTAGTGATAGGTTCACCTGGCGGAACATTTATCCAAAAGGCATGTAGATTGTTCTGATAGTATGCATCATTTAGCTCCTTCTTTCAATTTACTTATGAAGTTCTGGTCACGTAAAGACTGTGTGTTAAAGAAGATGTCAAACCCACGTGGGGGCTGCTTCCACAAAAAACAAGCATACATCGCACATACTTTTGACATGAGCGAAACTTTACGCACTCTTTATCGGGTGTCTATATCCCAGAGCAGCACCGTGCCGTCCGCGCTCCCGCTGGCAAGCAGGGCACCATCTGCACTCCATGATAGGCCCCTTATAGTATCCGCGTGTCCTATGAAGGTCGCTTTATGTGCAGCGATTAATCTCAATATAACGGAGACTTTAACGAAGGCTTCCGATATAACGGAGATAGGTAAAGTCTTATTTTCTGTGAAAGGTACTTTCGGGACAGCCATAAGCGTTGGGACATCCCATAAGCTCACCTTTCCGTACCTATCTCCGGTGGCAAGTATCGTGCTATCTGAATTCAACGACACACAATTACTTGAAATACCTGTAAAGATTGCCGTGGGTTTAGCGCGCGTAAGGTCCCATAGATGCGTTTCGTTTCTCCAACTTGTACTGGCCAGGAGCGTGCCATCCGCACTCAACGATATACCATGTCCATGGTAATCAAACGGTAATTCTGTGAAAATTGCTCCTTCTGTCCCGTTTTCGACATCCCACAAACGCAAGGCATAGTCGCCCCGACTGACACTTGCGAGACGTGTGCCATCCGCATTCAATGCGACACTGCGAACTTCCTCTCTATGTCCGATAAGGGTTGCTTCAAGTGTAGGCGTGGTATCTGTGAAATCCCATAAGCGCACCGTGCCGTGCTCACTTCCGCTGGCAAGGTGTGTGCCGTCTGCACTCCACGAGACGCTCCTAATTCTCCGCCCTGATGGACTTCTGTCCGATATTTTTTCTGTGAGTAATCCTATTTCCTTTGTACTTTTGACATCCCATAAACGCGTCCCATCCGCCTCACCAGTAGCGAGTAGCGTGCCCTCTGGGTTCAACGATACACTTCGAATGACACGCTCCCACGACGGTGTCGGTGTGGTTTTCAAAGCTGCTATTTGCGTAGCTGTTGTGACATCCCATAAATGTACCGTATTCGTCCAAATCGCACTTGCAAGGCGTGTACCATCTGCATTTAACGATATACTCGTGATGCTGCCTGTATAGCCTTGGCGCCCCGTATATCCTGTGAGGGTTGTTTTAAGCGTAGTGTTTCGGACATCCCAGAGACGAACATCCGAGCTGCCAGTAGCGAGGTGTGTACCATCTGGACGCCACGATAGACTTTCGACCCCTTCTTCTGTCTGTACTCTAAAGGTTGTTTTGAGTGTAGGTGTAACCGTTGTGACATCCCACAAACGCACGATGCCATCATAGCCAGCAGCAAGTATTGTACCATCTGGACGCCACGATAGACTGTCTACAGGGTCCTGTGAGGAACCGCCCTCCGGTGTCTCATATTCTATAAGCGTTGCTATTTGTGTGGCATTTTCGACATCCCATAAGAACCACCCGTATTCGCCGCCGCTTGCGGTGCCACTTGCGGCGAGGCGTGTGCCGTCTGCATTCAAGGATACGCACTTGTCTCCCGGTCCGAATCCTGGGAAGGTTGCTTTCAGTGTGGCAGTTTTGACATCCCATATCTGTATCGTGTCCTCGTGCCAACTGCCACTGGCGAGTAGTCTTGCATCCCTGCTCAAAGATATGCTTCCAACCCTCTCTCTATGTCCTGGTTCTTTAAGGGTTGCTTTCAGTGTGGCAGTTTTGACATCCCACAGGCGAATCCCGTGAAAATCCGAACTCACGAGAAGCGTGCCATCCGTGCTGAATGCTACAAGTTCAGGTGCCATGTGTTCGCTGTGATGTGCAGTCAGGTTGATTTTGAGCGTAGCCGTTGCGGTATCCCACAGACAAACACCGTCGTCGCTTGCACTGGCGAGTAGCCTGCTATCTCCACTCCATGATATACTGGTGACACTGCCTCTCTGTCCTGTGAGTAGTGCCTGTTCTTGATATGTCTCAGTATCATACAACCATATACCCGCGCTGCTGGCTACGGCTAATACATTGCCGTCTGGCGAATATGCGACTTCCATTACCGATCCCTTACCGAGACGGACTTTCGCACCTTCGGGTAGACTCAATTGGGTATGCGCGGGATACTCTGCAAAAGAGGTATCGATAGGAACACCTGAAAGAACGAGTAACTTAAAAATAAAAAGAAGTATCTTTTTTCCGTTCATACAGCACTAAACCACCGGCTTCCGATTTGAAACGTAAGGCGGTTCGAGCATCAACTTCTGGTCTTCGTCTGCCATCAGATTCCGGAGCTCGTCGTATCTACCTTGTCCCCAGGAGGCGTGTCCCGGTGAATATTTGAACAGGATTGAACGCCGTTCATGTGAAGCCGTCCACGGGAGCGTGCCGTGTGTTAACGCCTCTGTAAAGATAACAGCGTCTCCTGCCTTTTGATGCACCGGTGCCATACAGGTCTTGTTATCCTTCACTGGTCGAAATTCCCGTGGACACGGATAGTTGCTTTTGTGGCTGCCGGGGATACAACAGAAGCCGCCGTGTCCGGGTAGCATATCCGTGAGTGCCCATGAGACGACGGTTAACCCGTTATACATCCGGTCGTTTCGGAAAACGTAGTACTGCGACGGATCATAAGGCGTACCGCCGCCGTGGAGTGTTCCGCCTGGGTTACCATCTATCATCAAGATACCGTAGACGTGATCGAGCCGGAACTTAGGACCGACGATCTCCGCCAAGAACGGCATAATGCGCGGGTGGTTGAGGAGTTTACGGAACGCGTCGTTCTCCCAACTCAAGAATCCGCCGAACCGCTGTGAATGGACATTATCATCCACCGGATCCGGATAGTCTTGCACATCGATAAGCGCGTTCAATTCAGCGAGTTCTTCGTCCGCTAAAACGCCTTCAATATTCACATATCCCCAGAGATCAAATAGATATTTTTCTTCAGGACCCATTGAGACACCTCCATTTTGAACTTTTAAGGGGGATAGGCGAGGAGACCTCGCCCCTACGAGTTTGTCCTACTATTGATGTGCCGAGCGAGAAGTCGGTTCGAGCCGTGTGACGACGATCTTTGACCTGTCAATCAGTTCACCAACACGTGCTGAAATTTCGTTTACCCAGCGATCGTCTTCATAGACTGCTGCGTAAAGTTGTTCACGCTGTTCCTCGCTCTCGAATCGCCGAATCCAGACGTAGAGATCGTCCTCTTCTTCGCCGATAAAGCTGCCAATCACGACCATCCCTTTGGAAATCTGAAACGGGATGACCGTTTCTTCCATGTACTTCACCCAGTTTTCGCGTTGACCGGGTTGTGTTCTGTACTGTCTTAATTCAAAAAAAGCCATAAAAATCTCCTTTTTAGTAGTTGACTGATAACTATTTATAGACGGTTATAGCCGTAGCCTTTACCCGTAATTTCAAAGAGTGCTGCGGCTGCTAAGAAATGGATATCCGCGTCCTGATCTTCGAGGAGCATTTCGAGGAGTGCGACTGCGTTGGTGTTTTTCGCGTCGCCGAGTGCCCTAATGACATCAAGGCGGAATCCGCGTGTAATTTGGGCTTCGTGTAAGGCTCTGAGTTTTTCCACTAAGGCAGTCACCGCTTTATCGCTTGCGATTTTGCCGAGCGCGCGTGAGGCGTCGCGTCGGATTTCGACGTGGTTATCATCGTTGTTCATGACTTCGATGAGTGCATCGGTTGTTGACGGATCGGCGAGTTCACCGAGCCCTTGCGTCGCCAATCGACGGACATCTTTATGGTTTTCAGTTTCGCCCTTCATCATCTGCACCAGTTCAGGTATGAGTTCTGAGATCCCTGCTTCACCAACGGCGAGTGCTGTGGCTTTTCGGGTGTCCACAACTGGGTCGGTTAATCGCTCTTTGAGATCGGATGTATCGAGTGTTACACCTGCCGTTTTGCAACGTCCGAGTGCCACCATTGCGGCGTTTCTCACGGGATTGCTTTCCCATCTATCCGCGGCGCGTTCCGCCATTTTCGGTGCGACGAAAGCAGGCAGGTCCAGTTTCTTAACAGCTATGACGAAAACTCGCCAACTCCAGTTCCGCCTCCGATCATTGAGTCCGAGGTTTTTTCTGTTCGCTGCGTCCTCAAGTGCGATGATATATTCAGTATCATCAACGAGTCGTCTTCCGAGTGCTTCAGCTGCGCGGGTACCACCGATGGTACCGAGCGCACGTGCCGCTTTTGTACGGGCAGAAGCGTTCGCTAACGCTGCCGTGCCAGCATCTAACGGTATCCCTTTATCTTCAAGAATAGCGATCAGTCTCGGAACAGCGGCTTCACTTTCAAGCTGACCGAGTGCGGTGATAGCATTATTCGCGATGTTTCCGACCCGGATGTCAAGTGCACGGATGAGTATATCCTCAGCCGATTTATCGCCGATGTTCCCGAGTGCGGCTACTGCTGCAGCGCGGACATTATCGGGTTCTAACGGATTTTCGACGGTCTCACTGAGTTTTTCGACCGCTTTTGAATCTTTGAGTGCCCCTAAAGCAGCAGCGGCTTGTAATCGGATCTCAGCGTTCTCATCGGAGAGTGCTGTTAGCAGGGGTTCCGAAGCGCGTTCGTCTTTGAGTGTGTTGAGCGAAACGATTGCGGATGCACGGATGGATTTCATTTCACCGCTGTCTTCGAGTACAGCGATGAGCGGTTCAACCATCCGGCGTTCTTTGAAACGGCCGAGCGAGTTTGTCGCCCGCTTTCGGACAACATAACTCGGATGTTTCAGTTCCGCGAGCATCGCATCGGCAGCAACTGCATTCGCAGATGTGCCGAGGATGTGGACGAATGCCCAGCGCACCCACTCATCATCCGTGGACTTAAGCGCGTCAAGGACAAATTCTGACGTTGCCTTATTATTATTTGTGATTAAGGCTGTGATAATCTCATTCTGCACAGAGAGAACTTCGTATCCATCATCAAAGTTTCCAACGCCTTTCTTCAAAATATCGACGAGTCCTTTATCCGCGGCCTGAAGTTCTCGGAGTGCGATCGCTGCTCGGACGCGCGTCGTCTCATACTTATCGCTTCGGAGCGCGTCTAAAAGCGGATCAACGACCCGCTGTCCTTTTATTTTTCCGAGCGCAATAGCAGATTCCTGTCGAACGACACCCTGTTTATCCTTTTTCAATGCAGTGATAAGCGCAGTGGTTGCGGCATCGCCCTTGATTTCACCGAGCGCCCACGCTGCACTCTGACGTACAGTTGCGCGTGCATCGTCTTCGAGGGCGCGTATCAACGGTTCTACGACGGTGTCGCCCTTGATAATTCCGAGTGCATGTGCGACTTCACTCCGGACAAGGCTGGGTATCGGTTTCAACTCACCCCATGTTCGATAGTTTGCGCGCGGGTAATCGGGTGTCCATTGGATCCGAAGAGATTCGACCTGTGTTCGGAGCGCATCAAGCGTTTTATATTGCCGTTTCATGTGCCGCTGGTATTCGGAAATTTCGTCGAATTGCGTGGACAGTACCCAAAGCAATACAGGTGTCGTTTCAGGTGCTTTGATACGACTGAGGACCTTGACAGCGTTGGCGCGTATGATCGGACTGGTCTCATCGCTGAACACGAGCAGTAGCATCGGTTGAGTTGCATCTCCGGGTTTAAGTTGCCAGAGTGCATTAATAGCGGCGAGTCGCAGCGTTTCGCGCATCTGCTTACCCATTGCCATGATAATCAGTTTTTGTACGGCATCTTCTGTTGCAACATCAATTTTACCGAGAGCCGTCGCAGCGTTGGTGGCGGTAGTATCGTCGTAGGTGAGTGCCTCGGTGAGTGCGGGGACTGCCCTACGGGTCCGTATATTACCAAGTCCCGTCGCAGCCAGTGCCTTTACCTCTTTATGCGGATCGTTGATTAACGCCTCAATAAGCGGTTCTATGGCGCGCCGGTCTCCGATTTTTCCGAGTGCATCTGTGATCCTTATTCGGGTCTCATCTGTGCCGTTTTTGAGTGCGTCAAGCATCAGGGGAACGGCGACACCACGCATCTCAACGAGCGCTGCTAATGCTTGAGCCTGCAGCTCCTCATTTGCCAACTCTTTTATCAGCGGTTGGACAGCCTCTTCGGATTTCAGGAGTCCAAGTGTTTGGATTGCCGCGGCTTGCGTCGCGATCCGGTATTTTTTCATCCACAGTTCGTCAATATAAGCACTTGCGATGTATTGATAGTCTGTTGTGAAACCGGTGTCCTCATCGGGAATCAGGTTTCTCGCTTTCGTCTCCAACACTTCAATAAGTGGCGTAACTGCGGGGTCTCCAATGCGATTGAGTGCATCTATAGCTGTATCTTTTACGTAACTGTTCTGATCTGAGAGCAGTCGGATGAGGTCAGGGACAGCGGCTCCTACTTGGATACGTCCGAGAAGTTTTGCGGCGTGCATTCGGACTTGGGCACTGTTGTTTCTGAGTGCGAGTTGGAGTGCTGGCACAATAGCGGTATTTTCAGCGGCACCAGAACTCGCTAGTTGCTCCAGGGCGGTGATCGCCCTATATGTGACCTCTGGTGCGTTCCCTGTTTTCGTGAGTACCTCTTCAAAGGCCATGATAAATTCAGGGTTCTGCATTTTTCCGAGGTATCGGACGGTTTCTTTCTGTATGGCAGGATCTTTGTGGCGTGTCGCCTCCCACAATAGTTTAGCAACCGCTTCTCCGTGTCCGAGTTTGTTCATGAGTTGTGCGACAGCTGCGCGTGCGTTAGGTTGATAACACTTCTCAGCGGCTAAAATTGCGTCAACAACTGCAGCGTCTGGGTATTCGACGAGTTCTGTTAGCAATTCTGAACGTTTTTCGACTGCCTCGGCGAGTGACACAGCAAAGAGTCCAGAAATAGAATTCTGTGTACGGATGAGTCGCTCCTGTTGATCAAGGTCATCGGAATCCGGGTCTTCCAGCAACAAAATAGCGTTGATGCCGGTGGTGACTGTTTCGAGGTAAGCGTTCGCTTGTACGATCGCTTCGTGCCATCCGGTTGCCTCTGTCTGTGTGCGGAGCTGTAAGAAGGCGCGGAGATGTTGCGCTTCTTGATTGTCAGCATCTGTTCTTTGGACCGCTGTCTGTGCAGCGGCGTAATCCGCACTAACTATAGCAGCGCGCGCTTCGATAATATCTCTGTTCTCTTTCTCACCACACGCGAACAGAAATGTAATCACCGCGATAAGTGGAAGATAGATACCAATTTTTAGCATATTACAAGTCCGATTCATAACTCTCTCCAATGATAGTTGTCAGCTAACTTAGGACTGACGACTGACAACTATTTTCGTCAAGTCTGCGATAACATAAATGTTCCGTCCGATTTGATTCAACAACGCCAATCGGTTTGAGCGTAATGTTGGCTCTTTCGCCATGACCAGCACCTCATCAAAGAATATATCAATTGTCGGTTGCAAAGTGGCGAGTTGTGTTAGAAGTTTGGTGTAGTCCCGTTTTTGTATGCTCTGTTTCAGGTCCGGCACTACTTCAATGATTCGTTCGTGCAACTGCTGTTCAGCGTCGTCTTGCAGCAGCGCGATGTCTACTGTCTCTGGTGCGTCCGGTGGCAAAATTCTCAATACCCGATTGAGAGCATTATACACTTCCTCAAAGTTTGGTGTCAAGCGAAATTCGGCAAGTGCATTGGCGCGTTCGAGAATATCAATGATATTGACATCACCAACTGCTAAAACTGCATCGGTAAGATCCGGCGTATATTGCTGCGCCTGTAAGATAACGCGTAGCCGGTCTTTGATGAAGTTGAGAACGCTGGTTTTTGTGTCATCAACTAACGGCACAGTGTAGAGCGAGATCGCTTTTTCGACGACTGCATCCAGAGAGAGTGGCAGCTGCCGGTCTTGGAGGATACGGATTGTGCCGAGTGCGTGGCGCCGTAAAGAGTATGGGTCTTGCGAACCCGTCGGCCGTTCCTCTATACCGAAGTATCCGATGATCGTGTCGAGTTTATCAGCAATAGCGAGGATTGCACCGATCTCGGTTTCGGGAAGCGGCGTATCTGCACCGAGCGGTTGGTAGTGCTCAGCAATAGCGGAAGCAACCGGTTCCGGTTCCCCAGAATTGAGTGCATAATATCTACCCGTGATACCCTGCAAGGTTGGGAATTCAATGACCATCTGCGTCGTTAGATCTGCTTTACAGAGCCACGCTGCACGTTCCACGTGTTCAACAGTCGTTTCCGATACTTGCAGTTCTGTCCCAATGAGATTTGCTAACGTCTTGAGCCGCTCCGCTTTATCCAAAAGCGAACCGAGTTTCGCGTGAAAGACGACAGCCCCTAAACGTTCAACTTTATCCGCGAGGCTGGTTTTCTGGTCTTCTTTGTAGAAGAATTCGGCATCGTTGAGCCTGGCATGGAGGACGCGTTCGTTTCCGTGCTGAACACCGTCAAAATTTCCATCGGTTCCGTTGGAGATTGTGATGAATTTCGGTACCAGTTCCGAGTCATTTTTCCACATCGGGAAATAGCGTTGATGCTTCTTCATCGCCGTGATGAGTACTTCAGGTGGTATCTCCAAGTGTGATTCACTGAAATTGCCAATGATGGGTTGCGGATTCTCTACGAGATAGTTGACCGTATCAAGCAGTTCTTCGTCGATTTTCGTTAGGCAGCTTTCCGCCTTTAAAATGGATCGCACCTGCTTTCCGATTGCCTCTCGTCGTTCGTTAGGACAGACAATTATACCGACGGCGCGTAACGCCTCGGTGTAGGCGTTTAAATTCGCCGATGTTAGTGTTATCGGGTCAGTATGCAGGGAGCGATGTCCGTAGGTTACCCGTCCGGCGCGTGCGTCTCCGTAGGTACAGCCAACAACCTCATCACCTAAAAGCGCGACAAGCCAACGAATGGGACGCGCGAAACGAGCGAATGCTTGCGGTGCACCGGATTTGGTTTCCCAACGCATGGTCTTTGGGAAACGGAGTGCCTCGATCCATTCCGGTAGAAGTGTTTGTAATACTTCTCGTGTCGGTTCGCCGGTTTCGAGTTTCGAGGCTGCGACGTATTCGCCGCGTTCGGTTTCGACGATACGGAGTGCTGTGAGTTCGACACCTTGTGTCTTTGCGAAGCCGATCGCTGCCTGTGTCGGTTCGCCGTTCTCATCGTAGGCGACACTTTTCGGCGGTCCCACGACTTCTGTCTCTTCGCTCTCTTGGAGGGTCTTCAGGTCTTTGATGCTGAGTGTAATACGGCGCGGTGTACCGAAGGTCTCAATTTCACCGAACGGGATTCTGTGATCTGTCAAGGATTCGGTTGCGATTTCGCGGAGTTGCGTAAGTGCAGGCGGGACATAACCGGCGGGTATCTCTTCTGTACCGATTTCAAACAGGAGATCCGCTGTCTCTTGCTGCGGTTGTGCTGGTGTTTCGTCTTTCGCGGGTATCGCGACTTCTGCGTCGATTGCTGTGCTGAAACGTCCCATGAGCGGGTGCCCCATCTCTTCGCGTTGTTCGACGTACGCCCGTGCGATCCGCTGTGCAAGTCGTCGTACACGTTCAATGTAACTGACGCGCTCCGTGACGCTGATAACACCGCGGGCATCAAGCATATTGAAGGTATGTGAGCATTTGAGAACGTGATCGGTCGCCGGTAGTACTAACCCGGCATCTAAACAAGCGTGGGTCTCTTTTTCGTAGGTGCTGAACTGATCGAAGAGCATCTCTACGTCTGCGTGCTGGAAGTTGTAGGTTGAGTATTCCACTTCGCTCTGATGGTGGACATCGCCGTAGTTGAGGTGTTCGTTCCAACGGATGTCAAAAAAACTATCGACATCTTGTAAATAGAGTGCGATCCGTTCGAGTCCGTAGGTAATCTCAGCACAGATTGGGTCGAGATCAATACTGCCCATCTGCTGGAAGTAGGTGAATTGGGTAACTTCTGCGCCGTTCCACCAGACTTCCCAACCGAGTCCGGATGCACCGAGCGTCGGTGATTCCCAGTCGTCTTCAACGAATCGGATGTCATTCTGACGGGGTGGGATGCCGAGGTGGTAGAGGCTCTCAAGGTAGAGTGGGAGAACGTTTTCAGGCGCTGGCTTCAAGATCACTTGATATTGGTAATATGCACCGAGACGGAATGGGTTTTCTGCGTATCTGCCATCGGTTGGACGGCGTACAGGTTCAACATAAGCCACTCGCCACGGTTCTGGTCCGAGGCATCGGAGGAAGGTTGCAGGATTGAAGGTACCTGCGCCGACCTCTACATCACACGGTTGTTGGATGATGCAGCCGTGGTCTGCCCAGAATTTCTCTAACGCTAAAATTATTTCTTGGAAAGTCATATCTGTTTTTGTTTATCTTACTCCATTTGAATTGATTGATGCGTATCTATTGTAACATAAACAGATTTCTTTAAGCAACAGATTTTCAAGACGTAAGTGCTACGTCCAATCCATAATTACGCCCAAGTATTCATCCTTCCGATCGGTCAATCCGTCATAGGCGGATTGGGCATCTTCTGGATCAATGACGTGTGTCAGCAATTCTTCTACCTTGAACTTGCCTTCACAGATAAGAGAATACACCAAGCGCGAGTTGCGTTCAAGTGAGTGCTTCGATTCACCTGAGTGCAACGTCGGATAGACCCACTCATGCGCACTTTTAAGGGTAATCGCACCCAATCCAACACTGTGGCTGTAGTTCAGGATCGCCGTTGCATCCGTGACATATTCGCCACGCGGTGAACCGAGTAGGATAACTTCACCTTTTCTGCCGGTCAATTGGTACGCTGTTTCGACGAGCCGTGGATTCCCGATCGCTTCCACCGTGACTGCCGCTTTTTCGCCGTTTGTCAACGCTGTAACGCGTTCCACTGCATCTTCTTTGTCAGGATTAATGAGATGCTGAATACCACACTGTCGAGCGATTTCAAGCCGACGCGGCACCCGTTCAATACTGATGACTTTCATGCCTGCCAAGTTGAAGAGCTGCGATGCAGAGTTGCCGACCAATCCCAAACCGATGATCGCCACGGTATCCCCGAATTCAGCAGATGACACGCGTAGTGAGGTCATCGCAACCGTTGCCATTCGGACGAACGGTACCAGTTTTTCGTCTATATCTAAAGGCTGTTTGAGTGCTAAAAGCACTGTCTCGGTTTTAGCGATAGAGGCATGTGGCGTATAACAGAAGGCGAGGTCTCCTATGGCGCATTTCGTCACATCTTCACCGATGTTGAGCACTTCACCGACTGCTGTATAACCCGAACCGTGTGGAAACCGTGTGCCACTCTGAAGTCCTGTGTATCCCGCGCCTTCGGTACCGGGACTAATCAGACTATAGTGTGTCTTCAGTAAGATTTGGTTCGGTGCGAGTGTTTCGTCAAGTTCAAAATCTTCCAGCGTTGCCGAACGTTTCGCTGGCATCACAATCCGTCTGCCTTTCATGTTGTAATGCTCCTTGTTAAATTTTGCCTATTATGGTATCATACGTATAAAACTTTTTATATTTTAAATTTTCCTTGCGGTTCGGTTAGCAGCGTTTGTCGTTCCGGCTGCGTTTCCGTTCTTCCGCTTTCCACTTCGTTCCAAGCTGCGTTTTTGTTCTTCTTTAACGGTTTGTGCTAATTGTTTGATGGAGGTATCATTCACACGGTTTTCGTAGCGTATGCTGTTAGCTTGCGCCGTAACGAGTCTGATCTAACAGATAATGCAGCAAAGTCAACAATCTCTTACGCCTTTGAGGAACCTAAGCAAAATCTAAACCAGCCTCACCGAACCGCAAGGAAATGTAAAATAAAGGGGATTTTCTTTATGAAACTCACACAAGAACAGCGCGACACTTATCGAACACAAGGCGTGCTGATCGTCAAAAACGCGCTGACAGATGAAGACCTCCAACCGGTGATTGACGAGATTTCGGATTGGATTTCGGAACGCGCTCTCGCTTTAAAGCAGGAAGGTAAAATCGAAAACCTGCATGAAGATGAGCCTTTCGACAGACGTTTCGGACTGTTGCTCGCCCAGTCTGGCGAGATGGCAGGCGGGTTGGATATTATGCATTACCGCGGTAAAGCCATCTTTGAATTCATGCAGAACGAGAACCTTTTAGATGTTATTGAAGGCATTGTTGGACCCGAGATCACTTGCAACCCGATTCAGCATGTGCGTGCAAAACCGCCCGTTGTCGATGGAAACGCGAGTTGGGCGGGTGGTGTGCCGTGGCATCAAGATGCTGGTGTCATGATGGAGGAAGCGGAAGGCTCTGAGATCGTTACCTGTTGGCTACCGTTAGGTGACAGCACAGTAGAGATGGGATGCCTTGAAGCGTTGCCCGGTATTACTGAAGATATAGGGTATCTGATCCATCAGAAAGAGGGCGGCACAATGATTAAACCGGAACTGATGCCGGATGTTGAACCGCTCATGCTCGAATGCTACCGTGGGGACCTGATCCTATTGAGTCGGTTTACGCCACATCGTTCGCAGCCGAATAAGTCTGACCGGTGCCGCTGGTCGCTGGATTTACGTTATCAAACCACGGGACATCACACAGGAAGAACGGCACATCCCGATTTCATCGTCCGAAGCCGAAAGAACCCTGATACTGTTTTGTCCGAACACCAAGAATGGTGTGATTTGTGGGTAGATGCATTTGAAAATCCACGCGGTTTTGCGGGACATAGATCGGTGTAAGTTAGTTGTCGGTTATCAGTTAACAGTTGTCAGTTAACTGACACTAAAATAAACCCCGACAGGGTGAGAGGTCTGTAGAAATAACGATGGAAGCCATTATTTTGTGCGGCGGTCTTGCGACTCGGCTCGGTGAGACAGCGAAAACGGTTCCGAAGGTTCTGCTGGAGATCGCTGGAAAAACGGTGCTGGAGTGGCAGCTCGAACTCTTGACGGAGGCAGGTGTCACCCAGGTCGTCCTCGCATCGGGGCACCTACACGATGTGCTGTCCGAAAGAGTAGGTGTGAGTTACGCTGGCGTACGTATCCGTTATGCGAAAGAGGAGAAGCGGCTCGGCACGGGCGGCGCAATTCAGAATGCCATGCGGCAGATTCGGACCTCTCCCTTTTTCGTCTTGAATGGCGATATTCTGCTTGCAGGCTTTTCGCTCCGAGAGATGTTAGACCGTTTCCAGCAAGGTATGACAGGTGTGCTTCTGAGTGTGCATGTCCCGGACATTCGTCCTTATGGTGAGATCGTGTCAGATGCTAGGGGAAAGATTCAGGAATTTCATGAGAAACAGTCTATCTACCGTGCTGGATATGTCAATGGTGGGGTGTATCTTTTCGCTCAAGGTATCGCAGAGGCGTTTCCGAAGGGACAGGAAACCTTTTCTATGGAACGAGACGTTTTCCCGGCGGTCTCTAACCTCTATGCTCTGCAGCAAACGGATGTGAGTTGGATCGATATCGGGGTACCCGAACGGTTAGCGTACGCACGCGAACACTTTCCGTTTTCTAATTTTCCTTACGGTTCGGTCAAGTGAGTTCGGAACTTTGATGTTCTTTTCCGTAGATATGAAGAAACACCGTTTTTGCTGGGGCGTTTCTTAAGCAAAAACCATTCCACTTCGTTCCAAGCTGCGCGCTTTAACAACAATTTTACGCCTCTGTTCCTTCTGTTCGCAATACCACGTAGCTCCGATACCGTTCTGTGTGTATCTCACCGGCTGCAACAGCATCTTGAATTGCACAATCGGGTTCGGCAACGTGCGCGCAATCGTTGAATTTACAACCGCCGAGATAAGGTTCCATTTCGGGGAAATAGTATTCGAGGTATTCTGTGTCAACCCCCCATAAACCGATCTCTCGGATGCCGGGCGTGTCTGCGACCTCGCCACCAATTTCCAGTGGAAAGAGTTCAACGAGCGTCGTCGTATGCCG
Organism: Candidatus Poribacteria bacterium; assembly: GCA_022821065.1. Classification (GTDB taxonomy): domain Bacteria; phylum Poribacteria; class WGA-4E; order WGA-4E; family WGA-3G; genus WGA-3G. The sequence goes on from JAJEEK010000065.1 coordinate 19,445, forward strand.
TCCTTTTTGGGTTTTGAGACCGACCTCGCCTATTCGCAAACCTAAATCCGGTTGGATCGCGTTCAGCAGGCTCGATTTTCCGACCCCCGATGCTCCGACAATGACGCTGAATTGATCTTTCAAGACGCGTCGAAGCGCGTCAAGACTTTCAGGTCTATGGATACTGGTATAGAGGACCTGATATCCCAATTTCTCATAATTGGTAAATGTTGTGGCGAATTCTTCGCGTTCGGCAATATTGGCTAAGTCCATCTTATTCAGACATATCGTTGCTTCCATTTCTCCTGCCTCCGCTAAGATGAGGAACCTGTCGAGTGTCCGAAAGTTGAGGGGGGGCATGCGTGTAGAGCCAACGACTACGATTTGGTCTGCGTTGGCAACAATGACCTGTTCAATGTCGTCCTGTCTGCCTGCGTATTGTCGTGAAAACTTCGTCTTGCGGGGCAAAATCTCCTCTACCACGCCTTCTTCGGGGTCCAATTGCGTGAAGATAACTTGGTCGCCCACAGCAACCGGATCGGCGTATATTCTGCGTCCTGTTTCTGAACGTCGTCTCCGTTTGAGTGTGCCACGTAGTGTGCATCGCAAGACAATATCACCGTGCTGAACATCATAAAATCCTGTTCGTGCGCGAATAACTCTGCCTTGTTCATGTGTAAGGATAAGTGCCACCCCCAAGGGTTTATCAGATATAAGCCGTCATCGTTTTTAGAGCGGTTTCAATGTTTTCATCAAAGTTGTCGAATTTACATTCACATGAGACGCGTCCGTTGTATCCTGCTTTTCGGAGTGCAGTAAAAAAATCTGTAAAATCAAAATCGTCGTTTCCTGGGTAAGAACGTTTGACGGGTTCAGCGATATGGACATGCGCGAGCCATTCGGCAGCGTCAACGATATTTTGCATCGGTTCTTCTTCTTGCCAGACATGGTAGAGGTCTGCCACTGCTTTGATGCCTCGACGATTCACCTGTTTCGCCATCGCGACCCCATCAGCGACCGTGCGGAGGATGTTTCCTTCTCGCCAGCAGATCGGTTCAATCACGATAGTTATGCTGTGTGCTTCTGCGTGATCCGCCGCCATATCCAAAAACTCGGCGATTTGTGCCAAGGCGCGTTCCTCTGAGTAACCTTCCTCTATGTTTCGGGAACCACTGCTCCCATAAACAATAACTTCTCCACCAATTTCGTTGGCTCTACGACAAGCAGTTTGCACATAGCGTGATAAGCGCGGGAGGTCAACGGTTTTACCCACCACGCGTAGGTCGCCAGGAATAAACCCAGCGTATGCCTCAGGCTTTAGCGGTGATTTCGCCACTTGCTCTCGAATTTTCTGAAATTCGGTTTCGTCCGACTCGGGTATCAACGCCGAGCGTACCCCCGGTTCAATGTAATCATATCCGACTTCTGCCAGCCGATTAACGTTTTCCAAACCGGTACAGATCCCAAATCGCATGCGTCCCCTCCTTCTTACAGGTATGTTTAGAGGTGATAATAGATAGGTGTTTTTATTTTCTTGTCTCTATTTTCCAAATCGGCGTTTACGTTCACTGTAGGCGCGTAATGCGCGGAGAAAGTCGATTTTACGGAACGATGGCCAATACGTATCACAGAAATAGAATTCTGAGTAGACGCTCTGCCAGAGGAGGAACCCTGAGAGCCTAACCTCGCCGCTCGTGCGAATGATTAACTCCGGATCCGGCAGATTTGAAGTGTATAGATATGGATTAATCTTATCTACAGTGAGTTCGTCTGCAATTTGCCGAATCGATTTTCCGGTTTCACTCTCCGCTTTGAGGTGTCCGCGAAAAGCCTCGATAATTTCTTCGCGTCCACCGTAAGCCACAGCGACATTGAGGATGAATTTTTCGTAGTTTCGCGTCGCTTCTTCTGCCGCTCGAATCGCTTCTTGAAGGCTCGGTGGTAACAGTTCTATCTGTCCCATTGCTCGGACTTTAATCTTATTTGTGTGGAGTCCTTCAATCGTGGTGAGTTCACGCATCTTGCGTTCAATAAGCCCAAGAATACCTTCAACTTCATGTGCTGCACGTTTGAAGTTATCAATCGAGAAAATCCATATTGAGAAGATCTCGACCCCGAGTTCGTCGCACCAATGAAGCACCTCTTCTAATTTGTCTGCGCCTTCATAGTGTCCTTTAATGATATCGTCGAGTCCGCTGGCTTTCGCGTAACGGCGATTGCCATCAAGGATAACCCCGATATGACGTGGTATGTTCCACGTGTTCGCTTCGGACTCCAATCGTCGTTGATAGGCATTATAAAAAAATTTTTCAATTCGATTTTTCATCGCGCGGAGCGGCTTCATTATGTGTGCCTCCTGATCTGCGCTCGTAAATGGCAATTACAGTGCAGCTTACAAATCCATATTACAAATTCTATTATAGCACGGGAGAGTTGTTAAAACAAAGTCTATTTTCTAATGTCGCTTCGGTTGCGTAGCATTTTTGAATCTATCGTCAAATTATGGCTTTAAAAGTTTTAAGGATTGACACAGGACAGTGATTGTGATAAATTTGTTGAAATATATCTACCGGTGTATTGCAAAGTATTCCTCTGAAAAATCACTATTTGTCTCTCGGTTCATCTCGGAACTCATAGAAATCGTTTCTTGTTTACTGGAGTTGCCCTTTATATGGAAGTTGGAACTTCCCCAACATTAGCATCATCACAAGTTCCCGCCCACGGTGTTACACTGAAATCTATTCTTCTTGCCGTTATCCTGATACCGATTAACTGCTATTGGGTCATTGAGATGGAGGTGATTCGGTATTCGGGGCACCCTGTGACGATCTCCCTCTTCTTCAATGTAATTTTCAGCCTGTTTGTGGTTATCGGTGTGAACCAGTTATTGCGCCGCTTCATACCAAACTTGGCGTTGGCGCAGAGCGAGTTGGTGATTGTGTATCTGATGCTTTCCATCGCCTCTGGTATTACCGGACACGATATGCTTGAAATTTTGGTGCCGATGTTAGGCCACGCCTTTCGCTTTGCGACTCCGGAAAACGAGTGGCAGCAGCTATTTGTACCATTTCTCCCTGAATGGCTTACCGTTAGCGATACATTACTCTTAAACGGCTATTATGAGGGTGAGTTACCGCTTTATACCGCCGACACACTGCTCCGATGGGCAATACCCGTTCTTTGGTGGACTGCCTTTATTACTGTGTTGGTTTTCGGCATGCTTTGCATCAATATAATCGTCCGAAAACAGTGGATTGAGCACGAAAAATTAAGTTATCCAATCATTCAACTCCCACTCCAGTTGACGGAGACCCCGCGGAATCATCTTTTTCAAAACAAGTTAATGTGGCTCGGTTTTGGCATTGCGGGAGCACTTGCCCTCTGGAACGGACTCAATTTTTTGTATCCGATCTTACCAGAATTCCGAACCCGTGTGCGGAGTTTTCAGATTTTTACGGAGAGCCCATGGAACGCGATGGGGAGCATACCGTTTTCGCTCTATCCGTTTGCCATCGGACTTGGGTTCTTTATTCCACTTGACCTGTCATTTTCCTGCTGGTTTTTCTTCTGGTATTGGCGGTTGATGCGTGTGCTCGGTGCCGCACTCGGATTACGTGTTCTGCCTCGCTTTCCGTATATGAATGAGCAAGCGTCAGGGGGGTACCTTGCGCTCTGTGTTTTAGCGATTTGGGCAAGCCGTAGGCATCTATTACATGTTGGGAGAAGCGTTGCGGGGATTACGATCGGAAAAGATGACGCTATCGACAAAACGTCGGAACCGATGTCCTATCGCGCTGCGACAATTGGCCTTATTGCTGCGATGATATTCCTTGTCCTTTTCTGCTACTACGGGGGGGCGGAGCTTTGGGTGATGTTTACCTTTTTCGTTATCTATTATATGATTTCGATCGCCGTGACGCGGATGCGTGCCGAGCTCGGTACCCCTGTACACGACTTGCACTATTCCGGTCCTGATGAAATTTTAACTCGGACAGTCGGGACACGCCGATTAGGTAGAGATAACTTGATTATGTTCTCAATGTTTTGGTTCATCAATCGTGCGTATCGAAGCCATCCAATGCCGCATCAGTTGGAGGGCTTTAAGATCGTGGAACGGACGAACATGACGATGCACCGTATCGTCTTTGCCTTAGTGCTTGCGACTGTTTTGGGGTCTCTGGCAGGATTTTGGGCGTTAATTGATCGCGGTTACCGTCTTGGAATGGAGGTACGCGCTTATTCGCCTTCTTTGAGTGCTTTCGGAATAGAGCCGTATCGCCGGCTCGCCGGATGGTTACAAGCACCAGAAGAGACACGCATCGCTGAGAGTGGGTTTATGGGCATCGGTTTCCTGCTGACAACAGTTCTGATGTTCTTTCGGATGCGATTTGTCTGGTGGCCCTTTCATCCCGCTGGATTTGCTATCTCTACAAGTTGGGGGATGAATGTTACGTGGAGCTGCCTTTTTATGAGTTGGCTTATCAAATGGTTGATCCTTCAATACGGTGGTGTCGTTCGACACCGGAAGGTAGCCCCCTTCTTTTTAGGCTTGATCTTAGGAGAGTTTACTATCGGTAGTCTCTGGACAATCTTTGGCATTATCGCTGGGATTCCGACCTACGGTTTCTGGGTCTGATCCTTACTGAACCTCAATCTTCATCGGGATGTGAATTTATTGCCAGATTTAACGGCAATAGGAGCAACGTCAGACTAAATAGGAGTGTCCATTGCCATTCCCATTTCAGAGGCACCATTCCCAAAAATTGCCCGATAGGTTCAACATAGAGGGTTACCAAATGAAGGACGATAATCACGCCAGAGATGAACAGGAGCCATGGGTTTGCCACAATCCTTTGAAATAGTGGTTCCCAGGAGTAGCGCAGCGCTTGCCAGCAGGTTGCTAACTGTGTAAAAATCAGTGTGGTACAGGCTGCTGTTCGCGCCACCGCTATATCCGCTGAATTTGAATTCCCATCAATTCCGTCAGAGAACACATCCCTCATTAATGTTGAGATGCCAATTGTGTCCGACAACGCAGTAGAACGCCATAACATAAAAAAGAACGGAATAATCGTCATGAGGCTGATTGTGACAGAACGGCAAATAATATCGACCCCTGTTGTTTTTGAAAGGAAGCGCGGCCTTGTAGAGGTGGAAGGACGATGGTATCTTTCTTCAGCGAATATTCTTTCCGTGCCTATGCCTAATGCGGGTAATACGGTTGAAAGCAATTGCACCCAGATAATTTGTGTGAGTGTTAATGGCATCGGCATTTCATAAAAATAGTGTAGTACCGTCCCGAGCGTAAGTGTGAAAAGGAGTGAGAGTGTACAGGAAAGATTCCAACGTAAAAAGCCTGATGTGTTACGGTACGCCTCTCGGGCATGAAGCAGCGCATCCTTTACGGCTTGGAAACCTTTGTTGTTAATTAATCCGTCGGCAGCAGCTTGTACAATGTGTGAGGCATGCCCCTTATTAGCAAGGGTTATATCAGCAACATTCATCGCCCGTAGATCCGTCCTATTTTGACCCAAGAACCCGACAGCATGACCTTGGCGTTTCAGACTCAGAACGATGTTTCGACGTTGGTCCCAAGTTGGTTGCGAATACGCCAACCAACTTGCTGTTTCTGTGTCAATTTGTTCACGCGGGACTGCCTCAAGTTCTGCACTTGATGCGACTGCTTTCCGGTTATGGATGAGACCGAGATCTTTTGCTAAATCAACTGTCTCTTGCTCACCGTTTTCAGAAATGAGGATAATCTTAAGACCGGTATCAAGACTGGATTTCAAAACTATTTTTGTCTCTTCATCATTGCTCACAGAGAAACTTATGAATCCTAAAAAGATAGGATTGTCTTCCATCTCTTGGGGTTTCAGAATGACATCAGAGGAGTGGAAAGCGACACCGTAGACTTGGGCTTTCGTGTTAAGCAGATAGTCTATGACTTTATCATACATTTCGTACTTGTCATCAAGCAAAGACGTAACTTCGCCGTTGACGAGGACATAACCGCAGGTATTAAGGACTGTCTGTGCATCTCCAAAAATAATATTGAGGTAGTCTTCCGGTGCTGACTCGAACACTTGCATCTGGTATCCATAGTGTAGTGTGTATGGATAGGCATCCACTAATGGAAGTTTAGTCTTGATACTATCAAGTTGGTAGCCGAGTCGTTCCATGTTTTTTTGAATTGTGGTTTTTGCGGACGGGGTTGACTCGTTAGTATCGGATTCGGATGCGGTTGTATTCTTGGCAGCGGTTGCGTTATCTATACCTTGACCGCCAGAGGTGCCGAGTCCAGCAGTGAATATCAAGTGCGGTGCACCTTGTGGAATCTTCGCATTAGACGGTATTGCTGAAATCGCTTTTTGCCGTTCCGTAGGTGAGAGATCTTTTAAAGAATCCAACCACGTTTCCCATGTATTACCATCAACGAGTTGCTCATCAACAAAAATGTTAGAGATTGTGAGGGAACGTGTTGTCGCGAGCCCGTTTTCATTTGCACAAAAGGTGGTGATGCGACTCAACTTCTCAAGACTATGTGAGTTACGCAGCGCGAGCCCTTTTTCCATCAACTTTTGGGCGTGCTTAGAGAATGACAATCGGAGCAGTCCAACAACATCATAAGGTGCGAAGGCGATGGCGAATAGCAGCCCCAAATGAATTAGGGACTGCCAATCAGTTGTTTGTTTCTGGTATTCAAACCACCAACCGATTGCTACAACGATAGCTCCGACGACAATGCCTGCTATCTTTATTACCGTATGTAAGTCCTTTGTTTCGTTTTCAGCGAGGGTAGTTGCAGCAGACATCGGGTGTACGTCTTGACGCTGCTTCCATATTTCCAGTTGTGTTCCGGTCTTTACAACGATTGCGGATCCGTGTCCGGCTACGATGTATGTGCCGCCGAATGCCATATTGTTCTGCTTTTCTGGCGGTAAAGCAGCTTCTGAAAGATCCGCACTTGTTTTGTCTACCGGAACTTCAGTCCCGAAGATCGCAGATTCATCAGCCATCAACCCTTCGGATTCGATGATTCTCGCGTCAGCGGGGACGTAGTCCCCAGCGTTCAGTGAGAGGAGATCACCCGGTACAATGTCTTCTGGCGCACATTGTTCCAATTTCCCTTGTCGAATAACTCCAATGCTATGCACCATGAACCTGTTAATATCGGCATCTCGACTGTGGATCCGGTATACTGTCATATACGTTGAGGCAATGTGAATAATCAGAGCTGCTCCAACGACCCCTGTCGCGTGAAGGGTAACGCTACCGGACCCCCTGATCAATGAAACACTCAAGATGACCGTCGCGAGTAATAGAATAATAATGCGCCAGGTCAGCAAAGATCCCAGAAACGCTTGAATCGGAAAAACCTTTTCCCTTGGACCGAACTTGTTAACACCATAGCGCGTTCTCGCATTCGCATAGGCTTCCGCACTCAGGCCCTGCTCCATATTAGAATCAAATTTGTTCAATATTGACGCAATGTTTTCTGTATGAAAATTCGCCATTTTCCTATCTTTCAGAGTCCTGGTTATCAGTACTCAGTACGGGCTGCGCCCTTTCAGTTATCAGTCACTCCCTTGTGGCGGTTATTTTTTTACTACCACAATATACCTCTTTGACTGAGTACTATTACCCGATAACTAAAATACGGTTTCAGGCGTTCTCAATGTGAACGCTTGCACCATCAGCATCTGTCTTCAGGATTTTGATATCAGAGGCGATCTGATGCTTCTTGAAGGCAGATTGCATCTGTTCGGCTACCTGTTCTGTATGTTCCAGACAGTAGGCTGCAATGGTAGGCCCCGCGCCACTTAAAGCGACACTAAGGGCGCCAGCGGCGGTAGCAGCTTCTGCGACATCATTGAACCCTGGAATCAGTGAAGTCCGGTACGGTTGGTGCAATCTATCTTTCATCGCAACGCCCAACATCTCAAATTGACCGGTGACGATACTGGCGATTAAGAGTGTACTCCGACTGGTGTTGTATACCGCATCGGCGAAACCTACCGATGTCGGCAGTACGTCTCGTGCCTGTTCTGTGGATAGCGGGAAATCTGGAATTGCGAGTGCAATAGAAAGTATAGGTGGGCACGGCAATCGAACCGTATGCACTTCCATGTTTTCTTGCGCTGAGACGACAAGACCGCCATATAATGAAGCCGCAACATTATCTGGGTGTCCCTCTAATTCTGTAGCAAAGTTGAGGAGTTCCGCGTTGGAAAATGGCGTGCCGCAGAGCGCGTTTGCGGTTAGCAAACCACCGAGAATAGCCGTTCCACTGCCTCCCAAGCCACGGATCGCGGGGATCCCATTCTCTATTTCCAATTTGAAACCTTTCGGACGCTTGCTGCCGCTTCGGTCAAAAACGAGTTCCACCGCTTGGAATGCTATATGCTCTGGTGTACTCGGTATTTTATCTGCATCGACCCCCTTAACGATGACCTGCGTCTCCGTTTCGGTGGTTTCTAACGTGACTTTGCTGTAGAGTTGCAGCGCAAGTCCTAACACGTCAAACCCGGGGCCGAGGTTTGTTGTACTGGCTGGGACACGTGCAGTCGCTTTTGGGTTAGAAAAACGAGGCATATAAAAAGTTCCTATTGAATTAGTTTTCAGTTTTCAGTTTTCATTACGCTGCGCTTTCATTTATCAGTTAAAGAGGTCTCTTATAGCAGTAGCAGGAAAGGTCCCCCCTTATCCCCCTGAGCAGGGGAAACCACCACAAGGTCTTAACTGAGTACAGAAAGATTTTTCGGAGAAAAATCGTCCTGAAGACTTTTAAAGCTACAATTTTGAGATAGCCGTTTCGATCCTACCTAATGCCTCTTGTATATTTTCTAAGGAGTTGGCGTACGAAAGCCTGAGGTATCCGTCGCCATACTGACCGAAGGCGGTTCCCGGTAAAAGTGCAACATCTGCCTCTTCCATGATATAGTCAGCGATTGCCTCACATGAAAGCGGTAATTGCGTGACATTCGGAAACACATAAAATGAACCGAGCGGTTTGATACAGCTGATTCTGTCAATCCTATTAAGGCCGTCCACAATCGCGTCGCGTCGGACCTGAAATTCAGCAACCATTTCTTTAACAAAGGTTTGCGGTCCTGTCAGTGCTTCTATTCCAGCAAGTTGTGTAAAGGTTGCAGTGCAGGAGTTCGAGTTGATAGTCAACTGTGTAATTTTATCGGCAATTGCTTGGGGTGCGATACCGTAACCCAACCGCCATCCGGTCATTGCGTAGGTCTTAGAATGCCCTTCGATCAAAATTGTCCGTTCCTTCATACCCGGGAGGCTAAGAACGCTGTGATGTTCACCTTCATAGAGGATGCGGGAATACACTTCGTCTGTCAGGACATAAAAGTTGTGTTTCTGCGCGAGTTCGGCGATTGCTTCGAGATCTTCTGCGGTAAGTGTGCCTCCAGTTGGGTTCTGAGGCGAGTTGAGAATCAGGAGTTTCGTTCGGTCAGAGATTGCGTCTACAAGGTCTTCGAGTCGGAATCGGAAACCTACTTCCTCACGCAACGGTAGCGGCACCGCTTTTCCACCTATAAAGTCGATAACAGATTCATAGACCGGGAAACCGGGTTCAGGGTAAATCACTTCATCAGCGTCGTCGATTAAAGCGAGGATGGTGAAGAAGATAATCGGCTTGGCACCCGGGGTCACCGTAACTTCATCTGGGTGTATTGTGATACCGCGTGTTTCCGTTATATGCTGTGCAACGACCTCTCGGAACGCTGGCACGCCGGCAGATGGGCAATAACCAGTATGCCCGTCTTTCATCGCTTTGTACGCCGCCTCAATAATATTGCTCGGCGTTGGGAAATCCGGCTGCCCTATTTCTAAATGGATGATGTCTTTGCCTTGCGCCTCAAGTTGCTTGGCTTTGGCAAGTACCTCAAATGCGGATTCCGTTCCGAGTCGGTTCATCCGCGTTGCGAATGTGGGTGTTTCCAAAATTATTCCTCCGTCCGTTTTTCGCCAGTAGACTTTTATCAGCCCAAAAGCAATTTATTTTCCTTGCAAGATTACGCCGTTTCCGCCTGCTAACCAGACCTGTTTGCCTAAAACAAAGACACTATTCATCTGGAACCCTTGAACCATTGGATCACCTGGATCTTGGACTTCCCATTTTTTTCCACCGTCATTGGTGTGTACGATCACACCGACACCGAGGTCGCCGCCGACTGCCCAACCCATATATTGATCAGTGAATCGGATACTTCTGAGTGTTTCTTCAGTGCCACTTGTTTGTGTCGTCCACTTTTCTCCGCCGTTGCTCGTGTGAAGAATCAGACCATTCTCGCCGACTGCCCAGCCTTGCTTATCATCTAAGAAAAAGATATCTTCAAGCACATCTTCTGTGCCTGTCTCTTGGTTAACCCAAGTTTGTCCGCCGTCTACGGTTTTCTGAATCACGCTGTTTTGGCTTACCTGCGGGACAACGTGTACACCAGCAACCCAGCCTGTGGATTCGTCAAGAAACTGAATAGCATTGTACATGGTTGCTTCGTCATCACCGATAGCACCGATGACACCACCTTGGACCACCTTCCAAGTACGTCCACCTGTTTTTGTTGAGAGAATAGTATCGTTTGCGCCGACAGCAAAACCGACCTCTTTATTTACGAAGTAGATTCCTTTAAGTGGGTTGTCAACTTTGCTGGTTTGTATTTCCCAATCTTTACCGTTAGTTGTGGCGACAATCTTCCCCTTTTCGCCAATTGCCCAACCGTGATTTTCATCCAAAAAATAGACAGTGGCGAGCTGAGCATCGATATCAATTTCGGCTTTATTCCATGTTGCTCCACCGTCTGTCGTATGTCCGATGAAACCGGGGTAGTCGAGTTCTAACGGTGCAACGCCGACTGCCCACCCGTTGTTCGTACTCGTGAAAGCGATAGACATATAGTCACGAATTTCGGGGTCCTGCTTCTGGAGAATATCCCAATTTGCGGTGGCAGATAAAGCGGCTGCCAAGATACCGACGGTTGCAAGTAGTGTTATTATGCGGATGGTGCGTGGTTCAAACCTCTTCATTGTAATTGTGTCTCCTTTTTACTCTTTTTCGTTTAACAACAGTGCCTGTTTGATTTGTTTCACAGATTACTAAAAGTTAACTCTTGTAAAAAATTTGCGCTGAACAAACCAAAATCTTGTAATGTGTGAATTATAAAAGTATAATATAACCTTGATTTGAGAATTAAGTCAACAATTTTTTCAGTCAACACCAGGGTTATTTGGTTTTAGATAAATTGCTCGATTCTCTAAATGTTTGAATTTTCTTTTTCAGTCCCGGTGCGGTTGCAAACCGCACCTACCGGCCTTGGGGGTCCAAAATTGGACGAAAAAACCGAGAACTAAATAACTCCGGTTTTGTAGGCGACTAAAGCAGTGCTGTATTTTAACAACGTCCACAGTGCCATGAAACGTATAATTGCTCCCTGCTTTTAGCGGCGTAACTTTCAATACCTGCCTGCTATTTAGCGACAATTACCGTGCCTGTTTTGAAATTTTCGCCTACTTGAAGCTGGTAGACATAGACCCCGCTTTCCACGATTTCGCCGGTTTCATCCCGTCCGTCCCATGTGAGTTCCGTTTCACCTGGCAGTGCCACCAAGGTTTTGACGAGCATTCCATCAATGTCGTAAATAAGTACTGTGAATTCGCCTGAAGCGTCTTCGATTGCGCGCGCTGGGAATATAACCTGATTGAAATCTGTGTCTGGCGAGAGCGGCGTAAATGGATTCGGATAGGGTTTGGCAAAGATACGAAGTTTTGCTTGTGCCGCTATAGATATATTATCTGCTTCGTCAACTGCAATAACAGCATACGTAAAACTGCCTACGGACAATATGCGCTCATCAATAAATCTATATCCAGCAACTTCGTCTTCTGCGGTTCGTTGTAGCACGCCGTCGGGAAGCGGTTTGGGTTCGGTTCCTGATGAACCGAACGAGACTTCATACCTTGTCACGTCTCGGCTGACACTCGGTTTCCACGAAATTTCCACACCGTCGTTTGAAGTGGTAATGTTGAGCATTGTTGGCGGCTCCGGTGCAGCGGTGTCCTCTGATACGTTCACCGTCTGTATCGGGGACCGTTCTGATTGCAAGAGAATCGTTTTATATGCGGTTATTTGGTATGTATGTTCTCCTGGTGGAACATTCACATCACGAAATGTAGTTGACGAGCGTCCCTTAACGTTAATAGAATCTTCTTTGCCTCTATAGATGAGATACCCGTTCACATCAGGATCCGCCGAATTCTGCCAACGGAGCGTCACATCGTTTTCACCGGTTGTGTCGGCTTCTGCTGTGAAACCGATAACTGGACCAGGGGGAACGTTCGCGATAACCTGTAACGTGAAATCGTCGTTGTTGAGTTTTCCATCTGCCTGTCCAGGACGGATGAATTCACCGATAGGCGTATCTTCAAGATTGCGCAGACGTACCCTGAACGCCGCGGATAAAGTGATGGTGTTCGGTGTTTGGCAATCAAAGATAATTTCGTATCTTGAATTTTGCAGATCATTGATAACGTCTGCGAGTTCGACACGTAGGATGTTACCGCCGGAGACAACAGCACGGGCTGCAAGTGGGTTCTGATCTCGAGAGATACCTTTGAAACGGTCCGATTGGGTCAGGAATCCGGATGGCATCACAATTTCGATAATTTTAATTTCTTCGCCGGGTTCTGCGAGAGACCTATCTACGAGAAGCGTCACAATCAACGGTGCTGTTGTACTGGCAGGGACAACACCATCTGTTTGGTCAACAACGTTTATTTCTCCAACAGAAGTCACCGCTGCGTACCCACTTATAGAAATGAATAGGTTAACAATAAGAACGAGAATAATTAGTGTTTTTTTCATTGGGCAACTCTTTTTTATAATATTAGATTTATTGAGAACCGCTGTGTCGTGTTGTTCTGAAAATCTCCACTTAGGAGTTGAAATCCATAGTCGAGCTGAATAGCGATGCTGCTGATTGGCATCTTAGCGCTCCCTCCGAAGTTCAGGGTCGTTGCGGAATCGCTACCGTTTTTTAACCCGTAGCCACCGCGCACAGCGATAGACTTGTTTAACCAGATTTCTATTCCGGTGCGTATATAGATCTCACCATTACGGTTCGCGACCTCGAAAGTTCCGAGACTCCCTTTCAACAAGTTGCTGACGGCTGCACCTTGTGCACTCATCTCTGCGATGGATTCGAGTCTGTATGCTAAGCCTGTGCGAATGTTCAGAGGCACCGAACTTGTATCAACATCAGCTATGCTTATATTTGCAGGAAGCGCATTCTCCACAGAAACCCCGATGTTCAGGCTCTGAATCGGCTTGGCAATCACACCGAAATCAAAGGAGACTGCTGAGTTAGATGTTCGATCGAAGTAAGGGTTTTCGACGATGAATTCATTCGTCTCATCGAAAGATATCCCTAAAATTTTCAGGTTCGCACCGACGGCTAATTGCTTGAAAAGGGAATTACCGTAGGAGACCCGTATCGTCTGTTCTTGATAGATTTCAGAATCTTCTGCAAGGACACCGAAACTTGCCCCGATTGAACCTATTTTTCCGAACGGAATAACGGCGTTGATACTATTATAGGTGATGAGTCCACTGAAACGTTGTGCCGTTGTCGCCCCAACTTGGATTTTATCAATATAACCTATTCCGGCGGCGTTGTAGTTCGCGGCGTTACTATCATCGGCGAGTGCAACGAACGCGCCGCCTAAACCGAGAGGTCTTGCGCCAACACCGATGTCGTTAAATGCAGCGTAGGTGGCAATCGGAGAAAGCATCACGATGAATAGAATTAAATGGAATATCTGTCTCAATTTATCGTATCCTTTAGCATAAATCATAGTGGTTTTGTTATTTCCGGATCGGCATTTTTTGTTTTTGTGAGCCGATGGGATTCATGGAAGATTTAATTGGCGGCACCAGTCATAGGGACAAAGCTAACTGGAGCGACCTCGGTCGTCTCAACAGACGGCGTTGGACGTTTTCCATTTTGAAGTTCTTTCCGAATTAGGAGCAGATTTTGTTCAGAGTCGCCGACCGGTATCACCATTCTGCCCCCCACTGCAAGTTGCTGAACGAGCTGCGTCGGCACCGTCTTAGGTGCTGCTGCGGCAATTACTGCGTCATAAGGGGCGTATTCTTGCCAACCATAACGTCCGTCCCCTTTTTTCAGATGAACATTTTGATAGTTAAGTGCCTCCAATCTTGCTTTCGCGCGTTTGGCGAGCGCAGGTATGATTTCAACGGAGTAAACGACGTTCGCTAACTCCGCCAGTATCGCTGTTTGATAACCGCATCCGGTACCGATTTCAAGGACTTTTGAAGTCGGAGTTAACTCCAACAGATCCGTCATGAGTGCGACGATATACGGTTGTGAGATTGTTTGGTCGTAATCGATCGGCAGCGGTCCGTCCTTGTATGCGAAGTTGAGATGCTGAGGTTTCACGAATAGATGTCGTTCCACCTTTCGCATGGCGGCAAGGACTTCAGGGGTATGAATACCACGCGCTTCAATCTGATTTTGGACCATTTTGCGGCGCAGTGTTGAATGGTTTTTGTTGAACAACATTTTTACCACTGCTTCGGATGTCGGTTTTAGGAGTAGAGGTTAGGTTGCCTAACCTCTACATAGTATCTTTTTAATTGCCTACACTTATTTGATAAGGCATCAAGAGAAAAAGCCTCTGTTTTCTGATGATGTTTAGGAGTTTTGTAGTCGTGTTCAAATCGGCGTATCGAGTGATAGAATGTAGCAGCGAACCATTTTCCGCCGCTGTATCCTTCACATCATCATTTTCAAGTCCGACGCGAGGTTGTGTCATAAATGGGAATTGAAGATCGCTGAATGCTTGTGAAAGCCATGTTTTTTTCGGGAATTGAACGATCTCAAACGACCGTTCTTCCAATTCGGCGCGTTGTCGTGCGATCGCAATCGCGAGGTTTAAACCGCCCAACTGATCCACAAGTCCGTGTTCCTTTGCTTGTCTGCCCGACCAGATACGCCCCTGTCCGAGCTTGTCTACATCTTCTACCGTTAAGTTGGTTCGCCCATCAGCCACCTTCTTGACGAAGTCGTCGTAGATTTCTTGGATCTGTTTCTGTACAATCGCCTGTTCTTCGGAAGAATAGTCACCGTAGTCTGAATAAAAATCGGCGTGTTTACCGCGTTTGAGGATCTCTTTGTGGATACCGAGTTTTTCGTAGAGTCCTTTGAAACTATACTTACCGCTGATGACACCGATCGATCCGGTAATCGTTCCTGGTTCAGCGACAATGGTGTCTGCTGGAGCCGCTATATAATAGCCGCCTGATGCTGCGACATCACCCATGGATACGATGAGCGGTTTGACCTCTGTGAGTCGTACCAATTCACGCCATATTGTATCCGCTGCAGAGACAAGTCCGCCCCCACTATCAACCCGCAACACGACGGCTTTGATGTCATTGTCATCTCTTACTTCTCTGATAGCCCGAGTGATTGTGTCTGCTCCCATTACTTGTGTCCCCAGAATCGGATCGATAAAACTGTCGCCAGTCAACATAAGACCTTTTGCCTCAATGACCGCAAGTTTCGGTTGTGGGGTCTGCCAATCTTGAGAATGCAGTCTACTATTTGCGTATTCGCCAACCGAAACCAAATTAGTGTGATTATCCGTGAGTTCCGCTACGACATTGTGTAGTTCG
This sequence comes from Candidatus Poribacteria bacterium, assembly GCA_022821065.1. GTDB lineage: Bacteria > Poribacteria > WGA-4E > WGA-4E > WGA-3G > WGA-3G. Next base: position 35,139 of record JAJEEK010000065.1, read on the forward strand.
TCTTCATAGACGAGACGGTCTACCAACTCGCCAGCGAGTGCTTGGCGTGCGGTGTAAGGGCCCGCGTCAATCCGTTTTTTTACAGTTTCGTGGTTCCAACCGCGTCCTTCTGCGATGATAGCTACGACTTGTTCATAGAGGTCATCAAGAATAATATTCTGGATTTCGCGCTGGGCTTCGGACATCTCTTTTCTTGTGAGTGACTCGGATGCCGATTTGTACTTGCCGATATGTTCAAGATCCGCTCTGACCCCTATCATATCTAACGCGCCTTTATAAAAAGAACGTTCTGTCCTTAAACCGATCAATCGTACTTCAGCAGACGGATGAATAAGGATACCATCGCATGTCGCAGCGACGATGTAATCGCCGGTGGAGCAGTGGGTGAGGTAACAAAGCACAATACGTCCAGATTCTCTAAAATTCAGGATTGCATCTGACATTTCTTGGAGTTGCGCGATACCATAATTGTTGCCATCAATGCGGATGAGGACACCCGCAATATCATCATCCCATTTTACTATCGGTAGGACTTCTTTGAGAGCACGCATTGATAGGTCAAGAAACATACGACGGCGGAACAGCGGTTTCGTTGAAGGTGTGTTGGTGTACTGGAAGTAACCGACACCGACTTGTGCGTCTCGATTCTTGTCGAAGGTGTTGTCAGTTCCGATCCCCCAATTGCCGATATGGATTCCGAAACGGATGTCAAAACTCAAGTCGTCATTTAGGGTGCCTCGGAACATAAGCTCACGGATCGGGCGCACTTCCAAGGCGTAGCGAAATTTCCAATCTTCTACCCCTTGTGTCTTTTGCGTATCAATTGAGAGTGTTGTCCGCCACGTTCCGGGACGAAGCGCAACGCCAAGATCGTAGGTGCGTCCGAGTTTCTCAGCAAGCAGTGTCGGTCGATTCAGATCGCGTGCCATTGCACCGATTGAAAAGTAGCGTCGTCGGTACATCAATCCGAGAGATAGAGACCGAAATTCGTCGTAATCCGTGTTCTCCGAATTCATCCAACTGTAACTTGTGCCCCAGTAGAGCCCGTTTCCTAAGGGCCGTCCACCGGAGAGTGTGTAGCGCGTAAAATCTGTATCAGCATCAGCACTCGTAAATTCCATACCGAAACCGGCACCTGGAATGGCAAAGAAGAAAGCGTCATCGCCTGCCCAATCGCTCTGATATGTGCGAAGGTAGTATAGATTTAAACCGCGCCCTGTGCCGAGTCCCGATGGATTAAAGAAGGTGGCTAAAGCATCATCGCTCGTAGCGATGGAATTCGCTGGTAAGTGCGTACGCACCTTCGGTGGTGAGGCAGCGGCACAAAGCGTACTCATCCCATAGACGAAAGCTGCTGAAATAATAGCCTTCCTGATGTACGCTAAGTACTTGCTAAATGGAGGTGTAACGGTCAATAGGCTTTTCATGTCGTGTGGATCTGCGAGTCGGTAGGTTACGCCAACTCAGGGTTTAAAATCTATACTATAGAAGTATAGAATACCACAACACTGCGAAAATTGCAACAAAAATACTAAGTCGGACACAAGTTTTATATGTCTGCAACATATTAGGGGCCACTCAACCGCGTTAGGAAACAGATTCTGGTGAATTCCGTGTACGAAACACTAAGCGCGTCGAGCATATTCGGGGAACAACTCATCGTGGATTTCGCTGCACTGTTGGAGATGGGTTCTCCGATTTGCATCTGCGGTGTCAACCATTGTTGGGAAAAACATGCCCGCGCCGGTGTTGATTTGGTACCCGCCTGCCGAATGGACGCTCAAATACTGGTGTAACATCTCTAAATCCGGTTCGGTTGTGCAATGTTGTGTGCAATTCATCGTGAACATCCGTCTCCGTGTGCCGCCGCCAAATGATGCATGATAAGTGTCGTGATTGAAAATCACGACATCGCCGGGTGTAGTTTCCAAGGCGATGCTGGTTGGAAAGTCTCGCGGTGGAATGCCGTAGAGGGTCTCTGATTGATTTGGATCAATTTTTTCTGATCTGATGAAATGTGTTGGATTTTGGCTGCCGGGGATAATTCGCAAACATCCGGTGTCTTTTGCCAACTCGTCGAGATAGAAGGTTACTTTACAAGCAAAGAGCTTTCCCCAACTCCCATCAGGATGCCACCCGGTGTCGCCAGTGTAGTAATTGCCGTCGCCGCCAGCATAGTTGAAGTCCTCACCGATCACGCCCCCGATAAGTCCCTTGACCCGTTCATCATCAAGTAAGGTACAGAGTCGCGGACGATGCTCGATCGGACCGCCAAACATAGTCCGACGCGTACCGTCGTGGTCTTTACCGCCCCCGAATTCTTGAATTGTCATCTCAAATTCTTCTGTAATCCACTCCATCTCGCTTGGTGAAAACATACCGGATATTGCGAGATAGCCAAACGTATTGAAAAAATTGACCTGATGTTCTGTTAGTTTCATGATCTTTCCCGCCTTATTTTCTGGATTCGCCGAGATGCGGACGTTCCTTCCAACATGCCCAGACGTTTGGTGTGATATATTCTTTATCGATGTATGATTTTCTCAAAGATGAGACGGTTCTTTCTCCATTTCGGTTCCTTTTGCAAATACTGTTTGAACCCTTCTGTCATTCTGCTCGGATGATCCGCCACGTGTCCGCCTCGTTTGCGAAGACCAATGTTATTCTGCCCGATGTCTGTTTAACCTGTTCATCTGTCTTCGTCACGTATTGCAACGTATAACCTCCTGTTACGATTGCGGTGTCGTCAACGATGTTCGGATGGATGTCAATGTCGGTTAGTGTCATGTCAATCTGATGATAAGTTTCAAAGAATTGTGATGCCTTAGTTTGAACGTCTTGATATGTGCGTCCGTTTGATAGATATGTCTCTGAGAAGCAAGACATAACCTGTGCCAAGTCAGCCATATCGTATCCAAGTTCATATCGGTTTAAAACGCGCTGGATAGTCTCCTTGATTGTCGGTTCTGTCTGACTTTTACCGGCTTGTGTTTCGGTCGGCACGGAATGTCCGACGGATTCGGGAGGAATGCCTTGCACAATCTGTTTAAGGGTATGTACTTCTGGAGCAGGGTACCCCCAAACTTCGATTTCCATAACGCGTGCGATGCCTTCTACATCGTACACGGGTCGCCTGCCTGCCATGTGTTGATAGTTCCGCACGGTATCGTTTGAAGAGACTGGGACAAGTCTTATTTTCCTCGCGATTAAACGGTTCCGGATTTCATGTTCTCGCTTCCCTTTGGTGTTATTTCGCGCTGTATACTGCTTATCCCTCGTATCGCCTGACGGTATAAGTCCCCAACCGGTGCCGTGCCAATACTCAATTCGGTAATCCTTCAACCCGAATTGCGTTGCTGGATATTTTTCGGAGTCAATTGTCCAGACAACGATCTTACGAATGTCAATAGGTTTGGGAAGTGTTACGGACACGTAGGGTCGCTTGTTCAAGTCTGAAGTGCGGAGGTGTTCCAAACTGCTACCCCACCCGCTGCCTTCGTCCCATGTCTCGGAAGTGGTGTCGCCATCAATGACCTCCTCGGCGCGGTGATTTGGTACAGATTGCGAAGCATCTGCAGTCGCACCGTTTCGACTGAGTGCGAAATTGATGAGAGGTGGCGGTGGTTGTAAAAGATGTTCTTGTAAAGTTTGCGATTTGCAGCCAATGATTGAAAGTAAAAGCGTCAGATATAGAATATACACACGAAGCATCGTCAACCTCCTTTGTTTCACCGTAATACTGCCAGTCGTCCAAGTAATTGTGCGGTCTGTTCTCCGGTGACAGCGCGTATCCTGTAAAAATAGACTCCGTTGGCAAGTAGTACGCCGTCGTCATCTCGTGCGTCCCAGACAGATTCGTTGTACCCCTCGTTGCCTGAAACCTCTGTCAGCGTCTTGACCTTCCGTCCAGATGTGGTGTAGATCGTTATAGAGACTGCATCTGCATCCAACGATAGCTGATAGGTAAAAGTTGTTTCTCGCTTCAACGGATTCGGATAGTTATGCGCGTCCGAAATCCGGAAAGGTGTTTCCTCTGGTGAAAAGTCCGTATCGTGCTTTTGGAGTGTCCGATAATCAAAATCCGTTAACCAAGCGGTTTCTGCGTTTAAGGTTTTCAACAACTCCGCTTCAATGGTTTGATGCGAATACCCGAAAAGTGGGATATATTCTTTTATTCCTTTGATATGTGGTTGTATTGACTTTGAGAACTCTGTTGCACTGATAATTTTAGCACGGATTGCCTCTTCTGTTTCTGTGTCATAGCCGAGTATGATTGCTTCTACTAATTTGGAGCGACTCTCAAAGAAGAGTACCCATAATGCCATCAGGCGAACCGCGTCGCTTAAATCCTCAGCTGCCTCAAGATCAAACGGGTCTGCGATTTCGGCTGCTATTCTAATCTCGTTAGCGGCTTGTTGTTGCGGTGCCAAGAGTGCGGTGAATCGGTTTGAGGCATACTGAGCGATCTCTAATTCAGGGATAGATAGTGTATCCTCTACAGCCCGCGGTCCAATAAGCGTCCAAAATCGGGTCGCGAGTCCTGCAGAACCGCTCCCATAAGTGCCGCCTACGGTTAGGGAACCGGCGTAGTCTAAAAAATAATTCGCCATGTTCCATCCGTTTACCCGTAGTGCGTTCAATATTTGTGGTGCTGCTTCGGTTCCGTATCGTGCTATCAATTCGTTGAGAAGCAGCTGAAAAGCGTCGAGTTCAATATCCCAATTGAGGCGTGCGCTGACGAGTCTATCCAGATACCCTAACCCCTGTGTCGCTCCTTGAACCGTGAATCCTCCTAATCCGATGATTTCGGGATTATTAGCAAGGTTCCGGACCCCTTGCACGAACAGATCGCTTTCGAGCATCCAGAACGGCATAACCTCTTCCACTTCATGTGATAAGACGATAAAACGGTGCCCAATTTCACCGAGTTTCCTGATTTGCGGAACAGGTAGACCGGCATCCGCTATTGGTTCACCGTCTGCCCCCCATTTTCGGGAGAAAATGGTACCTTTCGGTAACTGCCGTGCGTAGACACCTGCAGCGTCTTTTAGCCAACTGCTGTCATATCCAGAGATATAGAATTTGAAATCAGGGCGGACCTCCTGTGCAGCACTGATAATCGTAAAATAGACTTGCCAGAGTTTTGCTTGTCCCTGCTCTGTTCTATCGCCACAATCTGGACAATTGCATGCGCGCGTTTCGTGTCCCCATGATCTAAGGTGGAAACCTGCGAGCGTCGGATAGGTACGTACAATCGCCTGAACCAGTTCTTTTGTAAGCGTATGAAATTCAGGTTTCGACCAGCAGAATGGGCGATAAGATACCTCATTCCGAGATGCCCCGTAAAGCACGGTCGGTCCGAGGACATCGGGACGCTGCCGGATCAGTGCCTCTGTCGGCTCTCCAGTTACATACATGAACAGATAAGTATCAATACCACGCCGTTTAAGTGCATTAAACCGGTTTTGGAGCGTTGTGATGCGTTCTTGCCGTTGTGATATGGGTTCATCTTGCAGTGCTTCAAATGCCGGTGTCTCAACATATTTGAACGCCGTTCCGAGTCCATCTTCGACACCTGTTCCTGTCCAAACGCCTTCGCCACCGCTCATGTTGATACGGTGCCGCGCGAGCCAATCTGGGTCTTCTATCTCTAACACGGCGCGCACAGGATAAAATGGGGCAGATGTCTCATCTATAAACGGTACGAGTAGTGCCTTCGCTTTGGTAATCGCAATCTCCGGATGCACAGGTGCTAAACCGGTTAGTGCCGTGATACATCTCTCAATGAAAGCATAAACACCATAGATAACACCTCGTTCGGTGTGTGCTGTTACAACGATAACAATCTCAGTTCCGACCTCGACAGTTTTGATACGATAGCCTTCATCTCCAAGTTCTTCTCCGAGCGTGAGTTCTATATTCGCTTGTAGTCCGGCAATTGTAGGGTTTGATTTCGGCGTGCCTAACACAATCACCGTCGGTGTTTCTGTCTTTTGTCTATTGGTTCGGATGTCGAGTTTAGCCCCTGTGAATTGCTCGATAAAATTCTGGAGCTCTTCAGCGGCGAATTGTTCCTGTTCTGTGGAGTTTGCTCCAATTTGAATCGTCGCTCTCGGTTCACTGGCTACTACGATCGGAATTTGATCACTCTTCGCTGGTGTGACGAACACTACAATACAAAAGAGAGCCATCAGCAAGAGAATTTTATGGCGCGAAAAAACTGTTTTGTGGTGAAAACGATCTGCGACAGACACTACCGATAGCCGATAGCCGATAGCCGATAGCCATTTAATGGACATGTTTACCTTCAAATCCCTGAAAGAAATAGATAGCACAAAAGGTCAGCACGAATCCGATGACAAATAGCACCCTCGCGAGACGGTTCAAGTTTGCCTTTTGAGCGGTATATTTACCACGGACCCCATCCATAACGACGTGTAGCAGGGTGCCTATGGCAAACGCTGTTACGTAATCTGTGAGTTCTGTGAAAACACCGCGAAGCAGTTGTTCTCCGAGTATCGCGCCAACCACCGGCCCAATTATCAGTGGTGTTAACCGCGCCAATGCTTTAAGAAATATCTGATCTCGGAGAAGCGCGACGGCGATAAGCGTCCCGACTGGTAGGCGATGAAGCAATATACCGAAAGCAAGCGCAATGCCGAGTCCGCCTTCTCTCGCTGCGATGACCAAATTGAGTCCATCCGCGAGTGAGTGAAGCGATAAACCGAGGACTGTTAAATTAACACTCCATCTGTTTTCCGTGTTATCTATGGGTCTTCCGTTTTCATCGTGCCGATGCGTCGTGAGATAACCCACGCCAGAGATGAGGAGGAACCCGCCCCACATCACAAGGATCGTAGTGTAACCGACTTCCGTGTAGAGGTGCATCATCATTACCAAGACGATACCGAGAACTGCACCGGCGGTCAACCCGAAAATGTTACCAAAATGTTTTGGCTGTACTTTGGATACAAAGGCGATTCCTGCACCGAATGGAACCGTTACCACGGCAAGTACCAGATAAAGTATAAGCATAATATAAATATAGCAAAATTCGGATTGCATTGCAATCTAAATTCTGGATACACATTAGCGTCAATTTTTCGATTGACCTGTTTGTGTATTAATGTTATAATACATTTTCACTGTCATGGAAAATGGCGTAAATTAACTCGGGGCCGGTTTTATTTTTTTGTGTTTGTATTTCGTAAAGGATAAATGCGAATGTTAGAAAAAATTTTTGATGTTATCATCGGTTTTATGCTCAATAGAGACTTGGAAAAAGAGATGGGTGGTCGGCAGAAACTTTTTAAAGGTAGGCTCACTGAGATTCCTTCAAAAATCTTTGATCGGTTCGTCGATTTTATCGTTGGAACTCGGTATTCTTATTACTTGGAAATGCGGCGGAATATGCTTGAAGGCGGTGTGGTTGAGATTCCTTCAAATATTTTTGATTGGAAGGCACTTGAACGCACAAGTCGCTACTTGCGCGTCTATATGGAGGATTTCCATGAGCAGTTCATGGAACATTATGATGGCAATTTTCCCGATGAAGATTTTAAAGACTGGTTCCGTTATTTTCATGTTGAACGTCCTGAACAAGAGTCGAACAAGAAATCTGTTTCGGAGGCACTGCTCGCGGACGATTTACCGAGAGTTTGAGGATAATCTCCTGAGATGTCGGGTTTGGTAAACATTCAGACCGGCATCTCATCGTAAGTCCTGCCATCCAATTCCCTACCTGTTTTCGATTTCCGTTTTCCTCCCCACTGTTTAAAGAAAAAATGTACGTTGGCATTTACACATTGATCGCGTATGTCAATGACCCATTTTTTTTTGATTTCGCGGGCACCGGGTCCCGACTCCCCCCCTACAATAACCCAGTCTATTTCATCTAATTTTAGATTCGGAAGTGCACCGAGCAACGGTTCAAGCGAGAGGAATTTAATATGTGCGTCGGTTTGGCAGAGCGCGTCAATCCGATCTGTCACGCGTTCGTCTTCAACGCTAACCCCCATCCAAATATTGGAGGCCCAAGGCAGTTCGGAGTTCAGTTCTAACAATCGTTCTGCCCGTTTTGTCAAGACTTGGAATTGGTGTTTATCTGCTCTTTTCATGACATCGAAGACCTGTTGGATAAAAGATAATTCGATCTTTTCATGGAAGAGATCGCTCATGGAGTTGACGAAGATTCGGCGCGGCTTTTTCCATTTGAACGGTTCGTTTAGCAGTTCTGGAATAGTGTGAACCTCTTGCGTCCAGCGCGGCCCTGCTTTGGTGTTCTCAGCTAAGCCTTCGTACGCCATGCCTTCGCCTGAAAACCGTGCTGCGATCCGTTCTGCGTAACAGAACCGACAGCCTTCTGATACGCGGGTGCAGCCTCTTACTGGATTCCATGTAGATTCTGTCCACTCGATTTTTGAGGATTGGGATGCCATTTTTTACATTTATTTCCTATGATAATTCAGTAGTTTGGACAATTTGATCACATTAGAAGTTATGAAAAGTTGGCAGTGTTCCCCGGTTAAGGTTCCCGAACAGATGTTAGAATTGCCTTCTAAGCTGTTTTTAGGGGTCTATTGTGTTAGAAACTACTATTTTTTCCGTGCTTTTTTCACCATCGTGAAAATATGGGTCTCATGTTGTATCTTCAAGGCACTTTAATTTTTTTTGTACGCAAAAATTTGCGTCATACTTTTTTTGCGATGGGTTAGGGTCTGTCGGTTCCGGTTCAGGGTGTGATCGCAGGTGTCCGCTTATCAGGTCAGGGACTTTAAGAGGGAGTGCGTCTGTGCTTAATAGGACTTACGCAATTTTGGATGTAAATCGTTGTGTTAAATGAAATTTTTCGGAAAACACAGCGTTTTTGTGTCACAAACTAACAATTTGTGGTACAAAAGAGCATCATGCGTAAGTCCTACTTAAAATGTTACACTTGTGTAACATTGGGTGTGGATGTGCCATTGCGATAAACTTAGTCGCTGTAAGGGTTCAGATGCGATTGTGTTATGGGTTCGTATTTGAAAAAAAGGCGAAAAGTGTAACATTTTCGATTTGCGTTTGCGGTAGTTATGAGTCGTTAGGCAAAAGAGGTTTCGTTTTAACGGAATCTACGTTTTGTCCTCCTTTGTGTGGATGAAGGGTTATTTTTACATTTTTTTATTAATATAATTCAATTAGTATATATATGATAACATATATAATGTAGAGATGCAAATTTATTTTTTATTTCCCCAAGATTTTTTCAAAACCGACAGGTTTATGGACATAGCACTCCGATAGGGTAGTGCTGTTAGCATATTTACACACCCTTTATTTTTTCTCACTCTTCATCCAAAAATAGAGAAAACCGATAAAACCACCTACAATCCCAATGAAATAGAAAGCGTAATAGACCCATATATTCAGCAGGTAGGTTAGATACTGGATGCCGACGAAAACGCTGATCGCCAAAATGTTAAAGATGAAAGGGATCCAAGCCCCAGCAACCATACGTTTTTGGACGAATTCTTCAGCGAGTGGCAAGCCAGAACGCGGTTTTGGGTAGAAAATGACGTAATAGAGTAGCGTCACTAAGCCTGGTAAGACGTAAAATATACCTGAAATTTCCCAGATGACGGTAGCAATGCAAAACATAACAAGTGTACACGGTACAACGATGTAGAGGAGCGCAGTTACCTGCACACCACGCCACAAGTCACTCGGTGCTGCCAGCGGGGCAAGCGTGAACATCCACGACGCTTTATAGTGTTCCGAATATTTGACAGGTAAGATAAAGCAACCGATAAAACTTATACCGACAAAACAGGTCATCATAGAGAAACCAGGGCTTAAACCGACTGCATAAGAATCTTGGATCCACTTGAGAGAAAACAGGTTATCTTGGCTAAAAGCGACGATGAGAATAATAATACCAGCAAACGAACTGAGAAGTTGGCGTAAGATGTGTTTATCACGGTACATATATGCTGTACTGAGACAAAACCCTGCCCGGATAGTAGGATTTCGGAATATATTCGCAAACAGCGGCGTTCTCACCCGCAACTCAGATTTCTGTTGATTCCCCGATTCCAATAAGTAAGAGAGATATTCCGAATAGCTCTGCGCGATACTCCGAAGCGGAACCAGCATCAAGAAGAGCGTTGAAGCGATAGCCAACCCTGTTAAAACCAGAAAATGCCACTCTATTTCTCCGAGCGCAAGCGACACTGCACCTGCAAACCAACCGTTCGGAAGGGCGTAGAACCATTTCAGAACTGAGGTTAATTTATCGATGCTGCCATCCGATAATGAGAGCGGTAAACGGGGAAGAAGAGTCAATACGAGAGGAAAAAGTGCGGGTAGCGTAAATTGGGCGTATTGTGCGATATTTCGGAGACTCTTTTTGGTATAAAGTTTTGTCAGATAGCCTGCGAAGACTGTTGTCACGGCAATCGTGAAAAATCCGGACATGAAAGCGATAAACAGATATACAAGCGGAAAAAGGTATAGGCGTTGAGAAGACTCTGTAACATGAATCCAGATACCAGCGACTGCAGGTGGCAGGTTCAAACTGGCTAATAATAGTGCTGTGTAGGTGAGTATTTGCGTCAGTTTCACAAGGAAATAGGTTCTTGATGACAGGGGGGTATGTGCTACAATCGGGTAGTTTATAGGACTGATAAGGATATCAAAATATGGGATCGTCCAGAACCCTATCAGTACCATAGATGTTGTGATGTTGATAAGCGCGTAGGTGAACACATCTAAACGGAGAATCAGCATAGTTACCATTGAGATCCCCATTATAAAGAAAAGTCCACACGTTACACCGAGCGACAAGTTGGTAAAGCGTTTCCCTTCGAGCGCGCGTTTCTCGACCAACCGCTCCGTTTTTAGGAGGATTCTGTACTGTACTGCCGATCCACCGAGCAGGGTTATGATTTTATTAAGCATTTATATTTTCCTTGATGCATTCTGTTTCAGAAAATAGACGCAACTGATAAGTCCACCCACAACCGTGATAGAATAAAAACCGTAATAGACCGATATATTTAGCAGATATGTTAGAAATTGGATGCCGACGAAGACACCGACAACGAGGATACTCAATAGAAAAGGCACGAAAAGTTCGCCTGCTGCCTGATTTTGGACAAGTTCTATGGCGAGTGGCAACCGAGATGGCGGTTTCGGGTAGAGAACGACGAAATTGATTAAAATGATGACGATGGGTAAGACATAAAATATACCTAAAACGCCCCAAAAGACAATCGCAATACAGAGCATAAGGAGCGTACACGGTGCAACCATATAGACGAAAGCCGTTGCCTGCGCGCCTCGCCATAGGTCATTGGGCGTACGGAGCGGGGCAAGCGTTAGTATCCACGATGCTTTCCAATGTTCCGAATATCTTATTGGTGAAATGAAACAGCCGACAAGACTGATGCCGACAAAATAGAACATTATAGAGAAACCTGGGCTGAGTCCAATGGCGAAAGCGTGACGCATCCACCCTTGTTCAAACATGACGATGAGCATAAGAACGCTTCCGAGCGCAGCGAAAAGTTGCTTTAACAGTGTCCTATCGCGGCGCATGTATGCAGCGCAGAGACAAAACCCCGCACGGATGGTCCTGTTTCGGAACATTCTCGCAAACAGCGGCGTTTTTACTCGGATTTTAGCCTTTTGCTGACTCCTGGATTCCAAGAGATAGGAGAGATACATTGAATAACGCTGCGCGATACTCCGAAGTGGAACGAATACCAGAAACAGCGTTGATATAACAGTCAGTCCTGCTGAAATCAAGAAACGCAGTTCTATTTCTCCGAGCATCAGCGAGACAGTTCCGGCAAACCAACCGTTCGGAAGCGCGTAGATCCATTTCAGAACCGAAGCCAATTGCGCCTTTGACATATCTGGTAACAGACGCGAAAGGAGTATCCACGTCACTGGCAAGAGTGCTGGTACTATAAACTGTGCGTATTGCGCTATACTTCGGAGGGTCCTCTTGCTGTAGAGTTTTGTCAAATACCCCGCGAAAGTCGTCATCACACCGATTGTGAAAAAACCGGACATAAAGGTGATCGGTAGGTAGACCAAAGGAAAAAAGAATTGGAATTGGGAAGACTCCGATGAACGAATCCAGATACCGCCGATGGCAGGCATCAGATTCAAGCACCCTAACAACAGAATTGTGGGGGTGAGCAACTGTGTCAGTTTCACGAGAAAATAGGTTCTTGATGACACGGGGGTATGTGCTATGACCGGATAGTTTATGGGTGCGAGGAGGATATCGAAATATGGGACTGTCCAGATGCTTATCATCGCCATAGACATCGTGACACCGATAAGTGTGTAAGTGAATGTGTCTATGTGTGTGAGAAACGGTATAGCCATAAATACGGCACTGATTGCAAAACTGAAAATACAGGTCATAGCAAGTGCCGCATGGGATAAGTCGTTTCTGCCTTCGAGTGCCCGACGTTCTACTAATTTTTCTATTTTTAGCAGCAGCCTGTACTGTATAGGCGAGGCACCGAGCATTGCGACGATTTTATCAAGCATCCGGGGTGTCCCCCATCACAATCCGGACTGCTTCTTCCGTTTTCTCATCAATCCCTGTTGTGTCGGTGAGCTGCGTAAAAATTTCGTTGAGTGCACGCTGATTTGTCTGCTGCCGTAGTTCTTCGACCGGTGCATCGGCGACGAGGTTCCCGGAATTGATAATCATAATTCGCGGGCAGAGTGTCTCGGCGACTTCAAGGATATGCGTGCAATAGAGGATCGTTTTTCCTAAATCGGCGAGCCGTTGTAAGAGTGTTTTCATGAGGGTTACCGTTCCGACATCCAGATTGGTGAACGGTTCGTCTAAAAATAGGACATCGGGATTGTGCAGTAGCGCGGACATAATGATACACTTCTGCCGCATACCTTGCGAAAAGCCGTTTATCCTTTGGTTCGCTTGCGCTTCCATATCAAACAGTCTCGCGAGGTCTTTTATTTTTTCCGAGATGAAATCTTCTTCTAAATGATAGAGCCTGCCGATTAACTGGAGGTGCTCTACCAAAGAGAGATGTTCATAGAGCTGCGCCTCTTCAGGTACATATCCGATGTGCCGTTTTAACTCCAGCAGCTCCGTCTCAGCACTATATCCGGCTACCGAGATTTCACCGGATGTCGGTTGTAGCAGACCGACCAGCATTTTAAGGGTCGTACTTTTCCCCGCACCGTTGGGACCGAGATAGCCAACGATTTCACCTTTCTGTACTTGAAAACTGATATTGTCTACTGCCGTGTTTTGTCCATATTTTTTCGTGAGATGTGAAACGTGAATCATTTTTGTCTTTGCTCCTGCTCTGCGAATACTTTTGGTTAGGACTTACGCAATTTTAACTGGAGTCCGTTCTGTTAGATGAAAGTTTTCGGAAAACACAGCGTTCTGGTGTCACAATCTAACAGATTTGCGGCGTACTTGAAGAAACACCGCAGCAAAAACCCCAGATGCGAAGTGCATCGTGGTACAAAAGAGCATCCTGCGTAAGTCCTGTAAGGATTAAAGATGCTACCTGATGTGAAAAAGGGTGCATAATTTTGCGGGTGTATGAATATTTCCACTGAGATCGGATGCATGATAAACATGGACAATCTAATCGAAATTAGAATGGGTAGAAGGCACGCGCATTTTCTGCCATAATCTTGCGTTTGAGTGCCGGTGAGAGGTTGTTTGGGAGTGCCTGATCGGGGGAGTCAAAATCCCAGTGCGGATAGTCGGTTGCGAACATTAACTTGTCGTCTAAGTTGAGCTGCGCGAGGAGTTGATCGAAGTATTCTTGTTTCGGCGGTTCTTCGATCGGTTGGGTGGTAATCCAAAAATGATCTCGGATGTATTCAGAGGGTAATCTTTTTAGTTCGGGGACTTCATCGCGCAATTTTTTCCACGAGCGATCGAGTCGCCACATCAACGGCGGTAGCCAAGCGAAGCCGCCTTCAATTAGGGCGACTTTTAGCGTCGGAAACTGTTCAAAGACACCTTCGCAGACGAGGCTGGTTACTTGTGTCTGGAACGCCTGTGTCATTCCGGCATGGTCTTCAATGTAGTGTGAGGGTCTACCGACGGCAGTGATCGGTCCTACGCCGACACCGGTAAAATGGATACCGATGGGGAGGTCGTGCTGCACTGCTGCTTCGTACATCTTCCAATACCTGCGTCGTCCCAACGGTTCCATCGTCCGCGCGAGTAGCAGGACTTGTACGAACCCTGGATGATCTGCAAGTCGGTTGATTTCAGCGGTGGTGAATTCTGCGTCATCGCATGCGACGATGATAGAGGCACGGAGTCTCGGTTCTTTTTCGAGCCATTCTTCGATCTGCCAGTCGTTTACGGCAGTTGCCCACGCTGCGGCGAACGCGAGGTTAGGCATCTCACAGACCGGAGTTAGGCAATTGAGGACACCAAATTCAATATTAAACGCATCCAGTAGCTGCTCACGTAGGAAGTCGAGGTCGGATCCGGGGCGGTGTCCAGAGGGTGTCCATGCGTCGTATCTCGCGCCGAAGGGATGGGCGCGGGGAATGTACGCACCGACGCGATCGGTTGTGCCGACCATGCTGTGATGCTTGCGCCACCGTTCTGAGAGATACGGGTATAGCACCGTCTCGGAGGCGAGGGTGTTGTGGATATCGCAGTCGATGACTGGTGGTTTTTGGTGTTGTTTGGGTATCTGTGTTTTTGGCATCCTTATTGTCCTCAAAAGTGATGTAGGTTAACAAATCAGCACACAGAACATCTTTAGTAATCTCACGGTTCCTCAACTATTTCTACTTTCAGAGGTTCACCGAGCTCCGATGCAATTTCCTCAAGAAGTCTTTTTTTTATCTTTGTATCAATATTGGTCATTATGTAATACTGTCTGGATTTTCGCTGATCGTATTTGGGGTGCTTAGAAGTTGATATAAGAGAAATACCGCTTACTATACGTTCGAGATTTTTTACACGTTCTATTCCTAATTTTTCAATAACCTCAGCGAAGGTGGCCGCTGCAACATTGTGGTCAATCTTTTCTCCGTTGGGTATGGTCACGACAAGGTGTCTGCGGGATCTCCGTCGTCTTTTGCGACCACCGTTTGGTGGAGGGAATGGTTTGATTTCCTGTTTTAGGCTCTTAAGGAAATCTAAAACCTGCTCATTTGTAGGTCTATATCCATACATATCTTCGATTTTCTTTCTCACGGGGTGTACCAAGAGCTCATCTGCCCCCTCAACTAATTTGCTCCATGCCGTTGCTAATTGTCTTTGCTGAACAATTTTCTCATAATCCTTCTTGATTGTTTCAACGGCTTTCCCTGTACGGATTGACTCGTAGTTTAAATATCTGTTAAGCCACTTGGCATTTTCCTCACTATCTCCTATGATAATGTCAAATTCACAGACCTTACGTTCTGTCCATGTCCCTTTTCCTGTTGGGTGAAAAAATTGCCATTTCCGACCATCGGTAAGGACAGCGATTGGTATTCCTCTATGAAAAGCGTATTTAAACAATTGTTCTTCTGCACCTTCAATATTTCCGACTTGCTTAACCTCAATGAAAACACACGGTTCCGACGGGGGGTGACACAGCGCAAAATCTACTTTTCCTCCTTCGACTGGGTACTGAGGATAAACAATCTGTGATTGGAATCTTGGCCAGCCCAATTCATGAACTAACCTACGCACAATGTCATCACAGACAGCGGCCTCATTTGGAAATTCTCCTTTTTCTAATCTGTCGCGTATGTCGTCAATGTGTTCCTTAAGTGTCATTGCGTAATAAAGATTCCCTTCCGTTTCAATAGAAAATTCGGTTGCGGTGTAGGTTTACCGAAAACTGTCCGACAAACCAAAGTTTGCCGCAACGTCGGTAATGATAGGTTCGGCGCGTTCATTGAACGCTTTGAATCAATTGCATATTGCCACGCAGCCATTCATTAACCAATTCTTCGACATCTTTGCCTTTTTCCTCAGCCAGTTTGCGTATGAATTCTTCGACATCTTTCTCTAAGTAGATCGGGAGATTAAAAGCGACTTTTGGATTGTAGAACTTACCGCGTTCTGCTTCTGAAAAGTCATATTCTGTTTTCATGGATTAAATTCTTCGTATTGTATAATTTCTTTTTCCGTTGCCTTGTGAGCAGAGGTGATACGGATGCTCACATCTGAGTTGTTTATTTGTCTGAAGGCGTGTACTACGACAAGTAAAATACCGTTTTTGCCATTATATAGGCATTTTATACAAATGTCAAGAAAAAAGTGTTTTTAGACAGATATCGCCCCTACGGGGCTTGGGAGGTGGAGGGGCTATTTTTCTACACAGATACCGCCCCTACGGGGCTGAAGAAGGTTGAGATAGTAAGTTTTGAAAGAAGTCCATTGGGTACTCTATAGGCGTAAAAAATGAAAACTAATGACCCTGAGTTAGACACTCAATATTATTGGTTCGCTTTCTATGTATTTTTATTATTCAACCTCACGTTTCTTAATCTCTTTTTTCTCAAAATGTAGGTTTCTGACGCGTCCTCCTGTCAGTCTAAATCCTATGACGTGTCCGGTATTGTCTCGTGTGAAATGGATCTCTGGGAAAAACCACACATTTCCAGTAAAATGATCGCCAGTGTAGGTGAGCGATATGTCGTCGTGTCGTCTGTGCTTTGCTACGAGTCTGTTTTCGCTCACAACAATCGTATAGGTCGTGTCGAGTTCTTCAGTATAATAGTCGCCCTCAAATTCTGCCAACTGTTCTGGTGTTAGCTGTTCAGACTTGTTATCTTTTTCAGGGGTTCGTGATGTATTTTTTCTGGCAGGTGTCTCTTCAGGTTCAAGGATGTCGGCGAGATAGATGTCCGCGACGTTTTCTGCAAGACGGAGCGGGTTAAAGGTATTTAGATTGCATAAGATGACAACCCCGAATTTCTGCTTGGGAAACCGGATTAAATGACTCCGAAATCCGCGCCACGATCCGCTATGCCCGACTGTTTCCAACCCTCTATACTCACCGATGCTTAGTCCGAAAGCGTAACTAATCTGCTCTCCGTTGTTCAGTACACCGCGCTGGTGCATCTGGTCAATCACTGTCTGTTCACCGATACGCGTGTCATCAAAATTCAGAATCCATTTTGCCAGATCCTCTACTGTCGAATAAAGCGAACTTGAGCCGAGGGCAGTCGTGTTGTTGATGGAATGCTTAAAGCCACCGTTTTCGACAGTTTGATACGAGTATGCTCGGTTTTTCAGGATCATTTCATAGTCGTCGTGGAAATGGGAATTCGTCATGCCGAGTGGTTTGAAGATGTTGGTATGCGTCCACGCTCGAAACGAGTCTCCGGTTACCGTCTCGACGATTTCTGCCAATAGATTGTATCCGGTATTGCTGTATAGATATTCCTCCCCCGGCTCAAAGTTGAGTGCTTTCTGCTGCCGGGCCATTTTCAAGATGTGTTTAAACGAGATTACGTCATCCATCATATCACCAGCGATAACAAGCGACTGGACCCAATCCCGCAATCCGCTGGTATGATGCAGGAGATGCCGGATTGTGATTGTGTGACCGAAGTCTGGGACCTCGGGTAGATGCACTCGTATATCGTCATCCAACGCAAGTTTACCGTTGTGTGCTAAGGTCGCGATAGCAAACGCCGCGAATTGCTTGGATACTGAAGCGATATCGAAGATACTCGTCGGCGTAATCGGGATATCGTATTCCAAATTCGCCATGCCATATCCTTGTGTATAGATGACTTCGCCATCTCTCGTAACCGCTGCAGCGGCACCCGGAGAATCTGGTTTGTTCCACTCTGCGAATAGTTGATCGACTTTTGCCGCAAGTGCCTCATGCGTTGTCATTACTGTCTCCTCTGGTTTGTTTACACAACACTACTTGCGTTAGGATTGGGAATGGCAAGATAGGATAGAAAAGGAAGCTGAGTTTTTTGTCACCCTGAAGAAACCAAAGCAGCGTATGTGTATCCAGCAGATATTTCATCTAATCTTCGGGCATGAGACCCAATGCTTAGCGTTGGGAGGAATGCCCGTTCCTATAGTTGAAGTTAAGACGGGTTAGCACTTTACAGTCTGATACTTTCGCATTTTGACAAAGACGCTGGTTTCCTTCCAAAGAATACAGCGAAATACCGGTCTTGCTAAATCCACTTATCCGAGTCAATCCGTGTTTGATATGATTGACGAGCGTGTTCTTAACGAGGCCATTGTGAGTCGTGCCACCATACCGGGGACGCTTGCCACCCTTTTGGGGGTTCTGTCTATGAAGTTGGCGTCTAACAATCGGTATCGGAGAGATAAAAAACAGTTCTCTATTATCAACAACGCCATCGCCCTTCACAGCGTGATAAGCGAGACACCAAGAATCTACACAATGTGCCTCAAACGTCTCTGCTAACTTTTTTGACGACTTTTTCAGTCCGAGCCTCTCCCGTATCTCTTTGGTTTCCCAGCCTTGTAACGTCAGCAACTGCCACCGTTTTCCGATTTCAGTATAGAACCACTCTTTGCCAACTTCAAGGGGACTGAAAGTGGTGTTCCACTTCTTCGCACGTTCTATCGTTCGTGCCTTGATGTCCTCAACACAGACGTGTGTCATCGGATAGAGTTTCGATAACCACTCAAGGATACGAAGTTTCCAATCCCATCTCGCACGCGTGCCAGCAGGCATACGGACCTTGTTCGCAAGGCGGTTGGTTCTGTTCTTTCGGTTCGGACACTGCCGTGAACGTCTACTTCTCCGCAACTCGCGACGCTTTTCTATTTTCTTACCGACTTTGCTGTGAGCATCGGCTTGCACATTCAGGTAGGTATGCGCTTCGGATTTGACGGTAAAACCTTCTTTCTTACTACCGGGGTCAACACCGACAGCAATCTCTTGGGTATCCCTATCAGAGGGTTCTTTGTTGAGACGGATACAATAGATGCCATTCTCCCAATACGGTGTCGCTTCGCCACGCTTGATAAGTTTTCTGGCGCGTGCGGCGTGCAGAGGCATCAGGGGCTGTCCGTCTTTGGTTTTTACAGGCACAAACATAAGTTTGTATTCTCCTTTTCAGGGTATATGTTTCCCCATCCAGATCACGTCTCAGAGCGGGTATAGACTTGGGGAGCATCCATAGCATCTTCGGGTGTGCCACCACCAGAGCCGCGATATTTTACTGTAGTCAACCGTTTAACTTGTGGGTCCCCGTGTGGCTACGGATGTTCACAAGCCCAAGTCTTTAGACTTGGGTAGTTGACTCTGTATACTCTCTGAAATCTGGCAGTTCATCGTCAAAATCTTCACTGATGTGAATAAGTCCTTTAGCACTTCCAAAGCCAACCTTTAACCAGGGTTCACAGAAAATACTTTTCCACTCGTATTGATAGGTTGGCATCAATGTGTCCATTGATTCAGCATGAAACAGAAAATGGTATTTCACATACGTCTGGTCTATCAATTTAATGCAATCATCTAACTCCTCAAAGGTGGGTATAATTGTCGGCTTGCGCTTATCGAAATGTGCAACCCGCTTATCAGCATACGCTTCATGTTTTTTGGCCGCGGATTCAAGTTTTTTTCGATCGTCTTCTACCATCTGTGGGCAAACATGCGTGCCACTGGCATCTGCGTATGGAGCGAAGTCGTCCATCTTTATGATTTCCTTCAGTTGAGAAGATTCAACAATTCCGACCGCTTCGAGGTCTGCCTTACCCACCACTTGATCCAAGTCGGGGCCAGTAGAATGAAGATGGCGGGAATTGAAGTAGCTGCGGGAGAGTTCTTCAGGATTTTTAGCAATCTCATCAAGCAAGCGAACAAAAGATATGCTATCCTTCTGCAATTTAGTTTGCCGACGGAGACCTATTAGGGTATGAGAAAGATAAGTCCTTGCAAGATAACTATAGAAAGCATTAGGCTTTTGGATACGTGGGTTTTCACGGATTATGTCTTGGATTTCCCAAAACATATTTGCGTCTTGAACAAGTGCTCGAATCTCGTTGTGAATCGTCTCCATCCATTTAAGCCACTTTTCCAGTTTTTGACTTTTTTTAAATTTCTGATCCATTTTAAATGTCCCTAAATTGAAAAAACGTGTAGGTTGAGATAAACGAGAATTAAAAATCACGAGTATCCTATCTTCTATCCAGAGCCATGTCCAATTCACGTTTAAGTATAATACATTGTCAACGAGTTGTCAAACCAAATATCTATTTTAGAGACGGTAGAATTCTCGAGCATTTTCGGATAAGATTTTGCGTGCCAGCGATTGTGGTAACTGTGCTGGGAACGCCTCTTCTGGGGAGTCGTAATGCCAGTGCGGATAGTCGCTTGAGAACATCAGCATGTCTTCGGAGTCGAGTTGACCGATAATCTGAAGCAGTTCTGATGCTGTTGGCGGCGCGTCGATGGGTTGGAGTGTCATGCGAATATGTTCTCGAATGTATGCCGATGGCGGTCGCTTGACCCACGGTGTTAAGTGTCTTAAACCGCGCCACTCTTTGTCGAACCGCCACATCAGCGACGGCATCCATGTGACACCCGTTTCAATAAGCGCGACACGTAAATCAGGGAACTTGTCGAAAACGCCTTCCGATACGAGACTCAGTACTTGTGCCTGAAACACCTGAGACATGCCTACGTACTCCTCTAAATAGGTTGAGGGCCACCCGACAGATGTTGGTGGTAATCCCGGTGCGCCGCCGTAATGGATACCGATGACGAGTTGATGCCGCGCGGCTGCCTCGTAAATCGGATGATAGCGTCTATTGCCGTAAGGTGCCTGTGATCGGGCAGGTAGCATGACTTGCACAAACCTCGGATGTCCACCTAAACGTTCAATTTCTCGGACTGCAAGTTCAGGGTTTTGGCTCGGCACAATCAGTGAAGCATGTAAACGCGGTTCCGGTTCGATCCAGTGTTCAATCTGCCAGTCGTTGACTGCCGAGGCGAGTGCTGCTGCGAGGTCTTCATTGTGGACACTCTGTACCCGATATCCGCACGTGAGGATCCCGCATTCAACGTTCCAGAAATCGAGTGCATGCTTGCGTAGCAGTGCCAAATCCGATGCTGGACGGTCTTCTGACGGATGTGTAATCTCCGGACGTGTTGCGGTCGGCACGCCATCAGGATAGTCGTCGGCATCGGGTCCAGGGAAACCGGATTCTTCACAGTAGTCGCACCAATAATCAGGTAGGTACGGGTAGAGCATCTGGTGTGAGGGTAACCGGTTATGAAGGTCGCAGTCGATTATAGACATCCCGGCTTGGGCGAAACTCGGTTTTCCAGTGTCTGTTCCCATTATATGTTCCTTTATGTCAAAGTTAGGTTGTCCCGTACGTATGCCAAAACAGCATCGGTTCATCTTCAAATCCGTGTGCTATTACGTAGTGGACTAACCCCGCGAATGCTTTGCCGGTATAGGTATTTTCGAGCGTGATCCGTTCATGTTCAGCCATCATTTCTACTGCCTGGGCACCCGCTTTTGTCGGGATGGCGTACCCGTCTCCGAAGTCGCCGTGCCAGAGTTCGATATGCTGTGCGCGGATATCACTTGAATCCGCTACTCCGATAAGACGACGGGTTTGCCTGACCATCCGTGAGATTGCCCAAGAGTTTGCCACGACTTGATCGGCGACGCGGATGCCGACGACATGAGATTTTAACCCCGCAAGCCGAACTCCGACCATCAAACCTGCCATCGTGCCGCAGGTCCCTACTGGTACAAAGATACATCTCGGTTCTGGCAGGAGACCTTCCTCAATCTGTGATTTCAGTTCTGAAACCGCCTTCACATAACCGACGGAACCGAGCGGCGATGAACCTCCTGCTGGAATAAAATAACGTTCCTCTCCAATCCCAAAAGCCGTTTTCAGCTGTTCAAAAGCGTAGCGCGCAAACATTGTCGTCATACGATCGACTTCGTAGACCGCTGCGGCGTGTTCACAGGTCGTCCGATAGTTTGTTTCCGAATACGCGGTAGGCGGTTGTTTAAAGAGCAGACATTCCACTCGGAATCCGGATGCCTTGCCATAAACTGCTGTCGCGCGGACGTGGTTAGAACCGGTGGGTCCAATCGTGAAAAGTGTCTTTTTCGTGTTGGCGTGTGTTGCCGCTGCGAACATATACTCAAGTTTTCGCACTTTATTTCCGCCCCCTAAAGGACCGCTCAGGTCGTCTCGTTTTATCCAGAGCGATTCAAAACCGAGCACCCGCTCAAGGTTCGAGAGACGCTGCACCGGGGTTGGGAAGTTTCCGAGTGGAACGTATGGAATTGATTCAATCATAATACAGTTCTCGTGCTATACGATACCACTTTCGATTATCTGGCTTGCGACGTGTTCAGCAAGCGCGGCGATCGTCAACATTGGTGGCACGCCGATAGAGGTTGGAAACAGACTGGCATCGGCGACAAACAAGCCGTTCACCGCACGCGATTCTCCCGAAAGTTTAACAACGGATCTACCCGGATATTCACCCATTCGGAGTGTACCTTGTGGATGACTGGCAGCGAGCATGATGTCATTTGCCACGATACCGCGTTGGCGAATAATTTCGAGATCTGCTTCTGTTTTAATTGGGAAGTGTTGTGTGTAAGGCATCACAATCTCTGTCGCACCGGCAGCAAAAAGCAGGCGAGCGGCGTTGATTACGCCTTCTACTAATATCCTTTTATCTGACCTTCGCAGTCGGTAGGCAATGCTGGGTGTGCCTTTATAATTCACCGATACGCGGCCGGTTGTTCTGTCATGTAGGAGGACGAGAAGCGCGGCAATGTGACGGTAGCGTTCCATCAACTCTCGGTGGCTGTCGCCGAATCCTGGCAGGCTTGCGGCAACTATCATCTGTGAACCGAAAGCAGGCATGAGCAGATAGCCGCTGCCCGATCTCTTTTCCATGTCAAGAAACTCGTCGATATAGAAGCTTTGTGGGATACCGAGATGTCCGTCAATCGTTTCGTTGAAGATTCCGCCGACAAAAACGGCGGGATGCAGATGAAGATTTGCGCCGACTCGCCTGCTTGTGTTCGGCAATCGGCTTTTTAACCAGAGTTGTGGCGAATTGATGGCACCCGCGGCGAGTACCACCACTTTGCTTTGAACGGACAAATGACCCGATGGCTGTTGTGCAGAAACACCGATGACGCTACCTTTTTCCGTGTGGATTTTCTCAGCCGTGCAGTTGCTAAAGAGTCGCGCACCTGCGGCAAGTGCCAAAGGGATATACGTTACCGCCATGCTCTGTTTGCCCGTTCTTATTGACCCGTTCTGAACTGATTTCGAGGCAGGACATCCGAAGAGGCATTGGGCACCACATGACGGACAAGCCCCGCGGTTGTGCCGTTGCACGACACCGTGCCATCCCATCGCTTCACATCCGCGTCGGATAACAGCATTTAAGCGATTTACATCTGTCTCTTGTATCTGTGTAACACCGAGGGTCTGCTCCACGTTCTCAAAGTGCGTCGAAAGGTCTGGAAACCTCCATCTGTCTAATAATACCTGTGGGGGGCGGACGGCGTAACAGAGGTTGTGTACAGTTGAGCCACCGACCCCTTTACCTTGTGAAATGACGATCGCCCCGTCGCGTGTGCGCCGTAGACCGTTATCCCAGAAGAGACGGCGCAGCATCTCCGGTTCGTAGCTGCCGAAAGTGGTTGGATCGTGATTTTCGCCTGCCTCTAAAATGATGACCGATAATCCGGCTTCGGCAAGCACCTTCGCGACGACCGCACCGCCTGCACCGGAACCGATAACGCATACATCGGCATGTTCTTGCTGTTCTGACTTCTTTCGATTCAGCAGCGAGAAAAATTTATGAGTCGCATTTGAAGACAGAGATTGTGATTTATTCATAGTCTCGTTTCATAGTAGACACGGTTTTGTATTTATGATAGCATACTTCTATGTGTTTATCAACCCTCTATCAGTGAAAATCAGGGTTATTCAATTTTCGATTTGGATATTCGTTTTGCTTTACAGCGGCGAACATTCTTACGGAATATCGCGAGCGTAAGAAACACCGCAGCAAAAACACTCGCTCCTACAGAAGAAAATAGCCACATATATTACGGAATAGATACAATTGAACGGCCCTGGTGCAGCGTTTGAAAGTCTATAATCCACTCGCCTTGACTGCAAGGAAAATTTAAAAAATGGAATTTGTTCAATTGACAGAGGCACAACGCTCGGAATTTGAGGAGAACGGTTACCTAATCGTGCGTTCCGCGATTGATAGCGAGATGATAGATCGTTTAACTGAAGCAGGCAACCGACTCATGGAAGCGTTTGAATACCACGGATATTACGCGCATCGCCGAGATGGGTTGGTGCAGGAGCCTGCGTTTGCCGATCTTGCCACGCAATCGAAGGCGGTACCCTTGGTTCTTCAACTGCTCGGCACGAATATCCATATCACGAATACCGCGCTGATCTACAAACATCCACAGGCACCCGAAAAACCCGACAACCGGAACTGGCATCGGGATGTCGGTGTGCATTTGGATGTCGGACACGAAAAGTGTCCGCGTGTTGGTCTGAAGGTCGGTTACTGTTTAACGGATTTCAGTGTTCCAAACTCAGGCGCAACGTGGTTTATTCGGGAAAGTCATAAGTCGGGTGAACCGCTGGGTATCCCTGAAGGCGAAGTTGACCCACCTGTCTACGATGAACCGCTGCTCCAAGCAGGTGATGCGTTTCTGTTTGAGAGCCGTATCTACCATGCAGCAGGGATGAATTTTACAGAAAGTGTATCTAAAGTGGTGATCTACGGTTACCATTATCGCTGGATCAAACCGGATTATTATCTACGGTATTACAACGACACGTTACAACCGGATGCGGTTCTGGTGGAAAATCTGGATGACCTCGGCAGGCAGTTTCTCGGTGCATCAACGGATACGCAGGGCAGGCGCGATCCGAACGGCGTTCACTGGGCGGGTAAAGAATGGGCAACGGCGCACAATCTGAACTTAGAACAGTCTCCACAAGTCGTGACGGTCTAAATTAAGTCAACAACTATTGATAGGCGCGCTTCGGAAGCGCGAATCTATGATAAAACCGTGAAAGAGGATTAATGTCAGGGCACCCAAACCTAAAGGATTGGGCTTGTGCTTCGTCGCAGTTTGCGTTTCCGAGGAAACGGCTTACATCTGCTCCACAACGGGACCACAGGCAGCCCGTAAAATGTTGATCGCAGCGTTGATGTCTCTATCATGGGGTGAACCACAATTCGGACACGTCCACTGTCGATCTGAAAGTGTAAGATTTTCGTTTTTAGAGCCACAATCCGAACACGGCTTTGTTGTCGCAGTCCATTGCCCGACTTGACGGAAATCACGATTATGTTTGAAACACTTGTATCGCAATATCTCAACAAAACTCCCGAAGGCAAGGTCGGAGACTTTCCGACCCCAGAGGCGTTTCATCCCGTCAAGGTTCAGCGTCTCGGTCGCGATAAGGTCAAACCTTCGGCAGAGGTCCGTGGCAAGTTTGAAATGCCAATCGCGCCGTTGGCTGGCGATATGTCTGCAAAGCCGTGCGATCTCTCGGACAGCACGCCACCAATTGTTAGAACCTTTGACTTTGCGTGAAAGGCTTTTGTAGAGTTTGCGGAGTTGTTTCAAGGACTGTTTCAAGAACTTTGGCGATTGGATTTTCTCGCCATTGGAGAGTGTCAGATAGGTCTCCATACCGAAGTCCGCCCCTACGCTTTCACCTGTAGCAGGCAGCACTTCTTTGGACGTATCATCTGTCACGATATAGAGCCAATATGTTCCAACGGCATCACGAAGAATTTGGATATAGCGGACGTTTCCTTTCCAATCGCGGTGCTGGTGAAAAGAAAACCAGCGTTTATTGAACTTAAAACGTTCGGAGGCTTCGTCCCATTCTTTGAAAGAAAGGCGAACACGACCCGCTTCAAGGAGATAACCACTTTGAAACTTCGCAGAGCGATAACGGTCTTTGCGTTTGAACTTTGGATGCCCTACACCAGGAAAGTCAAAAAAACGTTCCCACGCGATGTGCAGTCGGATAATCACGGCATCAAGCGTGTCGCGGGGTATCCATGCCCAATGTTGATGCGTGCGTTCAAGCAACTTCGTCAAATGCGGTTGCAGCCGATAACGCCCCGCATATTTGCCATAGATGCGATAATAGCGGTTCTCAAGTCGCAAAAAATGGTTATGCACATCACACAAGTCGTCAAGCATATTACCAAGACGCATATTTTGCGGATGCTCACGTATCTGATATTTGTATGTTCTGCGGGTGCGTTTTTGTTTCTGCTTCCGTTTTTTGGTTTCCATAGTGATTCACAGTTCACAGTTTTACCCCCTGCTAAGTGGGTAGGCAGACACGTTACCTTGCAGCAACGCTTAGCATGTCTGCCACTGTGATACTATCATTATACTACATTTTTGACGAAATGTCAAGGAAAAACCACAGGAGCGGGCATTCCTCCCAAACCTAAAGGATTGGGTCTCCTGCCCGAAGATTAGATGAAAGAAACGAAAGTAAAAGAAGTTAAGGTAGGTATCGTTGGGTGCGGTGGTATTGCTGGCGGTAAACACCTCCCCGGTCATAAAGGGGTCGAAGGTGTTTCGATTATCGCCGCGTGCGACATCGACGAAACCCGTGCGAAGGCGTTCGCTAAACAGCATGACATCCCGCACGTTTTCACTGATTATGAGAAATTGGCTGCGATGGATGCGCTTGATGCGGTGAGTGTTTGTACACCGAACAATTTCCACGCAGGCCCGACGATTGCAGCGTTGAACGCTGGAAAACACGTTATCTGTGAAAAACCGATTGCTGCCAACGCGATTGACGGGCAAGCGATGGTGGATGCCCAGAAAGCGAGTGGTAAAATCCTACAGATCGGTCTACAATCTCGGTTTCGTGCTGAGGCACGCACGTTGCGGAAACTCTACGATGAAGGATTTTTCGGCGATGTCTATTATGCTCGCGCAATGGCGATGCGCCGTCGTGGTGTCCCTGCTTCACCGTCGTTTCTGAGTAAAGCCATCGCAGGTGGAGGACCGTTGATTGACATCGGTGTGCATATTTTGGATGTGTTACTCTGGATGATCGGTTGCCCGAAACCTGTTGAGGCGTTTGGGATGACAGCAACGAAGTTTGGACATAGAGAGAATGTCATCAACCCGTGGGGTAAATGGAATCCTGAAGATTTTGAAGTCGAAGACTTCGCGATGGGTACGATCCGTTTTGAAGGTGGGTTGACGGTAACACTGGAGACTGCGTGGGCATCACATATTCAGAATATCGGCGGCACGTTCTTTATGGGTGATTTAGCCGGTGCAACTTACGAACCGCTTCAGATTTATCTTGATAAGAAAGACGAGATGGTGAATTACGAACCGAAACTATTGAAAGGGTTGCCGGGTGAATTTGCGTCGTTCCACACGGCTATTCGGGAAGGTTTGCCGTCTCCGGTACCGGCGGAAGAGGTATTGAACATAACGAAAATCTTTGACGCGCTCTATGAATCCGCGCGAATTGGGCGTTCTGTACCTATTGTATAAAATGCCGCTTTCACTGGCGAGGTTTGATTAAGGTAGTTTATCGTATTGCCCTGTTATCAGCACAGCTCGGGGTTTATGATTGTTTCAGTTTTTCGATTTCTGTTGCTGTAAGGCCCGTTGTTCGTGTTATAACTTCGGTGCTTATGCCTTCGGTAATCAGTGCGCGGGCAATGGCAATCTTTTCCTCTTGCCGCCCCCGGTGATTTTCATCTATTAGGGTATCTTCCCAAGACTCTTCATCTTTGAGGACCCTGCGCTCCGCGGGTGAGATGTTGTCACGTTTAACCGACTCAATCACTCTCTCGAAAATTGCGGAGTTGTAGTGGCTTTCATCTATCTCACCATCGAGGGAATCCAGCACGAGTTCCAACCATACTTTGATGCCAGGTGGCGTTTTTTCATTAACCATACGGGGCACTACAAACACAAGTTGATGCGGATAGACATCGACTTTACGGCTAAATTCGTTGATTGGATTGAAATCTGTGATGGCAACACTAAAGTCAATTTCGCTCTCACTATACGGACTTGTTAGGACAACAATTGTGTAAACTGTCCGATCAAATTGGTACGCTTTGCTGTTTTTTACCTGTTCGACGAGGTTAATAAGATGATAATATAGGAAACGATCATAGAAGTGTCGCTCTTTGACATGTTGTATCTCAACGACAATACGAGCTTCCGGATCCTCAGCAAACAGATCGTATTCGATATCAACCTGCCCGATAGGTTCAAGGAATTTGTAGCCGCGATGCACCTCATCGGTATGGAATTCGATACCTAAAACGTCTTCGGCGAATTGACAGAAGATCTCTGGTTGACCGAACGCTTTCTTAAATGCAGTATCGTATCTTAAAGGAACAACTTGAGCCATTTTGTTCTCCTTTTCATAATGTTTTTTGAATTAAGTATTTTCCCGACTCAATTCGGTCAAGTGCGAATTCATAATACGCTGGCACAATCTCAAAGCCTATGTAATGCCGTTCCTTCATTTTGCTGACGACGGCAACCTGTCCGGAACCTAAAAATGGATCCAAAACAACATCGCCTTTTTCACTGGAATAATCAAGAATTTTCTCAATGAGTTCAGCGGGTAATTTCGTCGGCGTTTTGACTGCACCTTGCCAATATTCTCTCTTGATTTCCCAGACATCCTCTTTGTCCTTGTAGTGTGCCGACCCGCCGTTTTCAGTTTTTGCGTCCTTATCAAACCGGCGGTACGGGTAAAACTTTCGTTTCTTATCATTTTTGCACACAAAGAGACAGTGGTAGTGAGACGTTACATACTTACGTTTGGTGACAACACCAAACTGATATTTCCAAATGAGGTGATTGACTGTCGTGAGCTGGCACTGATCGATTGCTATCAGAAGGTCTTTTAGATAGTTCCAACCAGAAAAGATGTACATACTGCCAGAATCTTTTAGCACTTTTGTGGCAGCGGAAAGCCAATCAAGCGTAAAAGCGAGATAGTCCGTTCCTTCGATTTCGTTGTAACCTTGAAGGACACGATCCCCTTTTCGATTGTAGTTGTGACGGGTTGCCTTGAAGTCGATAGCAAATGGTGGATCGGTTATGATGAGGTCAACACATTCATCCGGCATTTCGGACATCAATTGAATGCAATCGCCCTGTTTGATGATATCAATGTATTCAGGAGGATGTTTCATTTTTCTATCTATTTTTATGTCGCCATCAAGATTTCCAAGAATGCTGTCATATATCCGATAGCGTAAGCGCGTCCGCGGTGTCCCCAACCCGTATCATCAACGACATGCGGAACGTGGTCGGTAATCATAAAGCCTGTGAAACCGACCTCTTTTAGGGTGCGCATCACCTCGAACATATCGCAGTTACCCTCGTTTACAAAGGATTCAGCGAATTTTGGGACGTGTCCCTGCACGTCTCGGAAATGGACGTAGAAAATCTTGTCGCGCTCCCCGAAGTAGCGAATCGCGTCTGTGACACCCGGGCCCATCTCGGACCAAGAACCGACACAGAAATCGAGGCCGTGTATGGGGCTGTCAGCGATCTCCATGCCGCGTTTGAAGCCTTCAAAATTACGGAACAGACGTGGCACGCCTGCAAGAGATTCGACCGGCGGATCATCGGGATGAAGTGCCAGTTTAACGCCTGCTTCTTCTGCAACAGGTAGGATTCTGCTCATGTAATGCTCGTAGTGTTCCCACATCTCGTCTTCAGTGAAAACGCGTCCGTGCGATAGCGGCGCATCTTTAGTCTCGTCCATATCAAAACTGGTGACAGCAGCGCCGCCTCTACCCGGTGTGGTTCGGGAGGTACGCCAGACCCCGTTCGGCATCCAGTGGTAACCGAAAATCTCAACACCAGCTTTACCGATGTTGCGGATTGTGGTTGCCATATTCTCAATTTGTGCTTCGCCACCGGGCAGACCGAGCATGGCTTTGTCGTAAAAGTTGACGGGGACGTTCTCAAGTGCTGCTAACCGTAACCCGGCGTTCTCCACTTCTGTCCGGAGCCGAAGGATGTCATCATATTCCCACCGTTCTGTCCCCGGAAGTTGTGCCGTGTTGAGTAAAACATCTTCGACACCGAGTTGTTTGATGAATTTCAACCGTTCTTCGCTGAGTTGACTGAATTGACCTAAACCGAGACGCATCTTCCGAGCCATTGTATTCTCCTATAGAAATGGCACTCCGCTGGAGTGCTTTTAAGGAAGAATTAATAATAAACCTATTGCTTCGTCACGTTTAAAATGATAGGTTAGATTGACTGAATAGTTGGGTTTCACTACGTTCAACCCAACCTACAAATTTTTAAGAAAGAATTGATAGATAAACCTGTGCTGGTTCAAAACTGTTTGTCGCTATCGAGTAAAATGGTAACGGGACCGTCGTTGATGAGTTCCACATCCATCATCGCCTGAAAGGTGCCGCCTTGCGTCGGGATATTCTGCTGTTTTAGGGACGTGATGAATTGCTCATAAAGCGCGTTTGCGACTTCTGGACGGGCAGCGTTAATGAAACTTGGTCTCCGACCTTTACGGCAATCGCCGTAGAGTGTGAATTGTGAAACAACCAGCGCGGCACCACCTGTATCAAGCAGTGAAAGATTCATCTTACCTGCTTCATCTTCAAAGATACGCAAGTTGATGACTTTGTTGGCAATATATTCGAGTTCCGTTGCGGTATCGTCGTGGGCAACACCGAGGAAGACAAGCACGCCTGCACCAATCTCAGAAACGAGTTGATCCGCTACGGTAACACTTGCAGATTTTACGCGCTGAACGACTGCTCTCATTTTTTATTCCTAAAACAGCAAATTTTCGCCTTGGAGTGCCTGTGCTTGCTCACCGCCGAAGGTCAAATTAAACTGGAATCCCGGACGGCTGTTGAATCCGAGTTGGAAAGCGAGTGTATTTGAAACTTCATAACGGAGTGTAAGACCAAGGAGGTTGGTCAGATGCACCCCTGCATACGGCAATTCGCGAGCGAAATCAGCGACTAACCACATATTATCTGAAACCGCAACCTCGGTACCTGCCTGCCAATTGAGCGTAAAAAAGTCGGTCGTTTTCAGTGATTTTGAGGTCAAAAAGACACCGACACCCGCATGAACTTTGAAAAGGCTACCGAATCTTTGCGTGCCTACCAGATAGGTATTGACACCCATAAATGGGAAGCCGTCCGCAGGACTGTGGTCGAGGAACTCGTTGTCTGAGTTGAGCCGGTCATCAGCGGTAAAACCGAACTGTACGTCTCCACCGACAGAAATACTTGGGAGATTATCGTTCCGATCCGGTTTGATGTTATACTTGAGACCGATGATACCATCAAACAAGGGTTGATCGTAGACACGGCGGTTGCTACTTGGGTCTGTCTTGTTTTCTGTATCGGTATTATAGAAATCGAGAACAGATTTCCGAACGTCCCCTGTCGAAAATGTACCACCGAGCAAGAGGTCGAGTTCGTCGCTTAAACCGTAAGCGAACCTGACGGGTATGAGAAAGGTCTCAATCTCAAGCGTTACGCGGTGTAGTTCTTCAAAACCCCCGATGTCTACCTTTTGGTGGTGATCTGGTAGGAGGTCAACTTTCGCGTATTGAAGGAGTCCAAACGTAGTACTGGAACCCCCTTTACCGATGGGTTCCGCGGTCTGAATACTATTCAGCTGCGAGATCGCTGGCAGTTGTGCTGAGAGCGGTAGCGCGGTACCAGTGAGAAGTAGGCCACAGATCAGGTAGATAAGGATTTGTGGGATGTATTGTCTCTTCTTTTCAGTGTAACTTGTCAGCCAAAAGTTTGGTACAGAAAAGTTAGCGTGCATAGATGTGTCCTTTAGGGTTATATTGTTATTTTTGAAGTCTCTTACGAAAGCATTGTAATTGCTATAGGACTTACGCAATTTTGACTGTAGTCGGTTCTGTTAGCCCCCCTGTATCCCCCCGCAAGCGGGGGGTTAGGGGGGTTGGTAAACACAGCGTTCTGATAGCACAAACTAAATGAAGTTTAAGAATTTAATTCGGTAATTTTTAGGGAAGTC
>JAJEEK010000032.1 GCA_022821065.1 Candidatus Poribacteria bacterium
ATCGGAGCGTACCGCGTTCACGTTCACTGGAAATAGAATCAAAGGTGAACAGAATTGCTATCAGACTCAGAACATACCCGATTACAAATCCCCAGTCTACTTTGACAGTATCCGGACGTATATTGAATATATTAGGAAACGTTCCGGGATAATACAACGACCAGAAAGCCCTTAAATTATTGGCGATATGAACCGTAGGTATGCCGTAGGCATAATCTGGCAAAAAGATGTCACCTCCTTCTTCACAAAAATAGAGTGAAGACGGCTTTTTGTAAAGATTTCCAGGGCCTTCTTGTGCAATGCTAAATAAATCTGTCCGAGATCTTAAGGTATTCAGAGATTTTGTGGTCGCATCGTGATATTTCTGCATACGCTCAGGATGCTCCTGGACATGTATAACTGCATTAATCAACATCAAAACGAAAAGCAACGCTGTTGCAAGTGTAAATCTTAAACTATTGAGGTTGTCGTACAGTTCGCGTTTTATAATATGCCAAATCATTTTTTTATGGCTGTCGGCTTTTAGCAATCAACCTTCAGCAAAGAATCCTTGTGCTATTCAAGCAAGACGTGTATGCTACATATTGATGGCTGACAGCCGACGGCTGATCGCTGAAAGCCATTCTACACTTCACTTCTTTGGAAAATCAAATATATTACCAAAAAGAGAATAACGTTCATCATGAGCAGCAGGAGTAAATCGGGTAGTGCTCGCATCGCATTTATATGCCCATCACTTCTCTGAAAAGAAAACTGAGGTAAACTATTCCAATCCACTGACCCTTTGTCAGGAGAAAACCATTTGCGATCCTCAAAAGCGTTTTTATCGTAAAAATAGTCAATCACAGTCTTTCGATACTTTCGCGTCGCCTCGTAAAAATCTCTGAGTCCGATCAAGTCTGTACCTGCCCACGCTTGCGTCGCAGCATCATACATCCCGACTGGCGAAAGCCTCAAAAAGATGCGATCAACTATTGCTGGTCGAAAGTAAACAGATTCCAGTGCCTGTTTTCGCACGAGCCATGTTCGTTCTGCAGCGTCAATCTTCCTCGGTATGATGAAACGGTAATAGTTCTGAACATGCGGCACCTGAGGTTCAAATTCATCATCAAGTTTATTTATGTATGAAGCTGCAACATAGGAGAATAGAAGTGATGACTTATCTTTATACCATATCTCGAATAAACCTGAGCCGCCTTCCATGCCGAAATGCGACTCTTCTCACGGGATATGATCATTGGCAAGAAAGTCCTTACGTTCTCTCTCGAATTCATCCCATATCTGTTCAATTTGATTAAAAGCGGATGCCAGACGCTCTTGGGAAGGCTGCGCGAGGTTAACCGTAACAAGAATCACATTCGGATATACCAACACCAAAAAAACCCAGACAAACATCGCAAGCATTAGGGCAGTGCCGGTTCTGCGGATTACTGCTGAAATCAACATGCCGATGAGATAGAATACCGACAGATACGCGATTGAACTCAAGACAATGCCACCGATACGAAGAAAATCATCAATCTTTAGTGATACAATAGTCGATGTGGTAAGTAAAATCACAACCAAGAGAAGACTTATCAAAAGTGGTACCAGCAAACAGAGCATAGCACTGATGTATTTCGCAAATAAGATTTTACCACGACTCACCGGATGCGTTAGGACAAGACGTAATGTACCGCGCTCACGTTCTCCCGCAAGGGCATCGTAAGCAAAAATAAGTGACATTAGGCTCAGAACGACTTCAAAGATAAAGACAATATCAATCGATGAGAAGAGATTCAGAAGTGGATTCGTTGATCCATGCACCTGACCATCCCACAATGTGGGCACAAAACCGTAAGATACAAAAATTTCGTTACTCAACCGTTTATCCAAGCCAGCATTGAATATACTCAATAAATTAGGTGGACGGACAACTTCAAAACTACCACTAGAATAGGTTCTGCTTTCCAGCAATCGATCATGATTCGATTTAACAGCAACATCGTAACTTGCTAATCGTCGGTCATAATCCTTAATCAGCACAACGGTATTTGCAACAACAAGCAGCAACATAATGAAAACCGCTGCTGCAAATCGGAACGTCATTAGGTTGTCAAGTAGTTCTCGGCGGATGAGTGTTGTTAGCATCATGTATTCCTCTAAAGTTTCAACAACTGGACAACAGGTTAAGGTGCTTCCATCGCACCTGCCTCCAAGTATTTCAGCGGGCTTTCGACGATGTAATCTCCCGAATTCTCAAGGAACTGCTGAATGAGGAAGACATGACCGGCACCGATAATCAGCAGAATGCGGTCTTCGGTGGACTCCGTGATTCGCGTTAGGTTCACAAAATTCTTGAGATTATGCGCGTACCACCAATGTGCAACCCAATTGGCACCTGGGTATTGGTCTTTGAGCCCAATGCGTGCAGTTTTCAGATATGATTGATGGTCGGCGCGGAGCTTTTCAGGCTCGTTAATTCGGATATACATGTCAATCAGGGGTTCGTATCCCTCAGGTTCAACCCAGAGTGTGCCATCTGCACTCTGCCGAATCTTTCCTTCGCTTGCAGAAATGCGCGGTAGGAGGTACGCCTGATTGTGTGCCTCCGCGAACGCGTCGTAGTCCATTAAACTCCTATCAATTCCATCAATAATCGGCCTGTGTTCCGGCCAGTCAGCAACACAGTAAAGTTTTGAATGTCCCATCTGTTTTGCTAACGGAAAGCCGATCTGGTCCTCCAGCCTCCGTGTGGGTTCGTAGGTGCCTTCCAAGTAGCTTTGATAGTTTGCGTTAAGCTCCGCATCATAGCTATCGTCTGCATAAACAGCTATCTTGGTAGGATTAAACGCTTTAATTTGAGATATCAATTGTTTCATTTCGCTTTGGCGTTTTGGCGCGAGCACATCATCCATTCTATAGTTGAATCTATTGATTCCCGGATTTGTGAAAAATCCACTACCGAGAATCATAACTGTCGTTTTCTCTCGCGGGTCTTCTCTTTTCCATTGCCCCTTCAATTTGTCGCCAAAATCGATGTCTATCGCACCGAAATTGCTTAGATTTCCGAGCAATTCCTCAATGCGTTCTGGTGCAATCTCTCCGACGATGTTGACAAAGGTGGCTTCTCCAGACCTTTTGGGGATTATAATGGCGAAGATCCCGTATACCTTGTCTTCATCAAACAGTAGATTAATCTCCACCGTTTCACTCTTTTCCTCAATCTTGACGAGGACTTCCCACTCATCTTTTTTGAGTTTTTCCTTGAAATAGTTAACCAATTTCTTCTCATCAATAGTTGCCCTGTCATAGGTGCGGACATAGATACCGTCCAACATCTGAATCAGTTCGGCGACTTCTGGTTGATTGCTCACCGATTTGGTGACCAAATTGATGAGTTTCGCGGTTAAGTTAACCTCGACTTTTGCCTCAAGGGGCTCTGGGAAATCGAAGAGGATGAGTCCTTTTTTATCCGTTTTATCCGATTTTTTCTGTTGCCCAACTGCTGAATGCGTCAGTGTTAGCGATAAGGTCAGAAACAGCAGTGTGAACAGTCGTATAAGGTGCTTTTGCAGTTTCATGGGGTTTCTCCTTCTTGCTGTGAGCGTTGATGTTCTGGTCCTAAAACGTTCTGGGGGAACCGGTGAAGGCTATCCAGACCGCGGTGAAGTGCTGATGAAATACTGTTTTTCTGTTTCAACGCGCTACGAGAGGCTTTTTCTATCTGCACAAACGGGCGACCTGATGCCTCATTAATCTGCACATCTGGGAGTTTCTCGCTAACGACGTTGCCTGTTCGCTCCACGGCGTAATTCAACTTACCGAGTGCATAAGCCAAGTCACGGGAAGCTTGTTGCACTTTCAGATGTTGTTGGTATTGATAGGTACCAAATAGTGCGATTCCAATGAGGCACGCCAACGCACCTGCGCGAGCGAGTACCGAAGTTAAATCCTCCGAGAACGTGAACATTTGGAATATCTGATTTAGCCACTTTGGTCCCTTGTTGGGATGCGAGCGAACGTAAGTTTCGACCGCGTTGAAGATTTCCGGTGGTGGCTCTAACTTCGGAAGTTCGTGTAATGCTCCACTAATTGCTTGAACGAAGCGAATTTCATCCTGACACATTGAACAGGATGCGACGTGTGCTTCTACTGTCGCGTGTGTGTCTGCATCCAATTCATTGTCAAGATACGCTTCTAAGGTATCCTGAACTTCCGTACAAGTTGGATCTTGACGGGCGGTAAATTGGTTCATTCGTCATTTCTCCAGTAAGGACGCAGTAGTTCCCGCAATTTCTTGCGAGCACGAAATGCTGTTGATTTCACAGTACCTTCGGGTTGTTCTAAGACTTCTGCAATCTCTTTGAAACTCATGCCGTTCAATTCCCGCATAATTATCACTGACCGCATTTCTGGCGGCAATTTTTTAATACCACAATGCACTGAATCTTTGAGTTCTTGCTGAACCACAATTTCATCCGGCGATGGATTTGATCGACCAGAGTGTGTGTGCATTAAAGTTTCGAGTTCTGTTTCGGGATCCGTATCCTCTCTTTCTGTTAAATGCACCTGAAATTTATGTCGCTTGAGCAGGTTGAAACAGAGATTCTGTGCACATTTTAGCAACCATGAACGCGCGGTCTTCGGACGCAATTTGGAACGGTGTTCCCACGCCTTGATGAATGTCTCTTGTGTTATGTCCTCTGCATCTTCCCTATTTCCGAGTAGATAGAGGGTGTGTTGATAAACCTGCGCCTTATGCTCGTGAAAAAGCGCAAGGAATTTATCTTCTGCCATACTGCAACTCCGCTCTTTTGGTGCAGCTTGTGAGTCAAAACTTGCTGTTAAAAAGTGAGGTTATCGTTACTACAAACGAGTTTCAAAAAAGTTGCACTTTTTTTATTTTAAAGTTTCCGGAGGAATTTAGACAGTAGTAATTTGGGTAATTTTGAGTGAGAAGGAGAGATTTTTCTTTTATTGTCAACTTGACTCAAAATCAAAGTAGGCTGGGTTGAACGGGCAGGACCAAACACTAACAACATAAAGAAAAACGATTCTACTTCCATTCAAACACGGTTCCGAGCAGGCGCATCGGTTCATCGCGGAGCCATTCGTATATCTGCGGTGATTCGTCAACAGGAACACGGTGTCGAATCAGCGGCGCGATCTTGAGTGAACCTCGACGGAGCAACCAACAAAGCCGCTCCAAATCATCACGCGTGAAATGGCTGCAGTGTAGAATGCTAATCTCCCTAAATTGTCCGAGGTTAAAGGTATAGTTGACATCATACCGTCCAGCGACTAACAGCACGCGTCCCCGAACCTTACAAGCGTGTACCATCGGTGTAACCATCTCAGGAACGCCTGCAAAATCCATGACAGCATCAAATGTCCCGTCTTGAATCTGTGTCTGCCAACCGTCGCCGCTCGTATTAAAGACCTGTTCTGCGACACCGAGTTGACGACTCTGTTCCAATCGCGATTCTTCAATATCGCAGACCGTGACGCGCGCACCCATGGCGTACGCGATCTGCGCAGCGAACATACCGATGCATCCTTGCCCGACGATAAGGACGTTTTCACCGATACGTGGATCAACCCGACGGCAGGCGTGCATCGCCACACTTGCGATGCCGAAAAGCGCAGCCTCGCTCGGATCAACATCGTCTGGTAGTTTCACCAAAAGTCCGTCTTCTGGAATCGTGAAACGTTCAACGTGGTTCACACTCGCATAAATGAGGTCACCGACCTGAAGCTGCGTTGCATCCGGCCCGGTTTCAATAACGCTACCGACGTTCTGGTAACCGTAATTATTGGGTAGCTGCGCATCCGGTGGGGCATAGTTACTGCCGACAAGCAGATTCCGTTCCGTACCGTTGGTAAGACCTGTGAAGACAGCTTGGCAGCGTACCTCGTTTCGGACAGGTGGTGCGGGTTCTTTCCAATCGGTAACAACGATTTTTTCGCGCCTTTTGTCTGGTAATAGTTGCATAACAATCGCTTTCACAGTGCTGATGCCTCCTTATAAAAATTAGCATTTGTAGTTCACCTTTTTATCATAAATGGAAGCGATGGATTTGTCAAGGAATTTCAAAATTCGCGATTTCCATCACGCACAGATTTTAAAAAAATTTGTTGACA
This sequence comes from Candidatus Poribacteria bacterium, assembly GCA_022821065.1. GTDB lineage: Bacteria > Poribacteria > WGA-4E > WGA-4E > WGA-3G > WGA-3G. Next base: position 6,124 of record JAJEEK010000032.1, read on the forward strand.
TATTGTCGCGATTCTTATACAATTTTTTTTAAGTATGGAATCGAAATCGGCTCAAAAATTATCGAAACCACTTTTTATTTTTTTTCGTTTCTATTAAGTTAAGCACGTCTTTTCTTTGTGCTTTTTTCAAGGAGATCCGCAATGCCAAAACGTGTTAATAAGGTGATTGAACTACTTGAAGACGATCTGCCTGTTTTTTATACAGGCAGCCACACAGGCGCGGACCTGAACTATGACGCAGGTCGCGCAATGGCAAAAACTTGGGCAGACTATATCAACGTCGGCATGGAGCACGGGTGTTTCGATCTCGCTGGACTCGACGGTTTCATGCGCGGTCTTGTTGACGGAGGTCCAACGAATAGTGGACACAAAACCCCAGCAATTATCGTCGAATTACCCGTAGATGGCATCAGCGCAGACGTAATCCGCGCCAACGGTTGGCAGATGCGGCAGCTCCTTGCCCGCGGTGTGCACGGTCTACTGCTTTGCCACGCTGAATCCCCAGAAGCGGTCAAAGCGTTCGTCGAAGCGTGTCGATACCCGTTCCAGACAATCGGCGTTGGTACGCAGTTAGATGTCGGAAGACGCGGTTCAGCAGGTCAAGGCTCTGCAGCCCCTATCTGGGGTATTTCCGCCAACGAATATCTTGATGTCGCCGACCCGTGGCCCCTGAATCCAAACGGTGAACTCTTCCTCGGACTCAAATTTGAAAATAAACGCGCATTAGCAAATGTTGAGATTACCGCACAAGTTCCCGGTATCGCTTTCGCAGAGTGGGGACCGGGCGATATGAGCATGTCATTCGGCTACAAAAACCCACCGAATCCGCGTCCGCAAGAATTGCAAGACGCACGGGATCGTGTCTTCGCAGCATGCAAAGCCGCTGGTATTAAGTTTTTAGAAAGCACATCCCCTGATACAATTGAGGCAAGCATTGACGCTGGTGTTCGGGTCACCGGCGGCGGCGAAGAAGCTGCACGTATCGGACGCGCTTATGCCGGCAGAACAATGCCTGTCTAAAACCTATCTCTCGCCTAACTGCAAGGAAAATCAAAAAAATGGCATTAACTGAGCAGGAAATGTTAGCAGAACTGCGCAAATACGATACACCCTCGATTACAAATGTCGTTGCGACCTATCCGACGAGTCCTCTCTGCCTTGGACTTTACAACCCGTGGACAGAGAACTGGTATACCGATACAACGATCCGTTGTATGTATCCTGAACTCGGTGCTATCGCTGGGTATGCAGTGACGTGTGTCTACGGGGTACCAGACCCTAATTATTCGGAACTCTCCTTTATGGATGTTATTGACGCGTTAGGGGCTTCCAAGCAACCGACGATTTTGGCGTTTGAACAGAAGTTCCCACCCGAATTCGCAAATAAAGTCGGCCTCGCTGGCGGGAATATGACAGCAGCGATGAAATCAATCGGTTGTCTCGGCGCGATTTCAAATGGACCCTCACGCGACATCGACGAAATCCGTCCGATGGAATTTCAGTACCTCTTGAGTGGTATTACACCAGGACACGGCGCAATGGCAGTTCAAGCTGTCAACGTACCCGTATCAATAGCCGGAATGGATGTCGCACCGGGGGAAATTATCCACATGGATGAAAACGGTGCCTGCAAATTTCCGGGCGACAAATTAGAAGCCGTACTGACAAACGTTAAAGCGTTGCTGGAAGAAGAAGGTGATCGCATCGGGAAATTGCTCTCAGGCCCAAAGACAGCGAAACAGGTCCGCGCGATCTTCAGTGGACACGATTATGCCGAAGAGGACGATGCATAGAGACGGTTTACCTAACTTGCAGTGCCGGTTTCAATGTTAGAACCAATGTCGGTTGAAAAATAAACCGAAGTTGTTTTGACTTATGATGTGAGATTTATGGAGGCAGACATGTCATCTGTCGTAGCACAAACCTACCTGACACCTGAAGAATACCTCGCTTTTGAGCGCAAGGCGACGACTAAACACGAATACGTGAACGGACACATAATCGCTATGTCCGGGGCAAGTTTCGCGCATAATTTCATCACTACGAATGTAGCAACGCATCTTAGTGTTCAATTGATGGATAGCGAGTGCCGAGTCGCCACCAGTGATATGCGGGTGAAGGCTATCCAAACGGAATCCTACTTTTATCCAGATGTTGTCGTTGTTTGCGGCGATCCGCGTGCTGAAGATGATACTTTTGACACCCTTCTGAATCCGACACTCATCGTAGAAATCCTTTCACCCTCAACCGAAACTTACGATAAAGGTGAGAAATTTGAGCATTATCAGCAAATTGCTTCCTTAAAAGATTACATTCTCATCTCCCAAGACAAGGTTCACGTTGAACATTATTGTCGTCAGGGTACCGAATGGCTACAGACCGAATTCGTGGAACTTGAAGATGTGTTGTCGCTACACGCTATAGACTGTAAACTCCGTTTGCAGGATGTCTACAGACGCGTTGAAGTCGCTTCGGGTTAATCTCAAAAATTTGAAAAACACTTGTCAGAACTGCAAAAATCCTATATAATATTAACTAAGGATATCTGGATAAGAAACGCTTATCCCAAATTTTTGTATTAGGCTGCAAGTATACATTTTCTATTAAATTCTCCATTGTACCTCTTATGTGTTCGGTGTCGCAGCTACGCATAGGTCCTGATACGGATGCGAACCGCACCAACCGAGTTCCTTCTAACAAAACCGAAAAAATCTAAATTTAAATAGGACGAAAAATGGACAACGTCTTTGAAGCCTTGAACGAACGGGGCTTTATCAAACAGGTCACCAACGCTGAGCAGGTTACGCGTCTGCTGGCTGAGAAACAGGTTACCTACTATGTTGGTTTCGATCCGACAGCACCGAGTTTGCATATAGGGAGTCTTGTCCCGATCATGGCGATGGCGCACCTGCAACGCGCAGGACATAAGCCGATTGCAATCATCGGTGGCGGCACAACCATGATAGGGGATCCGACTGATAAGACCGAGATGCGCCCAATGTTGTTGCAAGAACAAATTTCAGAAAACGGCGCGGCTATTCTTTCGCAGTTGCAACGTTACTTAAATCTCAATAATACACTCACAAATACCGCAAACTCACAGCCCTCATCGAAAGTGGGCGGGTTCTTCAACAATGCAGATTGGCTACTTTCTATAAATTACATCGAATTTCTACGCGATATTGGTAAACACTTTCGAGTAAATGAGATGATTAAGGCGGAAGGTTACAAGCAACGTCTTGACCGTGAACTCGGTCTCTCATTCCTCGAATTTAACTATCAACTGCTCCAAGCTTACGACTATTTATATCTTTTTCGCGAATATGGATGCCGACTCCAACTCGGTGGCGACGATCAGTGGGGCAATATCCTTGCCGGTGTTGATCTCGTCCGCCGGATTGAAGGCGAACGGGTTCACGCCGTCACTTTTCCGCTCCTCACAACAGCCAGCGGCGCAAAGATGGGAAAAACCGCCGGCGGCGCAGTTTGGCTCGACGCAGAACGCACATCACCCTACGAGTTCTATCAGTACTGGATCAATGTAGACGACCGCGATGTCTTACGATTCTTGGCCTGTTTCACTTTCTTACCGATGGACGAGGTTCGACGACTCGGCAATTTAGAGCATGAAGCGATTCGGGAGGCGAAGGAGGTCCTCGCTTACGAAGTAACACAACTTGCACACGGCAAGACAGAGGCAGAAAAAGCACAAGCAGCATCGCGTGCCGCTTTCGGGGGCGGTAGTCTTGATAAAGCCGAAATGCCGACTTCGGAGATCGCAATCGAGCGTCTTAATAGCGGTATTCCAATCATGACATTGTTCCATGAAATCGGGTTAGCAAACTCACGTAGCGAAGCGCGACGACTCATCCAACAGGGGGGTGCTTACATCAATGAAAAACAGTACCGTGCGATAGATATGATCATTGGTGCTGACTTGCTTGAGGAGAACGCTTTGCTTCTCCGTGCTGGCAAGAAACGTTATCATCGTATTGTGGTAAAGGAAAACTAATAAGATTTTTTTATTCATATTATAATAAGCGTGCGTTCAGCGCACATCATCTATCATAAAAATGGGTTCGTAGGTGCTCTATTTTAATTGTACTAAGGAACCAAAGGGGTACGAGTATGGCAATTGATAATCCAAAAGAGGTTGATGAGGGAGCAACCTCACCGAAACATTCTAACGGAGGTGATCGTATGGGGCTTACTTTCACACCTTATTTTACCAAGTCCGGTGTCCATCCCTACGATTTGTTGGAATGGGAACGCCGTGATGCGGCTATCTACAACGAAAAGGGCGATGTTATCTTTAAACAGGAGCAGGTTGAGGTACCATCGAACTGGACACAACTCGCGACGGATATTGCAGCATCAAAATATTTCCGAAAAGCCGGGGTCCCTGAGGTCGAAGCAGAGGACAGCGTTCGCCAATTGGTCGCCCGTGTAGCGCGCACACTCCGCAAAGTCGGCGAAGAATATGGCGGCTACTTCGCGACCCCTGAAGACGCAGAGGCGTTTGAGATGGAGCTGACGCATATCCTCGTCACACAACGTGGCGCATTCAACTCGCCTGTCTGGTTTAACTGCGGCCTGTGGCATGAATATAATATCGAAGGCGGCGGCGGAAACTATTATTGGGACAGAGACACTGAAAAAGTTAAGGTCACTGCCAATGCCTATCAACACCCGCAAAATTCTGCCTGTTTCATTCAAAGCGTTGACGATTCTCTCGACTCTATGTTAGAGCTCCAGAGGTCTGAAGTTCGGCTCTTCAAATACGGCAGCGGGACAGGTTCTAATTTCAGTAAGGTTCGTGCCAAAGGTGAACTGCTCTCCGGCGGCGGTGAAAGTTCCGGCGTACTCTCGTTCCTCGAAGGTTTTGACCGGTGGGCAGGCAGTATTAAGTCCGGCGGCACCACAAGACGGGCAGCCAAAATGGTTATCCTCGACATGGACCACCCAGAGATCGCTGATTATATTGACTGGAAACTTCGAGAAGAGGACAAAGCAAAGGCGCTTATCGCAGCAGGCTACCCATCTGACTTCAACGGTGAGGCATACGGCACTGTGAGTGGACAGAACAGCAACAATTCCGTCCGGATTACCGATGAATTCATGAACGCTTACCTACAAGGGAACTCTTGGAAAACCACCTATCGGACAAGTGGTGAAGTCGCCGAGGAATATGATGCCAGAACGCTTATGGAGAAGATCGCACACGCCGCGTGGGCGTGCGCCGATCCAGGTGTCCAATTCGACAGCACAATTCAGAAGTGGCATACCTGTAAAAATACCGACAGGATTAACGCCAGCAACCCCTGCAGCGAATACCTCTTTTTAGACGATTCCGCTTGCAATCTCGCAAGTATCAACCTCGTCAAATTTTTGAACGAGGACGGTACATTTGATATTGAGGGGTTCCGAGCGACTGTCCGTGTGTTTGCCACCGCTATGGAAATCATCGTTGATCTTTCTTCATATCCGACAGCAAATATCGCGCAACGCTCGCATGAATACCGTCCGCTTGGACTCGGTTATGCCAACTTAGGCGCGCTTTTGATGCGTTTAGGAATCCCTTACGACAGCGAACAGGCTTGCGCTTACGCTGGCGCGATCACCGCAATCTTGAGTGGACACGGATATCGGACAAGTGCCGAGATCGCAGGAAGCATCGGAGCCTTCGCTGGGTACGAAAATAACCGAGATTCTATGTTAGACGTTATGCGGATGCACCGCGAAATTGCTTATAATATTGATCCAGCAGCATGTCCGTCTGACCTCTTTGAAGCAGCAAAAGCAGATTGGGACCTCTGTGTCGAAAAAGGCGAACAGTTCGGCTACCGGAATTCACAGATTAGCGTTATCGCACCAACCGGGACCATCTCCTTCCTAATGGATTGTGATACAACAGGGATTGAACCGGAATTCGCGCTCGTTAAGTTCAAGAAACTCGCAGGCGGCGGCTATATGAAGATCGTCAACCAGAGCGTCCGAGCCGCTTTGAACAACTTAGGCTATACGCTCCAGCAGACGGAAGCAATTGTTGCCTATCTCGTCGGGACGGGGACCTTTGAAGGCGCACCGCACATCAATCCAGAGACACTGAAACGGAAAGGGTTCACGCAGGAAGATATTGACCGCGTCGCAGGGATGTTGCCGACAGCATTCGACCTGAATCTCGCCTTCTCACCCGGTTTCCTCGGAGATGAATGCCTCGAACGATTAGGTATCGGTAAAGAAGAAGCAGCGGACCCGAACTTTGAAATCTTACCGACCCTCGGATTCACTGAAGACGAAATTAGTAAGGCTGAGGAATTCATCTGTGGGACAGGTACAGTTGAGGGCGCACCGCACCTCTCACCGACACACTATGCCGTTTTCGATTGCGCTGTCCAATGTGGTAAGCACGGAACCCGTTATATAAACCACATGGGACCCTTGAAATTGATGGCAGCCGTGCAACCTTTTATCTCTGGTGCTATCTCAAAAACCGTCAATATCCCGCACGACGCAAGTGTAGATGACATCAAGACGTTGTACGTCGAAGCCTGGCGACAGGGAGTCAAATGTCTCGCCGTTTACCGTGATGGCAGCAAAGGGAGCCAACCGCTCTCAACGCGAAGCCAGCAGGATTCAGACAGTGAAGAAATTGATGTTACCGCACAGAATTTGGAAGACCTACTTGAGGACCGTCCGATCCGGAAGCGTCTCGCAGATACGCGACCTTCTCTTACACACAAGTTCAGCGTCGGGGGTCATGAGGGGTATATCACTGTCGGACTTTATGAAGACGGCAGCCCCGGCGAAGTCTTCCTCCGGATGAGCAAAGAAGGGACAGTCGTCTCCGGTCTGATGGATTCTATTGCGGTCCTCACCTCTATCGCGCTGCAATACGGTGTGCCGTTAGAATCACTTGTGAATAAGTTCAGCCACGTCCAGTTTGAACCCTCAGGCTTCACATCTAACTCCGATATACCGATGGCGAAGTCGATTATAGATTACGTTTTCCGCTGGCTCGGTAAACGGTTCCTCTCTCAAGAGTCGCCAGAAGGAATCGATATGCTGAACTTAGATGAACAAATAGCAGCATCCGAGGAAATCTCTCCGTATGGACACGGAAGTAACGGGGACATCGATTCTTGGGAGGCACGTGAGAAGCTGGTTATGCTACAACACGCAGATGCCCCGCCGTGCCTTGAGTGTGGCGCACTTATGTTGAGAAGCGGAGCCTGCTATCGCTGTTCAAATTGCGGCGCAACGAGTGGATGCTCCTAAGGTAAAGCTATATATTCCAGAGTCATTCAGAAGCGAGAACGGAAGAGTTCTGAATGGCTCTGGTTTTTTATTTTTAGTAGATTTTGGAATTAATTATACACTTTTTCGTTACCAGAGCAGCGTTCGTAGTAGGGCAATTCATTGCCCGTCTCTGCAAAACATGTGTAAATAATTACGGGATCCACTATAACAAACCATCGTTTCGGAACAAATTGATTTTGCTCTGAATTCGTGCTACACTTGTTGCCCTATCTTTTAAAGGAGGACAAAACTATGCGTGACGATAATCGCGACACTGATCTCCTGCACAGCAGACGAAGACAGCATACTGCTGATGGTAACTGGGTCAACATCACTGGTATTAGTAGCAACCGGGCAAATACACGTATACTTACTATCCGCCATAGGTGTCAATTGAGTCAAGTTCAGTCTGCCCAGATCAGATGATTCTCAAGTCCTGTAGGTTGGGTTGAACGGCGTTGAGAAGTTCAGAGTTGATAGACCAAAACGCCTGAAAATCAAGGGTTTCCCCATATATCCAAGAACGTAGTGAAACCCAACTTTACGCCCTCAGCGTCGAGTAAACGTCGAATCAAAAGTGTTGGGTTTCACTCGGTCTCTGTTGGATATGGTGTATCTGGCGAAAGTTGTGTTTTTTGTAATTTTTACTGTTTTGGTGGTATCCGTTCAACCCAACCTACGAGTAGCACCGATATAAACATGCCGCCCTTACGGGGCTTGAGTTTTTGCTTGAAAACGCTGCTATAAACATACTGAAGAAATACCGTTTTTGCTGGGGCGTTTCTTAAGCAAATAAACCCTACGGGATTCAAGAGGTTTTTGAAGTCTTCCAGGTTTCTGTATAAAATACGGTTCGGTTGGAATGCAGGTCGCATTTGGGTGTGTACGCCGCAAAACCGAACCTACCGGACCGGGGGCTGAGGCGGTCATTATTTCTAAAATTGACACTTATGGTGCCTACTTAATCAACATAATGCTATAAGTGATGTCCTGATTTCGTTGCCTTTAAAGTGTCAGTTGGAGTATAATAGGAAAGACTTGAGTTGAGTAGATGGTCGCGTCCTGACTGCAATTTGCTGTTGGGATGAGGAAAGTCCGGACTCCACAGGGCAGGATGCTGGGTAACACCCAGGAGCGGCGACGCTATGGAAAGTGCAACAGAAAGCAAACTACAACGTCTCAAAACGTTGTACAGGTGAAACGGTGCGGTAAAAGCGCACCAGTCCGTAAGGCGACTTACGGTGCTCGGCAAACCCCATCTGGAGCAAGGTAAATCAGGGACATGTAGAGATAGCCCGTCTCGTCCCGAGGTAACCGCTTGAGGTGGATGGCAACATCCATCCCAGATGAATGATCATCGCATACAGAATCCGGCTTATTCTCAACTCAAGCCTATTGAATATTCGATTCGAGTGATTGGTATGTCTGCTGAATCCTTGACAGGGGATGATATGGGTCAACTTGGGAACTTAATCAAGCACGAACTGATTGATAATCTCACGAGTGGCCGTTACATTCTAACAAGTATTGTATGTATCGTCTTATGCGTAATTTCTATCGTTTTGATGTCACACGATTACCAACACCGAGAAGAACAGTCCAATTTGGCTCGTGGCATCTCCAGACCTCCACAACCCCTAAGTCTAATAGCAAAAGGGACAAATGAAGTCCGTCCAGTCATCCCAAATTTTCATCCCAGATATAATGTTATCGGACAGGTTTTCATGCGTTTCGGCGAGGAACGGCACATCTTTGAACTCTTTGAGACTCCCGACTTTGTCTATATTGTCAGTATAGTCTTGTCAGTCCTCACAATTTTCCTCTCTTATGATAGCATCTGCGGTGAAAAAGAGACGCACACCCTCTCCTTAGTGTTGAGCAATCCGCTTCGGCGATCAACATTCCTATTCGGAAAATGGATCGGAGGCTATATCAGCCTGCTTTTGAGTTTCTTGCCAGCAGTGCTGCTCATGTTCATCTATATGTATATTTTCTCCGGTGTTTCACTTTCCAGTGAACATTTTCTGCGACTCGGTGGCATCATCTGCTTTACTTTAATCTATCTCTCTGTGTTTTTTACACTCGGTTTACTCGTTTCTACAGTGGTTCATCGGGAAGCCACTTCTCTCGTTTTGTGTCTATTTATATGGATGATTTGGACGTTGTGGATCCCGAGGCTTGCGCTGCTAACCACGAGGACAATTGCCCCAGCTCCCTCTGAAGGCGAACACAGACAAATGAAAGAAAAGGCTGTTACCGAGCATGATATTACTGAGGAACAACGAGAAATATTGTGGTCAATGGACGATGCCTACATTTCCAAAATCGACCGCCAAATCGAGTTAGGAAAAAACCTCTCTCGTCTTTCGCCATTAGCATCCTACGTCCACGGTTCAACAACGTTGGCACAAACAGGAATACCAGATTATCAAGATTATCGGCGGCGACTGTTCGCATGGCTTAAACGGAGTGTGAGACAAGAGGGACAATGGTCCATGTTCGTTCATCAGCCCCAGCCTCTGGAACGCAGCTTCTCCGCAGTTTGGATTGATTTGCAACTGCTTCTCTTGTGGAACATCTTGTTGTTCATGGGAGCAAACTTAGCGTTTCATCGCTACGATGTAAGATGACAGCGGAATTGAGGAAAACATGTTCTGGACACTCATCAAGAAAGAAATACATGATCATATCCTCAGTGCCCGTTTTGCGGTCTCAATGATCCTTGCACTGATTTTTCTCATCGGGTCAACGGCAATGTTAGCGATGGATGGAACGTGGGCGGGTCGTCAACTCTATACAGGATACAAACTCAAAGATTATCTGTATACAAACAAGTATAGTTGGTACTGGATGAACCGAGACCTTCCGACATTGCGGGTTTTGGCAACAGGACTGGATGAGGAACTCTCTTTGAATGCCAATAGCGAGGCGACAAATGGCCCTCAATTTGAGAACAATCGACAATTTGTTAATAACCCAAACCGCTATCTCTTTTCTCAGTTGGATTTTGTTTTTTTCTTTAATATCGTCGGGAGTCTATTAGCATTTGTGTTTACGTATGACGCGATTTCGGGAGAATCCCGTCGCGGAACCTTACGGTTGGTGTTGGTAAATTCCATCTCACGTCCGTTGCTTTTGGCTGCGAAATTCGTTGGAAGTTATCTCAGCCTAATCACTTCCCTACTGCCCGCCCTGATGAGTGTGATTCTGCTCTTATACCTGATGCCGAATGTGAATCTTCGTCCCTCCGATTGGGCAGCAACCTTCTTTCTTTTTCTGCTGGCACTGCTTTACCTATCCGTTTTTTGTGCGCTTGGACTTTTTGGGTCGTGTCTGACAAAACATCCAAAAACGACACTGACGCTTTTGATGGCATTGTGGGTTATCACGGTTTTAGTGATCCCTAACTTTAGTCCATTCTTAGCCGCCTATTTGCGACCGACACCCACAGTATATGAAGTCCATGAGAATATGCGTAGACTCTCAGGAGACATTCGGCAACAGAACCGAGAAGAGATAGAAGCATTCATACAGGAGCATGGCGGCGATCCAGCAGCCCTAAGTGACACTGAGAAACAAACTATAGACAAAATCCGTGCGAAAGCGGAGCGCAGTCAGATGAACCTAAGCGTCGGAAAGGCAGCGGAAATCCGGCAAGATTTCATCAATGCGGTTGAAGCGCAAGCCGATATGAACCTGTCTCTCTCCCTAATTTCACCCTCAGCGGCATTTGTTTATTTTGCGACGGACGTAGCAAACACCGGAATTCTTAGCGAATGGAATTTCCGTCGTGTTGTTATTCGATACCGTAGTCAATATGCTGAACACGTTAACAGTTACATTGAAGAAACCGGAGACTATGAAATCCTACAACGTATTTTGAAGGCAGATCCACCAGATTTTGTTCCACCGAAATTTTTCCTTTCAGACGTAATCTCGATGCATTTTAATCTGTTGCTGGTTCTTTTGCTTTATAACGTTGTATTTTTCTTTGCAGGTCAAGTCATTTTTATTCAAAGACCACTGACATAACACACAGCGTGAATCCATCCTACCAATTGAGTCAATCAGCATTTTCTATTCACCCGTTTGTTCAATACGCCCAAAATCTTTCAATGTTTTCAACGTATCGACCGTGAACCGAGATTGCCATTCCCGTTTGGCAGTTCGCCACACCTCTGGATATTGATCGCCCCAGGAGAAATTTGGGGACCAAGAGCCGTCCTCGCCCTGCTGTTCAATCTCAAAGTCCAAGTTCATCTCCACTTCATCCGTGAGCCCAGCAGCTAAGGGGGATTCCGGAGAAAGCACTAACCACAGCGGTTTGAGCACATAACCAGTCAACTGCTCTACGTTCCGGGCAACACCAGGCGCCGCTGCTTGAGCGAGTTTCGCCCAAACCTTATCCCGATCTGGCAGCGCCTCCGTCTCCGCAAACCTTACGAAACAGAGTGCATCGTGCATCTCCATTTCGTCGGGTAGGGAATATAGATGCTCCAGGACAGCCGCTGTTAATGTCGTCAGCAATTTCGTCGGTACGCCATCGCTAAATTCGTGCAAATATCCGACAATCTCAGCACGCGGGTTGACCAGAAACTGACCGAAAGTTTCAGCACTACTCTCATAATTCCACCAAGGCGCGTGAGGTGCAGCATCCACTTCAGGCGGAACGATAGGCCATACCTGCCGGGACTCCTCATAGGTGGCGATAAAATATTGGATTCCCCTGCGGACCAATGTGTGATTTGCGGGTGCTCGAATTTCTCTGAGAATCTGGAAACCTACTGTGGTCACAATCGCAGATGAAAACGGTGTTCTGATGTCAGGTTCCAGACTGTGGGCGAAACCACCGTCGTCGTTCTGATAAGGTTTTAGCGCGTCAAGCACGGCATCAGCGGATCCATCTTCAAAATGAAATTCAAAGCGTCTTTGGTCCAACGCTCTCCCGTGATCCATTATAAAGTCTCTTGCGCTCTGAAATGCTGATTGCGTCAGTTTTTTCACTTCGTTCTCCGTGTTAATTGCTAAGACGAAAATCCGCCGCCACCGGGTGTCTCTATACGAATAACGTCGCCTTCGCTCGTAGAAACGGAGACCTTACCCGCTAATAGATATTCCTCTCCATCAGAAATTAGCACGTTCCGTCCCGGTTCCCCCGATTCTCCGCCTTGCAAACCGTAAGGACCGCGGGTTCGGCGTTCCGAAAGGATAGTGACTTCCGCCTCTGTCAAGAGTTTCAATGCTCGGATAACGCCCGCACCGCCTCGGTATTTCCCCGCGCCACCTGTCCCACGTCTGATTGCATAAGTCGTTACTTGCATCGGATAGTTCGTCTCAATCGCCTCTATCGGCGTGTTCATCGTATTCGTCATGTGCGTGTGAATGGCATCAATACCGTCACAGTTCGGACGTGCTCCCATACCGCCTGCGATGGTCTCATAATAGGTAAATTCCTTTCCACGTGAGGCGTCATAACCACCTATTGTGAGGTTATTCATAGTCCCAGAACTGGCAGCTGGAATTTGATCTGGGCACGCTTGCGCCAAAGCACCGAGCAGTACGTCAACAATACGCTGCGATGTTTCGACGTTTCCGCCTGCAACCGCTGCTGGAAACTTCGCGTTCACAACGGTTCCCTCTGGGGCAATGACCTGAATCGGTTCCAGACACCCGGCATTAGCGGGAACATCCGCACCAGCGATACACCGAAAAGTGTAAAAAACCGCAGAGAGGGTGATCGCGTAAATCGCATTGACAGAACCGCGCACTTGTGCGGCTGTCCCCGTAAAATCAACGACTGCCGTATCATTTTTGATCTCAATCACAACCCGTATTTCAATCGGATCATCGGTGATACCGTCGTTATCAAGCAGATCGGTGTATCCATAACGACCATCTGGAATCTCTCGGAGGCGTGTCCGCACCATTCGACTTGCGTATGCACAGAGTTCCTGCATGTATTCCCTAATTTCTGTTGTGCCGTATTTGTTTACCATCTCCTGCAATCGACGTTCTCCAACGCGGTTCGCTGCGAGTTGTGCTTCCATATCGCCGCGACGTTCCTCCGGGGTCCGGACATTCGCGAGGATTAATTCCCAGAGATCGGTATCTAATTCACCACCTCGGATAAGTTTAACCGGCGGAATACGGATGCCTTCCTGAATCACGCTCGTCGCAATCGGCATCGAGCCGGGGGTCATACCGCCGACATCGGCGTGGTGCGCACGGTTCGCCACAAAAAAGACGGGACGGTTCCCGCCATCACTCGATTCCTCACCCGAAAAGACAGGCGCGACCAGCGTAATATCCGGTAGGTGCGTACCCCCACAATATGGATCGTTGAGGACGATCATATCACCGGGTGCCATTTCGGTCCGCTCAATCGCTGCGAGAACAGAGAGCGGCATAGAACCGAGATGCACTGGGATATGTGCAGCTTGGGCAACCATTTGACCACTGCCATCAAAAACAGCACACGAAAAATCGAGCCGTTCTTTGATATTCGGTGAAAACGCCGTACGTTGCAGCGTCACACCCATCTCCTCGGCGACTGAGGTTAGAATGTTTTTGTAGAGTTCTAATTTGATAGGATCTGCGTTCATAATATCCGTTATTACCTTATGGTGGGTATCTTTACGAAAAAAGAATCAGATGTTCGCTTTAGATCGCGCATCAATCTTGGAAGATTGTACTCTATTTTCGCGGAAAAGTCAAATTTGTTTTTCAAAGTTTGACAGAGGGATCATTCACACCGAAACCTTTGTAGCGTATGCTGTTAGCTTGCGCCACAACGAGTCCGATCTAACAAATAATACCAAATCTAAAAAATAAAGTCGCATTATAGAGATTTTGAAACGCTACGAGACATCTGCTTGTAAGACGCGCAATGAATTGCGCTACTACGAACTGTTTTTTGTTAAAGGAAAGTGTCTACTTAATTGCAGGTTTCACTATAGTTTTCGGTTTTGTCTAATTTTGGACACCCAGGCCCGGTAGGTTCGGTTTGCAACCGAACCGGATTCTACGGAGAAACCTTGAAACTTTCAAAAACCTCCTCAGTCGCGTAGCGACAGAATGTTTATAGCAGCGCGTGCCCAAAAGACTCAGCCCCGTAGGGGCGGCATGTGTAGAGACATTCCTACAACATACCGTGAAAACCCCTAAATTGACTCAAAAAGAAATTCAAACATTTAGACAATCCAGTAATTTATTTAAAATTAAATCGTCCTGCAAAATATTTACACACCCCTTGACTTCTCAACATAAGTTACGCTATAATAATTTTTATAATATGAACGCGGAAATCTGAATAGCTCCAATAACCAATAACCACCATGCCAACGCTCAACATCAAATCCTCCCACAAACCGATAAAAAACTACTACGTTGAACTCGAAAAATACGCGAAACTCGGCGAACAAAACGAAGGCACCGTACGCGCAGCATTCCAAAGCCTCCTCCAACACTACTGCGGACAATCCGATCTCACACTCCTCTGCGAAAAGACCCACTACACGCCGGAGAAAAGACGCGTAACGCCCGATGGTGAAATCGTTGATACCTTCGGCTTGCCACACGGACACTGGGAAGCAAAAGATACAAAAGACGATCTACACGCCGAAGCAGCCAAGAAATTCGCCGCAGGCTACCCCTCCAAAAATATCGTCGTCCAATCCCCAACGCATGCCCTCCTCTACCAACGCGGGCAGCTCAACCTCGACCTTGACATCACCGAACCGACAAATCTCGTGCGTATGCTCCAAACCTTCTTCGGATATCAGGAGGAGAACATCTCGGCATGGCATACCGCAGTCGCTGAATTTAGGGAAAAGGTGCCGCAACTCGGTGAACAATTAGCGGCACTAATCGAAGCGGAACGTCAAAATAACACCCAATTTCAAGAGGCGTTCACGCGTTTTCATCAGCAGTGCCAAGCCTCTGTCAATCCAAATCTCTCCATCGCTGCGGTGGAGGAGATGCTCATCCAGCACCTACTAACCGAGCGGATTTTCCGTACCGTTTTCAATAACCGCGACTTCACCCGCCGAAATATCATCGCACGTGAAATTGAGAACGTCATCGACGCGCTCACCTCACAGACGTTTGACAGCAACCAGTTTCTCGAAAGTTTAGACCCGTTCTACGTCGCGATTGAGCAAACCGCCGCCACCATCACCGACTTCTCTCAAAAACAGGGGTTCCTCAACACCGTTTACGAACAGTTTTTTCAAGGGTTCTCCATCAAGGTAGCGGATACACACGGCATTGTCTATACACCGCAGCCGATCGTCGATTTTATGGTGAAAAGCGTTGAACACATCTTACAGACAGAATTTAACCGCTCGCTTGC
>JAJEEK010000111.1 GCA_022821065.1 Candidatus Poribacteria bacterium
GTATTTATGTCCACGGCTGTCTACTTCAGACGTTGTTGTTCTTGATAATGCGAGGATCCACAAGACGCGTCGGACGCGTGAGTTGATAGAAGCATCGGGAGCAGAGATATTGTTTTTGCCACCTTATTCACCCGACTACAATCCGATTGAACACGACTTTGCGAATATCAAACGTCTCAGAGAATACAATGCTCATAGAACCATTGATGAAGTCATAAACATGTATCTTTAATTCTAATGTTTACTATAGTTGTCAGTACGCAATCGTCTGCCTATGAGGACGGAATGTTTATAGAAACCTAATTTAAAGTATAGCACATATAGCAGCAGATGTCAAAATGGTTTTCAGGCATCAGCAGAGCCGTTTAGTTTACATATCTGCTTTATATATGTATACGATTTCCTCTGTAGGAGCGAGTGTTTTTGCTTAAGAAATCCGCAGAAATACCCAAGCAATCCGCAGAAACACCCTATCAAAAACACCCCCAGCAAAAACGGTATTTCTTCTGCTCTCGATCTTCGTACCCATAAGATTACAAGACAAGTTCTTTTATAAAACTCACGTTCTTTAACTGAGTACTGATAACCAGTACTCTGGCAACCATCAAAAAACTAATTGACTTGCACCTTTTAATTGAAGTATACTTTAAACACAGAGACCTTGATGAGGAGACAAGAATGAAAAACACGCCTATACGGCTGCTCGCGACGAATGGACTTAGTCGGCATTATGGTGGGGTTATCGCGTTGTCGGAAGTGACAATGGCGGTGCATCCTGGACAAATCTTCAGCCTAATAGGTCCAAACGGTGCCGGTAAAACGACACTTTTTAATTGCGTCACTGGACTTGATAAACCGACGTTCGGGACTATTGAATTCTTAGGTGAGCCAATTTCTGGACTACGTCCGGACGAGGTCACGGCACTTGGTATCGGTAGAACCTTTCAAAATATACGGCTCTTCGCGGATCTGACAGTCCTTGATAACGTCAAAATCGGGAGACATCCGCGAACGAAAAGTACATTCATCGGTGCAGTCTTCCGTACGCGGCGTCAAACATTGGAAGAGGCAGCTATTACCGAACGGGCACACGAGATGTTGACGTTCGTCGGGTTAGATGAACTCAGCGATCAAACAGCCGGTAACCTCTCCTACGGCGACCAACGACGCGTCGAGATTGCGCGAGCGTTGGCGACTGAACCGAGACTCCTGCTCCTTGATGAACCCGCCGCCGGAATGAACCCGCAAGAAACACAAGAACTCATTGATCTCATCTATGCAATACGCGAACAAGGTGTGACTGTCCTCCTGATTGAGCATGATGTCAAACTCGTCATGCAAATCTCGGATTGGGTGACGGTTTTAGATCATGGCGAGAAAATCAGTGGGGGAGAACCTGCAGACGTACAGAACGACGAACGCGTCATTGAAGCCTATCTTGGCGTGGCGGATGAATAACTATGCTTGAACTTAGAGACATTCATACCTATTACGGCAATATCCGAGCTGTGCGCGGGATTTCGCTGACTGTTAACGCTGGCGAGATGGTCTGTTTAATTGGCGCGAACGGTGCCGGAAAATCGACGACACTCATGACCGTTTCCGGTATTCATACACCGACTAACGGTAATATCCATTTTGAGGGACAAGATATAACAGAGACTTCAGCGGAAGATCGCGTCGCACTCGGCATCTCACAGGTACCGGAAGGACGGCTCATCTTCTCCGATATGACTGTCCTTGAAAACCTTGAACTCGGTGCCTATAAGCGAAACGATAAGGATGGTATCACGGCGGATCTTGATAAGATTTTCCAGTTCTTCCCAGTCCTCCAAGAACGCCAGAAGCAGCGCGGCGGCAATCTCAGCGGCGGTGAACAACAGATGTTAGCGATAGGACGTGCACTGATGTCACATCCGAGACTCCTACTGCTTGATGAACCCTCCTTAGGACTTGCCCCTCTCATTGTTAAGCAAATCTTTGAGATCATTGAACAGATCAATACTGACGGCACAACGGTGCTACTCGTTGAACAGAACGCACAGATCGCGTTGCAAGTAACCGACCGCGGCTACGTCATGGAAACCGGTGAAATTACAATTGAAGGCACCTCTGCCGACCTGTTAGCCGATGAACGCGTCCGACAGGCGTATCTGGGTGAATAGTTATCAATACGGTTTTCTACGAAAACCTTTCGGTTCTCAGTACTCAGGACTCGGTTTTCAGTTAGGAGATGTTGTGGTTAATCAGATGTCTCGTTAATCAGATGTCTCTTTAACTGATGACTGAGTACTGAGAGGGGACGTAGGTGCCGTCCTGTTAACTGACAACTAAAACAGGAGAACAAATTTCAATGTACCCGACGATTGTCGATTTCGGTCCGTTCGGTATCCATAGTTTTGGACTGATGATAGCGACGGCGTTTATTACGTCTGCATTTGTGATACAACACGAGTTAAAACGCCGCGGATTCGTACCGGATGTCGCACAGATGATCGTCTTCGCAGCGGGTATCGGTGGTATCGTCGGCGCGAAAATCTATGCAGCACTCTTAGACGGTCAGTTCACGTTTGCAGAGCTCTTCTCAACGAGTGGGCTGGTCTGGTACGGCGGTTTCATCGGCGGTTGTCTCGGAGTCCTCATCATCGTCCTCCGTTCGCCGAACCCGACGCTTGCAACGATTGATATTATCGGACCCGTGGTGCTTTTGGGGTACGGGATCGGACGGATCGGTTGTCTCTTGGCAGGCGATGGTGATTACGGGCCGCCGTCGGATTTACCGTGGGCGATGGCGTTCCCGAACGGCACAGTCCCAACGGACGTACCAGTGCATCCAACCCCAATCTATGAAACGCTGATGTCGTTTACATTCTTTGGTATCCTCTGGGCGCAGCGTCTGAAGTGGGAAGCGTTTCAAGGCTTATTGTTCGGGGCAAGTCTGATTTTATTAGGTGTTGAACGTTTTATAGCGGAGTTCTGGCGTATCACGCCGCGGGTATTCGGTTGGATGACAGCGGCACAGATTTTTAGTATTATAGCATTTATCGTTGGTATTGTTATTGTGTTCTGGGCGCGTTCGCGTCCGCCGGTGGTCCCTGAAGCCGTGCCTGCCGTTGGAAATGGGACGATAACCAAAGCATCGGAATCGGCATTACCAACACGCAAACGCCGTAGGCGCCGGTAATCGGCTGATAACCAATAGCCATTATATACCTTAATTAAAAGAAGCGAAAAAAGGATACGAAAAAACACGTGCAAACAAAACGGATCTGCCTCTGGTCAGGACCGCGGAACGTTTCTACTGCGGTCATGTACGCGTTCGCGCAACGCAGCGATACGCAGGTCATTGACGAACCACTCTATGCACACTATCTCTACAGAAAATACGGGGCCGATGCTACCAATAGCACGCACCCCGCTACTGCTGAAGTCCTGGCATCTATGTCCACGGATGAGACGGTCGTGATTCGCGATGTCATTCTCGGTCCGTGCGACAGACCTGTGTTGTTCATGAAACAGATGGCGCACCACCTCATTGATATAGATCTCAATTTCCTACAACAGACCCACAACGTTTTTCTAATTCGAGACCCGCGCGAGATGCTCCCGTCGCTTGCGAAAGTCATCGGCACGCCGACGCTCGCGGATACCGGACTGAAAACACAACACGATCTGTTAATCTCACTCCGTGCTACCGGTCAATTGCCACCGATTCTCGATGCGCAGTTGCTTTTAGAGGATCCGCGTGGCGTTTTGGCGCAGCTCTGTCAACGGCTCGGTTTGGCGTTTGAAGGCTCGATGTTATCTTGGGAGACGGGTGGTAACCCTGCCGATGGAGTCTGGGCACCGTATTGGTATACGAATGTGCATCGGAGTACCGGTTTCGCGCCGTATCGTCCGAAATCGGAGCCGTTTCCGTCGGAATTGAGAGAGGTATTATCCGAATGTTCGCAGTATTACAAAGCACTTCGCGCCGATGCGATATGTTAATTGCTGTCAGCCCATAACCGACAGTTGTCGGCTGACAGCTAAAAGCCATCTACCTATCCCCCGGTGCCTTCATCATATTCATCATCTGTTCTATGATCTGCCGCCTTTGCGCTGCAGTTGACGCATCGAGCTGCTCAAGCTGCTGGCGAAGTTCGTCCATCGTTTTCGGTTTCTCACCATTCTTCGCTTCGCCATTTTCGGATTCACCGTTTACCGGTAACCCGAATATCAAGAAATTCAACGCTTCATCGAAGGTTTTTGCAGGCACAGCGTCGAGCTCATTCGCACCTGACTTCAAGATAACCATCTCTAATTTCGGTCGCCGCGGCTTGCTATCGTCACCCTCGTCCTTCTCACCTTTCTTCGACTTCGTTTTTTTCGCTTGTAGGTAGATCGCTTCAAGATAAAACAGTGCGTCTTCAACGGGGATGATCAACAGATTTCCGCGAATCACATCGTTCGCTTCTCGCCAATCCCGCAGCTGACGTGTCGTATTTTTATTGATGTCGTCCTCGACCTGCGTAGGACCAGCGACACCGGCATTTTCTGGCAACACATAAATGATACGTTCACCGTAGTGCGGTGGATCGCAACGTGTGACCATCCACGCCTTCAACTGTTTCTCCCGAGCCCGCGGTGCGAACGGAATCACATTCACAAATTCGATCTCCGACTCACCCGGCAACTGCAGCATCGCGTAGTACGGCATCATCTCCTGATCCGGGTCCGAGGTATAGTACGCCTCTTTCGGAATCGACCACGGATTCGTCTTGTTATAGAAGCCGATTGCTTGCTGGTAGTATTTGCCGTACAGGGTCGCTTGGATGCGCGTCAGATAATCCGGATACCGCAGATGCGCCGCCAAACCCTCTGGCATTTCGGAGAGCGATTTAAAGAGACCCGGAAACCCTTTCTGATACGACGCTATGACCTCTTCACCCTCCTTCACGGCGTAGAAATTCACCGCACCCGTATACGCATCAACGACAGCGACACCGGAATTGCGGATATAGTTGAACTTATCGAAATCCGGCTCGTCGTACGGGTCAATACTCGATTCCGAGAGTTGCGTCTGATCGTCGCTATACTCCTGTGAGTTCGGATAATATCGGCTCGTCACGTAGAAATCAATGATCCAGTAGAGTTTGCCATTATTGATGACGATATATGGGTCGGGGTCGTAGTTGAGGAACGGCGCGATATAGGAGACACGATCCGAAACAAGTCGTTTGTCGCGTCGGGTACCAATCTTCCGGCGAAACATAATCCGACTCTCCGGTGTCAATTTTTCTGATATAAGTATCGGGAAGAAATCGAACCGAAGCGCAAAACACAACCGTCGGAACCAGCCGCCTATCGGGACACCGCCATCGCCTTTATAGACGTGCCGCTGCCACTCTGGTATTTCTTCAACCTCGTCAGTTTCCACCTCCGCTTCATGTCCGCCGCTCCCCGCATCGCTACGCGTATTGACAATCATATAGTTGCGGATCATCTCACCGTAGTAGATTTGTGGGGACTCGACTTTCAGATCTTCATAGCCTTCGTAGTCTATCGGTGTATCCTTGACCCAAAGTTTCGGTAAACCTTCACCAACGAATTCGTTTACGGGGGCAACACAGACACCGTAGCCGTAGACGAATGTGTTCAGGTCCGTTTTCAACCGGTCCCACCCTATAATATCAGATTCCGGGTCGATCTCGCGTGCAGCAATTAGGACTTGCCGATACTCACCGTTAACGGTGTATCGGTCAACATCGGTGTACGGGTGGAAGTTGTAGTGCGGTTTAATCTGTTGCTCGCGGAGTGCCTCATATAGCACGCGCCGATCCCATATCTGTATATTCTTTTTAATCGCCGGGTTCTCCGTTATCATCTCCAATGTTGCGGGCCCGGGTTCAAAGTCTACGGTCCTAATGGTATCAAGTTCAAAGGCGCGGCGCGTCTCTTCAATGTGTTTCTGGAGGTAGGGCTGCTCTCTCGTGATCGGTTCCACGCGCATCCGTGCCACGTGTAGACCTAACGGGTAGACATGAATCAGCAGTACATAGCCCAATCCCCAGACTGCTGCCGTTACGTACCACAACAACCGTCGTCTCCAGAAGAGGTTCAGCAGGATAACAACGGCGATACCGATGAGTACCCCGCAATAGATTTTCGTTGCACCGGCGAGGTGGAAGTCTACATAAAACAGCCCGTGCAGCGTCTCGAATCCGGTCGTCAAGGGTCGCGTATAAACCTTACCCCAGAGGTTCGCGAAACTACGCCAGCCTGAGACGAGCAGCAGCAGCAACCAGAGTGCCGTACCGTGGAAAATGATGTGCCGCTTTACCCGCGCCATCGTGTGCGCATCCCGACGATAGTAGAAATTATAGAGCAACCCGACGACAATGCACGTCACCCACAGCAGAATCTGTACCCAGAGGCTCAGCCACTTGTGCATTGGGTAACTAAAAAGGTAGAAATTCCGATCTTTCCCGAAGTGCAGCCCGTCTTCACCGACTGCAACCGCCGCATCGGGGCGGTTGAGGTATCGGACGACGGTATCATCGAGCAGGAGCATCGGTATCGCCATCAGAAGCGCAAGGACGATGGTGATACAAATGACAGTACGGTGGAACGAGAAGGTCTGCGTATGCGTCCACCGTCGGAAGGCGCGCGATTCTGGACACAGGACATTCGCAATCGCTGCGTTGATGTTCATGAACCCCGCAGCAACGACAAAGCAGAGCGTGAAGAACCCCCACCGAATCCGGTGAAGCCGCCAGAAAATGCCTTCGTAACCCAGAGATTCGTGCCATAGGTGTTCTGTATACAGGAACGAGAGTGGATAAAACATACTCGCACCGACGAGTCCACCGAACGTCCAGAGCAGGTATGCTTGGAGTTTACCAAAGCGGTCGCGGCGGTGATAATCGCCGCGTCGGTATCGGAAGATACCCCATATTAAGGCAACGCTAACGACAAACCCACTAAGGAGCAGCTGTGCAATAGCGATATTCGCTGACATGATTCTTCGACCTCCTGATTGTTACACTATTATAATATAATAGCACAACACGTTCAAATTTAGCAAATAGTTGTCAGCACTCACAGCCAGAAAAAAACTTGCATTTTTTTGTAACCTTTTGTATACTAATAGTGTTAAGTACGGTAGGAAGAACCCGCATACCAAAACTGAGTCCCGTTGATAAGTGGATTTAGGGGTTCATACCACCCGACAAAATTTTTTTCGGAATTAATTTGACAAAACTTGCAAATATAGGTATAATTAACGCAAGGTAATGTGATTAGACGCAAAATTTTACCCGTTTTTGCCGATATTCGCACCAAACCAAATTTTTTGAAGAAAAACTTGACATCGTATTACCAATGTGGTATAATATAGATACATAAGAGACTCAAGTTATTGGACGAAGCACTCTGTGCTGGAATCCAGCAACCACTCTTACAACTAATTGCACGAAACAATACGGCAGTAGGAGCGAGTTCCGCTCGCGAACCCGCAAGGCAATCCGATTCGGTAGGAGTGAGTTTTAATCGCGATCTTGTAAAAACGAGTTCCACTCGCGAACCGAACCCGTAGCGGCGCACTAAAGTGGCAACCCTAAACCACCCAAACGCACCGCATCCCCAAAAATAGTTGACACGTTTCCGTAACTATTGTAGAATTCACAACGTTTATACAAAAGGTTTGGTTGTTTTTGTTGCAATCCATAACGCAATATAAGAACCAGGCCCTATTTTTCAAGCGTGCTTTGGAAATCATCATACAAGTCGTTGGGGGCAGTCCCTAACCGCACCGCGTTAGATAAATTTCTAAAATGCGCAAAAAGGTTAGTTCAGAATAGATTTCATCCCTGAATTTGTTCTTGCTTTTGGTTTTTATGGGAATTCCGCTAAAACGGTGTTCCGGCTGATGTAGAGTGGGAACACCCACAACGGCGTTCCCGAAAAGTTAATATTTTTGTTTTTGTTTTCTTAGGGGGAGAATAAATAAATGTAATTGTCAAAGAAATTGACATTTTCCTTTAAGACGTATTGCGGACTTATACCCCTCACGCCTTGTATCGCTATCCACCTAAATCTGCAGGCGGGGGTACCCGTGACAGAAGCCACGATAAAACCGATCTGATTCGGAATAATAGCCTGCTGGTGGAGCGACGGTAAGACGGTGGACTCATAGAGTAAACCGCAGTGTTTTTGCTTGGGTGTTTCCCCTATGAAGCCGAAGCCCCTACCTTCACGTAGTGGGTGGTTTCACTAGAAAGGTTGACAACGCTAATCCCGTCGCCATACGCAATGTTGGATTCACCGGTGTCGGTTACAACGTGGTACTGACAATGGCACAGAACGGTGAAAACCTCGGCTCTCGTGGTGTTGGTGCGTTTCTTGTATAGCTCTCCAGGTTCCGTCCGGAACATCTTGAGACTGGCGAAATCGTCGTCTGTTGGGTCACCGAATCCGAAATGAATAACGCAGGATTCAATATCCTCCTTAGTGATGCCGAAAACGGTGAATTCATCAAATTCTTCGGTCTGGAAACCCTATGCTTTAGCCTCCTTCCCCGTAAACGGACAATCTACAACTTGGAGCGAACTGAAATCACAAGATTAACTTAGGGATACTCTAACTAACCTACCCGAAAGCTACAGGCGATGGACTCTGGTTCATCACCTGTGGCTTTTTTAGTAGTTGTTAGTATTCAGGACGATTTTTTCGGAGAAAATTTTTCAGTCTGGTAGAAGGCTAATGTTTAACCGACAACTACATTTGACTTTCCCTCGAAAATATGGTATACTAACATAAGGAAAACCAAATCAATGGAGGCACGTATGAAATCGTATATAGCAATATTACTATTGACACTCACGCTGCCGCTTGGACTACAGGCAGCACCGGATTATACTATCACGAATAAGCACCGCGTCATCCAAGAGGTATCGCTCAACCAGAATGACGTTCTCATCGGTACCAAATTGTCGCGCCTCAACTTCACGACGCTCAGCGGCGACACATATACCTTAGACAGTCTCGCCGAGAAGGGGCCCGTCGTTGCCGTATTTCTCGCAACCCGATGTCCCGTCGCACAACGCTATGGGATGCGCTTGAAACGGCTACACGCCGAATTCACAGGAAACGATAAATACACCACCTTTGTTGGTATCTACGCCAATGAAGAGGATACCCTTGACGATGTGAAAGCATACATCCAGAAAGCAGAATACACCTTCCCGATCGTCAAAGATATGACCGGTTACCTTGCCGAATTGCTCGGTGCCACGATGACTCCGCAGGCGATGATCGTTGACACAAGCCGTACACTCCGCTACCGCGGTCCAATTGACGATAACCGCTACGAGACTCGTATCAAACATAACTACCTACGCGATGCTCTCCTCGCAACACACACCGGCGACGCTATCCCGCTACAAGAGACACCGGCGTTCGGATGCACCATCCATCTCCCCGAATCGAGTCTCCCGTCTGAGGTTACCTATAGCGAACATATCGCCACAATACTCCAGAACAATTGCCAGACCTGCCACCGTCACGGCGAAGTCGCACCTTTCACGCTGACCGACTACGGCGATGCGAAGGCGTGGGCAACTGAGATCGCTGTCTACACGCAATCGCGGCTCATGCCACCCTGGAAACCTGCACCCGGATACGGACACTTCAAGAATGAGCGACGGCTCACAGATAGCCAGATCGAATTAATCGCGCGGTGGGTAGACGCAGGCGCGCCTCCTGGGGACCTCAACGCTGTACCAAACGCCCCCAAATTCCATGATGATTGGGCACTCGGTGAACCCGATCAAATCTTTGAAATGCCCGTCGAATACGAAATTGATGCCGAAGGCGAAGACGAATACCGGCAGTTTATTATACCCACCAACTTTGAGACCGATATGTATATCCAAGCGGTTGACGTACAACCCGGCAACCGGAAGACTGTCCACCACGTCATCCCGTACCTTGATGTCAACGGCGAAGCCCGTAAACTCGACGCACAGGACCCGAAACCCGGCTACGTTACCGAGGGCACCGGTCCAGGATTTGACGCTGTCGGATCGCTCGGCGGTTGGGCACCCGGTGTCACACCGTCTGTCTTGCCCGAAGGGGTCGGCTACTTTTTACCCAAGGGCGCCGATATCGTCATGCAGGTACACTACTACCGTACCGGACACGTCGAATACGATCGGTCGCGGCTGGGGCTCTATTTCTCAAAGACACCGGACACAGCACCGCTCCACATCGGCAGTGCCATTAACTCCGAATTTGTGATCCCGCCCGGCGAGGCGTGGCATGAAGTGTTAGCGGATCGGAACGTTAAGGAGGATGTCTATCTCTTAGGAGCGTGGCCCCACATGCATCTACTCGGACGCGACATGCGTCTCATCGCAAACACACCTGAAGGCGAAGCGCACGATCTCGTCTGGGTCAAGGATTGGGACTTCAATTGGCAGGATATCTATCACTATCAGGCACCGTTATTCTTGCCCGCGGGTACAAAAATTAATCTCGTCGCTCATTTCGACAATTCCGCAGAGAATCCAGCCAACCCGCACACCCCTCCCATCCCAGTAGGCTGGGGCGAAAAAACAACAGACGAGATGTGTATTGGATTCTTCTACTACGTAAAAGCCAGCCAATTCTCACCATAGCGAACGATAGGTGCGGTTTATAACCGCACCTGCATTTCCACGGTTGCGTCAATACCGCACTCAATAGTATTTTAGATTAAGGTTTTCGCATAAGTTCCGGGGCAATTTCAAACAGTGCCTACTTTTCTGTGGCCTGCGATCCATCAAACCAAAGAACTAACCTTAACTTTCTCCAAATGGGCACGCTGCGATGCCTTCAGCGTATCCAACACACGGGCACCCGCCTCCGAGGATATACTCGCAACGAAATGCGCCGTCATCTCGCCTTCAACCGCCGAAACCAGTTCCGCTAATGTGATGTCCGACAAATCCCGTGCTGGCAGATAACCAGCTGTATCACCCTCCACTTCGTAGATCAAACTTGCCGACTTGAACCGCTCGAAATTCGCCTCCACAACGTCCTGTGAGACACCGGCACGTACCGACACCTGCTCCGCCGTACATGCCCCTTCACCCTTCGAAAACTGTTCCGCCACAACAAGAAATAGCGCAATAACCCCTGCGCTGTTCACATAACCGTTGCCACTGTGTTGCGACGGCACACGCGGCACACTTTCCTTACCCAAACGCTGAAACGCGTTCGCTACTTCCGCGCCCAGTAGGATAACCACCCATGTCATATACGTCCAGATAGCGAAGACGATCAACAGTGCCATCGCACCGTAGATGTCGCTATAGTTTTTCCAGACAAGTCCAAAGTAACTTCCGAACGCGATCCGCGCCAGCTGGAACAGCGTCCCCGCGACTAGGGCACCGAGGAGCGCAGCACTCCACTTCACCGCAGTATTCGGCATCGCGAGGTATATCAGGAATAGTAGACAATAGACCAGCAGCCACGGGAAGATATGCGCGAACACCCAGTTCTTCGCAGTTAAAAAGAACAGCGAGATCAACAGCGGGCCCACCGTTAGTAAGGTATAGAAAACAGCATATTTCTGGAAGGCTTGCACGATCGGTAACCGACGTCGCGCACCCCAGATGTCGTTGAGATGCTGCTCCACTGAGATGAACAGCAGTGTTGAGACGAGCAGGAACAACAGAAAACCACCGATACCGAGTCCACCAAGATTTCTGTTGGCAAATGCTGAAAGTTCTGCTACAATTTCCTCAGCACCGTAGCGCGGTAAGAAGTTATCACGAAGTGCCACGATCAACGGCGAATTCGCATCCGTGACAGCACCGAATGTCTTCAAGAGGAAGAGCGCGACAGCCGATAACGGCACCAAGCACAGCAGTGTGTGGAACGCCAACGACGATGCCTGCTGAAGGCATTTATCCTCAACAAATTGATGCCAGATATTCGCAGCTAACCGCGCAGCGGATGTTCGTAAATCGCCGAGATAACCCACATATTTTTCCGAAAGGTTGTTTATAGCCATACGCATGACAAACTCGAAACCGGACCTGATCGCACGTGTGAAACACAGACTCAGACAAAACCGGTTCTTATCCTACCTCATTGGATGTCCATACCCTGCGCCGCGTTGGAACCGATGCGTCCGACGGTTAATCCGTCAACTCGGTCCAAACGCGAACATATTAGATCTGGGTGCCGGCAACCGCCGACACGCTGCTAACGTCATCAATCTCGAAATCGAAGTGACCCCAGAAGTTGACATCATCGCTGACGGGCATCTCTTGCCGTTCAAGGACAACACTTTCGATGCTGTAATCTCTGAAGCCGTACTTGAACATGTCCATTCACCAACTCGCGTTGTCTCGGAAATCTATCGTGTCTTGAAGCCCGGCGGCTATATCGGTATAGCCGTGCCGTTCCTACAAGGTTACCACGCCTCACCCCACGATTATCAGCGATGGACGGTGCCAGGCATTGTTCAACTCTGTTCCGAATTCTCCGAGATAGAGAGCGGGGCCTGTGCGGGACCAACGACATCTTTACACTGGATCTTCCGAGAATATATCGGGCTTGTCTTTTCTT
The DNA here is from genome assembly GCA_022821065.1 of Candidatus Poribacteria bacterium. Taxonomy (GTDB): domain Bacteria; phylum Poribacteria; class WGA-4E; order WGA-4E; family WGA-3G; genus WGA-3G. The sequence continues at coordinate 12,598 of JAJEEK010000111.1, forward strand.
TCGGTAGCCTCCTCGTTGCGAAGGCGATCTCTCTGATTATCGGTTGGTTAACGTTCCCGTTCTTACTTGTAGATGCGTTGCTCTCGCGGCACAAGCATGCCCATATTTTAGCATCAGCCGTCTATTTTTTCGGAAAAAAAGAGTGAATAGTATTCAGCACTCAGTTGTTAGTTGTCAGAGTATTGGTTATCAGTTATCGGTACGCTGCGCCTTCAGTTATCAAGTAAAGAGATATATTGTGGCAGGTACAGAAAATGTTCCCGACACAATGTGCTAACTGAGGACTGAAAGGTCGCGTAGCAACCGTACTGAAAACTGTTATACTGTTAACTGAAAGGTTTTCGTAGAAAACCGTACTGAAAATAGGCAACTATTTTTTCTATCGGTATTATATCTTATTTTATTATAGGATGTCAAAAAAAATATGTAATAGAGTTTAGTCGTGAGCAAAAAAAAACGGCGAGGTCTTCCAACCTCGCCAGCGAGAAAATATGATATAGGCGACACACACGACGCTACCGAAATGTAATATTATCCATTTCCGCTTCCGTAAGCAGATCCCTCAAGATCTTCAACGTTAATGTGGAGAGTTTATTTGAAAACTCCGCATCCGTGAGCGTCCGATACCGCGACGGCTGTGCCGATGTGAGCCGTTCATTCGCAATCGTTAGTGCGGTCGATAAGAGGGGCATAGGGACCTCAACCGGTTCGGATACTGCGATAGACACATCTTCTGTTTTAGGGGCAGACACCGTTGTCGTTTCTACGATTTCACCTGCCAGAAAACTTTCGCGGCGCGAATCGATTTCGGCTAACACCTGCTGTGAAGCGATCTGGTGTGCAAACTTTTTGGAACCGGTGACAGGTTCCGGGGTCTCATAAACATGGTTACCGTAGGACACTTTTACCTGCCATTGTGGCGCATCCGCCGGACCGAGTTGCGTTTCGGTATATCTCGGCTGATCCAATCCACGTTCCTGACAGTATTGAATCAAAAGTCCTTTATAATTTTCCGAAGCTCCACCATTAGCCGTATTTGTCATATATGCGTCCTTTTGTTACTTTAATAGGATCCGCGTCCGTTATAGCCGTTTGAATGATCGCCTGATTTGCGCGGCTTAACTTTCCGCTGCCGTTTCATTTCGATTCTACGACGTTTCTCGCTCGGCTTCTCGTAGAAACTCCGTTTTTTGATTTCTGTAACGATACCGGCTTTACCGCACATCTTTTTAAACCGTGCCAGCGCACGATCAAACGCTTCCCCTGAGTCTACGCTTACTTCTACTTGTACCATTGCTCTAAGCCTCCGTTGTGAGTCTGGAATTGTATAAGTACTGTGTATATTATACCACATTTTAAAGGCAATGTCAAATATTTCTGGGGCAGTAGTTTCAGGTAACTGTAACGCAAGTTACCACCTTGACATTTTATCTAAAACCCGTTATACTCAACAAAGAAAAAAGGAGGCATTACTATCTACGAAGTTCTTATCCTCTGCTTCGGGGCATGGCTCACCGGTGTCAGCAAAGCCGGTTTCGGCGGTGGTATCGGTATGATCGTAGTCCCGCTGTTCACGCACTTCCGGAGTGCAAAAAACGTCATCGGTTTGATGCTCTTGCTCCTTTTCTCAACGGATGTTTTCTCGCTCCGACATTACTGGCGACGTTGGCACCAGCAAAGCGTCACACGACTTATCATCGGTTCTATTCTCGGTATCGCCTTGGCAAGTCTCATTTTAAAAGACATCTCCGATGCTCATCTGACAAAGGTGATCGGTGGGGTCGCCTGCCTCTTCGCAATCTTGGAGTTCCTGCGTCCGCACTGGCAACCGCTGCTCGGAGATTCACATCCATCGATACCTGCAGCACTCCAATTCAAGGTGTGGCAAGGACTGTTGGCGGGACTGCTTGCAGGTGCTTTCTCGACCCTTGCACACATGGGTGGACTTGTCGTCGTCATGTATCTCCTCCCGCAACGTCTCAATAACACCGCCTTCGTCGCTACAACGACTGCCACCTACTTCATGTTGAACCTCATCAAAATACCGTTTTATTACCGTCTCGATCTTTTCTCGTGGGAGATCTTGATTGAAGCCGCCGCACTTTTGCCCTGCATCGCCCTCGGCGTACTAACAGGCATCGCACTGAACAACCGCGTCCCGGAACGCCTCTTTTCGAGAATTGTACTCTTCTTCCTATTCGCCACAGGCTTACATCTGCTTTTTAGTTAGTTTTCAGTACGGTCTCAGACCCAGGGCCTGTAGGTTCGGTTTGATGAAGTTTAAGAAAATATTTCGGTAATTATTGGACATCGCGAGCACAAGAAACACCGTTTTTGCTGGGGGTGTTTTGGGTAGGGTGTTTCTGTGGATTGCTTGGGTATTTCTGCGGATTTCTTAAGCAAAAACACTCGCTCCTACAGCAAGAGGTTATCGTATTACCGAATTAAATTTTTAAACTTCATCAACCGCACCGGATTCTACACAGGAACCCTGAAACCTTCAAAACCTCTTGAGATATTTCTCGTGACCCTATATAATACGATCTATAGTGAAACATAAAAATAAAGAGGCACTTTCATCCGCCGGTAGGGTTTTTGCTGGGGTGTTTCTTCACGGTTCCCTAACCGAACCTACATATGCTGTCCTATTAATTCTAAACTTTATTATTAACAACACAAACGAGGTCAAAAAACAATGCGTTTAAAATGGGGCGTGCTCGGCGCGGGAAGCGTCGCCCAACGTCGTGCAATGCCAGCCATCCAAAAAGCGGACGGTGCGGAACTCCACGCCCTCCTCTCACGAGACACCGAACGCGCGGAACAACTCGCGCGCGAACACGGCGCAACCAACGCCTATACCACCGTTGACGCGCTCCTCACAGACGACGCACTTGATGCAATCTACGTCTCAACACCCGTCCACCTCCATTGCGAACACGTCATCGCCGCCGCAGAACGCGGTTTACATGTACTCTGCGATAAACCCATGGCACTCACGCCACGCGAATGTCGTGAGATGATCGCTGCCTGCGATGCCAACAGTGTACATCTACAGGCCTGTTTCCTCTTCAGGTTCCACTCCTGTTTCCAGCATATCCGAACATGGATAGACAATGGACGGTTCGGGCAGATCGTCCACGGACGGATGCCGTTCCTTAAATATTACGAACTCGCACCCGATGAATGGCGTGCACAACCCGATCTCGGCGGCGGCGGATGCTTCATGGATCTCGGTCCGCATAGTGTTGATCTGCTCCGATATCTTATCGGTGAGGTGAACGCTGTCAGCGCGTTCTATAGTCGTGCCACGCAAGGTACCGCTGTTGAAGACACCGGGGGTATCTTCTTACGTTTTGATAACGGCGCACAAGCGTTCACAGACCTCAGCTTCTCAGTTTCACAGTGCGACATCGTGTTTGAACTCTACGGAACAGATGGTGCCGTCTGGGTCTACAACGACGACGGTTGGAAAATCAAGACCTATTTCGGAGAAGATAAGCAGTTGATCCCCTCTGGATACGAGGATCTCTATCAGGCCCAGTTTGAACATTTCGCTGACTGTGTAGAGCGTGGCGTACCAACAATCGCATCGGGAGCAGACGGATTACGCGCAAGCGAGATACTCGCCGCCGCATACCGTTCCGCCGAAACTGGACGCACTGAGTGCTGTTAACTGACACCCCAAAATACCTGTGCCAAAATGGCACACATTACCCGCCTGTCTCTTGGTTGCGACATATTGTCGCAACCAAAAACCTGCCAAAATGTCACGTTTTCCACCTCGACCTTGATAATATAAGGGTTTTAAACATTGGCATGAAACTTGCTTACATATTATCGAAGGATCTTAGGACGGTATTTTTCTACCGTCTTCTGCTAAAATAGATAAGGCGGAAGCAGATACGCTTCGCCTACAACTTTCATGCTAAATTATGGAGGAATTCAACGACATGGCACTTGTCCCCCTTGGCGATCGAATTCTCGTCAAACGTTCAGATAACGATGAACAGACAACAAGTGGCGGGATTATCATCCCGGATACCGCTAAAGAAAAACCACAAGAAGGCGAAGTCGTTGCCGTCGGTAACGGTAGACTTCTCGACAACGGTGAACGCCAACCCGTTGATGTCGCAGTCGGCGACTTGGTACTTTTCGCAAAATACGGCGGCACCGAAGTTACTTATGACAATATCGAATACCTCATCTTGCGCGAAGATGACATCTTAGCCAAGGTTAACTAGGAAAGGAGTTAAACACATGGCAGCAAAACAACTGGCGTTTGATGAAGAAGCAAGGAGCGCTATTAAACTCGGCGTTGACAAACTCGCAGACGCCGTCAAAGTTACATTAGGTCCTAAGGGACGCAACGTTGTACTTGATAAGAAATTCGGGGCACCCACGATCACGAAAGACGGGGTTACCGTCGCTAAAGAGATCGAACTTGAAGACGCTTATGAGAATATGGGCGCCCAGATGGTCAAAGAGGTCTCCTCGAAAACCAGCGATGTTGCTGGCGATGGAACAACCACTGCTACCATACTCGCACAGTCGATCTATCGCGAAGGCTTGAAAAACGTTGCCGCCGGACACAACCCCATGGCACTCAAGCGCGGGATTGAGAAAGCCGTCGGTGCCGTCGTCAATGAAATCCACAACCTCAGTAAAGAGGTCTCCGAGAAAACCGAAATCGCACAAGTCGCCGCGATCTCCGCAAATAACGACAACGACATCGGAAACCTTATCGCTGACGCTATGGAAAAGGTCGGAAAAGATGGCGTGATTACCGTCGAAGAAGCAAAAAGCCTCGAAACGACCCTTGATGTCGTCGAAGGAATGCAGTTTGATCGCGGATACCTCTCACCCTACTTCGTCACAGATGCTGATCGCATGGAGGTCGTTCTCGAAGATGCCGCTATCCTGATTCACGAGAAAAAGATTAGCAGCCTTAAAGACCTCGTACCCGTCTTAGAACGCACAGCGCAGCAAGGCAAACCGCTCTTGATTATCGCTGAAGATGTTGAAGGTGAGGCACTCGCTACCGTCGTCGTCAACAAAATTCGCGGAACACTCCGTTGTGCCGCTGTTAAAGCGCCCGGCTACGGTGATCGTCGGAAAGCCATGCTCGAAGACATTGCAGTCTTGACAAACGGACGCGTTATATCCGAAGACCTCGGTATCAACCTCGAAAGCATCACCCTCAACGACCTCGGATCCGCAAAACGCATCGTTATCGACAAAGATAACACCACCATCGTTGAAGGTGAAGGCACAACCGAAGCGATCCAAGGACGTATCGACCAGATCCGCAGACAGATTGAAGACACGACCTCCGACTACGATCGCGAGAAATTGCAAGAACGTCTTGCCAAACTCGCTGGTGGGGTTGCCGTCATTAACGTCGGTGCCGCTACGGAAGTCGAGATGAAAGAGAAGAAAGCACGTGTTGAGGATGCCATGCACGCTACACGCGCCGCTGTTGAGGAAGGTGTTGTTGTCGGCGGTGGTGTCGCACTCGTTAGATGCCAAGCCGCACTTGATGCACTCGAACTTGAAGATGCTACGGAAGACGTCGGGGTTGCCATTGTCCGTCGTGCACTCGAAGATCCGCTCCGTCAGATCGCAAAGAACGCTGGACAGGAAGATTCCGTCATCATCGCTAAAGTCAAAGATGACGGTGGGAACGTCGGCTACGACGCGCATCAAGACCGTTTCATTGACATGTTTGAAGCCGGTATCCCGGATCCAACGAAAGTCGTCCGGGTCGCACTCCAAAACGCAGCGAGCATCGCAGCGTTGATGATTACTACGGAGACCCTCATCGCGGAACTCCCTGAGCAGGAAGCACCTGCACCGCCGATGCCTCCGGGTGGCGACATGTACTAAACCGCTGAACTCCAATCAAAAGGCGCGTTGCATAAGCGCGCCTTTTTTATTTCTTTCTTAACCTACCGCAAAAACTGCTCACATTCCCGAAGCACCTGCTCAACCCCAATCGTCCACATACATGGTGATGTTCCATCTGGTAACGCTTGGCAGCCGTATTCGAAACCCAAATTCAGACACGGGCTGCACGGCATCTCCGCACGAACGATCCCCACATCACAATTCCAGGGGCCCCATTGTGCAGCGTTCGTCGGACCGTGCAATCCGATGACCGGTGTCCCCGTCGCTGCTGCGAGATGCATCGGACCACAATTTCCGCTCACCACCAAGGCCGCATCCGAAAAGAGTGCCGCAAGCTGATTAACATCTGTCCGACCTGCAAGGATAACCGCTCGGTGTTGCGTCTGCGCCGCGATCTGTTCCGAGATATTGACCTCATCGGGCGCGCCTGTCAAAACGATTTGCACACCGAACCGTTCGACGAGTGTGTCTGCTAAGGCGACATAGTTTTCTGGGGACCACCGTCTACGCGGTTCACTACGCCTTCCCGCCTCTGGGTGTAGTGCCACGAGCGGCGTATCAGGCAGCACTTGTTCCTGAATCAATGTTTCACGTACCCACGTCCGTGCTACCAAATCGCACCACACTTCGAGATCGAACGCCTGTACCGGACACCCCAGTCGGGCTGCGATGTCCAAGAAGTTCCGGACTTCGTGCCGTCCTTGGATATGCGGCACTGTCTCTGTGAAGAGAAAATGGCGGTGCTGTCCTTTCGTCTGAAACCCGATACGGACCGGGGCACCTGTAGCGTATGTGAGGAGCGCGCTCAATCGGGGCCAATGCTCCAAGTCGATTGCCCAGTCGAACTGTTCGCTACGGAGCGGCGTAAGCATCCGATACACCGGCATCTCAAACTGGATATGCTTATCGATATACGGACAACTTGTGAGATAGTTCAGATTGGTGCTTGATGCTAACATCGTAATTTCAGCGTCGGGGAAAGCCTGCCGGATTGCACGGATAGTCGGGACAGCCAAGATGGTATCCCCTAATGCTGAGAGTTGAATGAAGAGGATCTTTTGCGGAGAGTGCGGCACCCGAACACGTCTGCAAAACAGGCTCAGCAGACCACACAGGGGGATGCCCACGTAACGGTCTAAGTATTGTTGAAAAGGATTGGATTGCATAGGAGTTTCCAGGGCGATTTTTCTGCGAAAAATCTTTCAGCACTCAGTTGTCAGTTAAGAGACGATTTGTGTCAGAAAAATATGACTGAGTCCTGATAACCAACTAATCGCTGTCCGCCGTCGTGTATCCATACAACTCAATCTCTGCGATCTTCGCGAGTGCTGTCGTCGGACCTTTGAGTTTGTAGACAATACGTCCGCGCCGTGTATTGCCGTCCGGTGTTTGTCTGTTTTCGCGATCGAGTTGTAGGTTCTCTCGGCGTGCCGCTGCATCGTCTGTCGTCTGTCGGACCAATACCTTAATACTTACGGTTGTGACGACCTTGTTAAGTCGGATATCAATCACCCGATCCTTATTCGTTCGCTGATCATAGATTTCCTCCCACTCTCCGAGCGAGTTCAACGCTTGCACCTCGAACTCCTGCAGATTCGATGAATGGATGACGATCCGATAAATCGACCGCTTTTCCGGTAAATGGACGAGTGCCTCTGATGGCACATCAAGGGTCGCCGCTTGGAGAGCATGGCTCTGCTTGCGTTGTGACTGACCGACGGTCTCTATTTTACCATCAATGAATGCTGGATCGCTGGCAGCGACACCCGGTTGGAGCGCATAGTTCTCGCTCCATTCCTGTCCAAGAACACAACCCGAACAGAGGCACATCAATCCGAGCAACGGTAATATGTAAATCAGCCGAATACTTTTTTCCTGTTGAGGTTTCTGCCACCATCTTCCATAAATATTTCTGAAATTGAATATATTACGCATCTTCATCTCCGATTCTGCTTGTTAATCACTATCGAACCCATTAAAACAATAGCCGACTACCGATAGATAACGGCTAACTTCTGACACCTGAGTTCTGTTAACTGAAAACTATTAACCGATGCTCACCTTTGCCTCTGATTTCGATTCAATCGCTTCCGATTTTGGTTCAATCCCTCAATATATTTAATGATGTCTGCTTTCGTCAAGTGTTGGACTTTAAAATAGAGGTTCCGAAAGAACGGCACGAGGTCTTCACCCGCTGCCTGGCTAAAATAGTAGACGAGCATGCTTGTCGGCATCAAGTCCTCTAATTGTTGATGAAGTCCGTCGGCTTCCATTAATTTGAAGACCTTAATGTAAAAATCAGGACCGTATCGTTCCCACAATTCAGCCACAATCGTATAGGCGTAGCTATACCGCCACTGTGTCAGCGGACTGTTCTCCGAATGTCCACCCCAATTTTCGAGTTCATTAACACCGTTGATATCGATGCGGGCATCTGCCTTGAGGCTATCAAATTTCCCATGTAAGCCACCACTCACATACTCCGTTTGAATCAAGACAGCGATGCCTTCCGAAAACCAGACCGGTAGATAATAGATATTTGTGAAAGCGTGTGTCAGTTCATGGGCACGGACTCCTTGCTTTTCATACATCTGCATCGGGAAGTCCATCTTTATGCCTGTAATAGATTTCACATATCGTCCATCCTGCATACCGCTCCTGTACTGTGTCGTCGTAAACGCGCCGAGTCTACTATCTCTATACTTGTCATGTAATGTTACGTGAATCTGATGCTCTGGATGGAACCCGAAATGTTTGTGCATCGCCTCGTAAAGACTTTCCATATAGATGAGTGCACTTACCCCAAATTCCGTGCGTTCGGTGATCTCATCAAACGCTGGCAGCTGCAGTAAATCTTCAGCAAATTTAATCGTATAGTGATCGCTCTCGCCAAACAAAGCACCCGGTTCGATGTTATCCTCATCAATTTCGGATTTTGGCGACTGAAGCATCAGTGAACTCGCGTTCCGTTCTTCAAGGAGTCGTTTCTCACGACGCTGCCGTGCCTCTTCAAGTGCTGCACACCCATTGAAAACGAATGCCGCAACAAGCAGCATCGGTATCACGCACCAAAAAGTCGCAATAAAGGATCGTCTGTTTTTCTGTCTCATGATGCTCCTCTCTTTAGAGCGGTACCGCTTTCGATTTATCGCCGATGCGGCGCATGGTAATTTCTTGTTCAACTGTCGGATCGGGGAGCCCTGTCTCGGCGAGTCGGCGTTCCAAGAAAGCCGCCATATCCGCTTTCAGACGCGCAACGACTTCGTCCGCCTCCTCAGCAAGATTATAGACCTCGTCCGGATCCTCCTCAAGGTCGTAGAGTTCCAATTCCGGCGTGTTATAAACGGTAGGCGTGCCACCGGTCTCAACGATAAGTTTCCATTTCCGCGTCTGCCATCCGCGTTTCTTCATCCATCCGCACTCCGTTAAGTAGACTGCCTCCGTTGTACCGTCATGTATGCTGTTCTCCATCAACAGACGCAGACTTACGCCTTCCATCTTTTCACGTTCCGATATGGACTCTAAACCGGCGTAGTCGAGAATCGTCGGCGCGATGTCGGTGAGACGCACGAGACCGTCGAGCCGCTGCCCTTCCGGCAGAAGTGCTGGACAGTGCACAATCAGTGGTACGTGACAGTTCGTTTCGTAAAGTCCGTGGTGATCGTACCAGAGTTCATGCTCGTCGAGCTCTTCACCGTGATCCGCCGTAATGATGAGCAGTGTCTCCTCAAATTGATCGGAGTCTTGTAGATACCGGAAAAGCTGCGCAAGACACGCATCCAGATAGGCAATAGAGGCATCGTACTGCGCGTTGACATACTGCCGATCTCGCCAGAGCCGTTTCTTCGCAATATTATCCGGGTCTGTTGGGTCCGGTGTACACATCCACTGCCGGAAATAGTCCGTGAAAGGCTCACATGCGTAGACTGCATCCATACTCCGGTTGTTCGAATCACATTCATCGCCGCTATAGAACATCCGTTCAAACGGGAGCGGTGGATGATACGGTGTATGCGGATCCCAGTAGTGGAGGAACGCGAACCACGGTCTATCCTGCGCTTGTGCGAGGTCTAACAACTCCATCGCTGTCTGATTGACCGCTTCCGCCTTTCGCGCTTTACGGAAACCGCTCTCCCATTGATAGCCTCGGTACTGATTTTCAGGGAAACCACGCTGGAACCAGCGTCCCAAATTGTCCGCAGCGACAGTAAAGTACCCAGCCTCACTTAGCAACTCCGGTATTGTATTAACGTCTGTCGCTAAATTCAGTTTACCACCCTGTGTGATAATTTGGTGCGACAAGACATCCTTACCGGTGAACATCGTGGTATGTGCAGGATGCGTCGGGATATGTGGGCTGATACACTTCTCAAAAAGCACCGATTTTTCCACCAACGCATCAAGATGCGGCGTTGTTAGATGATAGTGACCATAACAACTCATACTTGAGGCTCGGAGCGTATCGAGTGAGATGAGGATAATATTACGCAAATTTTTACCCCTTTATTCGCTGTTAATTCCCTGCTGCAGCCTCTGCCGTATTGCTCTGTGCCGCACGGATCGCCTCACACAGATACGTAATCCCTTCAGGAACGTCATCAACGTGGCAGTATGCATACGCCAGCCGGATTGCTTTCACCGGTTCGTTCGCATAGTGGAACGCGCGTCCGTTACTATAGCCGACACCTTTCGCCGATGCTAACCGTTGCAACTTCTCCATATCCGTTGTCTCCGGCAGGTCTATCCAGAGGAACAACCCACCCCGCGGACGCGTCCACGTACAGAGGTCGCTGACGTGTTTCTCAAGCGTATCCGTCACTGCCCGACACTTCGCACCCACAGCAGCGTTCGTCTTCACGAGATGCGTTTCGAGGTGTTCCATAAAGAATTCAGCAACAATTGCACTCGCCAACGCACTCGTCCCACCGTCCCATCGGTTCTGGTGGATCTGACCGTAATACGGTTGTCTCGCCACGAAATAGCCTTGCCGAACCCCGGCACCTAAGATTTTAGAGAACGTCGCGATGAAGATGACCCGATTTGCAGTGTCTAATTTAAAGAGCGATGCCGGTGTCGGTGTCGATGTAAAGTCGATATCGCCGTAGCAGTCGTCCTCGACAATCAGCGTGTCGTATTCTTCCGCGAGTAACAGCATCCGTTTCCGTCGTTCCAACGAGAGGATCGCGCCCGTCGGGTTCTGATGGTTCGATGTCGTATAGATCAAAGATGGACGGATATTTTTCGCTCTCAACGCCTTAAGCTTTGATTCCAGGGCATCCATATCCATACCGTCGATATAGTCCATTGACACACCTTCAATGTTCGCCTTGAAATGCCGCATGATACCTAAAGTACCGCTATAGGTATATTCCTCAGTTAGCACCGTATCACCCGGATTAATAAGCGTCCCAAGCACAAGTTCGAGGGCCTGCATGGAACCAGAGGTGATTGAGATGTTATCAATCGGCAGTGGCACACCCTCACGCCGTTCAAACCGCATAGAGGCGAGTTCACGCAGACCGCTGTACCCAGATTCACCCGGATAGTTGACCAAATCGCCACCTAACTTCCGAAGTGCTTTCTCACTCGCAGCGATAAGTCCCTCTGTCGGGAACGTATACGGATCTGGACGACCGCCTGTAAAAGCAAAGTCTTTCATAACATATCCTTCCTGTAGATTCATTCCTTTTGTTGAAAATTATAGCAGACTTCACGAAAAAAAGCAAACAGTTGTCAGTTCGGTTGTCAGGACTCAGTTATCTGCTGCCTTGTATGGGGGCCTGAGGACTGGCAACTGATAACCTCCAACCCTTGACAGCAATTCCTGCACTATGCTATACTTCACGCTATCTTAGACTTTTGTACAGGTTGATTGATATGACAGCCCGAAGCCCGCACCCTAACCTCACATTTGAACCGATGCATGCGGACGACCTACAGCAGGTTTTAGCCATTGAGAACCAATGCTTCGAGGATCCGTGGAGTGCTACCTATTTTAGGTTGTCCCTAAAGCGACCGAGATCGTCCGAATATTTTTACGTCGCACGGCGCGAACAGACCGTCGTCGGCTACATAATATTCTATATCCTTCACGAAGAAGCGCAAATCTTGAACATCGCTGTATTGCCTGCCTGTCAACGCCAAGGTATCGGCAAATATCTGCTCGCCTCAGCCTTGGAGATGATACAGTCTGATAGTGATCGCGAAGTCTTTTTAGAAGTCGCTGTTGGCAATCTACCGGCGCAATATCTTTATCGAGAATTCGGGTTCCGCATCTGCGGCATCCGAAAAAACTACTATGGACGCTATAAAGACGCTTACGTTTTACGCAAAGGAGCTAAAGAAGAAGATGCTACTTAACCTCTTAAGTCACACAATTTCAGCGGTGCCGACACTATCCCTCTCAACCCGACGACAGGAAGCGCGAACTGTCGGAAGAAACGGTTGGCGCGTCATTGAAGAAGAGGCACACTGGAACCCCGCTGAAACAGCCATTATTGTTGTTGATATGTGGAACGAGCACTGGTCCTGGGGCGCGACTGAACGCGTGAATGTCATGGTACCACGCATGGACATCGTGCTCGGACGTGCAAGACAGAATGGCGTGCAAATTATCCACGCGCCCTCCGATACGATGGATTTTTACGAAGAACACCCAGCGCGACGTTGGGTCCTTGAACTCCCACACGCCGAGCCGCCTGCCCAACGAGAGATGCCTGATCCACCACTACCGGTTGATGCATCCGATGGCGGCTCGGATACCGGCGAAGCCGAAAGCTACAAAGCCTGGCACCGACAGCACCCTGTCATTGAAATTCGCGACACGGATGCCATCAGCGACAACGGACAGGAGGTTTACAACCTACTCCACCACAAAGGCATCAAGAACCTCATCTTCATGGGGGTCCACACGAATATGTGCGTACTCGGACGTTCTTTTGCGATTAAACAGATGGTGCGTTGGGGATTAAACGCCGTCCTCGCACGCGATCTCACCGATGCGATGTACAACCCGTTCAAGCCGCCGTACGTTAGCCACGAAGAAGGCACACAGCTGATTATTGAATACATTGAGAAATTCTGGTGTCCAACAATTCTCAGCGGCGATCTAACAACCCCAAAGATGTGAAATAGCTGTCAGCCGTCGGCTAATGGCTATCGACAAAAAAGCCCGCGATAACAAAATTACCGCGGGCTTTTTTGGGTTCAATGCGTAATCTTACTGACGATCATCTTTCAGTATACCCCACATCGTCGTGAGTTTCTGCTTCGGATCCACAGCAGTGCTTACAGCAGGCACAGCCTCCAAAGCACTGAACATAGCGTTCAGGTCACCCGCACCCGTTTCAGCATTGCCAGCGAAATCGAAATCGAGGGTCCCATCGCTAACCTCAATCCCTGGATAGATTTTGATGTCAATTTCATGACTGCCCGGTGTCACATAGAGCGGTTCGACGTTCTCATCTTCAATGAAAATATCGAAGCCACGGTTATTCGGCGACCAGTGTTCACCCACGAGATACGTCACATCAAAAGTGCCGTTACCCGTCTTGAACTGATACTTCACAGTGTCAGGGAACTGTGCCCAACTGACAGCATAGAACAGATCCACATCGTAGCCAGCGGCTTCCGCTTGTGCCTGTGCCGCCGCCGTCAACTCTGTTACCTCTGCTACCCGAGGTGCTTTTTCAATCCAGCCACCCCACGATTGGTCTTCCTGCTGCGCACCACGCCAAACACGGCCCTGCGAATCCGTGAAGTCATCCGTCTTGCCGCCCCACACCCGGAACTCCTCCGCTGGTAGCAACGTCGGCACTGCAAGCACCGTGAATAAGAACGCTATCGTTAAAACACTAAAAAACCTCATCAAAAATTGCCTCCATCTATCTATTGATTTTGCCGTTCCGACTTCAGCGCACCCCAGGACGTCGTGACTTTCTGCTTCGGATCAACGGCTAATGCAGGAATCACCTCTATCCCGCTAAACATTGCGTTAAGGTCACCGGCACCCGTCGCCGGGTTACCAGCAAATTCGAGGCTCATCACATCATCTTTAACCTCAATACCCTCATATCGCTTAATATCGATCTCGTGGTTCCCAGGGGTCACATATTCCTCTTCAACAATCTCGTCTTCGATAATAATATCGAAGCCGCGGTTGTTCGGCGACCAGTGCTCACCCACGAGATACGTCACAGTGAACATGCCTTTGCCGGTATTCAGATCCATCTTGACTGTATCAGGGAACTGTGCCCAGCTGACAGCGTAAAAAAGCTCATTATCGTAGCCTTCATCTTTCGCCAGTTTTTCGGCATCCTTGGTGAGTTGTTGGACCTCCGCTACACGCGGCAGCTTTTCAATCCAGCCACCCCACGCTTCCTTCTCATTCTGTCCGCCGTGCCAGACACGACCTTCGGAATCTTTGAAATCGTCCACTTTACCACCCCATACCCGAATCTCTTCGGCAGGGACAGCGTCATAAACAATGGCTACCGTAGCGAATACGGCAATCAACACAACTAAAAATAGGCTTCGTAGCATAATTTTCCTCCTTGGGTTGTACACAATAGGTACAAGTATGTTAAAAAAATAACACATATATCTCACAAATTCAACTCTTTTTTCCGAAGTTATCAGTTGTCAGGACGCTGCGCTTTCAGTATTCAGTTAACACCTTGTGGAGGTTACTGTCCATATTCCGACCACAAGAGACCTCTTTAACTGAATACTGTTAACTACTCCTCCTCAATAACAATCCGCTGATTCACCGCTACATCCGTCAGCGTCTGCACAATCCCGCTCGGCCACTGGATGACAAGCTCATCTACTTGTGTATGATGTGCAAGCCCGAATTCGACATCGAGACTGCTCTGTGAGAGGTAGCTATCACCCGCTGTTACCTGCTGCACCTGATGAAGATCACCTGCGCGCACTTTAACGACCGCACCGACACCGTCCCGATTGCTCACCGTCCCGACTGTACGGATCTGAAGCCAATGCTGCTGATTACCGCCATCGTTTCGGAGCAAACTCGGTTTCGCACCGCTGTTAACAACGAGTATATCCAGATCGCCATCGGCATCGTAATCCGCGACGGCGACCCCTCTACCGACACCATAAGCGTCCGACTCGCGGAGACCAACAGCCTCGGAAACATCTGTGAAAGTGCCGTCCCCGTTGTTCTCCAGAAAGACATCTGCCTGTCCGTGTGCTTCCCATGATGCCGGATCGATATGTCCTGCGGAGAAGAAAATGTCCAGATCACCATCGTTATCCGCATCAAAAAACACTGTTCCCCAGCACGTTTTACCCAACCCGGATGCGAAGACCCCACTCTGCGCCGATACATCCCTAAAAGTGCCATCCGCGTTGTTGCTATAGAGGACGTTGTTTTCGTCCAACCAGTTCGTTATGAATAGATCGAAGTCACCGTCGTTATCATAGTCTCCCCAAGCAACCCCCATACCGCTTCGGATGTCGCCAGTCCGGCTCCTTGCATCCGGACGGTTCGTATTCGTGAAAGTTAACTCGCCGTCGTTCCGATAGAGGATATTCTGGTCGGTATCATTAGCGAGATAGAGGTCAAGATCACCGTCAGCGTCGTAATCCGCCGTACCGACACCGAGCGTCAAATGGAACCCGCCGTTCACCTTGGCAGCATTCGTGATGTTGATGAATCCGCCGTCTCCTTTGTTTAGATAGAGAATGTTCGCCTGTCCGAAGAAATCGTAAGGAAAAAAGACTTCATCGCCTTGCGGAACTTTGCTGTATTCGATATAGTTACCGATGTAGAGGTCGAGATAGCCGTCCGCATCGTAATCACCCCATGCGATGCCAGCACCGAAACCGTCGTCACCGATCCCGCCTGCCCCAGACGAGAAGCGTTTGAAGATCCCGTTCCCGTTATTCCGATAGAAGACATTTGCCTTATAGTTCGTGACATAGAGGTCAGCATCGCTGTCGTTATCGTAATCCGCGAAGGCACAACCCATTCCCCAACCGGTATCGCCGACAGCCGCAGCATCCGTTACATCGCTGAAAGTGCCGTCGCCGTTGTTCCGATAAAGCGCGTTCTTCGGTAACACAGCATCTGGTGCCGGGCGCACTAAAGCACTGTTGACGATATAGAGGTCCAACCTACCGTCGTTATCGTAGTCTCGCCACGCTACACCAGAACCGACAAGTGCCGGCACGACACGGTGATCAATCCCACCAACGTGCGTAAAGTCGATACCTGATTGTTCAGTGACATCCACAAACCGAATATCGGCTGCGGAGCTGCTTGTGCCTGATATAAGTGTAAAAATAAAAACCGAAATCACATTCCCCAATCTATTCTGCATTTAGCTGCCTCTCCGTGTATCCTCATCTGCTATTGACACCTATGGTTGCGGTTAGGGAACCGCCCCGGATTTCACCTATTATACACGAAACTCACTATTAGGTGAATCTTAATTATGAGTTGCCACAGAAATAGGCATCAGTCGCAGCCAACGGCTGTCGGCTAATCGCTGAATGCTGATGGCTGACAGCCGAAAGCCATATTCCACTTTTAGTTGCAATTGACCTAAAAATGTGTTAAAATAAATAAAGGGTAATGTGGTAAAAGCCAATCTTTGAGTGAGAGGGCCTGCAAGTGGAAATGTCTGTCTTAGTACTCAACGCAAGTTACGAAGCGATAAACGTTTGCAACCTCCGGCGTGCCATGAAAATGGTCTTCAAAGGCACCGCACAGACGGAAGAAGTCTCAGATGTCGAAATTAATTCACCAAGTGCTGCCGTGAAAGTACCGCACGTCATCCGTTTGGTGAGATATGTTCACGTCCCACGGAGCGTCGTCAAGTTCTCACGTCGGAACGTTCTGGTCCGTGACCAGTACACGTGCCAGTACTGCCGCAAAGAGTTTCCGACTGTGCAATTGACACTCGACCATGTTGTACCTATCTCCCGCGGCGGCGAAACGACTTGGGAAAACGTCGTAACGGCGTGCAAAAAATGTAATAACAAAAAGGGGAGCAAAATGCTTCCTGAGACGCATCTGAAACTCGCGCGCCAACCCAAAACGCCGTCAATCTTAACGTATTTGCAACTCAACCGCCATTTTCGCGGATGCCACCCGTCCTGGAGGAAATACTTATATATCAACTAAGCCATGCAAGATCCCGAAAAACTGAAAAAGCGCTGGGAGTTCCAACGCACCTATCAGAACGGGCGTAAGTATTGGAACCCCAACTTTGTGATATACGTGCTAAATACCGACTTTAAGGGCCTCAGATTGGGAATAACCGTCAGCAAAAAGACCGGAAAAAGTGTCCAGAGGAATCGAGTCAAAAGACTCATCCGTGAATCGTTTCGGCAATTACGTCCAAAAATAAAAATAGGATACGATGTCGTCGTCGTCGGTAGGACACCCGCATCTCGGCTCACGTGTCAGGAAGCGCGGAACACATTGGCACACCTGTTCCAGAAAGCCGGTATCTTAAACGCAAAGGATTGATAAATCAAACGCGCACACGAAAATAAAAACGCTGTTAGTTTTTACACGCTTTCACACGGTTTTGGGGAACCAAACCCAGTAGGAGTCGTCTCGAACCGCTCCAGTACTTTAGTGCAAACCTCGCATATCCCAAAACCGCTTTTTATTTACATCTACGGATAATAGCGGATATCGACAGAGGACAGAGTCGTGCTACATTCTAAGCAGCATCACGCAGACATAAAACAGCAGGAAAATCAGCCAGCAGACGATCCGCCACGCACAACAACGATGTTACTCACGTATCCGATCCGCATTTATAAACGCTTTATCTCACCGTTGTTTCCTCCCTCGTGCCGTTTCTACCCGTCATGTTCGCAATACGCAATTGAGGCTTTAGAACGGTACGGGATGGTTAAAGGATGCTGGCTAACAATTAAACGACTCGCAAAATGCCACCCTTATCATCCAGGGGGTTTCGATCCGCTCAAATAGCGGACATCAAAAACATAAGAAATGAGGAGCACCTATTTCAATGGGCGCACGCTACATTCTCGCATTGGTTCTAATGATTGTTGTAATGGTCGCATGGAGCCTAATCTACGGCAACCGATTCGCACCAGAACCCGATGAATCTGCAACGACCGAACAGACACCCGCAACATCAGACACAGACGAAGCAACGATCGAACCGACAACACAAGCAACATCCGATGGAGCCACTGCACCCATCAGTCCCGATCTCTTTAAACAGGTTGAGGAGAGTCCAGATGATTCGATGGTCAACGTCCAAACCGATAACTATAGTATCGTCTTTAACGAAAAACTCGGAATCGCGAAGCAGTGGCGACTCAAACGTTTTCCAGATCGATCGGATCCAACAGGGACACATTTGAACCTGATTCCGGAGAACGCACTCAGCTGCCTCGCACTGAAGTTCGGAAGCGCGCAACTCGCACTTGATGCACTCCGCGCAACTTGGAAAGCGGATAAATCCGAAATCAACATCACAGGTGGACAGAACACGGAGACACTCACTTTTACCACAACGATTGGTGACAAACTATGGGTCGCAAAGCAGTTCGTCTTCCACCCGAACACCTATTTCGTTGATATGACCGTCACTTTCCAGAACGTCTCCGACGAACCGATCCTTATGGGCAGCAACGAACCCGCTAACGGTTATGAACTTCAGTGGGGACGCGGTATCAACGCCGACCTCCTCCCTTATGAAAAAAGGAGCGGTAAACGGGGACGACACGGCAAGGAAGGCGCGAAAGTCTATATCCACGACAGCAAACCGCAACGCGAAATCAAACCCGAGAGAGCTTTAGAGACTGTCCTCTGGGCAGGGATGGATAGCCAGTACTTCAGCGCACTGATGATTCCTGACGAGCAGATCGCAGCAACATATCGGCTAACAGAGACGCCACAAGCAAACACAGCATCCGATATCACCGTCATTGCACCGACAGAAACTGCATCACTCGTCGTACCCGGTTTTTATTTGCAACCGCAACAGAAAGATACGGATGTCTTTCGGCTCTATGTCGGTCCGAAGGACGATACCATCCTAAAAACGATAAAAGCGCCCAATACACAAGAAACGGCAGAAAACACTATAAACCTGTCCAAAATTATCGACTTCGGGTTCTTCTCACCCATCGCATGGGGAATGCTCTGGGTGTTCAAAGGCGTTCACAATATCTTCGGGAACTACGGCATCTCGATTATCTTATTGACGGCGCTCGTGAAAATCTTCTCTTACCCCTTCACGCATAAGGCGCATAAGTCGATGAAGAAGATGCAAAAACTCCAGCCGCAGCTCCTCGAATTGAAGGAGAAGTATAGGGACGATCCGCAGAAACTCAACCGCGCAACGATGCGCGTCTATAAAGAGAACGGTGTTAATCCACTTGGCGGTTGCATTCCGTGGCTACCGCAAATCCCGATCTTCTGGGCACTCTTTGCACTTTTGGGAAGCGCGGTCGAGCTACGCGGCGCACCTTTCCTGCTTTGGATTGATGACCTCTCAGCACCCGATACGCTCATCGAACTGCCTTTCACAATTCCGTTAATTATCACACAGATAGACGCGATACGCCTACTGCCGATTATCAACGGTTTGACAACTTGGCTCCAACAAAAATTCGTCGGAAATATGGCACCAGCGACCGACAACATGCAAGTAAAATTGATGCAATTCATGCCCCTCATCTTCATCTTTATCTTCTATAACTGGGCGTCCGGGTTTGTACTGTATTGGTTATGCAACAACGTATTCACCGTCGCGCAACAGTATCTACAAAACCGATACGCAAACGATGAAGACGAGATTGTAGTGGTCGATGGAAAAAAACGGAATAACGCCAAACAAAAACGGAATTCATAATCTAATTGACAGCGCAAAGCCTCCACGCAGCCTTGCGCCGCACCCAGCGACTTCGCTGCCCGAAACGTTTAAAGGAGGATACCATCTGTGCAACACTATATTGAAACTGAAGGCGACACAGTGGAGGAAGCAATCGAAAACGCACTCAGCGAACTTGAGGCAACACGTGAGCAGGTTACAATCGATATCATCAGTGAGCCAACAAAAGGGATATTGAACTTCGGCGCGAAACCAGCGAAAATCCGAGCAACGCTCAAACAAGATGTCTCCGCCGCACCTGAGACAATCCTAAAGGAAATTCTCTCCCGCATGGGGGTTGACGCAAAAGTTAAAATGGACTACGTTGACGGAAGCACGCACCTGAATATCCTTACCGACAGCCCCGCTTTGCTTATTGGGAAACATGGACAGACCCTTGACGCTATTGAACGTATTCTTAATTGTATCGTCAATAAAGTTTCGCTCGCGAAAAAACGGGTTTTTGTTGATACCGAAGGCTACCGAGAACGGCGAGAGGAACGGCTCATTGAAATGGCGAATCAAGTCGCAGATAAGGTCAGATACACCGGCAGGGATGTTGTACTCGCCCCCATGTCCGCCCGCGACCGACGCATCATCCATGTTACGCTGAAAGCGGATGAGATCGTCTCTACTTACAGCCAAGGTGAAGGTGATATGCGCCGCGTCGTCATTACAACGCAACGACTGTAGTTAATAAAATGAAATTCCACGACACGATCGCAGCGATCGCAACCGCACGCGGTGAAGCCGGTATCGGCATTGTCCGAGTCAGCGGATCCCTCGCAATACCAATCGCTGCTGAATTGTTCCAATCGCCGCGCAAAGTATCACCGACAGAACTGCCAACGCATACCCTTACGTACGGACACGTCGTTGATACATCGGCATCCGAGGCAGTTATTGACGAAGTACTGCTCGGTGTCATGCGCGCGCCGAAAACCTACACCGGTGAGGACATTGTCGAGTTCAACTGCCACGGCGGAATTGTACCGCTCACGGCTGTTTTAGACCTTGTGGTGAAAAGTGGCGCACGGATAGCGGAACCCGGCGAATTTACAAAACGCGCCTTTCTAAACGGAAGACTTGACCTCGCGCAAGCCGAAGCCGTAGCGGAACTCATCGCATCGAAAACCGATCTGAGCCGAAAAATCGCTATTCAGGCACTCGCCGGAAAACTCTCGGATACCGTCAACAATCTCAATGATCGGCTCGCAGCGCTCCTCGCAGAAGTTGAGGCATCTATCGACTTTCCAGAAGAAGACCTTGATTTCATGAAGGTAGAAACACAACGTGAAACCGCACGCTCAGTTCAGAACGACTTAACGACACTCCTCGAAACTGCTGCCGATGGTCGGCTTATCACGGAAGGCGTTAACGTCGCTATACTCGGTAAACCGAACGTCGGAAAATCGAGCCTGTTGAACGCACTCGTCGGAACGACACGCGCAATCGTCACGGACATCCCGGGGACAACGCGCGATACAATCGAAGAGGAAATTAATATCGGTGGGATCCCCCTGAAACTCATTGATACCGCCGGAATCCGATCCACAGATGATGTCGTAGAGCAACAAGGGGTCGAGCGCAGCAAAGCCGTGCTTGATAGAGCAGAGCTACTACTGCTAATGTTCGACGCATCGCTACCGCTCAACGATGCCGATCACGAACTTTTACAGGTAGCGCAATCGTCGAAGGCGATTCTTATTCTAAATAAAGTTGACCTACCGGTTGTGACATCGTCAACAGTACTCCTCACACACTGTCCGAAAAAACGAATCGTCGAGACGGTCATCCCCGACAGCAAAGGACTCGACAAGTTGAAAGCGGATGTCTGTGAGGTACTACTCGGTGGAGAATTCGTCATCGGTGAATCGCCGATTGTGACAAACGCACGCCACCAAGAGGCACTCCGACGCGCGAACGAAGCACTTGATTATGTCATAGAGAGCCTCGAAAACGGTATGCCACCGGAACTCGTCGCTGTTGATTTGCGTATTAGCCTTGATGGACTCGGAGATATTGTCGGTAAAACGACAACTGAAGATATTCTTGATAGAATCTTCGCTCAATTTTGCGTCGGAAAATAACGTTCGTTGGAAAAAACAAGAAAAAAGGAACTTTTATCGTGGCGCGGTGTGTCTATTTCTACTTGCAAGTGGAAGGCACTGCATCACAAAGGAGTTATGATTTATGTTAGGAGCAAAACAACAGTGGTGCCCCCGTTGCCAGCGGCACGTCCAGACCGAGCAAAAACAGTCCAGTATCGGTAGACAGAAAGAACTCGTCAGAATTACTGTTACCTGCTTCAAATGTCGGACAACACTATCAAGCAAAACAACCAGCGCAGCCGCACTCGAACAAAACGAAGACGCTACAACAGAAAAATAAGGTCCGAAACCTACGCACTGATTGCTGACAGCAATTATCTACTCAAAACGAATCTAAGGAGAAAACCATGTTTAATTCTGTTTCTCGCCGCACCTCACTCGGTGTCTTACTGTTGACGGTAGTCACAGTGTTGGCAACCGCCGCACACGCGGAAATCCAGTGGAGCGACTCAGTTGAAGAAAGTCTATCGAAAGCCGCAGAGACCGGAAAACCGATAATGATGGATTTCTATACCGATTGGTGAGGGTTCTGTGATCGGCTGGATGCCGAAACGTTTACAGATGCCCGCATTATTGAGCTCGCTGAGAAGTTTATTCCGGTTAAAGTGAACCCAGAGATTACAGAACGTCCGATCAATGAGGAGACGCGAAGCCGATACGGGGTCGCAGCTTTTCCAGCAGTGCTGTTTCTCAGTCCTGATGGCGGTCTCATCCAAAAAGCTTCAGGATTCATGCTACCTGAACAGTTTTCACCGATTATGGAGTCTGCGCTGAAAAAAGAGGAAATCTTCATGGCGCAGCTCGCTGAACTCGAGAAAATGCCAGAAGATGCCAAACTTAACGCACAAGTCGCAATTACCTATTTTCAACGCATGCAGATTGAAAAGGGACTACCACTCAGTGAGAAAGCCATTAAACTCGACCCTAAAAATAGTACAGAGTTGATTCCAAACTTGCACAACCAACTTGGACTCGCTTATGCCACAAAGGGGGAAACCGCCGGAGACGCTAAAGAAATGGCGACGTACTACGAAAGGGCGATCACTCACTTCAAAACTGTGGTAGACAAATACCCTGACAGCGACCTTAATCAACCCGCCCAGTATTATCTCGGTGTTACGTATGCGCTCAGCTCGGATTATGACAGTGCTATCTCAGTCCTTGAGAAGTTAGTTCATCATACCCGCGACGAGAATATCAAACAGAACGCCGAAGCGATGTTAACACGAGTAAAAGGGTTAGCAGGAACCAATTAACAATCGCCAACCCCTTCCAGAATTGAATAAGGCGCGGTTCTAACCGCGCCTTATTCAAACCAGTTAAAGCCCCATTAATGCCTTAATCTCCGACTCGGTCAGAAACCGATGCTGTCCTTGTGAGAGATTCCCCAACCCCAAATTGCCGATCTGTGTCCGCTTCAAACGGATTACCGGATGCCCGACCGTTTTGAACATCAGACGTATCTGCCGTTTTTTACCCTCGTGAATGACCATTTCAAACTGTGTTGACGCTGCATCTCTGCTCGTTTTTAAACGCTTAACCTTCGCTGGTGCTGTTTTTCCGCTCCGAATCGTGACGCCTTGACGCAACCGTTGAACTGCAGTGTCGTTCGGGACCCCCTTCACCCACGCCAAATAGGTTTTCTCAATCTCAGAGCTCGGATGTAGCAACCGGTAGGCGAAATCACCGTCGTTTGTGAAGAGGAGCAGCCCCTCTGTTTCTAAATCCAACCGTCCGACCGGATAAATGCTATCCGGAAGGGCTGCAACGAGGTTCATGACAGTCGGACGCCCGCGTTCATCACGGCGTGTCGTCAAGTAGCCCGCCGGTTTGTTCAGCATCAGATAGAGGTGTTCCGTCAGCGGTTTGACCGGCTTCCCCTCAAAGACAACAGCATCCATCTCTACATCAATCGGATGTCCTGGAACGAAGATCGTTTCGCCGTTGACGGTAACCAACCCCGCACGGATACTCTTTTTCACCGCCCGACGAGAGGCGATGCCTGAGGTGGCGATATATTTTTCCAATCGCATCGTGCTAATCATTCCACGATCTGCCATCCGTTCTCTTTCGCTATTTTCCATAATCTCCGGTCAGGATTGACGGCAACCGGATATCCAAACAACGCCAACTTATGAGCATCCGTATGATGATTGCCGTAAGCATAGGAGCGGCTGAGATCAAACCCATGCTCAGCTGCGAGTTGTTCTGAAAGTTTCGCCTTGTTTTCGCCATACGGGTGTAAACCGATCCGCTGTCCCGTGAACCGCCCATCATCCACTTCCAGTTCGTGTGCAACCATCAAATCGGTTTGGAAATACTCATGAAAAGGTTGAACGAGGACCGACAACGAACCCGACATCAAAATAACCGTCCGCCCTTCGGCGCGGTGTACGTGAATCAATTCGGAGATATGCGGTGCGATGCTTGGACGCAGTGTATCAACGAAACAGCATCGCGCAATCTCGTGAACCGGTTGCACCGCCAAACCACGCAAGTAGACTTTGTTCGTTTTCGCTACTGACAGCGACTTAACCTTCAGAAAGTGCGCAGTCCATGCCAATAGGTTCGCTGGCGGGATCTCACCCTGACTGAGTAGAGCCGACAGAAAAACCTGCTCTGAAGATTCACGGATAATCGTGCCGTCTAAATCAAAGATTGCACAGGTCTTATGTGATGTCATTTTATCTGCTGCCCCAGCGCACGTCGGTACGCTTTCACAGCAGCTTCCATGCCGATATAAAGCGCGTCTGCCATGAGATGATGCCCGATAGAAACTTCGAGGAGTCCCGGTAACTTCTGCATCAACGGCAGGTTATCGAGGTTCAGATCATGTCCAGCGTTGACCCCAAGCCCTAACTCGACTGCCTTTGCCGATGCGGTTTTCAACAACCCGAATTCGCGTTGGATTTCTGCCTCCGTTTCTGCCATCGCATAAGGCGCGGTGTAGAGTTCGATCCTGTCCGCACCGATGTCAAGCGTTCTCGCTATCTGTTCAACCTCCGTTCCACTGAACAGGCTCACACGGATGCCCGCATCCTTCAACGCTGCGATGATCGGTTTCAGCAGATCGCCGTCTTTACGAATATCCCAGACAGTATGGCTCGTTATCTCACCTGCCACAACGGGAACGAGGGTGCATTGCGTCGGTTTCGTGCGGAGTACCATATCAATGAGGTCCGGTCTCGGATCGCCTTCAATATTATATTCGATTGTGGGTGTTTTTTGTGTATTGATTTCTTTTAACCGTTCAGCGATGTCCGTAACATCTTTAGGTGTGATATGGCGTTCATCTTCACGCGGGTGCACGGTGATACCTTGCGCCCCCGCAGCGACACAGGTATCCACAGCCGTGAGCATATCCGGAATATCACCTCCCCGTGAATTTCGCAACGTCGCAACTTTATTGACATTGACACTCAGGGCAATCATCTGTTCTCCTTTAATCGTTTTCGGTAGTTTTCAGCGATTCGCCATCTTGTTGACTGCTGATAGCCGATGGCTGACGGCTATCTACGGAAAAATTCCCAGCTGCATATACGACTGCGCGATTCTATGGATCGCATTGATGAATGCCGCTGTTCGGCAATCCACGTCATCATTTTTATTTTTGTGCTGCATACGGGTCTCACGCAGTTCCTGATAGGCTCTTATCATTGTATCTTGAAGTCCGGAGTTCACCAGATCTTCTTCATCGGCACCGTGTATTAACTGCCGCTCGTCCTCCGAGAATTGATAACCGGTCGCTCTTTCAACAGCATGAAGCATGGTGCGCTGTGTGCTATCTTCAAACCGTTTACCGAGCCGTCCGAGTTGCACGTGCGAGAGATTCCGAAGCCACTCGAAATAGGAGACAGTGACACCACCGGCGTTTAGGTAGGTGTCCGGGATAATCATAATCCCGCGTTTTCGGAAAATAGCATCGGCGGCTGGTGTGGTGGGCCCATTCGCGGCTTCCGCAATAATATTGGCTTGAATCCGAGGCGCGTTCTCTCTTGTAAGTTGGTTCTCAAGCGCAGCCGGGACCAGGATATCACAGGCTAATTCTAAGCCAGCATTCGGCGTTTCAATAAGCTCAGCGTCAGGATACTCGCAGATGGAGCCAGTTTCGGCACGATGCGCCGCAACTTTCTCAACATCAAGTCCGTTCGGATTGTGGATTGCACCGTCTATCTCAATGATACCGATAACGCGGGCATCCACCTCCATCAGAAACTTCGCCGCGTGATACCCGACATTCCCAAACCCTTGCACAACCACACTTTTTCCTTGTAGACCGGTTGTCAACCCAAGCGGCTTCATATCCTCTTCAATATTGCACACCTCTTCTAAACCGTAGACGACACCGCGTCCGGTAGCACCTCTCCGTCCGTGAATCCCGTTCTGTTCGATCGGTTTGCCTGTGACGCATGCGATGGCGTTAAGCTTATCTGGTGCCATGGTGGCATAAGTATCGAAAATCCACGCCATTTCGGTTTCACCCGTTCCGAAATCCGGTGCCGGCACATCTACCCCCGGGCCAATGTAATTTTTTTGGATCAATTCGTAGGTATAACGGCGGGTAATACGTTCCAATTCGCTCTCCGAGTACTGGCTCCTATCCAATTGGATACCGCCTTTCGCCCCACCAAACGGAACATCCACGATCGCGCACTTATACGTCATCAGTGCCGCGAGTGCCATGATTTCGTCCTCATCAACGAGCGTGCTATAACGAATCCCACCTTTCGTCGGGAGTTTATGGTGACTATGCTCCGCACGCCAACCGTGGATCGTTGCAATAGTCCCGTCATCCCGCTTAAGCGGAAACGTGAAATGACAGGAACTATTACAGATCTTTATCTGCTCCAGTAAACCGCGCGGGTAGTCCGTAAATCGCGCAGCCCTGTCAAAATCCGTATTCACTTTCTCGAAAAATGAGGGTTTCTCTACCATAGTACTTCAACCTTACAACGCGTCTTTCGCACGCGGGGATGATGGCAGGCGCGGGTTTTGTCGCTATCCACCAATAGTCTCTTCTCGTAGGAGCGAGCTGTGCTCGCGATCCCTAAATCAGTTAAAAAACGCTGTCGGTAATCAAATGTCTCTTTAACTAACAACTGAAAGGTTTTCGTAGAAAACCGTACGGATAGCTGTTAACTTTTATCGCTACGGATAGCTGTTAACTTTTATCGCTGCCGAATAAATTTTTGCAAGCGTGCATCCGCTTGGACCTCACCGACATATATATCACCGTGTGAATCCAACCATATCCCGTGTGGACATGCCAAGAACTCACCCGGGACAGTGCTCCCGCGTTCGCTACCCCATTGTGAAACGACTTCGCCGTCGAGCGTCATGATGCTAATCCGCTGCCCCAACTCAGCGATATAGACCAAATCGTCATCGTCGATATAGATCGTGTCGGGCTGCAGTAAGTCCCCCCACGCCTCAATATACTCACCGTCGAGTGTGAAGAACTGGATACGGTTGTTTTCCCGATCAGCAACCATAAGTCTGTTGCGTGGATCGACCCTGACGCAGTGCGGCAGATCGAATTCCCCGGGACCCGTGCCAGGTTGTCCCCACGATTTAATCAGTTCGCCATCGGGTGAGTATTTATGGATGCAAGCGTTCCCATATCCATCGCTGATATACATCTCGCCGTCGGGACCAAGTGCCAGATCCGTCGGAAGGTTAAACGGTTCACCTTCACCCCCAGGGACATCGGGAGTTCCGAGCGTCATTAACAGCTCACCATCTGTAGTGAACTTACGTATGACGTGCGTTTCGCGTTCCGTACAATAGATATTATCATCGGCATCAATGAAAATACCGTGTGCGTCCTTGAGGATGTCATCACCCCAGGAGTCAATAAAATTACCGTCTCTGTCGAAAACGACCATCGGATGCTCGCTTCGACTATAGACATAGACGCGATCCTGCGAATCAACCGCGACAGCAGGAATCCAGCCGAATTCCCAACCCTCTGGCAGTGTCCACCAATTTTCTTCTACAGTATACTGATGTGTTCCTTGTCCGAATACCATAAATTTTCTCCTACACCGAAAAGAATTGGCATCTATTTTAACAGGTTCATCACGATTTCTCAAGCGAAATTTTCAGCCTTTTTTGACATTTTTTTTTCGACTTATGTTAAAATTCCGTAAAACCTTCCAACAGAGGTACGTATGAATATGGAAAACGAACTCGCCAAAGAGAAAAAACAGATGTTGAGAAATTTTATGTGGGCGACGATATTTCAATTGAGCTTGCTCTTCGCTGCTCTCGGAATCCTATTTTATAGGCTGGTCCCTAATCTGCAAATCTCGCCTATTTCACCCGGTACAGAAAAGCTCCTTTTATTCTTTCTATCAATACTTGGGATCGCAGTACTTCTTACTTGGATATTTTGGTATAGACCTGCTTTGAAAAAATATAAGAGAGAATATGAGAAAGAACTACAGATGTTTAAAAAATCGAAGTTGGGTCGAGCCCTTAAAGTGCTGCCATTTCTTATGATTCTCTTAGGGGCTGTAATTGGTTGGTGTTTCTGGTATTTTGAAGACAGAATTTTCGGTTAAATAATGATGGGGCTATCACACCGTTAATCAACCAGAATCTGATTAAAGAGCGAACGCGTCATCTCCGTCCATTTTCCATAATCCCTCAGAAATGCATCCACAATAGATGTCCCTTCGGTTTCCTCATATTCGAGTCGTCGCGCGAGCTGCACCAATTCCGTTCGGTTTTTCGGAAGCGCGTCAAGGGCGCGATCGTGCACAATCCGCAACGCGTTCTCAACGCGTCGAAGATATAGGTATGCCTCCGACAGTTCGTCATGCTGCGCCGCAGTCAGCACGCCGATGTCGTGTAATCTCGAAATCGCGAGTGGTGTGTTTTGTACACGGACAGACGGGGCTTTTCCACCATGTACGAGTTGAAGCGTTTGCACAGCGAATTCAATATCAACGAGCCCGCCGTATCCCGATTTGACATTCGCAATCGGTGTCTGCGTTTTACTGCGTCCTCTGCGTCGGGAAGTGGGTCTGCGTGTGGCTTGCGCCTCCTTCCGTTTCCGGGTATGTACAATCTGCTCGATCTCCTCAGATGTAAGTGAACCACCATAGCAGAAGCCGTGTGCAATTTCCAAAAATCGGTTCCCGACACCTTCGATGTCGCCAGCGACAACACGCGCACGCGTTAACGCCTGACGTTCCCAGACCTCGCCAGTGTTATCGTAATAATTCTGGTATCCCGCCAACGACAGTGCAATCGCACCCCCCGCTCCATGCGGACGGAGCCGGAGATCGACTTCGTAGATACCCATTCCCTGACTACCAGCAAGGCGGTTTACCAATTCCAACCCGACAGCCGCAAAGAACTCGACATTTGGCATGCCTTCTGTCGTTTCGCCATCTTCCGAATAGACGTACATCACATCTAAGTCTGAGCTAAAATTCAGTTCGCGTCCGCCGAACTTACCCATTCCGACAATAGCAAGGGTTGCCGGTGTACCGTCAGGGTTCAGAGGCGTGCCGTGTTCCTCGCAAAGTTCGGCTTCAATTTCGGAATAGATCGCTTGCAACACAGCCTCTGCCACATCGGAAAGTTCTTCCGTTGTCGTCGGGAGCGTCGCATTGCCGAGGATATTCCGTAAGGCGATCCGCCAAATCTCGTCGTTCTTATACCGCCGCAGCATCGGAAAAGCTCTACCCGCCGGTGCCTCCGCAACAATTTGCAACGCCTCCGCCTGTTTCTCAGCGAGCGTCTTCGTCCGTTCCACCAACGTCGGTACCGTTAGTAAATCAAAGAGTTCCGGACTCGCTATAAGCATATCGGCGAGGTAGAGACTCGTACCACAAACACGCGTGAGTGCTTCCAGCGTTGACGGTTTCTCGGCGAACATCGTGTAGTAGCTACTCCGCGCACCGACCTTATCCGTAAATGCTGAGAGATAGCGGAGTGCCATGTCCGGGTTCGGGGATTCACGTAAAACGTTTAAGAGCGTCGGGGCCAGCTTGAAGAAGGTACGTCTGACACTCGGTGAGAATTGGATCCCTTCACCGCCGTTCGCAAGCCGTCTGAGAAGACGCTGCGACTCCCGTACGTTTTCAAAACGGAACTCGCTTAAAAACGTTTCTAACTGCTTCGGATCCTCTTCGGAAAGCAGAACGCTGATGTCGAGTCCGTCTTCGGACTCTATTGTCGTCGCTGTAATCTTCTGGAAAATGGCGCGCACACGTTCGGTATGGGCACGATAGTCCTTCCGAAATGCTACCAATGCATCCGTCTCTGGTGTGTGCTGGTAGCCGACACGTCGCGCAAATTCACGCGCTTCAGTCTCTCTCTCAGGGACTGTGTATCGTTGTTGATCCGCTTCAACTTGGATACCGTTCTCAACGGAACGTAGGAACCGATAGGCAGCCGCGAGCGCGTCCGCATCCTCCCCAATAAGCAGTCCGTTCTCTTTGAGTGCCGAGATCGCTTCCAGCGTGTTGTGTGAACACAACGATTTCCGCTTCGCACCGTGAATCATTTGCAGACATTGCACCGTGAACTCAATATCACGGATACCCCCCGGACCGAGTTTGACATGTTTTTCGAGATTCGTACCTTCACCGACGAGCCGCTCCTCTATCCGGACTTTGGTACGTCCGATGTCCGCCTTAATTTCGCCGAGCGTAACACCGTCCAAGTAGCGTTGATACACGAAGGGTTGGATCATGCGGATAAATTCGTCACCAAACGCCATATCGCCAGCAACCGGACGCGCTTTGATTAACGCCTGACGTTCCCACAGATCCCCCCAACCTTCGTAGTAACTTTCGTAACTCTCCATCGAACGGATAATCACACCCGCACTGCTTTCCGGACGCAGACGGATGTCAACCCGAAACACGTAACCCTCTGGCGTAATCTCGCTCATCGCCTTGATGATGAATTCGCAGAATCGCGCAAAATACTCGCTGTTTTCGGTGCCGGTATCCGTTTTTGCGTCGTCCGAGTATACGAAGATAAGGTCGATATCCGAGCTGAAGTTCAGTTCATAGCCGCCTAATTTCCCCATACCGATGATCGCGAAATGGCACGGCGCGTCGCCGTCTTCATTCAGCGGCGTTCCGTACTTCGGTTGCATAACTTGATCGCGTCCGATCTCGTAGCAGTGTTGCAACGATGCCTCTGCGAGATTGCTCAATTCCCAAGTCGTTGTTTTGACATCTACCGCCTTAAGCAGATCGCACAGTCCGATACGGAGTGTCTCACGCCGTTTGTAGCGTCGAAGCACACGGAGTTTCTGTTCCACCGACTCGAAATACGAAAGCGAGCGAGCAAGCTCTTCGTACATCATCTCGGAAGTCTTCACCGTCCCCATCACATTCGCGTCGATGATGTCATAAAAATATTCCGGGTTACGGATGAGGGTTTCAGACAGGTATGTAGACGCACCGAAACAGAAAATAACTGGATCCAAAAGGAACGGAGCGTCTTGTAGGAGGCGGTAGAGCCATCTACGATTGAACACGACTTGCGCGAATCGGGAAAAATGATTGAGTGACGCTTCAGGGTTCGGTGAATTGAGGGAGGCTTCTAACACGGGAATGACGATTTCTGAAAAGCGGGATTGGATGTCCGCATCGTCCGTGGCGAGTTCTTGTAGACTGCGTACGATAGCGTCGTTATCCACGTCACCAGCACGCTCGGCAGCATCTGATAAGATTCGATGAATTTCTTCTTTCTGGTCTTGTGGAAGTGACAATTCTGTGTAATTCATCGTTCCTCCTCTATGTATACGACGCTACAATTAATGCTATTTTATCACACTTTCCGCCTCCATTGCAAATTAATTTGCTATTGATTTATACCCTCAAGTCTGCTACGATATCCGCATGCCACAATACGCACAACACGACATCACACACGAAGGCGCAGTCAGTAACCCTTTCGCCTTCTTACTCGATGCCTGTGCCAAACAGGTGGATGCCACGCTCGTTCCGCAGTACCCGAACCCTACCGATCAACCGCAATATATTGTAGACCTCATCGCCCGCGTCATCACCGTTAGCCTGAAAACGGTGGAGGTTGTGGGCGGATTGCCCGGCTTATAGAGGAGTTTTTCTTTATGAAAACGCAAAAGTACATTTATTGGCAAGATGAGGACATGTTTCTTGGCTACCTTGAGGCATACCCCGATTATTGGACGCAAGCGGAAACATTAGCAGCACTTGAGGAAAATCTTCTTGACCTTTACACTGAACTCACGAGCGGCACTATCCCGTGTGTCAGAAAGGTCGCGGAATTACAATAACTGCCTAACGGATTCGATACTGTTCAACCGCATCCATATCAAGATGGATACCCAATCCCGGTGCATCTGTCAAATTGATTGCGCCGTTAGAGAGATCCATACTCCCGCCAGAGAGGTCGTCGATACGGATATGTGGGAGTTCGTCAATCGGCATCGTGCAGTTTGGTATTGTACATGCAATATGTGCAGCGAAGGTCGAAGCGACGCATGAACCGAAAGCGAAAATCTGCACCCAGATCGGCAGATCGGCAGCTTCAGCGACAGCAGCACTCTTACGCAATCCAGCGACGTTCCCGGCCGTATTGATCGCATCCACTGCCTCTGCGCGGATGTTCCTTAAAATCTCTTGCGCTCCTCCGATATGCCGAGCGACAGGCACCTCCACTTTCTCCCGCATCTCACGATACCAAGATAAATCCTCAAATCGGATCGGGTCTTCATACACCTCAATATTATACGGAAGCAGTTCCTCTGCGAGTCGGAGTCCAGTCTCCAGGTCTCCGAATTCTGTGTTCGGATCGACGCGAATCTGGAAATCCGGTCCGCACGCCGCTTCCGTTAAGCGTGCCGTTTCAACGATAGTCGCCTTCCGAGCCTTAAGTTTATGCACCCGAAAACCGAGGTTCGCGGCGCGTTCCGCCTCCGCTGCTGTTACTTCCGGCGGCATCGGTGGCGACCAGTAGGCGAGTTCTACGCGATCCCGATGTTTCTCGCCGATGAGTTTATAAGCAGGTACACCCAATGCCTGGCCCGCCAAATCGTAAAAAGCCGACTGGAAGGTAAACGACTCGGACGAAAGATCGATATCCCAGAGGTTTTTGCCGACATATCTTTCAGCGATCGCAGCGGCTTGATCCGTAATATTGCTATTCAGCGAATTGCTCTCACCTAAACCCGTCAACCCTTCATCGGTGTGTACCCAGACCAACGTTGTCGGGTATTCCATATCTCGGTGTTCTCGGATTGCAGGAATAAAAGGGATGGAAACGGTGCGGTATTCAAAGCCTGTAATTTTCATGATGTATCTCCTTGAAGTAAAATCAACGTCAGTTTACCGGTGCAACTTGTTCAGGAGAAATGATTTGGAAAATAGTAGCACATTCATTAAAAAGAATAAAGAAAATTAAACCTGAACCTAATAACGAATTGCTGACGGCTGACAGCCGATGGTTTCCGATGGCTACCTACAAAATCCTGCTTGCTATTAACGTTACACTGTGCTAATATACCGTAAAAGTTTCAAAGGAGATATACGATTATGTTTAAACTCGGCGTTATCGGCGACGAAGTCTCACAGGATTTCGCCACCGTTGTCAATTTTGTGAAAGATTTCAATCTACACTCCATCGAAATTCGGTCTGTCTGGGATAAACTCCCGCATCAACTCACCGACACCGACATCGACGAGATGAAGCGTCTGCTCGACGGCACTGCCATCGAAATCATCGGCGTTGCGTCCCCATTTTTTAAATGCGATATGGACAACGCTGAAGAGCGGAAAGAACACCTTGATATCCTCAAAGGATGTATCCGTACAGCAAAGGCGTTTGATGTAAACCTCATCCGCACCTTCGTCTTCTGGGATACCGGCGAGACCGTGGAACGTTGGGATGAAATTATCGCTGCTTACGACGAGCCGCGTCGGATCATAGATGGCGAAGGCATCGTCCTCGGCATGGAAAACGAATCCACAACCTCGCTCAGCACCGCCAAGCTCACAGCGGAATTTATTGAACAGATCGATTCCCCGAACATCCGCGGCATCTGGGACCCTGCCAACGAAGCGCATGCCACAGGCGGCGAAACCCCATACCCTGATGCATACAATCGCATGAAACCGACAATGATCCACGCGCACCTCAAGGACGCAGCGCCGAGTCCCGATACCGGCGAAATGGAATCCGTTCCCGTCGGAGACGGTATCATCGACTGGCAAGGGCAGCTCCAAGCCTTTATTGATGACGGTTATCAAGGGCACCTCTGCCTCGAGACGCATTGGCGACCGACACTCAAAATTGACGATGCTATCCTCAACAGACCGGGTGGACAAGCGTTCTCAGAAGCCGGTGAAGAAGCCTCCCGTATCTGCGTCGAAAAATTAATGGCGATGATTGAGAACTTACAGTGACCGTAA
This sequence comes from Candidatus Poribacteria bacterium, assembly GCA_022821065.1. Classification (GTDB taxonomy): domain Bacteria; phylum Poribacteria; class WGA-4E; order WGA-4E; family WGA-3G; genus WGA-3G. The sequence goes on from JAJEEK010000111.1 coordinate 46,921, forward strand.
CCTTGTTTAACCGCAAGGAAAATTTAAAAAATGAAGATAACAGCAGTTCGCACATCTCTTTACGACATCCCGCCGCAAGTCGAACGGGTCGATGCCATTCAAACCTTTGTTTCTATGGAGTTCCCTTTCATCGAAATAGAAGATGAAGACGGGGTCGTCGGTACTGGGTTCTCCTACACTATCGGTAAAGGTGGTGAAGCGATTAAGCAGATTATGGATGCCTACCTCACGCCGATCCTCCTCGAAGAGGACGCTTCCAACATTGACCGAATATGGAACCGGATGTGGATGGAGACGCACTGGGTCGGCAGAGGCGGTATCGTCGGTTTAGGCATCGCAGCGGTGGATATCGCGCTCTGGGATCTCATGGCAAAGCGCGCTGAATTACCGCTTTACCAACTCCTCGGTGGCGCGAGAGCCGAAGTTCCCGTCTATAATACAGACGGCGGGTGGCTCCATCTCTCCGAAGCCGAACTCGTCAGGCAGTCTGTCGAATTTGTCGAGCAGGGATTCAAGGGTATCAAGATTAAAGTCGGGCGCGACAGCCTCCACGAAGACGTAGCACGAATCTTCGCCGTTAGGAAAGCCATTGGACAAGACCCCTACCTCATGATTGATGCCAACATGAAGTGGAACGCACGCGAAGCCATTCAACTCGCATGTCGCGTCGAAGAAGCCGACCTCTTCTGGTTCGAGGAACCCATTGAAGCAGATGACGTGGATAGCCACGTCGATTTGCGAGAGAAAACCACCATCCCGATCGCTATCGGTGAAACGATTTACAATAAGTATGTCTTTAAGGAGTACATCGCACAAGGTGCAGCGGACATCCTACAACCCGATGCCGTCCGTGTCGGCGGCATCTCTGAGTGGATGAAGGTCGCGCATACAGCAGAATGTTTCGGACTTTCCGTGTCCCCGCACTTCTTGATGGATTTGCACGTGCATCTCTCCGCTGCGGTACCGCATTCGCTCTTTGTCGAATACATCCCCTCGTTTGATCCGGTACTTGAGGATACCTTAACGCTCAAAGACGGGCACTTTTCGCCACCGGAACGTCCCGGACACGGCATTTTGTTCAATAAAGAGAGACTCGCGGTGTATCAAATATCGTAGTCAGAATTGACGCACCTCTCGCAGTCGAGGTTGCACCCTCTCCTGACGCACCTAATACGTAGAAAAGTGCGTAAGCCCTGTCAGTATAGGAATAGACTGTGCTTGCGACAACTACTGACAGCCGACGGCTGATGGCTGACGGCTGTTCCACACTGTCTTGAGGAAGAACCGTGAAACTTGAAAACCGTATCGCAATTATTACAGGGGGCGGACGCGGCATCGGTCGCGCAACCGCCATCGCATTCGCTAAAGAAGGTGCTGACGTTGTCCTCGCTGCACGGACGGATACCGAGATAGCCGCTGTTGCTAAAGAGGTGACGCAACTCGGCAGACGCGCACTCGCTATTACAACCGATGTCCAATCGAAAGCCTCTGTTGATGCTATGGTATCCCGGACACTCGACATCTTCAAAAAGGTGGACATCCTCGTCAACAACGCAGGCGTGGCGATCCACAATCCAATTCCGAAGATTCGCGAAAAGGACTGGGATTTAACAATGGCAGTCAATCTCAAAGGCGTATTTCTCGGCACACAGGCAGTCTTCAGCCAGATGTGTGAACAGAAGTCCGGGCACATCGTCAATGTCTCCTCAGTCTCCGGCAAATTTGGACATAATAACGGCGGCGCGTATTGTGCCTCCAAATTCGCCGTTATCGGGTTCACCGAGACGACGAACAACGAAGGGAGACCGCACGGCGTGAAAGCCTCAGTCGTCTGCCCGGGTCCTGTGGATACCAAAATGCGCCGCGATAACCATCCAGATGATGTAATTGAACATCTCACGCTTCCAGAGGATGTGGCGGATTTAATCCTGTTTCTCGTGACACAGCCACCCCGCGCACATACGCTCGAAACTGTTATCCGAACACCTTTGATGTAAAGTTGAAAACAACAAGGTTGAAAAAAGATAAAAGTAACTTGGTGATTAACGGGCAATGAATTGTCCTACTACGAACGGTTTTGCTTGTAGTCGGGCAATTTATTGCACGTTCAGAAATTACCCGATTAATAAATAATCTAAGTTGCCACCTTGTAGCATGAGGCACGTCGCATCTGGGCGAGTACGCCGCAAGTTAGGTCGTGCCTCTTCGCTTCGTATAATGAAATTACTACATTTTTCTAACCCACCCCTTATCTCCTAAAGTATTTTCAAGCAAAATTAGCGGTTTTTATGGCTATAATTTGCAGGGCTATTTAGTTTTACATATTCACTTTATATGTATGAATATGATTTCCCTGTAGGAGCGAGCTGTGCTCGCGATCTTTCAAAAAAACGTTGACTTATGTCAACCAAAACCAAGACCGGAACCGAAAACTAAATCGTCCTGTATAATTTGCTTTTCCCTGAAAGTATCCCATACGTTGTAGTTAGATATAGTTTTTTTATTTTATGTTTGATTAAAAACAATATTTGACCTATGATAACTGAACAAGTGTGTCAAGTGCCTCGCGATGCGTCGCGAGGCGCAGTGTGAAACGGATATCAAACATTCGCTCCACCAGTTAACGATTGACTACGGTTTATTCTCAAACTCACGTTTTAATGTAAACTTGAAAACAAACGAGGTTGAAAAAAGAAAAGTAATGCCGTCAATCTCTGTGCTGAATTAATTCTGGCATGTGTCTAAAAAAACGAAGCGAAAATCGTTTGTGCATCCCGTCATAGGTAACTTTATTTTGCGTTTTGGCAGGGAGGTTTCCAAGCAAAAGTCTTTCGCCCCAACTCGGAAAATGCTTATTTTGAAATAGGCATGTCTTGAATTGCACACGGAGGTGCACCCATAAAAAATCAAAAAGGAGTTCTGAACATAATGAAAAACATTGTCCTTTTACTCACATTCACTGCACTCTGTGCCACACTGATCGGTCCGCAATGCAGTTTCGCCCAGACGTTTATTGATGGACAAATGCCTGATACTTTTTTAGCCGGACACACGAATTGGGTCAATAGTGTTGCTTTCAGTCCTGATGGCAACACAATCGTAAGTGGAAGTGGGGACGCTACGATCAAACTTTGGGATGTTGAAACTGGCACTCTTAAAGCCACACTGGAGGGACACGAGCAGCCAGTCAATAGTGTTACTTTCAGTCCTGATGGCAACACTCTTGCAAGTGGAAGTTGGGGTGATACGATCAAATTGTGGGACGTTACCTCCGGCACTCTCAAAGCAACATTGGAAGGACACACGGATAATGTCAATAGTGTTGTTTTCAGTCCTGATGGAAACACAATTACAAGTGGAAGTGGGGACGCTACGATCAAACTGTGGGACGTTGCCACCGGCAGTCTTAAAACCACACTGGAAGGACACGAGGGTTCGATCGAGAGCGTTGCTTTCAGTCCTGATGGAACAATGCTCGCAGCTGCAAAGGGTGTCGCCATCGAACTTTGGGACGTCAGCACAGGCACACTCGAAAATCGGTGGATAACAACAAAGCGGTCTCGGACAGCGAAGTATTTTTTCGATGTGCCTAAGGGGCGTGGTTTCAGAGATAGCAAGAGTATTTCTTATAGGGTCAACGCTATAGCGTTCAGTCCTGATGGAAAGACAATCGTAACAGGTGGAACGGAAACCATCTATTTTCAGTTTGATAGTGTTGATGAAGATGAATTCACGGCACTTTTATCGGAATTTCAACTCATAAATTATGATAATTTCCCATTTGAAGTTTACCGAGATGATAGAGGTTCAAATTCTTTCGTTACCTTTACAGCCGTAAATGGTATCATAGGCTTATGGGATGTCGCGTCGGGAACCCTCAAAGCCACATTGAATGACGCTTTGAAGGGACACATGGGTGGTGTCGATAGTGTATCTTTTAGCCCTGATGGTAGAACGTTGGCAAGCGGAGACGGGGATGGCCTAGTTCGATTATGGGACATTACGCATCAGCCCAAAACTCCAAAAGCCACGCTCAGCGATCATAGGGGCTCGGTTTATAGTGTTGCTTTCAGTCCAGATGGAACCCGCCTTGCAAGCGGTTGTGGAGATAGGAAGGTGCGACTGTGGACGGCTCTACCGCCTGCTAATAACGATGGGGTCGTGAATATAGCAGATTTGATAGAAGTTGCCCAAAATTTCGGACAGGTCGGAGAAAATAACGCTGACATCAACGGAGACGGAATCGTCAATATAGTTGACCTCATCTTGGTTGCTGTGGCATTGGGTGAAGTTGCTGCCGCGCCGGCTGCACATGCAGAAGTGCTTTCAATGCTCGCTGCGAAAGATGTCGCCGAGTGGCTCATCGAAGCCAAGCAACTTCAAACTGAGGATCCCCTTTATCTTCGCGGTATCCGAGTGCTTGAACAACTCCACAAAGCGTTGACACCTACGCAAACAGTATTACTCGCGAACTACCCAAATCCGTTCAACCCTGAAACTTGGATACCCTACCAGCTCGCCAAAACCACAGATGTTACTTTCAGAATCTACACGGCTAATGGTGAGATCGTCAGAACAATACAACTGGGAAATATGCCAGCAGGAAACTATAAAAACCGAAGTCGCGCGGCATACTGGGATGGGAAGAATGAAGTCGGCGAACCCGTCGCAAGTGGACTCTACTTCTATACACTTACCGCAGGAGATTTCACCGCAACCCGGAAGCTGCTCATCAGAAAATAGTATCAAATGACCTTATTATGACTTACGCAGGTTGCTCTTTTGTAGCATAGGCTGTTAGCCTGTGCCCTAAGAACGTCTTTGTCTTTTGAGAGTTCACCCGCTAACAGAGCGTCATATCGTCAAAATTGCGTAAGTCCTGCTTATAATAGTTGGAATGCTGATAGCGGTGATTTTCTTTGACAAGGCCGGTGAAGTGTGTTACACTCTATAATATAAGTTGGAGATATGAGTTGGATGCGTGCGTCCCAGGAGGGGCAGGCGTGTCTGAAAAGGCGGGTGCATGTTCACAGAAGAAAGCCTTCAGGAGTTGTCAAATGTCTCAAGCAGCCACTTCCCCGATAGGAGTGCGAAATGGTTGATACGTCAGCGCGAACACCTCCAAGCGTTACTTGAAATGCTTGCCGGTGAGATCGCCGACGCACTTGACTTTGAGCGCGTAGAGCAACTCAACCGAAGTTTCATCTCCGATGAACTGCGGACACAAGAATCGGATATGATCTTCAGTGTGCCGTTTCGGAACCCGACACCGAAGTGTGAGGAAGTGATCATCTATATCCTCATAGAGCACCAATCCACTGTCGACCCGTCCATGGAGCTTCGGCTGCTCTCTTATATGACGCAGATATGGATGGAGGAGCGGCGCTCTTGGATAGAGCGGAAACTCCCCAAAGCGGAGTGGCGGTTGACCCCGATTGTGCCGGTTGTGTTTTACACAGGCACCGGAGCCTGGAAGTCGCCGTTTTCTCTGACGGCTCTCATGGACCTCCCTGAAGGCCTCAAACGGTTCGTCCCGACCTTCGACACGCTGTTTCTTGATGTGAAAGCTACAGCCTCTGATAAACTGACACAAACAGGGCACCCTTTGGGATGGTTGTTGACCGTCTTGCGACAGGAGCACTCCGATCCGTCCGCCATGCGACAAGCGCTCCTTGACGCGTTAGCCGGACTCAGAGACTTGCACAGACAGGACAGGGAGGCATATACGCGCGCCATCTTATACCTCTTCCACCTCATCCTGCACCGCAGGGAAGCAGGCGAACATCAAGACTTACTTCGTATCCTCACTGAAGAGCATACACAGAATCAGGAGATCGTAACCATGGCAGCTTCTATCATTGAACTCAGCGAACAACGCGGCGAACAACGCGGCATTCAGAAAGGGTCGCGTCAGACGAGTATCGAAAGCACACTCGCCATCCTCAACACCCGATTCTCAGACGTTGACATTGACACACTTACGCCAGCACTCGAAGCCATTGAAGACCTCAATCGGCTCAAGCAACTCAATCTTGAGGCATCTTTAGTTGAGAGTTTTCGAGCCTTTCAAGAACGTTTACAGGCTTGAGAACGTGTCAGATCCGTCGCGAATATGAGGCAGTAAAGGTCGGAATGTTTATTGATTCACATGCACATATCCAACTCTTGCAATTCAATCGCGATCGAGACGCGGTGCTAAGACGCGCACACGAAGCCGCAGTCTCCAATATCCTCGTCATCGGTTTTGATATGGAGACCAGTCTCGGCGCAGTGGAATTGGCTGAGAAACATACGCACATCTACGCCACCGTCGGCATGCATCCACACGACGCAAAAGACCTAACACCCGATGCCCTAAAAACCTTTCGCGAACTCGCCGCACACCCGAAGGTGATTGCGCTCGGCGAAATGGGATTAGACTACTACCGCAACCTCTCACCGCGCCCCGTACAAAAAGTTGCGTTTGAACAACAGTTGGACCTCGCCGAAGAGTTGCAGATGCCCATTGTTATCCACAACCGTGATGCCTATATGGACATCCTACCTATCTTAGAAGCGCGACGCGGGCGAATCCGAGGGGTGCTACACTGCTTTACCGGTGATGTCGCGTTGATGCATAGAAGCCTCGCTATCGGATTCCATATCGGTATCGGTGGCATCGTAACCTATAAAAACGCAGCGGATGTCCAAGCCGTCGCGCGAGAGGTACCTAAAGATCGACTCCTGATAGAGACAGATTGCCCGTGGTTGGCACCACAATTTCGGCGTGGCAAACGGAACGAACCGGCGTACGTCCGTGCCGTAGCAGAGAAGATCGCTGAACTCCGCAATACCTCTATAGAAACAATCGGTAAAATCACAACAGAAAATTTCAGGACCGTCTTCAAATCAGCATGAAGAAGCTAAATCTCCGTATGTATGCGATGGTGTTTGCACTCGTCTGTGTCTGGGTGATTTTCACACTGCTGACGAGCGGCACCTTTCTCAGCACTCGGAACCTGTCCAACCTTTCCCGTCAAGCTGCCGTCACAGCTATCCTCGCTGTCGGTATGACGCTTGTCATTGTCTCCGCTAATATTGACCTGTCTGTCGGTTACGGTGCCGGATTGCTCGGTGCGATCGCAGCGATTGTGCATGTTAGGTGGGGGCAATCGATTCCAGTAACACTTCTCATCGTTGTCTGCATCGGCATCCTGATGGGACTGATGCAGGGTTACCTCGTCGCATATCAGCGGATCCCGGCATTTATCGTCACGTTGGGCGGGTTTCTGGCGTATCGAGGCTTGATGCTCGCATTTACCAAGGGTGAGACCATCTTGCTCCCCGACAATTGGCTTAAGGCGATCGGCAACGCCTACCTCTCCCCGACACTCGGATGGGGACTTATGGGTATCGGCATCGGTATCAGTGGTTATCGCTTCTATCGACAACGCACTGCACGGTTACAATACGGAAACCCGGAGCAAACGTCGCTGCCTATGTTCCTATTGAAAGTCGCTGGGGTTTCGGCACTCATCGTTGCGTTCATCACCGTGATGAATACTCATAAAGGGGTCCCGTTCCCCGTCTGTATTCTTTTTGGATTGGCGTTCGTATTTCATTTTATCGCCAATCACACCCGTTTCGGACGTTACGTCTATGCAGTCGGCGGCAATTCAGAGGCAGCGTACCTCTCTGGGATCAACGTGCGCGGCGTTACGTTACGTGTGTTTGCGACGATGGGTGCATTGATGGCGATCGCCGGTGTTGTCATGACAGCACGCGTCGGAAGTGCGAGTCCAGAAGCCGGACGCTTGTTGGAGTTAGATGCCATTGCTGCGTGTGTGATCGGGGGTGCCAGTTTAATGGGTGGACGTGGGAGCATTTTCGGTGCAATCTTAGGGGCATTCGTCATGGAGAGCCTCAATAACGGCATGAGCATGGCAAATATGGATGCCTCATGGCAGGATATAATCAAAGGTGTGGTACTCGTCGCAGCCGTCGGCTTTGACATGGCATCACGACGGCGATAGGAGACAAAATCGACTCTTTTTATTTTTTTAAACCCTTCCCCTCAAAATTCCCCTCTTTATAACTACAGTCTAATTGGTAAAATCTAATTGGGAAGTTACTTATGCGATACGATTCATCGATATATACGGATCTGACAGATGAAGAACTCATCCAGCGCGTGCGAGACGGAGACGAGGCAGCGTTTGCACAACTTGCATCCCGCCATAGCTCAAGGATATGGCAGATGGTCGTCTCACACTCCCGCCAAATCCGCGATGCTGAAGAGATCTTTCAAGACATTTGGGTGGCAGTCTGGGAAAACATCAGAGGCTTGCGCGAAGTTGGCAGTTTCGGTGCTTGGCTCCGAAAAATAGCCTACACCACTTGCAGAAGATACTACGCCGCAAAGGCGCACAGCAGAGGCGAAATCCTTCAGAGCGCGGAGAAACTCGCAGAGACGATTGATCGGGATGTGCTTGCCCGTACGCGTGAAATAGAACTTCGCACCGCTGTAACAGAAGCCGTGCATCACTTACCGGAACGGGTCCGCGCCGTTGCAGTGTTGTACTACTTAGAGTTGTGGACTGTCAACGAAATCGCAGAGGAACTCGGTCTGGCGACGGGGACCGTCAAGACAAAACTCCGCCAGATTCGCACGCTTTTACGTGAGGAATTTGGCGTTGAAGAGGTTAAGAGGGGAACAACTATGGCACGTGAAAAAGAGGTATCCAAACCGATACGAGACAAAATTAAGATTTTCGGGGTCGGTGATGCCGGTGGCAATGTCATCAAACGGATGATGACATCTGATTGGAAAGAAGTGGAATTTTATGCTGTGAATACAGACCTGGAAGCACTCCGCACGTGTGAGGGCGCAACGCAAATACAGATCGGCGTTGACACCACACAAGGATTTAGTGCAGATGCGAATCCTGAGGTCGGTAGAAGTGCCGCTGAAGAAAATCTGGAGATACTTGACGCTGCCCTCGCAGACGCGCGGTTGGTTTTCGTTGTCGCAGGTATGGGCGGCGGAACGGGGACAGGTGCCGCACCCGTGATTGCATCCGTCGCAAAAGAACACGAGGCTTTGACAATTGGTGTTGTAACGCGTCCCTTTGATTTTGAGGGACAACGCCGCGCCGAACAAGCAGAATACGGATTTCAAGAACTTCAAGAGCACGCAGATGCTGTCATTGTAGTGCCAAATCAGAGGCTCCTGGATACAGTTGATGTCGAACCTTCACCGAGCGAAGCGTTCCGTATGAGCGATGAGACGGTGCTACGCGGTGTTAAAAGTGTTGCCGACATTATTATCGAATCAGGTGAAGTTAACGTTGACTTCGCCGATATACAGTTGGTCATGCAGGATGCTGGCACGGTGTTGATGGGTACAGGACAGGCGAACGATAAAAGTCGGGCGAGAATCGCCGCACGGAATGCTGTCTCGTCCCCACTCTTAGATGGTCAAAAAATGGAGAATGCACCTGGAATGATTGTCAACATCAGCGCGCCGCCAGATTTCATGATGAATGAATTGGATGCGGCGATGGATGTCATCAAAAATGTCGCGCCCGATGCGGTAATTATCTTTGGACTGGTTTATAGAGATAACGAGCCTGAATCTGAAGACACGGTTGATGTCACTGTCCTCGCAACAGGAATTGGCATCCAAGGTGGACAGACTGCTACACCCTCTACACAGCAACGAGACAGCACCTCTCCCGACGCTGGTCCTTCTGTGCCTTCCAAAACCGGTTCCGAATTTGTTCATCTACATAACCATAGCGAGTATAGCATACTCGACGGCGCGTGCCGCATCGGCGATATGGTAGACTGGGCAGTTGCACATAGCGTTCCCGCTGTCGCACTGACCGATCACGGAAATATGTTCGGCGCGTGGGAGCTCTACAACAAAGCGACGGATGCTGGGGTCAAACCGATCATCGGGTGTGAAGTTTATGTCGCACCCGGTAGCCGAAAGACACGTGAGCTGGATCAGGACGGTCCTTATCATCTCACACTGATCGCCGAGGATGTAACGGGTTACCAGAACCTCTTGGAATTGGTGTCGCTTGGCTACACAGAGGGGTTCTATCGCAAGCCGCGTATTGACATGGAAATCTTGCGTGAACACCGAGACGGCATTATCGCGCTAACAGGGTGTATCCAAGGACAGGTGCCGCAACTCATTTGCGCGGATCGGCGCGACAAAGCGATCCAAAGCTTCAAAACGCTGATGGAGATCATAGGACAACACAACCTCTATGTTGAGGTGCAGAACCATTACATTGACAAGGAACTTGAGGCGTATCCGGTGATGGTGCAGTTAGCGAAGGAGTTCAATCTTCCGATCGTCGGCACCAACGACTGCCACTACCTCCGCAAGTCCGACCACAGCATGCACGATGTGCTTCTCTGCATCCAGACGAAGAAAACTGTCAACGATCGAGACCGAGTACGGTTCGACAACCATTTCTACTTTAAAAGCGTTGACGAGATGCGGGAAGCACTGAAGGAGTACCCGCCAGAGGCTATCAGCAACACATTTGAAATTACGAATCGGTGCAATCTTGAACTCGACTATCAACGCGATCCGATGCCGAAATATAAGCTCCCTGAAGAGTACACACACGACAGTTATCTTCGGGAATTGTGCTACCGAGGCTTGCGCGAGAAATATGGTGAACTCTCTGAGCCGATACGGCAGCGGATTGATTACGAGTTGGATATTATCAAACAGACCGGACACGCCAACTATTTCCTGATTGTCGGGGATTATGTCAATTATGCCCACAAACAGGGATACCCGCTTTCTGCCCGGGGGTCTGCCGCCAGTAGTCTCGTACTGTACGCACTCGATGTAATCGGTTTCAATCCCGTAGATCACGGTTGTCTGTTTGAACGCTTCTTAAACCTTGAACGTCTCGCACCACCGGATATTGATATCGATTTCGCCGACCGCGCCCGTGAGTCTATCATTGAGTATTTGGCGAAAAAATACGGTGCGGATTCCGTCGGTAAAATCGCCACCTTTGCGACATTGGGGGCGAAAGCCGCTATCAAGGATGTCGGTCGCGCACTTGAAATGCCGCTCGAAAATGTCCAAAAATTAACGGAGTTGATTCCACCGATGCCGGGTATCACGCTTGATGATGCTTTGGAACAGGTGCCGGAATTCCAAGCACTCGCTGAACTCCCTGAAAATAAAACGTTAATTGAGATGAGCAAAGCTGTTGAAGGCATGAAACGACACGTCTCTTGTCATGCTTCCGGAATCGCGATTTCAGACGGTCCTTTAACAAATTATGTCCCGCTCTTCAAGGATAGACACGGACAGATCGCCACGCAGTTTGAAGGCAAATCCGTTGAAGATGTCGGTATCGTCAAATTCGATTCCCTCGGTCTACGGAGCCTTACTGCAGTACACGACTGCCTCCAGATGATTAAGGCGAATCGCGGTACCGAGATTAAACTCGAAGAGATTCCGTTTGACGATAAAGAGACCTATTCACTGATTGGTAACGGTCTTGTTGATGGCTTGTTCCAGTTAGAGGCATCGCGTGGTATGTATCGGGTTGTCACGGAACTCAGACCCGACAATTTTGAAGAGTTCTCAGCAATCGCCGCACTCTATCGTCCAGGGCCAATAGAAAATGGAGACCTCCAAGACTACATAGATCGGAAGAATGGGACCCAACCGATAATATACGAACATCCTTCGTTTGAGGGAGCACTCAGAAGCACCCGCGGTGTGTGTATCTATCAAGAGCAGGTGATGCAGATCGCACACGATGTGGCAGGCTTTACATTCACTGAAGCGGATGTCTTCCGTAATGTAATAGGGAAACGGAATGAAGTGTTGATTGAAGAACAGCGTGAGAAATTCGTTAACGGTGCAATGAAAAAAGGGCTCGCTAAAGGTGAAGTTGAAGCGATATTTGACTGGCTTGAATCTGTCGGTGCTTATGCCTTTAACAAGTCACACACGGTCGCTTACTCGATGTTAGCATACCGTATGGCATACCTGAAAACGCACTACCCGCACGAGTTTATGGCAGCGATGATGACCGGCGAGTCAGGATCTGCCGAGAAAATCGCGCGTTACCGCTCCGAATGTGCAAAACTCGCTGATTTTTTGGGTGTAGATATTGCTCTGCTCCCGTTGGATATTAATAAGAGTCAGAAGAGCTACACTGTAGAGGGTAACGGTATCCGTGCTGGATTTATCGCTGCTGAACGGATTGGAAATGAAGTGATAGATAAGATTTTAGCGGAGAGAGAATCCGGTGGTGCTTTCGTTTCACAGCAAGATTTCCGTGCACGGGTGGATGGCGTGGATGAGCAGATGGTTACGAGTCTCGTTAAAAGCGGCGCGTTTGACGCTGTCTAAATTTTGAAATCCGATTCCCGTAGGCGGGGTTTCTAACCCTGCCAATTCCTTAAAATAACGGATACGGATCTGGACAAATGGTGCTGTCTAATGAGGCTATCTTGCCAGGTTCCGCGCCTCTTTGAACTTCTCTTTCGCAAATTGACCCCATTCTTTCATCTTTTCGTTGCGGACTTCCGGGTCCTTCCAAGCACCACCCGCCAATTCCATCGCCTCTCCTTCGGTTATCGGCATCTTCGTTAAGATCGCAATCGCCGCGTCCCGCTTTGCTGGATCTTTACTCTTCTGGATCGCTTTCCACGCATTGACGAGATCCTTATGTGAATCAATAATCAGCGTACCGAAAAGGTCGTTGACAATGTTCCAACGGGTGCCGCCTTTGTCTGAGTCGTATTGAAACGGGGAACCTTCCATAGCGAATGGATTCGGGACGATACATCTTTCACCGAGTTTATCATAAAGTGCTGGCAGGACGCTCGCTCGGTTTAGACCACCTTTCCATTTAGGTCCCTCAGCATCCGTATCTCGGAGCATCCAGAGCTTCTGCGCATCTGCCGATAAAACGAATTCGAGAAACTTTTCAGCGACGGACAGGTTCGGCGCGCCCTTGAGGATAGCGATCGGATCCGCTGTGACGACCGCACCGTCAGCCGGAACAACGTACTTAATCTTATCAGCACCGACGACAGCGATTTGGCCGTACGCGTAAAAGTCAATTGCAAGCCCGTAAATGACCTGTCCGGCGACAACGTCTGTCGGGATAGCGTTAGCACCGGCGGAGAAACCGCGTACATTCCCGCCGATCTTTGTCAAGAGCGCGAACCCCTCTTCCCAGCCGAGGGTTTGAAGAATGATCTCATAGACCATGTGTGCAGAGCCGCTCTCTCTCGGATCTGCCGCACCAATTCTCCCGATCAATTCCAAGTTACCCAGATCCTGCCATGTTGAGACTTTGGGAAGTTGCAACAGTTCTCGGAGTTCCTCATTGTACATGATACCGAAGCTCGATAATGCTGCACCGTACCAACGATGTTCGGCATCGTAGAGCGGAATCCCCTGAAACGATTGCATCATCTGCTCAAGTTGTGTTCCCGGTAGTTTGTAGGCGTGGAGCCATCCCATGTTCGAGAGACGGAGATAGTTATCAGTGCCACCTCCAAAGAAAATATCGATACCGATGCCATCTGGAACACGTTTAAATTCCGATTCAATAAACCGATAGTTAGAAGAGGTACCACCGACATCTCGCCAATCCGTTTTGACGCTCCTACCTGTTTCTGCTTCGTACCATTTCTCGAAATTTTTACCAAATTCCGTTTCAATGCCCTCTGGGTGCGGAGAGATAATGATGAGTTCGTCTTGAGCGAGTGAGAGCACCGGTAGTGCTAAAAGACATAATATTATCGTCAGGACCAGGGGCTTAAAGTAAGACATTTTTTTTTTCTCCTTTTGCGATGTGTTTAATAAGCCATTACGGTGAGAGCGTAGGTTCTTGGTTAAAGATAAACAGGATCGGGTTCATCCACTTTTCCTTTTCGATATCATAAATGCCGTAGTGGAGATGAGCCCCGGTGCTACGGCCAGTATTTCCGACATAGCCAATAATCTGACCACGTACCACTTCTTGATTAACTTTGAGACCCTCGGCATAGCCTTGCAAATGCGCGTACAAAGTTTTATACCCGGATACTTCATGGATGAGTTCAATTGTATTTCCCAAATAGCCCTTCTTTTCAACCATGGCAACTGTGCCGTCGGCGACAGCGATCACAGGAACGCCGGCGCGGGTTTTAATATCCAACCCTTGGTGAAATTCACGGTTGTTCGTTAGTGGGTGGGTCCGCCAACCGAAGGGGGAAGAATACCAAAAAGCATGTCGCTCCCCGTTTTCTTGTTGGAGTTTCACCGGGAGAATCAAAGGATATCCGAAAAGCTGTTGTTGATAGGCGTTGATATAATCATGGAGAACCTGCAACTCTTCTTTCAGGATACTCGGTGTCAGTTTCTGCTGTGCTTGGGTATCAGGTGCGGCATCAGTGAACGCGGATATATCTGTCTGTTGAGACTCGAATTCTCCGAGAGATGCCGTAATATCAGACTCGCCGCCTTGTCCGAGAATCCCTAAAGCCTCCTGAATCTTTTTTGTCATTTGCCGAATGCCGTTCATCTCCTCATTCACGGTAGCAAGTTCCAATTCAACTTGGCGTTTTGCCTCCGTTAATTGTTGAATTTCTTTCTCCATGCGTATTTGTAACGCGTTTTCGGTACTGATTTTCTGCCGTTTTTGGAGGAGGCCATAGGTGAAGCCGCCAATTGCTACAAGGAATAGACTAAGGGTAACGCAGGAGAGCAGCAATAGATGCCCTCGACCGATCACGTGCTGACGGACAGAATTTTTCTGAGATGACATGATAATAAGCGTATACATTTAACGGATTCTCCTTCCAATAAGGCTTGGGCGAAACATCAGTGTTTCCTTCCAAGAGTTAAAGACTTATAGCCCCTAATTTAACCAACAGATACCTATCTTTGAACGAACCGTTTACAAGCGCGAAACGATCGCTGGCATTTTCCAGATGAGGATAATGATAGCACCAAGCAGGATGAGATACCACACGATCAACATTCGGACGCGGGTTCTCTTGAAAATGGAACGGCGCGGGCGTTTCAATTGACTCACTTAACCCCTTTTACGTTTTTTTCGTAACCCGAATTTGGGAGATCCCGTACTTAAAAGCAGCCTCTATATTAAATTCAACGTCTTCATACACAGCTTTCTCACCTTTTTGTGGTAAGTGTCCGAGCAACATCAGGACAAAGCCACCAATCGTATCACACTGATCTGTGGGAATTCGGATGTCTAAGACTTTGTTAACATCAGCAATTAACATGCGTGCATCGATACGCCAGTCGCTTGCGCCAAGTTTTTCAATGTGAGGTGTTGCCCGTTTGCGATTAGCTGCGACCTTGCCTATAATCCGCTCTGCAATATCTATCAACTCTATGATCCCGACACAACTGCCGTGCTCGTTAACTACAATCGCGATCGGTATCTCGGATTGCCGCAGTTCACTCAATAAATCCGTAGCAGACTTCAGGGTAGGTACATAATTCACATCCTTCACGAATGACGATAAATCGTCGTCGTCATGCTCGCTTGTAAGTACCTCCATCACATCAACGACGCCGAGCAATTGGTCAACGCGCCCATTATAAATAGGGATGTAACGATAGTTGGAAGCGCGGCAGAGGGTGAGAACTTCAGCGGACGATGCCCCCACTATCAGCACGGCTGCTTCTGATAATGGCAACATCACTTCCTGTGCTGTTAACGTTTGCAACTCAAAAATCGCACTGAGTAATTGGGCTTCGGGCTCCGAAAACGCCTTAATATTTTCCAGAAGTAACTGGACGAGTTGTTCGCGAGATGGGGTCGTCTGCCGTCCTAAGCCCCCAAAGATCCCCTTTTTCCGGGGATTGGCTGCCTGTTCATCATACGCAACAAGCGGCTTGGGCGTAACTAATTCTATGTTCCCGGTGTCTGGCTTTCTAACGACAGGCATGGGACCCTCTTTTTCTTCCGGAGGGGTTTTGGTAATCTCGTTCATAGTTTAGATCCACGTGAGTTTGAGAATGAACCGTAGTCAACTGTTAACGTGTGGAGCGAATGTTTGATATCCGCTTCACACTGCTCCTCGCACCTCAATTGACACACTTATTCAGTTATGACAGGTCAAATTATTTTTGTTCAAACAGTAAAAAAGCATATATCTAACTATGAATTATAGGATACTTTCAGAGAAAAAGCAAGTTATATTTATAAAGATCCCTAATTTTGCTTGGAAATCCTTTTAGGCTAAGAAATTGGTTAGAGAAATATGGTAATTTCATTCCCTTTGTGGTTGCTGGCAAACGCAGCGTTCACACGTCTAATGAAGGCTAAGGTCTACCATAAGTCTCAGCAACGAGTGTGAGTTCCGTTTTTCCACCGAGCCCAGCAACGACGGGGAACGTTTTTTCACCCGGCTTCCCATCTCTCGGAACATACTTAACCTGCGGAGAGAAGTAGGCATACAGTGCTGTGTTCCGAGGGTTAGGAGTCGTGTTTGGACCGGAACCGTGTACCATCAAACTATGGAAAAACAGCGCACTTCCTGCAGAGAGTGGTACATCTGTCTGTTGCGCCTCAACCTCTTTGTGATCGGTAAGTTTAGCATCCTGTTCCCGTGCGATATTACCCCAAGACTGCATACCCCAGAGGTGGCTTTTCGGAATCACTTTGAAACATCCGTTCTCCGGCGTAGCATCGTTGAGTGCGATACTCACGGTAACAAGGTTCGGCGGCTCCATCGGCCAATATGCAGAGTCTTGGTGTAAACCGTGTGAGGACCCGTGAAACGCGGGTTTGAACATCAGTGTGCTTCTAAAAAGCAGTAGGTCCTCGGATCCTGTAAGTTCTTGGATGACTTCAATGAGTCTCGGATGCTGTGCGAGATCCCGGAACACTTTAGAGTACTGCCGTGTGTTTTCTGCTTTCCGTAACACCGGCAGGTTGTCGCCTTGTGTTTCGTCTTTCGCAAACGGTTCACGTTGTACGTGGCGGCGGGCAATTTCCGCTCGTTCTTTTTCAGCATCGGCTTCGTGTCCCGCTGCGAACGCATGCAGCCGGTGGATCTCTGCTTGACATCTCTCGACCTCTTCCACCGACAACAAGTTTTCAACAATAAGGTAACCTTCTTCTTGAAAAAAGGTTTTTCGGGCTTGCAGTTCCATCTTAGCCTCCAATCAATTGTTTAACTTCCCAGATAATACTCGAAATCGCGAATCCCACATAAACACATGAAGCGATTAGCATCATGAAGGTAGAGAACCGTTTCGGTTTGGCGAACTCAGGCAAAAAGCGGCGGTTCATGTAAAGTGTGAGCGGCACGTAAACCGCCATGGCGAAACCACCCATGTACGCCGCATTAAAGAGGAATCCTAATTCACTAACGTTTAACTGCTCCATTACAAAAGTAATCACACACCCACCGACGATCCATATTCCGGCGATGAGGAGATACCACCAACTCAGGTCCCGGTTTTGCGCGCCTCGGAAATTGGTATAAATAATATCGGAAATTGAGCGCGATACGCCGTCAACGAGCGCAAGTTGCGTGCCGAAAAGTGTAGCAACACCGACCATTAAGAAAATTTTCTGCCCCGCTACACCCCATATTTCACCTAAAATCTGCGCCTCGTCATAGATAAGTTTGCCTTGCTCAGGAACTATCCCTTGTGGATGTAAAACTGCAAGTGCACCAAAAATAAAGAGTAGAATCGTAAGCGTGTTGAGTGCCCAGAAGAAGAGAATCTGATCATTTTTCACATATTGCCACCACGCAGCGAAACGTTTCCGGTTTTCTTCTGTCGCCTCAAAGATAAACCCCGTCGCTGGCACCTTTTCGCTCCTACCGCGGAGCGGATTCTGGAGGCCCGGCAACTGCGCACCCATTCCGATATTTTTATCCCGTAAATAGAAGGTGTAGAATAAGTTCGCCGTTCCGCCAGCACCTGCGAAAACTAACGCACTAAAAAACGTTTTTATTGGCATGCCGGGGTCTTTGTAACCAACGTTAATCAAACCTCTCCCGAGTTCTTTCCACGTATCTATTGAACCGACAGCAATAACAACCAGAATCAGTCCAACCGTTACGATAGCGACAAGCACTTCAACTGTCCGTTCGACAGACGTGTAGACCATCTTCGGTCCGAAAAGGATGAGGGCAACACCGGCAAACGTGAGTACTGTCCAGAAAGTATCAGACCCCCAACCACCAGGCCCAAGGAGGAGTGCTTTGAGTGCGAGACCGGAGGTACGCGCCCAGCCTGGGGCGATCCAACCGACGATAGTGAGCAAAATAAACAGAGGCCCGAAACCGCGCCAGATACGACTGTAACCCGTGTAGACCGTTTCACCCGTTGCGATCGTCCAACGTCCTACCTCAAAATTAATCCAGAGTTGAAGGAATACACCGAGTGCCGCTGCCCAGACCATGCTCCCGCCATACTCGGCAGCGATGAGAGGCCAGATAACACTCTCACCCGCACCAATAGATAGACCAACTAAGATCGCTCCAGGACCCGCAATCTTCCAGAATGGCAGCCGTTTTTCAGGTAACTCAACAACTTTAAAATCGTCAAGCGGTTGATAAAATCTTGCCATATATATCCCCCCAAGCCATAAAGTTAAGTGGTGATTATGCTTTCGCGGAACACTTCAATCGGATGTCTCGCTTGGACACCGGTCCCGTGTTCGAGTTGGTGTCTGCAAGAAAAACCGGCGGCACTAAGCGTGAAACTACCCGGCGGTCTTTCACGGACAGCCCCAAAAAGCCGTAACTCGCCAATCTTCATAGAGAGATCATAATGTGCCTTTTCATATCCGAACGCACCCGCCATACCGCAACAACTCGAATCAATCACTGATACGTTGTGTTCTGCGGGTAGGCTTAACATTTTTACAGTCGGTTGAATACCGACGAGGGCCCGCTGATGACAATGACCGTGGAGTAATATGTCTTGTGGTTCTGTTGAGAATTCCACCCCTAATTCGTCTGCTTCTATCAGCTTCACAAAAAACTCTTCAAATGAATAGGTTACCTCAGCAACACGTTTCGCTTCAGGTGTACCGATCAACTCAACGTAATCGTCGGTGATGGCAGACGTACAACTCGGTTCACATCCGATAATTGGGATTCCGGCATCAGCGTAACGGTGAAGCGCGTCAATGTTGTAACGAGCATTCTCAACCGCTCGGTCGAGCATCCCCTCGGAGATGAGTGGGCGACCGCAGCACCGTTTCTCAGGGAACACTACCTCAAAACCGCAGGCTTCTAATACTTCTACAGCAGCTCTGCCGATGGCAGGTTCGCTATAATTCATAAAAGTATCAGGAAACAGCACAACCTTTTTGTCTGACGTACGGCGCGAACGCCGCTTTCGGAACCACTGTTCATAAGTAGGACGCACGAAGGTCGGCATATCGCGGCGCCGGTCAACACCGATGAGTTTTTCCGCAATCCATTTAGACAACCCGTTATTGACCGCCCAGTTTGAAAAAGGGGCAAACATCGAACCGAGAGGTGCAAAAGCACCAATTTCACCGAACATACGCCGATGCAAAGGCAAGCCGTTGGCTTTATGGTAGTGCGCAAGCACCTCATATTTAATCTTCGCCATGTCTACATTCGACGGACATTCTGCTTTGCACGCCTTGCATCCGAGACATAAATCTAAGACCTCTTGGAGACGTTCACTCGTGAAATCCGTATGTGGCAACGTACCCGAAATAATGGAGCGAAGGGCATTCGCACGTCCACGCGTTGAATGCTCCTCTTCGCGCGTACCGATAAAAGACGGACACATCGTACCCGTTAACGTTTTTCTACACGCACCGACACCGTTACACATTTCGATCGCTCTACCGAATCCATCCTGACTTGAAAAGTCGAAGTAGGTGTCAATTTTAATGGTGTTGTAGTCGGCACCGAAACGGAGGTTTTCTGTCATCGGCGGCGCATCAATAATTTTACCCGGATTCATGATGTTATTCGGGTCGAACGCTCTTTTTACCTCAGTAAGTGCCTGATATATCTGCGGACCGAACATGCTCTCTATCCACTCACTTCGGACAAGTCCGTCGCCGTGTTCGCCACTCATCGCACCGCCCAATTCCATGAGTAAGTCCCGGACATCGCGAGCAAGGTCATGCATCTTCTCAATATCGGTCTCGGATTTGAGGTTGATGATAGGCCGATTGTGCAGAAGGCCCACGCTCGCATGTGCATAATAAGAAGCGGTGGTGTCGTGCGTCGTAACGATTTCATCGAACCGGCGGACATATTCTGGTAGGTGCTCTATCGGCACCGCTGCATCTTCGACGAACCCGACCGGTTTAGCATCACCTTTCATACCCATCAGCAGACCGAGTCCGGCTTTCCGGGTCTCCCAGACGCGCGATTTCTCTTCGGCAGTAAAACACCGGACGAACGCATAGCCAAAACCTTCACGTTTTAGCGTCTTTTCGAGGATATCCAACTGTGATACCAGTTCCGATTCCGTCTCGCCATAGAATTCGACAGCCAGGAGCGCAGCGGGTTCGCCTTCTATGAAAGTCGTCAACCGTGAAAATTCCAATGAACCTCGCGCCATATCCAAGATGGTTTTGTCTATAAGTTCTACAGCAGTCGGATCACATGCCAAAATCGGTTGCATCGCTTCCATTGATGTGACGAGTGAATCAAAGTGCACAACACAGAGTGCCGTTAACTTCGGGATCGGAACCAGATTAATCGTAGCTTCAACAGTCGTCGCAAGTGTCCCTTCAGAACCGACGAGGATTTTCGCCAGACTGAACGGGTGATCCGCATCACAGCCGTCGCGGCGGTACGGTGTGACCTCTTTTGAACCCGCGTCTTTAACATATTCATCCAAATTGTAGCCAGCAACGCGACGTAGGATACGGGGGTAACGTTTACGAATTTCTGCTTCATTGTCGGCACAGATGCGGCAAAGCTCACGATAGATACGCGCCTCTAATGTGTTACCATGTTTCTTGGTCTCTAATTCTTTGAGTGATATTGGGGGGGTTGTAACTTCATCGGTGTTCGAGAGCACCAAGTCAAGCGACATGACGTGATCAATCGTTTTACCGTAAATGAGGGAATGCGAACCTGCCGAGTTGTTTCCGATAGTGCCACCGACGTTCGCACGGCTACTTGTAGCAACATCGGGGGCATACATCAGACCGTGCGGTTTCAGTTGATGGTTCAACTCATCTAAAACGATACCGGGTTCCACACGTGCCCAACATTCGGCGACGTTCACCTCAAGCAATCGGTTCATGTATTTGGACATGTCCAGCACGATGGCTTGACCGACGCTCTGTCCAGCGAGGCTCGTACCGCCGCCGCGTGGCAAAATCGGTACCTTGTGATCCAAGGCAATTTGCACTGTCTTAATGACATCTTGGCGATCTTTCGGGATGACAACACCTATCGGCTGTATCTGGTACAGGCTCGCGTCTGTGCTGTAAAGTGCTTTGGAGTAGAGATCAAAACGCACCTCGCCTGCCAGTGTTTCCGATAACTGTTTTTCAAGGTTTTCCGATGTCGAAGTGTTCATATTGCTGTCCGAAATGCTCGTATGTATGACGGCTCGGAATTTCTAAAAAAAAATCTAAAAAATTTGACATCGCTATACAAATAAAGTATAATTAATCACACGATGCCCCTGTGATGGAATTGGTATACATAGCAGGTTGAGGGCCTGTGCCTTAATTGGCATGCTGGTTCGAGTCCAGTCGGGGGCATCTTTTTTACCCAGCTGCTGCAAATAATTCCTGATACACTTGGTACGTCCGTTCCGCAATTGTCTCCCATGTAAAATTATGAATCCGTTTAAGCCCGCGTGCCACCAGTTCACTTTTGATGGACGCATCGGAGGCAATTTGGTGGATCCGTTCTGCTAAGGCATCCGCATCGGCTTCAGGAAAGACAAGTCCCGCATCATCGATAACGTTCGGAATCTCGCCAGAGTCCGAACCGATAACAGGGACTTCGCACGCCATCCCTTCTATAAGTACCCGCCCAAAGAATTCGACCCATCCCGGTGTTGTCCGAGAGGGGAGAACGAGTGTGTCCATACAATTAATATAGGCAGCGACCTCTTCAGGCGGCACTGCATCTATCCATACGATTTGTTCAGAAACACCAAGGGTTTCGGCTCGCTTTTGGAAATCCAGTTTATCTTCACCTTCTCCCACAATTAAGAGTTTATAGGGCTGCGTGGGCGCACCGTTCACAAGATACGCTAAGGCTTCAAGAAGCGTATCTATACCCTTCATCTTGAGCAATCTGCCGACGTAACCAATCACAAAACACCCACTGAGTCCGAGTGAATCCCGCAGTTGACGGACATCCATTTTGTAGAAGTGGCGGACATCAATACCGTTCGGAAACGCAATCTGCTTGCCTGTATAACCGCGTTCGGTTAAAATTCTACCGGCATTCCTACTGAGTGGGAATGCTATATCTGTTTCGCGAAAGACGGTGCGTTCAATCCAAACCGGCAGGACACCGAACCGCTGCTTTGTAGGTATGCTCAGCGATGTCCTAAAAATGAAGCGGCTGTTTGGGCAATACTTCCGTTTCAAACGGACTATCTGTAGCGCATTGAGACTCCATGCCTCTTCTTCTAAGTGAATGATGTTCGGTTGGAAATCCCTAAAATGTCGTTTCACGCCGCTGCGATAGTAAAAACGGCTACCGTACCCGGAGAAACGGATCGGACAAGAAAACTCTTCACAAGGCGTGTCCGGTTCTGATTCAAAAACAATCTCTTGGAAACTTTCATACCAACGTGCTGGTGTAATGACGCGGAGCACAACATCCGGACGTTCCGCTATGAGCGCGAACTTTCGCCGGTACGGCTTCATAATATACGAGTGAGAAAGAACTAAGACACGCACAAGGACTAATTGTCTCGGTTTTTTTCAGAGTGTTCCGAATCTGATACCGGCAATGGTGTTCCGTTATCCGGTTCAGTACGCTCCGGCGTAAAGTCAATCTCGGTCCCCGTATCTGATGTTGGCTGATCTGATCCTGATGGCGCAAGCACAGCCATCAAGCCTTCGAGTCGTTCACGGATTTCGGAACGTTCTTGTGTAGTGGCTAACTTTTCGAGGCTAAGCTCCTCCTCAAGTTCGCTATTACGGGTTTCGAGTTCTTGAATCTTGGCATCGCGTTGTAGGACATCGTTATTAAGACGCGCAATTTCAGCCTCAAGCTCGAGTTTCTCCGCTCTCAACTTCTGAACAGTCGAAATCGCAAGTTCAACATGATCTTCCAAAAGCGATACAATATTCTGTTCAAATGATTCAGACATATTGTGGTCTCCTCTAAGGTCGTTTTTTATAGGGCTTGTGCAACCTCTTTGCAAACGGTGTTTGAAACTGGAGATCCCCACCCCTTCCCGGCAAAGGACATTCGCAGCTCGTGTTGTATCAGTACGTATGAAAAATGCGTAAGCCCTATTTTATATCCGTTAATCTATTGTGTGATGGACTCGCAAATCACCGCTACAGTACGGATCAGGACTTACGCATACTGCTCTTTTGTACCACAAACTGTTAGTTTGTGACATAAGAACGCTGTGTTTTCAGAAAAATTTCATCTAACAGAGCCACCTACAGTCAAAATTGCGTAAGTCCTGCGGATTTCATTTCAATAAGCGACAAATGCTCGGCATCTGCCCAATTCGGACATTCATGTACGTAATGAAAAAGATACTGTTGAGCGTAGCCGACACTCTCTCCAAAATAGTTGTACGCGAACTCACGTATCTCACGATGTGTCGCACGTCGGCGAAGATAAAGGGTCTCGAAAATCCGTTTTACCCAGACATCAATCGGTAGTGCCGCAAGATGACCCAGCGAGAACAGACAGATACAGTCGGCAACCTTCTCGCCGATACCCTTTCGGCGCATCAATTCCTGTTTTGCCTCAGTGTAGGACATCTGCTGCAGCGATGTAAGCGAAAGCTCACCGCTAACAATCGCTTGTGCCGTATCGCTTAAATAACTGGCTCGGTAACCGGTGCCACAAGCAAACAACGCAGATTCTGCCGCTCTTGAAAGCGCATCCGGACTCGGAAAACTGTAGTCCACGTACGCACCAAGCGTCAAACGTTCACCGAAACGTTCAGACAACCGACGGATAATTCCACGAATTCGCCGAACATTGTTGTTCTGCGACAATATAAACGACGCTATTGTTTCCCAGAGCTCTTGGTTCAAGATGCGCATGCCCCAGAGCTTCTTAGTCGCACGATGCATATAGGCATCGTTCCTGACACCAATGAGGATATGTGGAACATCACGCACGATATCAAGGTAGTGATGGAGGAATGGAACGAAATCGGCTTCATTTTCGTCAGTGGAACTCTCAACATGCAGGGTCGTCCCTTCTTGCAATAATTTCAGGATCCTTCCCTCTACAACACCGTAGTAGGCGTTATCTATCCGCTCCCAGCGAAATGACTGGCCCGATTCTAAAGTATATTTCAGACTAAAATCTGTCACATTCTGAATCTGGGTCATAGGTTCGGACTAAGTTATAATAAAAGGCTTTGAGTGATACTTTTGATATATTATATAGTAAATTCTAAAAATTAGCAAATTTTTCTTATGTCGCTTAGGTTCTATCGTTAAAAGATGGGGCCTGATATTTATCAAAGTTATCATGGAGGCAGTAATAATCAAGAGAGAGTAGGTATAGCAAGGTGAAAATGCGTCTGTTTTGAAAAAGTTGCTTGATTTTTAGCGCATGAAATGGCATCCTAATGATTCAAAAAACCACCT
>JAJEEK010000020.1 GCA_022821065.1 Candidatus Poribacteria bacterium
TGCCCTAAAGACAACAGTGGCACCAGAGCACCTTCTACCAGATGGAGGAGAACTACTCGGGTGGTTACAGTCGCGCGCACCTTCTACATACCTCGGGAATACACTATATCGAGATCGGGCGAAAACGGCAGCCGCTTCACCCGATCTTTACTACGCTTACGGCTTTCAACGACAAGCAGAGGTAGAATACCAAGCCCCTCAATTCGGTTCAAAGCCGTTGATTTTACTTGAAATCTTCGATATGGGAACGCCGGAAAACGCCTTCGGAATTTACAGTTTTTACACCTATCCACGTATGAAATTTGAATGGATCGGTGCTAAGGCGATGCTCTCAGGTGGGTACCTCCGATTCGCAAAAGGGAAGTTTTTTATTCAGATTGAAGGCTATGAATTCGCTACCGGTATCCGTGAAGGGATGATCGCACTCGCAAAAGCCGTAGCAGCACAGATTCAAGACCCACCGCCGGAACCGCGAATGCTCACGCACCTACCTAACAACAACAAGATATATGGAAGCACCAAGCTATTTCGCTCAAACTGGGCATTAAGACAAATCTACAGTACATTACCTGCTAACGTACCGCAATTGACAGATGCAGCAGTCGGTATCTCCGCACACTATGAAAATAATCCGGATGCAAAGGATTGGACAGATGCACAGATCGTTTTTGTCATCCGTTTCCAAGACACTGCCACAGCAAAATCAGTTTATACGGGTTACCGTGATCTCGTGTATGCGCCAATCGAAGATTTTGAAAAGAGGACAGATGCCACAATTCTCATTAATGAAATCACTACCGAAATAGAACAATAGAGGAGTTTTCTCATGCGAGGCGATTTTGAAGCTTATCTTAACGATTCTTTTCGTGACGAAAACGGTAAACTCGATTTAGCGGCACTGTTGGCGTTAGAGGACGAAGCCAATATGGATGTCGCTGTTATCATGCCAAATACCCAACCGCTTCCTGAAAACAGCGAACTTGGCGACGCGATTCGCGGCAATCCACGCGCCCTCGGTTGTGCACTTGTACACCCAACAGAACCCGAACCTGTTGAGCAGGTCAGGTTGGCTGCTGAGAGTTGGGGAATGCGCGGGATTAAACTGATGCCTGCTGTTCACAATTACAATGTGGACGACCCTATCGTGCGTCCCGTCGTTGAAGCCGCTCGCGATTACGGACTCATCGTCTCGATCCATTCCGGTCCTAACAACTGTCATCCCAACCGGATCGGAACTGTCGCGAGCTGGGTGCCAGAAACGCCTGTTATCATGGATCACATGGGGTTCCCAGACGATTTAGATGCCGGTATCGCCGTCGCAAAACAGAATAAGAACGTTTCATTGGGTACCACGATTTTGCGCTTCCATCGCCGTTGGGGAACGGATCCAGACAAGGTCGTTCCAACTGAGGTAAAGAAAGCCGTTGATGAACTCGGACCCGAACAGATCGTTTTCGGCTCTAATTTACCCGAATACCGTCCTATTCAGGTTATCAATGCCCTTAAGAGGTTAGAACTCGGTGACGATGCGGAAGCACTGATTTTCGGAGATAACCTCGCACGTATCTATGGACTTTAAAAACAGAAATGAAAAGAACACCGCTCTATCAAGTCCATAAAACCCTCAACGCCAAATTCACCGAATTCGGCGGTTGGGAGATGCCACTCCAATACAGCAGTATTGTTAAAGAACATCTCGCTGTGCGGACGGCTGTCGGTTTGTTTGATCTGTCGCACATGGGTGAATTCGAGATTCATGGGCAAGGCGCGAACGAGTTAGTCCAAAAACTCAGCACCAACGATGTCGGACGTTTAACGGACGGACGGGTGCTGTATACCCTCTTCTGTAATGAAGCAGGCGGAATCGTTGACGACCTACTTATTTACCGGTATGCGGATAACCACTACATGCTGGTCGTCAATGCTGCGAACATTGAAAAAGATTTGGCATGGGTCCAGACCCACAACGATACACGGACAAAAGTAGAAGACGTAAGCGATGAAACGGTTCTCATCGCGCTACAAGGTCGAAAATCAATAGACGTTCTAAATCCTTTCGTTCCTGAACTGGATGTCTCTGATATTTCATTTTTTCGGTTCGTAGTCGGTGAGGTGGCTGGAATATCTACCGTAATTTCACGCACTGGATATACCGGTGAAATAGGCTTTGAGTTGTATGTTTCAGCTGAAGATGCAGAACATTTATGGAACGCACTCTATCCTGCTGTAATGGGAGCAGAAGGACAACCCGTAGGACTTGGCGCACGCGACACATTAAGACTTGAAGCAGGACTCCGACTCTACGGTGTAGATATGAACGACGACACAAACCCATATCAAGTTGGACTTGATAAGTTCGTCAAATCCAAAAATCGCCAATTTATCGGTAAGAACGCGCTCCTCAGAGAAAAAAAGAGAGGCATTGCGAGGCAAATGATAGGTTTTCAGATGCTTGATCGCTCCGTTGCACGCACGGGTTATGCTGTTTATCAAGATGGTGAACGGATAGGCGAGGTGACAAGTGGCGCGCCATCACCGAGTCTGAAATGTAATATCGGTTTCGCCATTGTAACCTCACAAACAATAACTGAAGATGATAAAATCGAAATAGAAATCCGCAGTAGGATGCACTCAGCTAAAATTGTAACGGCACCTTTTATCTAATATCAACAATCAAACGGAGAAAACCATGGATACCATAAACGACTTTGAATTCAAGCAGAGAAAGTATATGCCAGTCTTTCCAAAAGCAAATGGCAAAACGACTGTCTATATTGAAGGTTATCCGTGTGAAGATGACGAACCTATGTCCGCAACCGATTTTCACGGCGAACAGATCGCAGGACTCTACGAACAGTTCAAGCGATACTTCGCTATCAATCAACAGGTATACATCGGCATTGACAGTTTTATCTACTATCATGAAGGCGACATCACAAAATGTGTCGCCCCTGATATTCACATCGTCTTTGGTGTCGCTAAATATCCGTTACGGCGCAGTTTCTATACGTGGGCAGAAGGCGCAGCACCCGTCGCTGTCTTTGAGTTCCTCTCTGATGCAACAGCACGTCAAGATCGGACTGAAAAAGTCGGCGTGTACCTAAACGATATAGGGGTCCAAGAATATTTTATACATCAACCGGAACTGAAGAAGCCTGCAGAATTTCGCGGGTGGCGACGGGGCATCTCTGGTGAGATCATCGAAATGACACCCGACCCACAAGGCGGTCTGTTCAGTGAAGCACTCAATCTCTACTTTCGCTGGGAGGAACAACATCACACCCACGTTAGGCTGTTGCGTCCCTATCTGCCAGATGGCACCCCCATTACAACACCTCTGGAGGAGCATCATCTCAGAGAGGCAGCGCAAGCACGCACCGAAGAAGAAATACAATTGAGACAGGCAGCGCAAGCACGCACCGAAGAAGAAATACAATTGAGACAGGCAGCGCAAGCACGCACCGAAGAAGAAACACAACGCCGACAAGATGCCGAAAAACTTGCAGCAACCGAAGCACAACGCCGACAGGATGCTGAAGCAGAATTAAAAAAACTCCGGACACAACTTGCAAACCTTCAACGTCAATAGTTTATAGTGAGGTCTCTAAACATTTCCTCACCCCAGAGGGGTGATATGTCTATAGAAATGGTGTATCTAACGTCTTGCACTCCAGCGGAGTGCTATGTGTATAAGAAGGTAGCAAATTTGCGTTATAGTTATAGTAAATTCCAAAAATAAATACACACTTTCAGTTTCCCAAGGTAGGTAGTGTCCAAGTAATTACAGGATCTACTATAAAAGTAGCAGGCACACGCCGGATGCCGAAACCCGTTGGAGAAATAAAATGAGGCATTACACAAGATTTTTGTTATGTTTTTTACGGCTTGGGTTATTCCTTTCATTCTCTGCTATCGTGCTTTACGCACAAGAAACTGCCGAAAAAGCCGAACAGCTAACGGAAACTGACTTAATATCTGATAAAGCAAAAGCCTCCACAGTCCGCTTAGTCGGGTTTTCAAAAAGAGGCTCTGAACTCGGATTAGGTGGTGGCACCGGATTCTTCGTAGCACCGGATAAAATTGCAACAAATTTCCATGTTGCCGTAGGTGTATCCGGACTTATGACTGCCAAACTAAGTCACAAAGAAACAATCTGGTTAGTAGAAGGTGTTGTGGCGTTTGATATTGCGTACGATATCGCTATCTTAAAAGTAACTGGTGAAGGCACGCCACTACCTTTGGGGCATAGTGATATACGAATAGGCGAACCTGTTTTCCTCGTCGGATTCCCTTCTTCAGAAAGAAGATATACGATCACCGAAGGCGTTATTGAAAAAATACGAGAAAATGATAAACGGTTTCAGACAACAGCTGAAGCGTACCCGGGCAACAGTGGTAGTCCGGTGCTAAACAGTAAAGGAGAAGTCATCGGAATCCACTATGGGCATGACCCTGGTAATAGTCCTGTAAACGCAATCAAGGCGTTGCTTGCTGGTGCCACTTCAACGGAACCTTTGGATCAATGGAAGAAGCGAAACGATATCCGCGCCTATATCCACTTCGAGCAAGGGAAGGAAAAATATCACGACGGCGATCCTGAAGGGGCACTCGAAAACTTCAATAAAGCGATCGAACTAACCCCTAATGATGCTGAAATTTATAAATTTAGGGCGAAATCGAAAGTGAAACTTGGAGACCATCAAGCCGCAATAGAAGACTATAATCACGCTATCAAATTAAACCACAATATCAATCTAAATCCGAAGGATGCATTCATATACAAGTCAAGTGCCGATGCAAAGCACAAAAGTGGTGACCATGCTGGTGCGATTGAAGACTACAATCAAGCGATCCAGCTAAATCCTGAGGATGCCGAAGCTTACAAGAAACGGGCAAAAGTAAAGGCTAAACTTGGAGATGACGCGGACGCAATAGAAGACTATAGTCGGGCTATCAAGCTAAACCCAAAGAATGTGTTTACATATAACGATCGCGCCGATATAAAACAAAAACTCGGGGACTATACGGGCGCGATTGAAGACTACAACCAGGTTATTACAAAACTTAAGGACGGACCCTTTACTTACCAAACGTATGACGAGCACGGTTTGACAACAATTACGATTACGCCTAACGATTCCTATACCTACTACACCTACAATAATCTCGGTTGGGCAAAACGTGCACTCGGTGATCATGCTGGTGCAATAGAAGATTTCACACGTGCTATCGAACTTAAACCTGATGATGCTTACGGGTACAAAAATCGTGCAGGTGTGAAGCGCGAACTTGGCAACTACAAGGATGCAATAGAAGATTACACGCGTGCTATCAAACTCAATTCCGAGGATACTTATGCCTATAACAATCGCGGTTGGGCGAAACGAGAACAGGGCGATCACGCCGGCGCAATAGAAGATTATACACACGCTATTGAACTTAACCCAAATGATACTTACGGGTACAAAAATCGTGCAGGGTTGAAGCGTGAACTTGGCGACCATCAAGGCGCGATAGCAGACTATAATCAAGTGATTAAACTTAAACCTGATGATTCTGTCGCTTATAGTCACCGCGGAATGGCGAAATCAGCACTCGGCGACCACCAAGGCGCAATGACCGATCACAACACTGCTATTCAACTCGAACCTAAAAGTGCCTATTTTTACAAAAATCGCGGTGTAGCAAAGGTCGCTCTTGGGGATCATGCAGGGGCAGTAGAAGATTTTACGAACGCTATCGAACTCAAACCGAATGATCCGAATGCTTACCATCTTCGCGGACACTCAAAGCAAGACCTCGGACAAGAGGAAGCCGCGCAAATTGACTTTGAAAAGGCAAAGGAATTAGAAACCGCACAGTAGACGGGATTTTTACCTAACGAATGATATAGTATGGTTCTTAGGGAAAATCTGAGAATATCAAGCACCTATCAGAAATGCTGCACTTTTCGCTATTTAGGAAATACTTCAAACACAGAATAAGAGAGAATTAATAGAATGATTCTACAAGAATTAAAATACAATGAAAGCCATGAATGGGCAAAACAAGAAGATGATATTGTCACCATCGGTATCAGCGACTATGCCCAGTCTGAAATCCAAGACATCGTTTATGTTGAATTGCCAGAAGTCGGTACGGAACTTACACAAAAAACCGAATTCGGCGTGATTGAATCCGTCAAAGCAGCGTTTGACCTTTATGCACCCGTCAGCGGCGAAGTGATTGAGGTCAACGAATCGTTACTTGACGCGCCAGAACAGGTCAATGAATCTCCTTACGATGACGGATGGTTTCTCAAAATTCGGATGACAGACCCAAGCGAACTTGACGCACTTCTCGATGCCGATAGTTATCAAGCACATATTGAGGCAGAGCATGCTTGATATAGAAAACAAAACTTCCACATTCGCAAATCGGCACATCGGACCGCGTTCTGAAGATATTCAACGGATGTTGAAAACGCTCGGTTATGCTTCAATAGAGGGTTTCATTGAAGATGTCGTACCAGTCGATATTCGTTTATCGGCAGATTTCGTTTTAAATGATGGTACAGACGGCTCAGGACGTAACTTGCAACCCTATATTGCAAAGTCAGAAGCAGAAGTGCTTAACACATTAAAACAGATCGCCTCCCAAAATCAGGTCTTCCGCTCTTTTATCGGAATGGGCTACCATAACTGCTTCGTGCCACCAGTTATTCAACGGAACATTCTGGAGAATCCAGGCTGGTATACCCAATACACACCCTATCAAGCCGAAATTTCACAGGGTCGCTTAGAAGCATTGCTAAACTTCCAAACAATGGTTATAGATTTAACCGGTCTCCCTATTGCAAACGCATCCCTTCTTGATGAGGCTACGGCTGCCGCTGAAGCTATGACAATGTGCTTAGGAAAATCAACACAGAAGGATTGGCACAACTTTTTCGTTTCAGAAACATGCCATCCGCAAACAATTGCTGTTTTACAAACACGTGCCGAACCCCTCGGCATTAAATTAAAAATCGGGGACCATCGTGATGTCAATTTTGACACACCGATCTTAGGTGCAATCGTGCAATATCCAGCAACAGATGGTACGATCTACGATTACCATCAATTCGCTGAACAAGTATATGCCGCTGGAGGGTTGTTCGTTACTGCTACAGACCTACTATCACTCACACTATTAAAGCCACCCGGCGAATTTGGCGCAGATATTGTCATCGGAAACTCACAACGGTTCGGTGTTCCACTTGGCTATGGCGGACCTCATGCTGCATTCCTCTCAACGCGTGAAGAACTTAAACGGAACATCCCCGGACGAATCGCTGGTGTCTCCCACGATGTAAACGGTGAAACCGCCATCCGATTGGCACTCCAAACCCGAGAACAGCATATACGACGCGAAAAGGCGACAAGCAACATCTGTACAGCACAAGTCCTGCTCGCTGTTATGGCAGGAATGTACGCAGTCTATCATGGACCCACCGGACTCAAACGAATCGCTGAGCGCGTACACGCCCACACCTGCACGCTACGAACCGGACTTGAAGCACTCGGATATGACCCTGGAGAATCCCCCTGCTTTGATACGATCTCTGTTAACGTTCCAGCGGAAGCAACAGAAAAATTACTCGCTTCGGCACGCGCGAGACAGATAAATCTACGAGCAATTGATTCAACGCACATCGGCATCTCCTTAGATGAAACAGTGACATCAGACGATGTTGAAGAACTACAGAAGATTTTCGCTGAAAACAATAACCGAAACCTAAAGCACACTTCTAATCTTCCGTCTGTCCAGTCTTCCACTTCTATCCCCATAGAATTGCAACGCGAAAGCTCGTATCTGACACATCCTGTTTTCAATAGATACCACTCTGAAACCGAGATGCTCCGCTATATCCACAGGCTCCAAACCAAAGACCTCTCCCTTGTAAACGCAATGATACCGCTCGGCTCCTGTACAATGAAACTCAATGCGACAACGGAGATGGTCCCCGTAACATGGCGTGAGTTTGGTGAACTCCACCCCTTTGTTCCACAAGAACAAGCAGAAGGCTACCGACATCTATTTCTACAACTCGAAACATGGTTAGCCGAGATAACAGGCTATAGCGGTATCTCATTACAGCCGAATGCAGGTTCACAAGGTGAATATGCCGGGTTGTTGGTCATCCGAAAATACCACCACAGCCGTGATGAGTCACATCGAGATGTCTGTTTGATTCCTACGTCCGCACACGGCACAAATCCCGCAAGTGCTGTCATGGCGGGCATGCAGGTCGTCGTCGTCGCTTGCGATCCAGACGGAAATATTGATCTTGACGATCTCCGAACCAAAGCAGACAGGCACAGCGACACGCTTGCTGCCGCGATGATCACATATCCATCAACACACGGTGTTTTTGAAGAGAAAATTCGCGAAATTTGCGATATTGTCCATCAATTCGGTGGACAGGTCTATATGGACGGTGCTAACCTCAACGCACTTGTCGGTATCGCGCAACCAGCGGATATCGGAGCGGACGTTTGCCACCTCAATCTCCATAAAACCTTCTGTATCCCTCACGGCGGCGGCGGACCAGGGATGGGACCCATAGGAGTCAAAGCACACCTCACAGATTTCTTACCAACACACCCAGTCGTCCCCGTCGGCGGCAAAGACGGCATCGGTGCCGTATCCGCAGCTCCTTGGGGAAGTCCCGGAATCCTGCCGATCTCTTGGGCGTATATTGCCATGATGGGAGCAGACGGACTCACAACGGCAACAGAAACCGCAATTCTCAACGCCAATTATATTGCAAAAAAACTCGCACCTCACTTCCCTGTTCTGTATACAGGCAAACAAGGCTTAGTCGCTCACGAATGTATTATTGACTTGCGTGCCTTCAAAAAGAGTGCCGACATAGACGTTACAGATGTCGCAAAACGGTTGATGGATTATGGCTTCCATGCACCGACGGTCTCTTGGCCGGTACAGGGCACAATGATGATTGAACCCACAGAAAGCGAGTCGAAAGCAGAATTAGATCGGTTCTGTGATGCCCTTATCTCAATTCGTGAGGAGATAACCGAGATCGAAACCGGTGCTGCCGATCAGCAAGACAATGTCTTGAAAAACGCACCACATACAGTGGAGATGGTTACACAGTCCGATTGGTGTCACCCGTACTCGCGCGAAAAAGCAGCGTTTCCAAAACCGTGGGTACGTGATGCTAAGTTTTGGCCCGCTGTCGCGCGTATTAACGAAGTCTATGGAGACAGGAATCTGATGTGTGCCTGCCCGCCCCTTGATGAATATTAACATGTAGCATAGCCTGTTAGGCTGTGCCACCCTTATCAATAAAGGTGAACGTGTGGCAAGTGGTGCCTATTTCTATCTCCTAACAACTGGAGACTTTTCCGCAACACAACACTCTTGATGGGGAAATGACCTAACCAACAACTGATAACCGACAACCAAAAAAAATGAAAGCAATAATAATCGGCGCAGGAGAAGTCGGGTTCCATACCGCTAAACTCCTCACAGTTGAACATAACGATGTTGTACTCATAGACGAATCCGAAGCCGCTTGCGATCGTGTAAGCCAACAACTGGATTTGCAGACTTTACGCGGATCGGGGGCATCACCGCGCCTACTCAAAACCGCTGGCATCGAAGAAGCCGGGCTCCTCATCGCCGTTACGAACAGCGATGAAATTAATATACTCGCCTGCCAGATTGCTGATAAGTATAACGTTGAAACAAAAATCGCGCGTGTCTCAAAT
Organism: Candidatus Poribacteria bacterium; assembly: GCA_022821065.1. Lineage (GTDB taxonomy): Bacteria > Poribacteria > WGA-4E > WGA-4E > WGA-3G > WGA-3G. The sequence goes on from JAJEEK010000020.1 coordinate 9,756, forward strand.
CCTGACTATTTCTCTACAGAAAGTGGACTGACTGCCGAGGACTTTGGGATTGACCTACTGATTAACCCAGAGCGACTCTGTGTTGAGGAATTCGTCAGGCTTTTACAAGTACCTGAAGCCCGAGAGATTGTCGAATTTGAGGACGGTAGAATACAACTCGTCTCCTTCCGCGTTAAACAATCAAACCCTTTAATCGGAAAATCACTCGCCGACTTAGACGCAAACGGGCTAATCAACGATACCCGTTTCCCAGCTATCAGTCGTCGTGGACCTTCTAAAAACGGAAAGTCCGCTGGTAATAGCGATAGACACATTATTATTCCGAGAGGCGACGATGTTTTACAACAAGGCGACGATGTTTTTGTTATTGGCAGCGCCGTCGCTGTTGAACAACTACTACGCATTAGCGGCATCAGATTCAATGAGCAACTTGATAGTGTTATCATCTTCGGCGCAAGTCCTATCGGTATTGAACTCGCTCGCGTACTTGAAGAAATGGATACCAATGTCAAACTCATCGAAGCCGACGAGACCAAAGCTGAAAGCGCATCCCAAGGACTCAGGCGAACAACCGTCTTACACGGTAATTATCTCAAATTCAGACTCCTTGAAGAGGCAGGTATTACTGATGCCAACGGATTCGTTTCCGTTACTGGCGATGATGAAGACGATATTATGGCATGTATGACAGCAAAAGAACACGGCGCACAACGCGTACTCGCACTCGTCCAACAGCCGAGTTATCTCCCCTTGCTGGCACGCATCCCACGGCTTGATAGTGCCGTCAGTCGGCATCTTACTGTCGTTAGTAATATCCTGCGGCTTATTAGGCACGGAAACATAATTTCCGTCGCTTCACTCCACGGCATAGATGCCGAAGTTATTGAAATCGCCGCTGGCATCAACGCTAAAATTGTTCATAAAGAACTCTCACACTTCAAAACAAAATTCCCAGAAAACGCTTTTATCTGTGCAATTTTTCGGCGGGAAAGACTCATTATCCCCACAGGAAAGTCTGTTATTCAACCCGCTGATCGCGTCATTGTTTTTAGTATGCCTGAAGCGATTCCAGTTGTCGAAGACCTATTCGCAGAACGGAGAAACTAATTACCAGTAACCAGTGGCCAGTAACCAGTGGTCAGTTAAGAGGCGTGTTTTTGATAGGGTGTTCCCCGGATAACACAACATCTCTTTTCTGGAAACTGGTAACTGTTAACTGGTTACTGGTAACTGATACGCTGACAACTATAAGAAAATATGAATCTTAAACTAATCATTTATACCCTCGGTAATTTGCTGATCTGTCTTGCCGGTACCATGCTATTTCCGTTGGGTGTGGCTATCTATTATCGGATGAGCATCGGAGAGGCACACAACGATTTAATGGCGTTCGTCATTTCTGCAGCAATCACACTGATTACCGGTTTAACCCTTCGTTTTAGTTTGAGAGAGCGACAGGAGGAACTCGGTATCCGTGAAGGTTTTGCCGTTGTTGCTTTGGCGTGGGTAATCGTTGCACTCTTTGGCGCACTTCCCTATCAGTTAGCAGGCGTATTTCATATTGATGGACGTTCACCGTGGACAGCATTTTCTTTTTCCTATTTTGAATCTATGGCAGGCTTTTCAACAACCGGTGCCACGGTACTTACAGAGATTGAGCACCTTTCACACGCTATGCTCTTCTGGCGAAGTTTTTCGCACTGGCTCGGAGGAATGGGAATCGTCGTCCTCGCTGTCGCTATTCTTCCGATGCTCGGTATCGGTGGGATGCAGCTTTTCCGCGCAGAAGCACCCGGACCGCAGACCGATCGACTCACCCCACGCATCGCACAAACTGCAAAACTTCTCTGGGGTGTTTATGTCCTGCTCTCTATCCTTGAAGTCATACTTCTGATGTTAGGAAAAATGCCGCTCTTTGACGCACTCTGCCACACCTTCGGAACTATGGCAACCGGCGGGTTCTCAACAAAAAATGCAAGCATCGGGCACTACGATAGCGTCTACATTGACATGGTCATCTGCGTCTTTATGTTTCTCGCAGGCACTAACTTCGCACTCCACTATCGCGCACTCCGAGGTAATGTTAAAGCCTATTTTCAAGATACAGAATTCAAATTCTATTGCACCGTTATCGCTGTCGGCATTACCTTAATCTCGTGGAATACCATCAGATTTCACGTTAATGGCGAAATTCCTTACGATTCAATGTGGACATCTTTACGCTACGCAACTTTTCAAGTGCTGTCTATCATCACAACCACTGGATATGGAACTGCTGACTTTGAGCAGTGGCCCGCCCTCTCACAATTTATTTTAGTGACACTTATGTTCTATGGCGGATGTGCGGGGTCCACCGGGGGTGGCATGAAGCAGGTTCGGTTCCTCCTGCTTATCAAACAGAGCGGTGCTGAAATCAAGCGACTTATCTTTCCACATGCCGTACTCCCTATTCGTGTTAATGATCAGGTCGTTCCCCGTGAAGTGATGACCAACATCCTCGGCTTCTTCTTTTTTTTTATTGGGATTTTTGCCATCGTAACCTGCATCATGACGACCTTAGGGCTTGACCTCGTTAGTGCCGCAGGTGCCACAATCGCCACGATGGGCAATATCGGTCCCGGTCTCGGCAGTGTAGGACCCGCTGACAACTATGCACATATTCATACCGCAGGAAAATTTGTCCTCTCTTTCTGTATGTTACTCGGACGCTTAGAACTTTACACAGTACTTATTCTGTTTTCACCGAATTTCTGGAAAGGATAGAAAACTTTTTATCACAATGAACACCGAAAAACTCCGAAGAGAATACAGTCCACATAAAGGACACCTACTCGAAGAGAACGCTCCACCCGAGCCGTTTATACAATTTGAGCAATGGTTCGCCGATGCTGTTGATGCTAAACTGGATTTACCAGATGCGATGACCTTGGCAACCGCTACAAAAGATGGTGTCCCCTCCGCTCGGATGGTCGTCCTGAGAGGTTTTGACGAAAGAGGGTTCTGTTTCTACACCGACTATGAGAGTCAGAAAGGGAAAGAACTGGCAGAGAACCCGCATGCTGCATTGGTCTTCTATTGGCGTGAACTTGACCGACAGGTTCGGAGTACCGGCACCGTTGAAAAAATGAGCCAGGAAGAATCGGATGCCTATTTCGCCAGTCGCCCCATTGACAGCCAACTCGCCGTCTGGACAGAACGCCAAAGTCTCGTGATTTCAGGCAGAGAACATCTCACAGAAAATTTCCAACGGGCAGAACAGACGTATGCATCCGACGACATTCCGCGGCCGCCGCATTGGGGAGGGTACCGGCTCGTCCCGAACCTATTTGAATTTTGGCAAGGTTGCCCAAGCCGCCTCCACGATCGACTCTGTTATACGCTGCAACCTGATGGCACATGGGAAATGACACGGCTATCTCCATAACTTTAAATCGCTTTTTTGAGGCATCTTTGATAACGCAAACGGAGATCATCATGAAAAGACTAATTATTCCCCTGTTTCTATTACCCTTATCTGATTTTGAAACATCAACCTAAAATTAACATTATAGAAAACCGTATGAATCGGATTCGTAGAATTTGTGCCATCTGACATTTTTTTTTCAAAAAAACTTGACAATGTTTTTAAAATATGAGAAACTATTAACCGTCTTAGGAAATCCGTTTGCGAATTTGAGTTAACCTTCCGTCGGTGAAGCCTACAATGCCAAATTGCACCCTAAAGTGTGATGTGTCTTTGTAATATTAAAATGTGTGAGGACGAAATAGATTAAAAACAATGTTAATAGATTATCTTCCGATCTTATTGTTGGGCTTGTTCGCTGCGCTCTTTGCAGCGGCTAACCTCGCCCTAACCCACATTCTTGGACCCAAACGTCCCAATCGCGTCAAGCTCTCCGTTTACGAATCCGGCGTACGCCCTGTCGGTGATGCAAGGCAACGTTTTACCATCCGATTTGATCTCATCGCGATGCTCTTCATCATTTTTGATATTGAGGTGGTTTTCCTCTATCCGTGGGCTGTGGTCTTCAAGGATTTCTCTGAAACAAGCGGTCTATTTATTTTAGTTGAAATGCTGGTATTTATCGGTATTCTGCTTCTCGGCTATATCTATGCTTGGAAGAAAGGAGGCTTAACATGGGATTAACTAACACTGATATCCAAAGTGCCCAAGGCGTAGAACAAACAGATGGAAACATCATCACGACAACTATTGATAAGGTCATCAACTGGGGACGAAAGAACTCACTCTGGCCGATGCCATTCGGTACCGCCTGCTGTGCTATTGAGATGATGGCGACCTTGGCTTCCAAGTTTGACCTTTCCCGATTCGGCTCTGAGGCAATCCGTTTTTCGCCGCGCCAATCCGATCTCCTTATCGTTTCCGGTAGAATTTCTATCAAAATGATGCCTGTTCTGAAACGCATCTATGACCAGATGCCAGACCCGAAGTGGGTCATTTCGATGGGCGCATGCGCTTCCTGCGGCGGTGTGTTTGATACCTATACGCTCATACAAGGCGTTGATCAATTTATCCCCGTTGATGTCTACATCCCCGGATGTCCACCGCGACCCGAAGATCTCATTGATGCGGTCCTACAGGTACAGGAAAAAATCGCAAGTGGTGCTTCACCTAAAGGCGTAGAACATCTCTTGGAAACTTAAAAAGGTAGGACTTACGCATAACGCTCTTTTGTACCACAAACTTCCCAGTTTGTGACGCAAAAACGCTGTGTTTTCAGAAAAATTTCTTCTAACAAAACAGTCTACAGTCAAAATTGCGTAAGTCCTAAAAGAAAAAGAAATAGGAACAGTAGAGGCAGTCTATGAACGAAGAGAAAGAAGTTGAAGTACAACCGAAACCTCTTGTCCTTCAAAAATTAGAGGAACATCACGCCGACGCGCTCCTATCACAGGACGAAACGCGCGGTACCCTCGTCATTGTTGTACGTAAAGAACAGGCTTATGCAGTTCTGGAATATCTAAAAACAGATCCCGAACTCGCTTATACCTTTCTTGTTGATGTTACAGCAGTTGATAACTCGCAGATGGAATCCGAATTGATGCAGTTTGACTACGCGAGGTTCATGGTCGTTTATCAGCTCTATTCCTATCAGGGACAGTGTCGCCTACGGGTGAAAGTCCCTGTACACGAAAACGACTTGAGTATTCCGTCTGTCGCTGGATTGTGGCGAGGCGCCAACTGGTTGGAACGTGAGACGTACGACATGTTCGGTATCAACTTTGATGGACATCCCGATCTCCGTCGTATCTTAATGCCTGATGATTTTGACGGTCATCCGCTCCGCAAGGATTATCCACTCCGCGGACGTGGCGAACGCGAAAGTTTTAATTTTGATAAACAGAACGTGTAGATTTAATAGTTATCGGCTATTGCCAAAAGCGTACTTGGTCCCAATTTATCGCACTCTGGCGTACACCAAGAGGCTGGGTAGTTGTTACAGACCGGTCCCTTAACCGAGAACCGATACCTATAAAAAAGGAGTATTCTATGCAAGGTGGGCTGGAACGCGCCACAGGCGAGAAGATGGTCCTTAACTTCGGTCCGCAGCATCCGGCGACACACGGCACGCTTCGCATCGTGTTGGAACTTGATGGTGAATCTGTCCTGAAGGCGACACCACATGCCGGCTATCTGCATACCGGGTTCGAGAAACTCGGTGAACACTTAGATTACAACCAGTACATCGTTGTCACAGATCGGATGAACTATCTCTCACCGCTATCGAACAATTTCGGGTATGTCCTCGCTGTTGAACAACTACTCGGTATTGAAGTCCCAAAACGGTGTCAATATATCCGTATCCTGATGGCGGAACTCTCACGAGTCGCCGATCACCTCTTATGGTTAGGCACAGCGGCACTCGATTTAGGCGCATTCTCTGTATTTCTCTATAGTTTCCGAGAACGCGAAAAGTTGTATAGCATCTTTGAAAAGACGACCGGCGCACGATTAACAACCAGCTACACACGTGTCGGCGGTGTCCTCCGCGACCTCTACGACGGTTGCGAGGAAGATGTTCGGCAATTCACCAACGACTTTCCGAAGGCACTCAAGGAGACCCATACGCTCCTCACACGGAACCGGATATGGATGGATCGAACGAAAGGTGTCGGACCCATTGCAGCAGATGATGCCATTAACTACGGACTAACGGGTCCTTGCCTCCGTGCTGCTGGTGTAGCGCACGACATCCGAAAGGCGGAACCCTATTCCAGCTACGATGAAGTGACATTCGAGGTGCCTGTTGGAAGCAACGGTGATGCTTACGATCGATACCTCGTCCGGATGGAGGAGATGATTCAGAGTTGTGGCATTATTACCCAAGTACTCGATAACATGCCCGATGGACCTGTTAACGTTGAAGATAACAAGATTACAATGCCCAACAAATCCGACGCTTATGGACATATTGAGGGATTAATCCATCACTTTAAGATTGTTATGGATGGCCACGGCGTGCAACCTCCGAAAGGGGAGCACTATTGCGCAACCGAATCGCCAAACGGGGAACTCGGTTTTTATATTGTCAGTGATGGCAGCGGAACGGCGTATCGTATCCGCATCCGTCCACCGAGCTTCTTGCACTTCCAAGCATTACCCCACATGTTGGAAGGCGGAATGGTTTCTGACACCGTGGCTGTTTTGGGGAGTCTGAACGTCATCGCGGGAGAATTAGACCGGTAACTTTGTCAGAACCTATCATCTGTCTTAGGAGAATTTAATGGAACTCAAAGGTATTATGCTTTTCGTCAAAGACATGAAGACTGTGATTGCCTTTTATAGGGATGTCATCGGATTAGTGCCAGACGAAGACCAGCCGTTCCCAGAACACCGATTTTTCCGTTTTAACGCAGGTGCTTGCACACTGTGTCTCCACAGTGCCAGTAAACCCAACGAAGGCAGACAAAAACTGATGTTTCACGTTGAAAGCGTGAGTGCCATTCATCAGCACATAAAATCGAAAGGGAAACGGTTACGGAAACTTGAAAATGAAGATGGGCGCGCCATTTTCGATATCCGCGATCCAGAAGGCAACCGCATTCAGTTTTACGGAAACTATTAATTTTGGGAATTTTCTCACAAAGACAGATAAATAGGACTTACGCATGACGCTCTTTTGTACCACAAACTTCCCAGTTTGTGACGCAAAAACGGTGTGTTTTCCGAGAAATCTCATCTAATAGAACAAGCTACAGTCAAAATTGCGTAAGTCCTGATAAAGCAATTTTGAAGGGAGTGGCATTAAATTCCATGAAACTAAAAGTTGTTATCCACAAAGCTGAGGAAGGCGGGTATTGGGCGGAAGTGCCATCACTCGCCGGTTGTGCTACACAAGGCGACACTTTTGAAGAATTACTTGAAAACATTTATGAAGCAATTGAAGGATATTTATCCGTAGATGTTTATTCATGGAAAAGAAACTATTAAAAACCCAATTGGCACTCTGCATTGAAAACAGTGATTGTGAAGACATAGAGAAGCGGAAATTCTACCAAATTCTTCCTGACGAGAAAGCAGCAAGTGAGGGATATCTGCGAGTCATTGATGAATCTCAGGAGGATTACTTGTATCCGAAATCTTATTTCATTTTTGTTGAACTGCCTCACAAAGTACAGGAGGCATTCGTAGCAGCAGTCTAAGCGGAGAGTTTTGATAATTCTAACATCTATCTCTCTTTTGAGCCTAAGATTGCAAGCCCGAAACGAAGTGGAGGGGTTTTTGATTGGGTGTTTCTTTAGCTCTTGATCGAAAAGCGTCAAAGCAAAAACCATATCCTTTAACCGCAAGGAAAATTTAAAAAATGTCAGACGAACTTGTTCAAATTGAAACGCCTTTCGCGTTTAACGAAGAAAATCAACGTGAATTCGACGAGTTGATAGGGCGGTATCCGATTAAGGAGGCAGCGATGCTGCCAACGCTCCATCTGGCACAACGGCAGGAAGGCTATATTACACCTGCTGTCATGAAGTATGTCGCAGAGCAACTTGAAGTCACAGTGATGAAAGTCAAGGATGTCGTCACGTTCTATCCGATGTTCTTTGAAGAACCGGTAGGCGAATACGTCATTCGGGTATGCCATACGTTGCCTTGTGCCTTGCGGGATTGCAAAGTGGTCCTAGAGCATCTCAAAGCCAAACTCGACACGGATATCGCTTCCGAAACGAATCTCGCGAAAGGCACAACCGACGACGGTAAATTCACCCTTATGAAGGTGGAATGCCTCGCCTCGTGTGATGTCGCGCCTGTGATCATGATTAATGACGATCTCTATAAGAATCTAACTCCGGAAAAAGTTGATGAAATCTTAGACAATTTGTAGAGGAGTATGTATGGTTGAAGAAAGACGGATACTCTACGAGCATCTGGATGTACCTGATATTAACACGTTCGATGTCTTTCGGCAATATGACGGCTACAAACGTTTTGAAAAGGCAATCGCGGAGTATCAACCAGAAGATATTGCTAAAATGGTGATGGATTCCGGGTTGAAAGGGAGAGGCGGTGCCGGATTTTCAACTGGCTTGAAATGGAGTTTCGTGCCAAGAGATATAAAGCCGTGCTACCTCTGCTGCAACGCTGATGAAAGCGAACCCGGAACGTTCAGCAACCGCTACGTCTTGGAGAAGAATCCACACCTATTGATTGAAGGTATTCTCATCTGTTGCTACGCAATGGGCATTGAAACCACTTATGTCTACATTCGCGGTGAATTTACACTCGGCAAGAAGATGCTGGATGCTGCTATCAAAGAGGCTTACGAGAAAGGCTACCTCGGCAAAGATGTCCGCGGTACCGGGCTTAATATCGACATCTATACACACCCAGGAGCCGGTGCCTATATCTGTGGTGAAGAGACAGGATTGATTGAGTCGCTTGAAGGCAAGCGCGGACAACCCCGCAACAAACCACCATTCCCTGCTGTTGAAGGTGTATTTAGTAAACCGACTGTCGTCCAGAATGTCGAAACGCTGTGTAATCTACCGTTCATTGTCGGCAACGGTGTCGAATGGTACACCAAGATGGGACCGACGTATGCCGATACGCGGAATGATCCGCCGACACCGGATCCGAACACAGGCACCAAACTCTATTGCATCAGTGGTGATGTCAACGAACCGGGGGTTTATGAGCTTGATCTCGGTTTGACCTGTTCAGAGCTCATTGAGGTCGCAGGCGGACTGCGCGGCGAAGAGGTGAAAGCGGTCATCCCCGGTGGGAGTTCCGCACCGATCTTGACGCATTATGAGTTGGATACACGACTCGACTTCACTTCACTTACACTCGCTAAATCTATGCTCGGTTCCGGCGGGATCATCGTGATGAACGAAACCCGGAATATCGTTGACTGCTTGCTCAATATCATGAAATTCTACGCACATGAATCCTGCGGACAGTGTACGCCGTGTCGCTGGGGTACACCGTGGGTACGAGATATTGTTCAACGCATTGCCGATGGCGACGGTAGACAAGATACTATCACACGACCGAAATTTGGTGTCACCGAAAGCGGTAGATGGGGCGATACCGGCGAAACAGAAGAAATTTACGAAGACCTTGACCTCCTTGAGAGTGTCGCCAATAATATCGCAAACGTCGATACAATGACATGGAACACAATCTGTGTCTTTGGCATCGCAGTTTCCTGGCCCGCCGTGAGTTATATGCGCAAATTCCGACCCGAATTTGAAGCCGCTATCCGAGAAGGTAAACTGGTTACCCTGCCTGTTGCCGAGGCGACAGTACCACCAGAGGAAAATTACGCGTATCAACAGCGGTTTATTCCGAAAGAGTTCGCTGACCTGTAGGGCTCGCCGTTTAGTAACAGACGGTGTGGCTTGTAACGAAATGGAGAGCGGATTCGAGAAAAGAACGTGAGTTCCTAAGTCTACGTTGTTTAACCGCAAGGAAAATTTAGATTTCGCTTGTATATTGTAGGACAAAGGACGTAGCTCGTAATGAAATGGAGAGCGGATTCGAGAAAAGAACGTGAGTTCCTAAGTCTACGTTGTTTAACCGCAAGGAAAATTTAAAAACCGCAAGGAAAATTTAAAAATATGGCACTTGTTAAACTGAATGACCTTGAGATAGAGGTTGAAGACGGAACAAATATAGTTGAAGCTGCGCGGGAACACGGGATTGAGGTGCCTCATTACTGTTATCATCCAGGATTGAGCCGACCCGCGAATTGCCGAATGTGCCTCGTTGAGCCTTACGTCTTCTTTCCCCCTGCTGGTGCGATCGTACCAGACCGACAATTGGCAACAGGCTGCACAACAACAGTCCGAACGGCTCCCCCTGATAGGAAACTTGACGGAAAGTACGACTTCATCGTCCGGACAGATAGCGAACGCGTTAAAAAAGCACGAGAGGATGTACTCGAATTCCTGCTCGTGCATCACCCGCTCGATTGTCCCGTCTGCGATCAGGCAGGCGAATGCGACTTGCAAGACTACAGTTATCGACACGGGCATGATAAGAGCCGTTACCTCGAAGTCAAGAATGTGCCACCCAAAAAAGATCTCGGACCGGATGTTCTACTCTACTCAACAAGATGTGTCGTTTGCACTCGCTGTATTCGGTTCGCGCAAGAAGTATCTGGAACCGGCGAATTAGGACTCATCAACCGCGGCTCCCACGATGAAATTGATATTCCAAGAAGCCACGACGGCAAACCATTGCAGCTGCTTGATAATAAACTCGCAGGAAATGTCGTCGACATCTGCCCAGTCGGCGCACTGATTAGCAAGGACTTCTTGTTTAAGTCTCGTCCGTGGTTCTTAGAAAAGGCAAACAGTGTCTGCACCGGATGTAGTGTGGGTTGCAATATCACTGTAGAATACAAAGCCGATGGCGTATACCGAATTAAACCGCGTTTCCACGAGGACATCAACCAACATTGGATATGTGACGACGGTCGTCTCGGTTACCACTATATTAACAGCGATGATCGACTCCAACTCCCGCTGAAACGCGTCGATGACGAACTCACGCCTACACACTGGGCAGACGCGCTATCGGTCATTACCGAACAGTTATCTGAAGCGGAAGCTGATGACATCGTTGTTATCGGTTCTGCACAAGCCACAAATGAAGATAACTATGTTTTGCAGCAGTTCGCACACGACGTGCTACAGACAACACAGTTAGGGCTCTTCGGACATCCTCCGGGTGAAGAACACAAGTTCCCACAGTTCACAATCGAAGCGGACAAGAACCCGAACGCGGCAGGCGCGCGCACGATACTCGGCTCTGCAAACGGGAACGTCGTTTTAGAAGGCGACGCACTCTGGGAAAAGGTCTCAGATGCGAAAATCGTCTATCTCGTTAGCGGCGGACCGGAACGTCCACTTGCAGATGCTGAAAAAGCGGCATTAGAAAATGTGGATTTTCTTATCGTGCAAGACGTTCTACCATCAGAGGTCACGCAATTAGCGGATGTGGTATTACCCGGCACAACTTTCGTTGAAAAAGACGGTACGATCACCAATTCAACTGGATGGGTCCAACGGATTCGCAAGACAATTGACCCACCGGGTGAAGCACGTATTGATTGGGAGATCACGCAGCAGCTCGCTAAGCAATTGGATGGTGAGATGAACTATCGCTTTGCAGGTGAAATCGCACTCGCTATCGCCGAAAACGTACCGGGGTACGCGGACGCAACACATCAAAATATTGGAGACGCAGGAATTAAGTTAGCAGATAGTTAACAGTTATAAGTACGCTTCGCTTTAGGTTATAAGTTAAGAGCACTTCGTAACAATAAACCTCTTAACTTATAACTTATAACTGTTAACTTGAAAAAGGAAAATTAAAAGTATGGAAAATTTGCCTCTTGTTTTAATCCTTAGTTCAATCGTCAAAATCCTTATCATTGTACATTTGTTGCTTGTCGGCGTGATGTTAATGATCTGGGCGGAACGTCGGGTGAGCGGATGGATGCAGGATCGGTTAGGACCGAATCGTGTCGGACCGCAAGGATTGCTCCAACCCGTTGCAGATGGGCTTAAATTCATGTTTAAAGAGGATATTATCCCCGACCACGTGGATAAACCGCTTTACGTGCTTGCCCCAGCAATGCTGTTGGTCCCTGCCCTTATTGTCGTTGCAGTCGTGCCGTTTGGGAGTTCGATCACACTATTTGGACATGAAATACCACTCCAGATTGCTGACATCAACATCGGTATCCTGTATATCTTGGCGATAACATCCCTCGGTGTGTACGGCGTTGTACTCGGGGCATGGGCATCGAATAATAAGTATTCGCTTTTGGGCGGTCTACGTTCATCCGCACAGATGATTAGTTATGAACTGACGCTCGGATTGGGAATCATCGGTATCCTAATGTTGACGAGTTCACTCAGCCTTCGGACAATCGCAATAGAACAAGGTTCATATCCGTGGCAATGGAACTTCTTAATTCACTTCCCCGCCTTTCTCGCATTTACAACAGCGATGTTCGCAGAGACAAACCGTTTACCGTTTGACCTTGCAGAAGCCGAGCAGGAGCTCGTCGCAGGGTATCACACCGAATACAGTAGCATGAAATTCGCTATGTTCTTCATGGCGGAATATATGAACATGATTGTCGGTTCTGCCGTAACGGTGACACTCTTCTTAGGCGGATGGCACTTCTTCGGACTGGAAAATGTTGGCGGTCCCGTGTGGAGCGGACTTATCTCGTTCGGTATATTCTTCGTCAAGACAGCGATTTTCCTGTTCGGGTTTATCTGGGTCCGTTGGACGCTTCCGCGCTTCCGATACGATCAATTGATGAACTTCGGTTGGAAATTCCTTTTACCCGTCGCATTGACCTCAGTCGTCGTAACTGGAATTCTATGGATAACGACAAATTCACGTCTGGTGGTGGGGATCGGTAACGCGATTTCGGCATTTATCGTTGTGTCTATCGTGGCTGGGCTGCTCGTGATGACGACACCTAAACCGGCGATACAAGAGAGCGACAGTCAGTTCGCACCGACGGCTCTTGACGCAGTAGAATAGGAGGGTGCTTAATGAACGCAGAACAAATTCTATTTATTCTCTTTGGTGCAGTCTCGCTGATTGGCGCGGTATCTGTCATCTCATTCAGGCATCCGATTTATAGCGCGCTTTCGCTCGTTGTAACCTTTTTCGCACAAGCCGGTCTTTTCGTCCTCCTCGGGGCACATTTCGTCGCCGCTGTCCAAGTCATTGTTTACGCCGGGGCGATCATGGTCCTGTTCCTCTTTGTAATTATGCTCCTGAACCTCGGAACACTTTCGGCGAAAGGTCCTATCGGACCAAAACTCAAAGGTTTTGCTGTCATCTTAGGCATCCTCCTCGCTATTGAAGGAATCTATATTGCCGTGAACTCCGCCAGTGACACCGCAGTGGCTGCAGCAGAATCGGCTACAGGAACTACAACGACCTATGACATCGGCAAACTCCTGTTCAGTGAATACCTGCTACCTTTTGAGGTTACCTCACTCATTTTGTTAGCAGCATTGATCGGCGTTATCGTTTTAGTAAAACGCGAAAGCCAAGAAGAAAACTAAATTCAGTCGGTAAAGAGGCAGTCGGCAAAGAGACAGTCGGCAGTCGGTAAAGAGGTTTCTTTCTTACCGAAAGCCGATAGCCGATAGCCATTCTTCCGCAAGGAAAATTAAAAATATGGCATTAGAATATTATCTTGTTCTGAGTGCACTCTTGTTTACAATCGGCGTTATCGGTGTTCTCGTCCGTCGGAACGCCATCATCATTTTTATGTGTATTGAACTGATGTTGAACGCCGCGAACCTCGCCTTTGTGGCAATCAGTCGTAACCTCGGAGAAACAACAGGACAGGTGTTCGTTTTCTTCGTAATGGCAGTCGCCGCCGCTGAAGTCGCGATCGGGCTGGCAATTATCGTCAGTGTCTTCAAACATCGGCAAACGATTAACGTGGATGAAATCAATGCGTTGAAAGGTTAAGCAAAAATAGTTAACAGTTGTCAGTACGTTCGCTATGCTCACTTTCAGTTATCAGTTAAGAGGACTCTTGTACTTTGACGCACAACTTGACTCCGATCCTTTTACGAAGGCACGAGTTGTTCGTCAAAACTGGGTACTGAAAGGATTTCGCAGAAATCCGTACTGTTAACTGCGTACTCGCTATTTGATAAACCTACTTCATTACCTGAAGAACAAAACTGTAGTTTGAAACGAAGTGGAAAACGGATTTAAGCATGGCTCCTTGAAATGAAAACCTATTTGATTAACCGCAAGGAAAATTAAAAACATGTCAAAAGAACTCATTATTGTCCTGTTAGCTGCACCGCTCGTTGGGTTCCTGATTAACGGGTTATTCGGAAAATGGCTGAAAGGTAGCGAGAAACTCAGCGGATGGATAGGCGCGCTTGCAGTCCTCGTCTCCTTAGTCTGTTCGATTATCGCTTTTACCAGTTTGAACGGTGGTGCTGCCCCGCTTGATGAAACGCTTTATGAATGGATTACAGGCGAATCCTTCGCTTTCAATATCGGATTTCGCGTGGACGCACTCACAGCAGTCATGTTGCTCGTAATTACCGGTGTCGGTTTCCTCATCCACGTCTACTCGATCGGTTACATGCACGGAGATGAAGGATATACACGTTATTTCGCCTACCTGAACCTATTTGTTTTTGCCATGCTGATCCTCGTTCTCGGCAACAACTATCTGATGATGTTCGTCGGGTGGGAAGGCGTCGGACTTTGCTCCTACCTGTTGATCGGATTCTGGTATGAAAAACAATCGGCAACGGATGCTGGAAAAAAAGCGTTTATCGTGAACCGGATCGGTGACTTCGGATTCCTACTCGGAATGTTCACCCTATTCGCAGCGTTTGGAACCCTTGATTTCACAACCATATTTGATGCCGCCGAGGCAGATAACTTTCAGAAGATTTTCGGTGCCAGCACGCTCGTAATCGCAACGTTACTCCTTTTCGTCGGCGCAATAGGTAAATCCGCACAGATTCCCCTTTATGTCTGGCTACCCGACGCAATGGAAGGTCCAACACCTGTTAGTGCTTTGATTCACGCTGCTACAATGGTAACCGCAGGCGTGTATATGATAGCGCGCTCCGCAGTGCTATATGAAATCGCACATACAGGGCAGGTTGTCGCATGGATCGGGGTTTTGACGGCGTTCTTCGCCGCAACAATCGCGCTCACACAAAATGACATCAAACGCATCCTCGCCTATTCCACTGTCAGTCAACTCGGTTATATGTTCGTCGGTGTCGGTGTCGGTGCCTACGCCTCTGGTATTTTCCACTTGGTAACGCACGCCTTCTTCAAAGGATTGATGTTCCTCACTGCTGGCAGCGTGATGCACGCCATGGCAAACGAACTCGATATGCGGAAAATGGGCGGCTTGAAATCAAAAATGCCGATAACGCATTGGACATTCTTGGTCGGTGCACTCGCTATCGCCGGTTTCCCCTTCCTGAGTGGTTTCTGGAGCAAAGACGAAATCTTACATAGTGCCTGGGGAAGTTCACCCCTAATTTACGGGATCGGGTTAATCACAGCATTCTTGACAGCGTTCTATATGTTCCGTCTCATCTTCGTGACGTTTTACGGGGAATCTCGCGTCGAACCCGAAGTCGCTTCACATCTGCACGAATCACCATCCGTGATGTGGGTGCCACTTGCGATCCTCGCGATTCCTTCTGCCTTAATCGGTCTGTTATTAGGATGGGGCGGACATGACAGTTGGTTCCATCATTTCACGAAGTCCGTCTTTCCAGAGGCACATCATGACGCATCGGGCAATGTCATCTTGTTTATGATAATTTCATCTATCGTCGGTTTAGCAGGGATCGCGTTCGCATGGACACGTTATAGCAAACGCGTACCGTCTGACGAACCTACCAGTGCAATACATAGACTCCTTGCCAATAAGTACTATATTGATGAGGCATATAACGCACTGATCGTGCAACCCATAAAAAACGGCTCCCACTTCCTCTTGTGGAAACTCGTGGATAACGGAATTATCGACGGGATTGTCAACGGTGTCGCCGCGATTGTCCGATTTATTGGCGGACTCCTGCGACGGTTCCAAACAGGTGTCGTCCAAGCATACATCGTCTCTATGGTTCTCGGAATTGTCATATTCCTTGCGTATTATCTGTTTTTCACTTAAGTTGATGGGGAGTAGATTCTCGTGCAGGGCTATTTAGTTCTCAGTTTTTCCGTCCAATTTTGGACCTCCAAGCCCGGTAGGTGCGGTTTGCAACCGGGGTCCCCACCCGTTACTGGGAAGGGGCACCGGATTTGAAAAAGAAGATTCAGAAAATTAGACAATCCGAGATGGAGGTAGCAGATGAACCAGAACACTTTTCGACCGAGAGATATACTCAACAAAGAAGTTGCTGGTATCTGCGGGGTCGCACGGATGACAGACAAAGCACGCGCTGCACATACCGGGAATATCGGGAGCTATAAATACGGTGTGGATTCCGAACAAGATACCGCGATCTTAGCTTTTCTCGGTATCTCAGCGGAAACTTTTCAGGAAGCCGCCGTGCAGATTGACCATGATGTCAAACTCGGCGCATGGATCCTCGACAACTGTGAGCGGTCATCCGAAGAAGTTTCAGAGTTTAATCGGAAGATGAAAGTTTGGTG
Source organism: Candidatus Poribacteria bacterium (assembly GCA_022821065.1). Taxonomy (GTDB): domain Bacteria; phylum Poribacteria; class WGA-4E; order WGA-4E; family WGA-3G; genus WGA-3G. Next base: position 26,416 of record JAJEEK010000020.1, read on the forward strand.
GCAGAGCAAGATACCTCAAGATGAGTTCTCAAAACGCCGCCGAAGGTTGTCTCAGGAAAGAGAAAACCGGAGACTTTTTTGGTTCGATGGTAATAGATGGCTCTGGAAGAAACTCTTCAGACCCTAATCTATTTCTTCGAGAGAAGAATCGTGATCGGTAAATCGTACCTATTGATGAGCGTTAAAATATTCTAAGGAGGGTTCCTTGTTACTTTCAACAGTTATCTTTTTACCACTGCTCGGCGTGATAGCAATTGCGTTGCTTAGAGGCTTGGGAGCGTCTGCCATCAAAGGCATCGCACTCGCCATTGGGCTAATTACCTTTGTGATCTCATTGGGACTTTACACCGGGTTTAACGCAGACACTGCGACTTTCCAATACGTTACGCAGCAGAGTTGGATTTCCGATCTCGGCATAAGCTACCATATCGGCATTGACGGGATTTCGCTGTGGCTGGTGTTACTGACGACTTTCTTAACACCGGTCTGTATCCTCGCCGCTTGGAACTCAGTCGAAAAGGGGTTGAGCGGCTTTATGATGTCGCTCCTCGCTCTTGAAACTGGGATGTTGGGTGTCTTCTGCTCTTTAGACCTGTTCCTCTTTTTCATGTTTTGGGAGTCGATGCTGATACCGATGTATTTCCTCATCGGCATTTGGGGTGGTGAACGACGCATTTACGCCACCGTGAAATTCGTCCTCTATACAATGGCAGGCAGTGCACTGATGCTTGTCGGCATTTTAGTGCTCTATTTCCAAAACGATAACAGTTTCGATCTCACGACACTCAGCGGTCCGTTTGAACATTCGGATCTACTGTTCCTTGCGTTTTTCGTGGCGTTCGCTATTAAGGTCCCTCTCTTCCCGTTCCATACATGGCTTCCAGACGCACACGTTGAAGCACCCACTGTCGGCAGTGTTATCCTTGCGGGGGTCCTCCTTAAAATGGGGACTTATGGGATCATCCGATTCTGTCTGCCACTCTTTCCAGACGCAGCCGAAAAATTTACGCCGCTGATCGTTCCACTCGCCGTCATTGGGATCATCTACGGGGCATTGGTCGCGATGGTGCAACCGGATCTGAAAAAACTCGTGGCGTACTCCAGTGTCAGCCACCTCGGTTTTGTGGTTCTCGGACTTTTCTCAAAAAATCCTGCGGGGCTTCAGGGAAGTGTGTTACAAATGATTAATCACGGCTTGAGCACGGGTGCACTGTTCCTCTTAGTCGGGATGATCTACGAACGCAGGCACAGCAGGATGATCGTCGATTTCGGCGGCTTGTCAAAACGCATGCCCATCTTCGCTACGGTCTTCATGATTGTGACACTCTCATCAATCGGGCTACCCGGTCTAAATGGATTCGTCGGTGAGTATATGATACTCTTCGGCAGTTTTGTTCAAGGGGCATTCTCTAAGGTCTACGTAGTTTTTGCAACCGCAGGTGTGATCCTGGCAGCCGTGTATATGCTATGGATGTTCCAGCGCGTTATGTTCGGGACACTGGATAAAACAAACGAAGGATTGCCGGACCTGAACGCACGAGAAATCGTCGTCATGCTGCCGATACTGCTTTTCATCGTCTGGATCGGCGTTTATCCCAAACCTTTCCTTAGCAAAATGGAGAAATCGGTAGGCCTCGTCGTGACAAAGGTACAGGCTGCACAGGCAATGGGACAACTGGAAAATCAGAAACCGCGAGATCCCAAACTCGCACTACAGGGAACGCAGCACATACAGCATGAAAACCATGAAAAGGAGGCAGAGCAGTAGGCGCGATCTCCGAATCGCGACTCTCGATTCTAAATGAAGTTTAAACTTACAACTTGTCTAATTCTTTGTGTAATTGTAGGGTTAGCATTATCGATTTCAATGGAGGCATTTGGAGCGGATGATCCATCTGGTGCGGACGCACATGGCCATGGCGTAGATGGCGCGAAATTGCCTATTTGGAGTATTATCCCGTTTGTCGGTATTCTGCTATCTATCGCTATTTTCCCGCTTGTGCTGGATTCCCACTTTCTTGTACACCACGGTGGAAAGATGTCGTTGGCATGGGCGTTAATCTTCGCAGTCCCGTATCTCATCGCTTTCCAAGGCGAGGCTTTTTATGATATACTGCACATTTACCTGTTAGACTATATCCCATTCATCATTCTTTTGTGGGGATTGTTCACAGTCGCTGGTGGTATCCTCGTCCGAGGAACGTTGCGTGGCACACCGATACTCAATACATTCCTACTACTAATCGGCACTGTGATTGCATCATGGGTCGGGACGACAGGCGCATCAATGCTCCTCATCCGTCCCTTAATCCGAGCAAATGCATACCGAAAGAATAAGGTTCATCTAATTGTCTTTTTCATCTTTCTCGTAAGTAACATCGGCGGTTCTTTAACGCCAATAGGAGACCCACCTCTATTCCTCGGGTTCCTCCGCGGCGTCCCGTTCTTCTGGACAACTGCAGCATTATTCCCGCATATGCTATTTATTAGCGTTATTTTAATCGTCTTGTTCTTTGTAATAGACACACTGATGTTTAAACGGGAAGGCGGCGTCGTACCAGATGACGGAACCAATGAACCTGTTCGCGTAGAGGGACTTTTCAACCTCGTTTTCTTA
>JAJEEK010000051.1 GCA_022821065.1 Candidatus Poribacteria bacterium
GCTGAAGAAAGTGTGGTTGTCGAACAAATCGTTTCAGGCAAAATGCCACCTGACGGTCCGCCGCTAACCCATGCCGAAATTCAACTCTTCGTTGATTGGATTAATCAGCAGGAAGCCCAGGATCACGTCGTTCAACACGAACATGAAGAGCATGGCGATGAAGATGACATGGGCGAGGTCCATGTTGAGGACATGGATGAGGATGGTCATGGTGATGCCGGTCATAATGACGAAGATGATAACTAATACGTATTCTGGTGTCTTTGTTATTTTCAATGTTATAGAGGCTGGTTTTATACCAGCCTCTACTGTTTCTATCGTTTCTGTCCTTCGTAGATGAATCTTGGCTTGGGCGATTTATCAAACAATTTTCAGAAATTAATGCGGTAGACCTTCTGTGTGTTGCCAGAACATGACTCACAAGCGCGCCGCTTCAAAATCCCACCTGTTCGCCGAAGAAACCGGTGATTCCCCAAAGTAACAGTGAAATCCAAGACTTTTAGAACTTACGCAATTTTTCTACGAGTCCGTACGCGTTATGTACGACTGACGAAGTTTGGAACCCCCTCCGTTTCCAGTAACAAGTTGAAAACGACCGCCATCGGTAAAAGTGCTTGTATCCATCTTTTTCTTTTTTGTTCATTTTTTGAACAGTCGTGTCCATTCTTACGACCAGAAGATTCGATAAACCTACGAAATAGGACATTTATTGCCCATTTCAGGTTTGGCATTATATTTGCGTATTGATAGGTGACCCATTTGAATTAGAGTATGCGTGAACCGATCATTCAAACCGTTCACTTTTTAAGGAAATTAGTTATTATGACTATAAAGACATATAAATTCTTCTTGCTGACTGTTGGGTTGGTGTTTTGCTTGTTTGCATGCGATTCTGAACGAGGCGGTTTCTTAGTGCCCGATAATATTTTAATCGAAAACGGGCAGTCTCCAGTTATTATGGAAAATGGTGAAATCGCTAACGCTAAAGCTACTTTTGAACAGAACCTTTTACCTATTCTCACAGCAAAGTGCGCTTATGTCGGTTGTCACGTCGCTGGAGGTCCCCAAAACCTTGATTTCAGCACATATCAAGATTTCATAGATGGAGGGGATGGAGGGCCCGTATTCATTCCGGGTAATGCCCGAAGTAGCGACATTATCGAAGAAATTGTCTCTGGCAGAATGCCCATCGGTGGTCCGCAGTTGTCCAATGCGGAAATTCAACTTTTTAGGGATTGGATTAATAATCAAGCATCAACCGTTGATACGCCGGTTGGAGAACCTTCTCAGCCGCAAACTCCGGAACCTACTGACGGTACAGTTTCTTTTCAACAGGACCTTCTGCCTATTCTCACGGCGAGATGTGCCTATAGTGGTTGTCATGATGCTAACGGCCCCTACGACCTTGATTTCAGGACATACCAAACTTTCATCAGAAGTGCAGAGAACGAGGATGTATTTGTCCCGGGTAATGCCCGAAGCAGTGATATTATTGAAGAAATTGTTTCTGGCAGGATGCCCCCTGGCGGGCCTCCGTTGACTGCTGCGCAAATCCAACTCTTCAGAGATTGGATTAATCAGCAAGACCCCGCCGATTTTCCGAACATCCGTTACGATGATGACGACGACGATGATGATGACAACGACGATGATGACGACGACGATGACGACGATGACGATGACGATGACGATGACGACGATGACGATGACGACTAAAACAAGTCCCGTACCTTTGTTGTTTCAAAACGTCGTAGAGGCTGGTTTCAAACTAGCCTCTACGTTTACTTAATCCCATCTTCTTTATATTCTCCAAGCAGTAAGCCCAAACCCATTTGCATTTGGCAGATAGATGCTGCTATACTATTTCCAATCGCTTTTACTCTTTAAAGATTGATCTTAGCGTATGCAATTTATCAAACACTTTTCGGAAATAAATGAAAAAGACCTGCCTCACGTTGGCGGAAAAGGGTTGAACCTCGGAAAATTGGCGCGGGCAGGATTCCGGGTGCCGAAAGGTTTTTGTGTCACCACAGATGCTTATAGGCTCTCTGTCCAAAATCTATCAGAGCAGAATGCAGACACTGTTAAAGACCTTGTATTGACCCCTGAACTCATCACGGAAATCCAAGCAGCACACGAGAAATTGCAGACAGCCACAGTCGCTGTCCGTTCCAGTGCAACCGCGGAGGATTTAGCGGAAGCGAGTTTCGCGGGACAGCAGGATACCTTTTTGAATGTAGCGTCCGATGAACTTTTAGATACGCTCAAAGCGTGCTGGGCATCGCTCTGGTCGGAACGGGCTATTGCTTATAGAGAGACACAAGGCATCCGCGATGATGGGTTGGCGATGGCGGTTGTAATCCAAGAGATGTGTGAAGCGGATGTCTCCGGCGTGCTTTTTACGGTCAGTCCTTTTAGTACAGATGCCGCGATTGTTGAGTCGAATTGGGGGTTAGGCGAATCGGTTGTTTCTGGCGCGATCACCCCTGACAGTTTCCTTATGTCGCGAGAGACAAACGAGATTTTGGAGAAGAATATCGCTATAAAACGTGAAATGGTAACCGCTGCGGGTGTAAATGAAGTGTTATCTGAAAAACAGGATGTTCCGAGTTTGACGGAGGCACAACTGAAGGGACTCATGCAGATCGGCATGCGGGTTGAAGGTTTTTATGGTCAACCAATGGATATTGAGTGGGCACTCTCAGACGAACAGTTTGTATTGTTGCAAGCACGCCACATCACCGCACCTTCCAGTCCTACCTCTGAAGTCGATAAAGATTCTATTGAAAAACTTCGTCAAAAAGAGATTCAGGGGCTGGAGACGCTTGGCGAAGCGGACGGAACTGTCTGGTGCCATTACAACCTCGCTGAGGTGCTACCTGTGCCGTTGCCGATGACGTGGGCGATTATCAAGAACTTTATGTCGGGTGCTGGTGGATTAGGGCAGGCATATCGCGGTTTAGGGTTTCATCCGAGTGAAAATGTGAATAGCAACGGCATCCTCGATTTGATTTGCGGACGTGTCTATGTTAATTTGAATCGTGAGGCGGAACTCTATTTCGACGGGTTCCCGTTCGCACACGATTTCAACGCCTTAAAACAGAACCCGCAGCAGGCGATGTACGCACAAGCAAAAACCGACATTACACGGAGTAACGCGTTGTTTTGGTTCAAACTTCCACTCCATATCATCCGCATGAGCCGCGCAGAGATACGGCTACGGAAATGTCGCTCAGACTTTGACCAACAACTAAAAGAAAATATATTCCCAGTCTTTCAAGCGGCAGTTGAAGCGGAACGAGAACTCTCATACGCTGACTTATCGGATGCGGAATCGGTGGCGAAATTCAGGGCATGGCGCGCCAAGACACTGGACGATTTCGCTCCGCAAGCACTGACGGCTACACTCCTCGCCGGTTTTTCACTGCAACGGTTAGAGGCGGCACTTCAGAAATGCTTGGATGAGACAGCAGCAAAGACGCTTGCGAGCCGACTTATTAGCGGGGTATCCGGTAACCTTACCGTCGAAACCAATGAGAAACTACGTCAGGTAGCAACCGGAGATTTTGCACTTACGGATTTCCTGAAGGATTACGGGCATCGTGCCGTCGGTGAATTTGAATTGGCACAGCCGAGATGGCGTGAGGATACGACCTACCTCAAACAGGTGATCGTATCTCTTCAACAAGGCACATCCGAAGCAGACGGACAACAACACTTTGCGAGACAGGCTGAACAACGCGCATCGGCAGAACAGGAACTCACCGAACTGCTTAGAGACAAAGCAAGTTTACGGAAACAGGTTGAGAGTGAACTCGATTTCACGAGACGCTACATGCCTTTCAGGGAGACAGCGAAATTTTACTTGATGCTCGGCTATGAACAGATTCGGCGTGCCTTACTTGAATTAGATGACCGTTATGAACTTGATGGTGGCATTTTCTATCTGGTCCCAGATGAATTAGAACAGCTGATTGCTGGCGACGATTTCAGCGATACGATCGCCACACGAAGGGCCGAGCGAGAACTGATGTTCCAGATTGAACTGCCGGATGTCATTTTCAGTGACTCATTGGCGCAAATCGGTGCACCGGTGTCAGCTGAAGCAGCAGAGACGTACACGGGGGTCGGCGTTTCCGCAGGGATTGCACAAGGCGAAGCGCGTGTGTTATTGGCACCGTCGGAGGTGCGTCCGTCGGATCGCGATTATATTCTGGTGTGTCCATCAACCGATCCGGCGTGGACTCCGCTTTTTTTCCATGCAGCGGGACTCGTGATGGAACGAGGCGGAATCCTATCGCACGGCGCGGTTGTCGCGCGGGAGTATGGCGTTCCTGCCGTCGCTAATATCCCGAACGCCACTCGGCTCATCGCCGATAGACAGATACTACAGATTGATGGAAATCAGGGAATCGTCTCAATTTGCAGTGAAGATTCGTAGTGGAGAGAACACAGATGTTATCCGATACTTATTCATATAAACGATGGCAAAAACGTCGGAAAACTCGCAACGCGTTTTTTGTATCCTTGGTTTTGCACACGATCGCTATTGGCATTATGAGTTTCAGTTATATCCACTGGTATCGTCCGATGTTGCCTTCGGAACCACTCGTTTCGGAAGCGATTTCAGTAACGGACTTCAAACGTTTTCATGTTAGCAGTACCCGCAAACGTTCGATGCCGAAGCGTCGTTCTACGCCTATGCCAACGGAGAATTCGGTTGCTACCCATCGGAACATTGCGAAACTACAACATTCGGCACCGCCAACGCTATCAAGCGCGTCGGTTCCGGTGGTAAGAACAGATGCACGGCTACCGATGGCAGAAACCACACTCCGCGAACAGACGACGGAAAAACCTGCATGGAAAACGATTGCGACGGCACAAGCACAAGCACCTACAATCGAACCTAAACCCAAAGCCGTCGAAGGCGAAACTGCGTTAGACGAAACCGCAGCGAATAAGGGGCCCGCAGCACCTATTGACAGAGACGCACGGATGGGCGAGGCACTCGAAGGCATCGCGGAGAGCATCGCTGATGGTGAAACCGATGAAGCGGTTGACCTCGTTTTTCTGCTTGACATTAGTGGGAGTATGATAGATAATATCCGTGCAGTCGGTAGGCAACTGAATCGGATGGTAACAGTCTTTGAGGAAAAGGGTGTTGACTTCACAGTCGGCATCGTTATTTTCAGGTATCTTGAGAGTGACACGATTATCCATCCGCAGACGCGAGATGCCGAGAGATTCAAACGGTTGCTAACGACGCATGTCGTTGCTGGCATGGGTGATGAACGCGCACACAACGCGATTATAAAAACGATTCGTCGCGTCAATTTTCGTGAAGGCGTGAACCGTCGATTCGTGCTTGTCACCGATGAACCGAGCAAAGGGTCTTACACACTATTGGAAGTCTTGAAGCAGTGTCTTCAAAATAACATCACAATAGATGTCATCGGGATTAATGATATGACGCATAAAGCACTAACAACGAAAACCGGGGGACTCTGGTTCCCGATTCCGATCCAAGAATAGCGATCAGAATAATGCTCAGGACTTACGCAATTTTGGCTACAGCTGGTTCTATTCGCTGAGATTTTTCGGAAAACACAATGTTTTTGTAGCACAGGCTAACAGTCTATGGTACAAAAGAGCCGCATGCGTAAGTCCTAATGGTTTCAGTTCAGGGGTCTCTTTTTTTATTTTTATCAAAAACATAGCTCATAACGAAGTGGAGAGCGGATCTACGGAAAGGCACTTCAAAAAGCCAACCCGCCTCAACGAACCGCAAGGAAAATTTAAAAAATGAAGTGGTCATTGAATACTTATCAAACCTGCCAAGAATGGGAATTAGGACAGATACTTGACACCGCTGAGGCGACCGGCTATCACGGTGTCGAATTGTTAATGGATTACAAACAGAAACACGGCTTTGAGTGGGATACTCCAAGGGAAGCGTGGGATGGATTGAAAGCACAGGTCGATGCGAGCGGCGTTGTAATCTCCTCGTTGACGAGTTGCCAAAATTTCCATTCCGAGAACGCCTCTGATCGTGAAGAGACCGTCCGACGCGTTACGCGCGTCATCGACATGGCAGAATTTATGGGATGCGCCCATGTCCGCGTACTCGGCGACCGGTATACTGAAGAGAATCGCGAAGCTATTGTCGGATACGTCACAAATGGGTTGAAGGCACTCGGCACCTACGCGGGGGAGAAAGATATTACCGTTTCTATTGAGATGCACGGCTCTTTCACGGACCCCGATTCGGCGATGGAAGTGATTGAAGGTGTGAATCTCCCAAACGTCGGTTTCGTTTTCAACTCGCAATTCGTAGGGTGTGATGCTGGCAATATTGAACCGCTCTTTTCACGTGTCGCGCCGCACATTACCGCAGTACATACACATCGGGTTGAAGAACCGGCAACGTTTGAACTCTACCGACAGATGTTCCAATGGCTCAATCGCATCGGTTTCTCAGGCTACATCTCCAACGAATGCGCTTATACGGGACCTGATCCCGAAAAAGTGCTCGCACTCTACGTCGGACTTTTTAAAGCGTTTGTGTAAAAATGAACACTTCGCAAGCAGTGCATCTCTATAAACGGGTGGCAATCCCAGACATATTTCTCAACAAAACCGATGGAAAGGCGTGGGGCGGCGATATCCGTATCGGCGATCTGACAGGCGATGGCACTGCCGACCTTCTGGTGTATAAATCCATCGGAGGCATCCATCCCTGCTTCATCGGCGCGTTTACATTGGAAGGTGAACCGCTCTGGTCAATCGGCGATAAGTGCCTCGAAATCAGAGACATGGATGTCAAAGATACCTACCTGACTACCCTCTCCCCCGACCGTCCCGGGCCCGTCGCTATCTATGACATCGATGCAGACGGACAGGCGGAGGTGATCTGTTTCTGGATAGACCCAGATGTACCAGAGGCGAGTAAATGGGACCTGTCTGCGATCCGCCTGATGATTTTGGACGGTGCGACGGGTGCTATCAAACGGAGTGCAGCACCGGATGCGTTGCGTCAGTGCAATGCTTATGCTGAAGGCGAACGCCACATCCCGAACTATGTTCATCAGCGACTGATGATCGCTAACTTCTCTGGGAATACGCAGCCACAGGATTTCGTTGTCAAGGTCGGTGTGAACGTGTTAGCGTTTAACCACGACTTGGAGCTTCTCTGGCAGTATACCGACGAGTGGTTCCGTTACCCGAAACATTCCGCCTATATTCCGGCAGTCGGCGATTTTAATGGCGACGGACTCGATGAAGTCAACGGCGGGAATTTTGGACTCGCTGCGGATGGTACCGTGCTCTGGAATCGCTATTTCGGTGAAAACACGGATTCGGTTCTGGTTACCGAGTGGAACGGGGATAAACGGGCGATCCTCTCCGGTGGTGGACAGGTGATTGATGCCGAAGGCAACCTGATTCTCTCGCTCGGTTTTGATGTTGTGCCACACGGGCAAGAGATTCGGTGCGGCAAATTGCTCTCGGACGTATCCGAAGATGCCTTGGTCATCCGTTATAATGGACATCACCCGGATCTGATGGTGGTAGACAAAAACGGACAGATAAGAAACCGATTTCGTGTCGATGAGACACCGAACAACACCGGGCTGGAGGTTATCCGTTGGCATGGCGCAGCGGATCCCGAACTGATTTATAGTCCCGCTGCGCTTTACAATAGTGCCGGGGACAAGGTGGTAACGTTCCCTGAACTCCCGCCGCCGACGGGTGGAAGGATGGGATGGTATCACTGCTTTCCAGCGGATGTCTGTGGCGATGCCCGCGAAGAAGTTATCCTCTACGATCCTTATAGCGATGCAATCTATATCTACACCCCATCGCCTTTTCAACCTGATCTTTTTCATAGGTATCAGCATACCGAGCGGCAATATAACACACGACTGATGGATTAGTAAGGATGGAAACTAACGTGATCAATAAATTTCTGCTTATCTCAATCGACTGCTGGCGTTATGATGCGCTCAGTCGGACGAATACCTTTCTTAATACGCCGAAGTTTGATCTACTGACGCAGGCTTTCTCGCTCGCTGAGAAGTTTTTCGTGTCGGCACCAGCGACGCGTCCCTCCCACACCTCTTATTTTACCGGACTCTATCCCTTTGAACACGGAGTCTACGGTCAAACCTACCTGAAAATGTTTGAAGGGATTCCAAATCTGTTCCAGATATTCAGTGATGCCGGATATCAGATCACAGGACGTTCAGAACGTCCGGATGTGTTCCGTTTCCTCGACTTTGAGCCGTTCATTACACCGTTGGACCCGAATGCGGAAGCGCAACAACTCGGTTCGCTTGAGGACCTGATGCAGCACCTGAAACAGCCTTCGGATGTACCGCAGTTCTGTTTCTTGCACTTTTGGTATACACACGGCGGTTACGGTATGAGCGGGATTCCGGGCGCGCCGAGTCTCAAATGGCTCGTTGATAACGGCCGAACGGATGAGGCGTTACGTTTCTACTACGCAGCGGCGACACATATCCTCGAATTTAAACTCGTTGAAATCCTGAAGCAGCTCCGACTCTCGGATTGGGCAGTTTTCATCTTCGGAGACCACGGCGAGGGTATCTGTGACGAGATTATCGCACACGGCGACACGCTGAATCAGAATGTGCTACACGTACCACTGTTAGCGCATATTCCACGTGTGCGGGATATGAAATTCCCAGACGCTCCGATTTCAGCGATCGATCTGTTCCCGACCATCTTGAACCTTGCCGGTATGGATGTGGACTATCAAGGCTACGGACAAGACCTACGCTCTCCATCGGCGTTTGACGCGAACCGATTGGTGCTATCGGAGTTGGATAGCCTCTACGGTATCGGCTTCCTGAGTAAAAACAATTTGGAGATGCCACATCATCGTGTGACCTCCCGGACGACAGTCGATAACGAGGAGATCAACAGGTATTCGGAAGGCGTTCGGCTCTGGTCATTGACAGATGGCGAACATCTCTATCGTGAAGATGAAGAGACGGGTGAGTTCGTGTATCGGCATGTCTTGAACGGCGAGGATCTCACCTGTGAGGATCCCGACCGCTTTCGGGACGCTTACGACGAGATCCTGATGAATTCCAATTACCAACATCTACAGGCACAGGAATCTACAAGCGAAGAGACAGAGATTTTAGAGGACAGGTTACGGAAGTTGGGGTATGTTGAGTAGGTTTAACGCTTGCGATAGTCTTTCAAGGGAATCTGCACATGAAGATTTTTGCGTCTCTCATTGCGTGCCTTGCGATTTTTATTTTTGCTGGATGTGCTGCAAAATTGCATCTGGAAGAACCTATCACCCTCGTCGATATTATCAACGACGTTGAAGCACACGGGGTCCACTCAAAATACAAGGACCAGAAGGTTACGATTACCGCTGCTGGCAGAATTTATCCGAGTGCTGATGAGGCACCCCCAAAGTTAGAACTGTTCACGCATCACGACAACGTACGTTTTTTCGTTACCGACCCGCACGCTACGTCTCCGCGCCACTATTATACAAACTATATGGAAAGTGACCTCGGACATATTCGGGGTCATACGACCTACACCTTCACACTTCTTATCACAAACATCTCCGAAAACACAACCCCATACGGCGATCGCTTCTTCACCATTTGGGCAGATGCGCCTGAACACACTGCGAAAGCCGATATTGAAGTCATCAACACGACGCTCGAGCAGATGGTGACGGGTGGTCAGAAGTATGTCGGGAAAACAGTACGACTTCAAGCGACGCTTTCACTTGATAGGCTCAACACACTGCTGGGGATTCAAGATGATGTGGACCCGGAATTGGTAAAAGATTATTCGGGTGCGATGACGCTTGCCACAAATAATCGGAATGTGACCTTTTGGATTGTAGATGATGCCGCCGGAGATGGTCTCTTTCCGTCCAACCTTGAAAAATATAAAAACCATCAGACGTATACGTTTACACTCTACATCGAACGGATCGTGACAGACGAAGGACAGGTTGAGATTACTTCAGGCATTGCCGACGATTAAGATGTCTTCCAGCCGTCTGTTTTCCAGCACTTTTTGTGCAGACAAATAATAGGATGTGAACATCAATAGGATATCTACCGTGAAAACCCGATCTGTTTTATTTATCTTTTTCATCGCACTTGTCCTTTCAGTCCCCGTTTCTGGTATCGTTTCAGCGGACGTGAGTGCACAAGTGACCGGTGAATCCCATTGGGGTATAGGATTCCTCGGAACAATTGTCCTTCCTATAGATGTTAGTACCCTCGGCTATCGACTTGGCTGGTCTTATGAGCTGCCCTCCTATGCTGTGGAGGTCGAAGGACGCATCGTTTCGGGTAAAAATGAGATACGCGAATCCGGATCCTATACTTTTCATGAAACACGCGAATTTGGGTTCGCTGCTTTTTCGGTCGGCGGCATTTATTTTTTTTGCAAACGGAGTATCTCACCATATCTCGGTGGCGGGCTTACCGCGGCGCGTATGTCGTGGGCACGTCGCACGGTGGGGCATACTCACACAGGATGGGGAGAACACGAACACGGCGTATCTTCGTCAGGTAGGGGAATCGGGGTCTATGCTGTCGTCGGCATACAGATGCTGCGGACCACCCGGAACCGCTTGAAACTTCAAGTGCGAGCAGATAAACCGTTTTTTTCTTTGCAAGGTGCATCAGATGTATTTTTCCATGTGATGCCGATAACAACTGGTCTCTCCTTTTCTCGGCATTATTAAGTTAGAAATATCAAGAAGAAGACCAAACGCAATGCATTTTTTTTGCAAAGGACAATCTAATAATAGATCCCGGTATTTCATCACGCGCCTCTATAACTCATGAATTGTTGCTTCAAGCGTTTCTGTATCCACGACTGCAACCGTCGCTTTTCCTGTCGTCCATCCGCCTGTTTCACCCGGATTGAGCAATAGCGATTTTCCCTTTTGGATGTCTATCTGATGGGTGTGTCCATAGACGACGATGTCGTAATCGCCGCTTTTGGAGATGGGGATGGCGAGTTCGGGGTAGTGCATCACGGCGATGTTCCTATCTCCAAGCGATATGCTTGCGAGGTTAGGGTGTACCTCACCACCGATGGTTTCAAATCGTTTCGCAACGACGACGCGTTCGCCGTCATTATTACCGAATACACCGACAACACGGCAATTTAGGTCGCCTAACGGGTCAATAGCAAACGGTGCGATAAAATCGCCTGCATGGACGACCAAATCGACACCGAGTCCATTAAAAAGTGCGACAGCGCGTTTGACGTTCGGAATATTGTCGTGGCTATCGGACATAACACCAATCTTCATTTTTTAAAATTTCCTTGCGGTTAAGCGATGTGGTTTGGGTAGTAAAGGTTTTCTCTCAGAGTCGCCCTCCATTACGTTACGGGCTTAGCATATTCTCCAGAGTTAAATCTTTTGTGCAACTACCGAGATAGGCACTCTGTGAATGACGTTTCCGAGGTAACCCTTCGGGTTCCACGGTTGTGTGAAAGGTTGTGTTGCACCTGTGTCGTCATAAGCACGTGCCCATATTTCATAATAGCCCCTGTTTGCAAGCGTGAGTTCGGTTTCCCAATGGGACCATGCGTACCTGTTTGAGGGTGGAATCAACTGCGTCTCTTGCCACTGCAGACCGAAATCTGTAGAGACCATAACTTTATCAATCTCATTTTCGCCTGCCCATGCGTGTCCTCGAACCTTTATAGACGTGTCAGTGTTGAATTCCAGAGATGCTTGGGGTTGCGTAATCAAGGATTTAACCCGCCATGCGGTCGCGATCCGCATATCCTCGACAGATGGTATCTCTCCGGGTGCTATGGGGTAAGCAGGGATGCGATAGGAATAGCCGCTCATTTTTTCGGAGTCGTGAACCGTATCCCGTACCCAGATGCGATTGAGCCATTTTTGCATTGCACTGCCGATCCATCCCGGGACAATCAATCTTGCGGGGAATCCGTGGGCTGCTGGCAACACTTCTCCGTTCATTTTCAAAGCGATGAGCGTGTGTTCATCCATCGCTTTCTCAATTGGGATGCCCCGTGAAAAGGGTTCGCTGCCGTCGTTGGGTAGGTCTTCGCTGTAGTTTCCGGTATAGACGGCATTCGGTTTGACACCCGCGGCTTGCAAGACATCGCGCAAGCGTACACCCGTCCATTCACTACAAGCAACCGCCCCGCGTTGCCACGGGGTACCACCAACCTCCGGCTCAAATAAACTTCTTCCGTTACCTGCACATTCCAATACGACTTCCATAGTGACCTGTGGAAACCGTAACAAATCATCCATTGAGAGTGCGAGTTCTTTATCGACTTCACCATCTATGACCAATTGCCATCCATGGAGATCCCCGTTTATCGCCCGTTCTGGGATGCCGCTGTTGTTACGGACGAAGTGTCGCTCTGTAGGGGTAACATCGTCGTTGAGAAGATGGGGGGCAAACTCGCCGTTAAAAGGGGTTTCCGAGTGAACGAGCATGTTCGGTTTTGGAAGTCCGGCTGCTTGTAGGTCTTCCAAGATAATCGGCGTGAGTCCTCTGTCTAACAACCCTCGATCAACGGCTTCGCAACCTACACCGAACATGCCCAAACCCGCAAGCAGTGCCGTTTTGCCTACTGCAGTAAGAAAGTCCCGCCTTGTTGGGTCAGGAACAGTTTCAAGTCCATCTGTAAAACTAAGTCTACGCTCTATTTTTTTCATGATTGGCGTTCTATTGAAAAAAGAGACGGGCTTTCTTCCTACCGCGAAAGCAGTAGGAATCCAGCCCGAAAGGTAGAGGCGAGGTGACCTCGCCCTCTACATCTAATCATCGTCGCGTTCGCTGAGCAACTCGCCTCGAGCGAGACGTTCCGCGTTCTCCGTGGACCACAGAATGTTCTTCATCAACTTCTGTGCCGTGATGTAACGCGTCGCTGCCAATAGGTGCATCCGTTGCTCTTCAAAGTCGTCTGTCAGATCGTAATGCCGGAAGGCGACTTCGAGGACCTGGAACATGTGAAGTTCCGCATCTTCACGGAGCAGGATATGTGCAAGCGTCCGTTTCAATGCCTCAACATCATGTCCCTCTTCGAGATACTGGTTCACCAGAATTTCTGCCTCGTAGACTTTTTGGAAGTCGGCGAACTCTTGGAGCCGATCTAACATCTTGTCAGGAGAGGCGTACGTTTCATCGAGGCGTTGTCCGGGTCTCGGAATACGGGCAGCAGGCATATTCAACCAGCGCAAGTATGCCAAGTAAACGACACCGTGGAAGATGCCACGCAGCAGGTTCGCACTCGGCGCATATTGGAAAGCATGATAAAGTGCGTGCGCGTAAGAATAGATGTTCGCGACATCGTGCCAATCGCCTTCGTTTTTCAGATGGAACCGGGCAGTCCGAACCGCCGAAGCATACGTCATCGCGCGACAGATGTCGGTCAGTTTGACCCCTTTGCGAATCTGCTTTTCAACCTCCACAACGGTGGGTTCAAACTCGTCAGCGAGCAGCGTCTGTGCAAAATCAGAAATATCGAGTTCTGCGTCGTTCGCTTGGTTGTCTTCCCATATACTGTCGAGTCTCTCAAAGACGGGTTCTAAAACAGGTACAGCGTCAGCCCATCGAGAGGTCTCCTCGTGCCGTGTTCTACCGACGAGATCGACAACGATTGGACGCAAAATTTCGTGTGAGCCTTCCCAATTGACGTAATCGAGTGCCTCGAACATTTTATTCGCAAAATCGAGGGCGTGTCCGTCACCTGTGAAGTAGTAGTCCGTTGCCGCCGTGTATACGAAGTCTGCGAGGACAGATTTATCGTAGCCTCGGTCATTGAGTGTCAGCAAGATGCGTTCGGCTGCGCCGCCGTGGCGTTTATCAATAAAATAGCGGAACCATCGCATCAGTGTTTCGAGATCGTGTTCCTCCTTCATTCGCGGGAACGGTGCGCGATAGGGACGCGCGCTTCCTGTTGTTCTACGACTAATCTGGCTGAGTCCGTGTACGAGAAACAGGTTATGGTCCTCTGGGTCAACGTCGTCCCATAGGTTCGCTGCGAGTGTGAGGATCGCAACGCCTGATGACCAGCCATCACTACTTTTATGTGCGCCGTAGTGGAGTCCCTGTTGAATAATCTCCGCAGGTGTCGCGCCTGCATCCCGAAGTGCTGTAACGGCTTTCGCGATAAAGAAGGTGCTACGGTCTTTGAGTCCTCGTTCAAGTGCGCGCTTACCGTTTGCGATGACACGCTGTTTTGCTGCCTCGCGTTCGCCTTTCGCTAACCCGACGTACAAATAACCGTCCTCTCGGGCTTCAACAGGGAACGCTTTCAGGTCATCGCCGGATGCCAAGAAACATGCACCGGATTTGAGATCGAATTCCCAATGGTGCCAATGGCATATAAGCACACCGTCCCGGACACTCCCTTTCGACATCGGGTACCCCATGTGTGGGCAACGGTTATCAACAGCGTGAAATTTATCGCCTGTTTTGAAAACAGCGAGATGCGTGCCGTTAACATGGAAGGGTTTGCCTTCGAGTTCCTCAAAATCTTCAGCCGGGCAGAGTTGGTGGTAAACAAGTTCGGTTTGGTCTATTTCTACTGGCGGGAGCGGCTCAACGTGGATGGAGCCGATACCGGTTTCTTCAAGAGCAGTTGTTGGCGTTTGCACGGTCTTTTTCCTCCTATCAAAGATTTTTTGTCTCTTATTCTTGGATAACAAACATTTCGCGTGTATATACTAACAGTATATTTCAGTTTCCAAAAAATGTAAAGAAAAAAGAAGGGGTGTAAATATTTTGGCAATGGATTGTCAGAATCAAGATTATCGGATTTTCAAGGTTGGAAACGTCTAATGCGGACAACGGGCTCCGTAGCATTGCATTCCCACAATTAGAAGCAGCGTTAGGATTTACGGTTGCCTTTTTTCTTTTCACGATAGGGTGAGAAGTCTACATACTTTTTGCCCTGCTTTAGACGTTGTTCCCGCCGTTTCATCAAAAAATCCATAAGCGTATCCACGTCACCAAACAGTGCTGCAATCCGTTCCTTCGCTTGTCGGCATTCATTCAAAATTTTATCATTCATGAGATCTCCTCATAATTCGCACGGACGCGGCTGCACTAATTCACGCTGGCGGATCTAAAAGTTTTGATGGATTGACCGAAAATTGGTATCCATATCGCTCAACTATCAATTCAAGCGTACCAGCAACCCATTTGTCAGCGTGTGGTGATACAATTACTTGGCTTTTTTCATCATTTTCATCAATCAGCGTTTTCAGATCAATTTTAAGAGATGTGCCAAATTCATAAGGAGCGTCCTGTGGAAGTGATGCAATATCAATGATTGCCCGTACTTCCCGTTCGTACTCAAAAGGTTTTCTCTTATAGAAATAGGGGTAGTGCAAGAAAATCTCTACATCCATAGGCATCTCAATTTGATTGTGATTGCTAATGTACTTTATTTTACCGATAAATACATTAGGTTTATCTGGCAAACTATTCTTCAAGTTTCCCATAGTTGTTTTGATGGCTATCCCGCTGTTGCGTAGGTGGTATTTGTCCCACATCCCCATTGATTCTTCTTCTCCGTGATGCCAACAGTTACACATGATATATTGACGAAAATTTGAATCAACACGGTCGACTGTAGGATTGACCTCGGGTTTGTGAGGCAGCGTCGTTGATTGGGGGACGTATCCTTCAAATTTGTCATCGTACCTATCGGCTCTTGTAAAAAACAGGGATTCTGTTGCTAAAATGTCGGCAAACTTCTCAAAACTCATATACCGCCATACAGTATCACAATCTTTGGGTTGTATGATGCCTTTCAATTCTTTAGACATAAAATCCTTCTTTCAAAGCGAATGTGTTAGTCTATTGCCTATGAAAATCTCTGAATGCCTTACGAGTTTTCAAGGCTATAGATTCAATGGTTCCGATATCAAAAGTCATTATATCTGTATCTTCCGAGTCAGTTCTAATACTTTTTGACATCATGCCGTAGATGAACTTATGAGAT
>JAJEEK010000070.1 GCA_022821065.1 Candidatus Poribacteria bacterium
AAAATCCGATAGAATATCTCTTAAGCAGAGGAGGAGGTCCATTTTTACGTTCCTTTCAAAACGGTGATATGTTTATGAAAGGATACCTCTTTTTCTGCTTTCAAACATCTTAATTCTTAAAATTGTCCAAACTTTAGTATATTATAGAAGGTCAGGTTTTTAACATCCTGCTTTCAACTCCACCACGTGAACATTATCTCAAGATTATTTCAACAGAGCGATTGGCTCAAAAACGTCGAGATCGGCAACAATCTGCTGGTACCCCTCAATCAGAAATATATGATCCTGTAGGGAATCGGATGCAGGAATGGCGAGAATACGTAGGAGAGTATGTCCCCCTAGTAATGATAAGTGTAGAACCGAAAATCGGTGAGACCGGCGGTAGCATATTTTTAAATGTGCTTGGAGCGGCCGCAGCAGGATACAGTGGAACTTCTTACTCGGGGTACCATACTTATGAATTCAAATCAGACTTACAAGACTTTGAATTGATAGCTGATAATTCAACAATACCGACAGTATTTCGAACAATTGGTATTATGCCCATTTCGATATCTACAAATTTTGGCAAAATGGAAGACATAGCTCAAAGAGGAGCCTTCGCATATCGTCCAGAAGTGTTCAAATCTCCTCATCTCTATATGAGAATTAAAGATTTAAAGAATCCGAGTAAGACTATTAAGATTCCTATTCCTCTTGCATGTAGAGAACAAATCTTGACAGATTTTGAACCTTACTTTGATATGATAAGAGCTAAGGAGGTTAAACTTGTTCTACCAAAATATTAAATTTGAAATAACGAAGGGAAGTTGAAATGGATCAGAAAACAAAACTTATACGTTTGAACAGATTTCTAACCATAATATTAATTGTGGTTGGATTAACATTCTTTCTGTATAGTTGCGCAGTGCTCTATAAATACCCGAGTTATCCAGGGCATAAAACATTTATTGAAACCAATATTAGTCAGCTGCAAATTGGAATGACAACAGATCAATGCTTAGCCATTTTTGGTCGGCCAGACAAAACTTATGATGCCACTTTTGGAGAAAATGTTGGGGAGGCGTGGACTGGACATGTCTGGTGGTCAAAAATTACTCAACCATTGGAATATAGAAAAATAACTCATAAATCAGGACGGAACCAATAGATTTATGGAGAAAACTGTGTTTAATATTCCTCAGTTCCTCGGTTAAATCACTATTTGAGACGGGAAAGCTGAAACGGTCTTCCCGTCTCTTTTTTCTTGCACGCCAAGCCATTTCGTGCTATCCTATTTCCCAAGGAGATAGCGATATGCATCAACCCACAGAAAACCATCGCGCAGCGAAAGATTTATCGCCTGAAGAATTAGCGGAATACAGCCGACGGCTTGCTCAACAATTCCAAAACCGAAAAGTGGATGAGGCTTTACTGCAACGCGCATGGCAGACGGCACATCGGGTCGCAGCGATGCTTTATGAAGATTTTGGTGCAACACAAGTTGTTGTATTTGGTTCTCTTACTAAACGGGAATCTTTCTCAAAATGGTCGGACATTAACATCGCTGTTTGGGGAATCCCTAATGACAAGTATTTTCGTGCAGTATGGGAAGCCGAAGACATTAGCAGGTTGTTTGAGATAGATTTGGTTGATTTTGAGAGTTGTCACGGATTACTTCGCGAGAGAATTGAAAGTCAAGTTGTTGGAATCGGAAAAGGTGAAATCTATTCTGTGGACCGGAGCCAGTTAATACAGGACATCTCCGATGAACGCCCGAAAATAGAAAGATCCATTAGCGGAATTCAAAAAGCGTTCCGGAAAATCGAGACCGCTCCGCTGGAATACAGAACAGACCTAGAAATTACGATGGCTAAACGTGTCTCGGATTGCTATATGGGTATAGAGAACATTTTTAGGCAAATCGCCCTTGAGGTTGATTTATGTTTGCCCGATGGCAATAGAGAGCATAAGGCATTGCTGGTGCAGATGGCAGAACCGTACGGTGAACGGCCACCCGTAATTTCCGAAATAACTTTTAGACACTTGCAGGAGTTCTTAGAGTTTCGCTACCTTTTCCTTCGTCATTCCATGGATGAACTGGCTTATGAAAAAATTGAGCAGAAGGCACGGCAAGTTAGCACGGTATTTGACCCCATTTTTACAGAACTGGACGCGTTCATAACGTGGGTAAAGAAAGAAGAAAATGACTGATCAAACACTGCTCCAACAAATCACAGACTTCTGCCGGTTGCTTCGACATAAGGGCATCAACGTGACGACAACCAACCAACTCAGTTGGTGCAAAAGCGTTGAACTGATCGACATCGGTGAGCGGGATGCATTTTATCACACAGCACGGACGAACCTGATCACGCAGGAAACGGATCGGGAGACGTTTGACCTCGCTTTCAACCTGTTTTGGCGATACCCGCGCACGGAATTTGAGGCAGTCGATACAGAAAACGAAGTGCCCGAACCCTCCAGTCTTCAAGACCTCTCCGATGCTATTGATGAACAGGACATCGTAGAGCAGTGGTTAAATGCCGAGACAGAAGACGACGAAAAAGAAGGTGAGGAAGACGATCCGATCGCTTATAGCGTAGAAGAGGTCCTGACCCGAAAAGACTTTAGTGAATTCACAAAAGAAGATATGGAGAAAGCACGGGAGATCGTCGCGAAATTGGCAGCGGTGCTAGCGACAAAACTGAGTCGCCGAAAGGTTGTTGGTAAAAAAGGTAGGACTATCGACTTCCGACGGAGTTGGCGGAAAAGCCTCGTGCATGGTGGTGAACCGCTCGAATTAATACGGAAACAGCAGAAAATCAAGAAAACCAAGATTCTACTCCTCTGTGATGTGAGCGGCTCTATGGACTGTTACGCTAAGTTCCTCATCCAATTTATCTACGGCATGCAACAAGAACTCAGGGAAGTAGAGGTCGCAGTTTTCAGCACGCATCTGACAAACATCACCGGACTCCTCCGACGGAAAGGATTGGCGGAAGGCTTGAATGAAGTGGCGAATGTCGTCCCTGACTGGTCGGGTGGGACAAAGATAGGTGAGAGTTTACTGGAATTCTATCGACAGTTTGCACCGTCTCTTTCGGCGTACCGTTCTGTCGTTATCCTCATCAGTGACGGTTGGGATCGCGGCGATGTAGATGTGCTGCGGCGTTCTATGGAGATGTTGCATCGGCATGCGTATCGGTTAATCTGGCTCAACCCGTTGCTCGGTAGCGAAGGCTATCAACCGATCTGCCGAGGTATCCGCACGGCACTGCCTTATGTGGACTATTTCTTGCCAGCACACAATCTGGAGAGTTTAGCACAATTAACAAAAGTATTGATCCCACTCTGGTCAAAATAAAATAAGACAAGGAATTCCAACTATGCAAGTCCAAGCAGCGGTGATGCTCCAACCCGGGCAGATAGAGATCCGCGAATTTGAAAAACCGACACCGACAGACGACGCATTCCTATTACAGGTAGACAAAGTCGGTATCTGTGGCAGCGATAAACACATGTATCTCGGGCATACCGCCCTGAAATTTCCAGTCATCCCCGGACATGAGGTCGTCGGTACAGTCGCTGAGATCGGTAAAAATGCGAATCAGGCTATGAATGTGATGGGCGGGCCCATCAAAGTCGGTGATCGTGTAACAGTGGTCCCGGGTTCAAAAAACTGTGGTAGATGCTATTACTGCTTGCACGTACCGGGTCGTCCGACTTTATGTTCCGGTAGAACGATCTACGGGTTTAGCAACAGCGAAACACCACCGTATCTGAATGGCGAATTCGCCGAGTATACCTATATCCATGGTAACTCTTGGGTCTACAAGATACCCGACAGTATTCCTGAAGAAATCCGCGTGTTGACAGAACCAGTGGCAGTTGCGACGCGCGCCGTTGAACGCGCCTGTGCCCCCGGATTGCCACAAGTCGGAGATGGATACAGCATCGGAAGTAGCGTTGCAGTGCTCGGATGTGGACCGATCGGTCTCCTTGTCGTCGCTGTGTTAAGGGATAGCGGTGCTGGCAGGATTATCGCCACCGATCTCGTCGATAGTCGGTTAGACATGGCGAAGCAGATGGGGGCGGATGTCGTTATCAATGTCGGAAACACAACACCAGAAGAACGGGTTGAACAGATTCAGGAACTCACAAATGGTGTCGGTGTAGACATCGCGATTGAATGTGCAGGCTTGCCAGTCGTGTTCTCCGAAGCATTAGACGTGGTCCGACGTGGTGGGAAAGTCATCGAAGTCGGACACTATACAGACTCCGGAGACACTCGTGTGCGACCACACCAAATTTGCAACAAGGACCTGGATGTCTGCGGCGTATGGGCATATCCGCAAATTCAGTTCCAGACAGCATTAGACTTCCTTCAAATTACACGCGCGCCCTTGCACGAATTAATAACGCATCATCTACCGCTGCACCAACTGGAAAAAGGCATTGATATGCTTGGACAAGAAGGTGTTTATAAAGTCGTAATCGAGCCACAATCGTAGTGTAATTTATCAATGAGGTGGAAAGATAAAACCGCTTTAATTCAGCTATGGCGAGGTTTATGATAATCAATGCGCTTGTAAGAAGAGATATCCGTTTGAAAAACGCGCGTAACTCCACAAATCTACAGGTGTTTTAAAGCTAACAATAACACAAATGGAGGGACGTTAATATGAAAAACCACAAAAGCGTTTTCATGCTGCTCTGTTGTTATATCCTGCTAAATTTCCTAATTGGCGTTACAGCGACAGCTATTGCGGACAGCGAAATCGCCACTTCCAATACTGCTAAAACACCAGCAGGACCGCCGATCTACAAAACCATTGAAGGTGCGAAAACTTATATTGTTCAACACCAAAACAAGGATGGTGGCTGGCCCTTAGTCGCCGGTGGCGATAGCAACGTTGAGAACACAGCCTTCGCTATTTGGGCACTGATTGAATCCGGCTGGGGTACCGGTTCACGGGTTATCCGAACCGGGGTGGCGTACCTCCGAAACACACAATCGGAAGACGGCAGTTGGAACGATAACACTGCGCACACCATCTTCTCGCTCATCGCCTTAACAGAAGCGGAAACGGACCCGGACGCGCGGTTTAAAGGGCTCCGTTGGCTGAGGAAAGTCCAAAACCCGAACGGGAGTTGGGGCAGAGGTGAACGCAGTCCGAGCAATCCGCTTTATACGGCTGCCGTTCTCGCCGGATTCAACAGACTCGGACTCAAATTTGAACGGGATTTTGAGGAGGGAACCGACGACATACCTTGGCTCTCCAAAGGAACCGTGTGGCTGTCGGGATACATTAATTTTGATGGCGGCTGGGCGTTACAACGCGGTATGCAGTCCGATGTCTTTCTAACGGCTTGGGTGATGCAAGGTCTGGAACCCGTTTTCGACATTAACCCGCAAGTCGCATGGCTAAAGCAGCTGCAAAACAAGGACGGCGGATTCGGAAGATATAAAAATAGTCCCAGCGACCCGGAAATCACGGCTATTTCGGTTATGGCACTCGCTGCAGGAAACGATCCGTTCAATACTCGACGTGTCGCCATCAGTTATTTAACAAACGCGCGGCAAGAAGACGGCAGCTTCGTCAGTAACACACCGATCGAACTAAAGGAACCGACGGCTAATCTGCAATCTACATGTTTCGTCCTTATAGCAATACACACCAAAACACCAGATGAACTGGCAATAGAGTAATAGACAATCCGTGAACAGACGACACAGCACGACTACCGTCGTTCATCCGCACCTCCAGTGCCTCGCCATATCACGGCACCCGGCATAACATAGTGCTCACCTTTGGTGAGTTGAGCGACTTGTCGCTGGAAGTTATCGCCAAAAGACCCAGTCTGCATAGAGGTAACACCGCCGATGACGTAAACCTTCGCTCGTGCGCCACGGCACACTGAAATCGCTTTGCCTGCTGTATACCCTTTTTCAGTGCGTTTACTCGTTGCTTCGTCGGTGACAACGATAAGCACAAGGTCGCGATCCGGTGGTGTTCGAAGTTTCGGTACACCTTCAATAACGGCATCAAGCAGATGTTCATCACCCGTTTTCGGGAGCCGAAACATAGTTTTCACCTGTTCAGGTTCCAACGGCGGCTTGGTAACAACAACGGTGCTTTCACCGCCACCGACAGCCGCCCAAAATCGGATAATCCCGAATTGGTAATCCAATCCTGCTGCCGTAAACACAGCGACCATCTGATCCAATCCCTCACACGCTGGCTCCGTTTTGGTCTGCATGCTCAGGCTATAATCGAAAATAAAAACGACATCTACCTTGTCCGGTCTACTTGCCACCAAGTTTTCAGCAATACGCCTAAACAATCCATCCACCCGAAGCAGTGCCTTGTCAACGACTGTTCCGCCGCTCTCAATGCGTTGCGCATCTATTCGCCGTTGCCCGGAATCAATCGGATACCATTTGCCGTTTGTTCGGTCAGCGAGTTCTGCCTGGACCTTCTCGCTCATACCGATAAAATTGAGTTGTGCGTTCTGCCGACGGCAGCGGTCAATTATCTGCTCGCTAATCCTGTCTTTCGCATCCGCCTCTGTCCATAAAGTTCGCATCCGCGCGTTGGTAACCACAACAAATTGCGTCGTAACGCCCTCGCGGAAGTCCAATTTATTCAATCCTTCTACTAAAGCATCAAGACCATACCCAGATACCGTACTATTGTCAGCCTCAAGTCGCATCTCGCGCAAGGCGTTTTCAATACCGATGTAATCAAACGTCCACTGATGCAATGTCTGTCTCGGTTCTCCATTGACCGATTGAAAACGAACGAGTGCGAACCGATAGTCCATCGTTTTTGCCTCTATAACGGCGAGCATATCAACGAGTTGCTTCTCCAAGTCTATGAGTACGCCTGACATCCGTCTGCCACCATCAACCACGAACACAATATCTGCTTTCGGAGTCTTAGTGTGTTGCGTTGCCCGTTTCGCAATATCTTTAAGGCTCGCGCCTATATCCGCCTTAACGATGTCCTGCTTTTTCGCGTTCGTATCCACAATGATCCTATTACGGGTGCGTCGTGGGGGACGAATCTGTGCCGATGCTTGTAGCGCGCCTATTAACACAAATAGTGTACACAGGCAACATATCCAAATTTTTCGGTTCAACTTGCCAGCCAAAGCCTGCTTCACAAAAGTCATAGAATCTCCAGTTAAAATTCAACCAACGCCTAATATGTATCTAAATCAATCTCTTCTAAGCTAAATCGGAGGTGTGCCTGATTAATCAACTCAACAATAGCGTCCCACTGCTTGCGTGTTTCTTCAGAAACGCCTTCTTTCTCAAGTGCGTCAGCAAATTTAAAGAGTGTGTCGCTGAATTTGTCTTGCAAATAGACATATTCCTCCATCTGATCTGCGTTCTTTGGTGGCTCAAAATTTGAGATAGCCTTTGCATATTTAGCGAGTCGCTTCGCTGCTGCAACAGCATCTGCTTTGTCCCCTTTGTCGTCAAAATAGTCAAGGACTATGAAATAGTCATCTATCATTAACATCATGAGGGCTTTCAAGTCCTCAACTTCTGGCATTTCATCTGCTTCAAGCATCGCCTCTGTCGGTGTCTCCTCCGGTGTAGGTCTCAATTCCTGCTTGAGGAAGAGGGCGTAACTCATCACCAATACCTTTTTCGGAAGTAAGGCAACTGTGTTTGAAACCGCCTCATGTCCTCCAGCGGCTTCAATATCCTCGCCGACTTTAAAAGCGTCGTCAATCCCCTTACCGATGAATTGCTTCAGGAACGTCTCTCCTGCAATTGCGTCAGTCTCTTCGTGATCATAGACGGCGACTTTTACCACTTTCCCCTGCATATTCAAGCCGACAGCACCCTCAATAATACCGTTTGGACCCTCTACACCAACGAACAGGATCAGCCCTATCGGCTTATTCGCGTCATTGATGGGGATGTAAAAAATTGGCTTCAGGTCCGTCGCTCGGAGTTTATCTCCGATCTCTTTTTCAATTGACGCAATTTTATCCGGTGTCAGCACAGCATTTTTCTGAACAAACTTCTCTGCTTTCGGGAAAATAGCCGCCAATCTCTGCGCCGGAAATTCTGTGTTTTGAGCGTTACTGAACAGTGGCACACTGACCATTAAAAATACGAGTGTTAATAGAATGCATACTCGCCGATAGCAATAGATTCGGAAAAACATCTCCGACCTCCTTATCCGTTTTTTGGACATCTTTAGTCTAACAGAAATCCTTATTTTTTCAAGGACTTTTACAATCCTAAGACCTCCAACCGGAAAGTGATGCTATGGCGGTTTAACGATAACGCTTCAATATCGGGCCTAACAGGTACACTCACCTTCGGTCTCAAAAAGCTGAACTGATAACCGAGCGATCCCTTTAACTGTGCCACCTCAAAGATATTGTTAATAAGTCTTATGTTGAGTCCAGCAGACGCTTCCGCGCCAAAAGTGTTCTGGATATTGGCGGGGGTCACGAACTGCTCGGTAAAATCGTAGAAATTTGTTCCGAGTCCAATAAAGGGTGCCCATTTCCC
>JAJEEK010000122.1 GCA_022821065.1 Candidatus Poribacteria bacterium
TCGCACATTTCATCAAATACAACTTCAACTCACGGGAGAAAGACAGATACTCACCGACTTCATAACGCATTTTCACAAACTTATACCTAAAGAACCTTGATAAACATTGAGATAACACAACTTTTGATAAATGTCAGTTAAGTTTCTGTGCGATTAGCCTTCAGCCATCAGCGGTCAGCAGTCAGATAGAGACTTTTGATCAAACTAACTCCTCTTTGCTAATAGCCGATAGCCGATAGCCATTCTGAACCCTGATTGAACCGAGACCGAAAATATCGTGCCTTCGTCAAATAACATTATTCAGACCGAAAATATCGTGCCTTTATTCAATAACATTATTGTCGATATTTTCGATCTCAGGAAAATTTAAAATACCGTAAGGAAAATTTAAAAAATGTCAAATCTTGTGCTAATTGCTGACGATGATGACAGTTTGCGACAAATACTCGCCGCCACGCTCGAAAGGGCAGGCTACAAAACCGTTAAAGCCAGAAACGGAGCGGAAACCCTCGCGCGCGTTAAAACCGAAGATATTGATGTCATCCTCCTTGATATTTGGTTAGGCGATGCAAACGGACTCGAATTAATCGAGGACATCCAACAGCATAACAGTGCCGCTTCAATCATTATCATCACAGCGCACGGCACAACCCAGACTGCCATCGACGCAGCAAAGCAACGCGCCTACGGATACCTCACCAAACCCATCGATCAGAAGGAATTAATAAGTCTCGTATCCCGCGCCGCTGACGCAACGAACCAGACAAAAAACCTCAAAACATCGGCATCACCGGAATTCGATAGACACGGAAAGATGGTAGGACAGAGCGCAGTGATGCAAGAGGTATACCTCAAAATTGGACGTGCCGCTGTCAGCGACGAAACCGTCCTTGTCATGGGTGAAAGCGGGACAGGTAAAGAACTCGTCGCTGAATTGATTCATCAAAACAGTCGACGCTCACAAAACCCGTTTGTCGTCGTTGATTGCGGTGCTATGCCTTCGAGCCTCATTGAGAGCGCACTCTTCGGACACGTCAAAGGTGCTTATACCGACGCACATAGCGCACGAAAAGGGAAATTTGAACAGGCTGACAGCGGCACAATCTTCCTCGACGAGATCGGTGAACTACCGATTGAGGTACAAACAAAGCTACTTCGGGTCCTACAAGAACGCGAAGTAGAACCTATGGGCGGCACAGAGACCCACGCTGTTGATGTCCGTATTATCGCTGCTACGAACCGCCGACTCGAAACTGCGATCACGCAAAAAACATTC
The DNA here is from genome assembly GCA_022821065.1 of Candidatus Poribacteria bacterium. Classification (GTDB taxonomy): domain Bacteria; phylum Poribacteria; class WGA-4E; order WGA-4E; family WGA-3G; genus WGA-3G. The sequence goes on from JAJEEK010000122.1 coordinate 1,277, forward strand.
AGAGAAGACCTCTACTATCGCCTTAACGTCATCCCGATTTCGCTTCCACCGCTACGGGAGCGAAAAGAGGATATACCCGAACTCATAGACCTCTTTACACGGCAATTCGTCGAAGAATATCAATTGACTGAAATCGGTATCTCAACAGAGGTCATCAAGCAACTCACGGCTTATGAGTGGCCCGGCAATGTCCGAGAGTTAGAAAACGCTATCAAACGCGCCCTCGTTATGTGCTCAGGGCAGATGCTATTACCTGAACACTTTGATACGATCTTTGAGAAAACGGTACCCATAGGCGAACCGGGAAATCTCGACGCGAAGATCCACGCGCTGCTTCAAGCACACATTGAACAGTGTATGGAATCCGACGCGCCATCCGGCGAACTCTATACCGAAATCCGAGAAACCTTCGAGAAACCGCTCTTTAAAATCGTGCTGGCACACACCAACGGAAACCGGAGTAAAGCAGCGGACATTCTCGGCATCAACCGAAACACGCTCCATACGAAACTTGTTGAATATAAGATTTTTAAATAATTGGGCCCCTGTTCTGCCTTCCACTACGTTTCAGGCAGGTTTCCGATCGGCACAAGCGGCACGTTTGGATTAACGTTGATATCGGAATGTAGTCGCAACGAAGGCGCGACGGAGGCGACCCAAAGACGCATTACCAACGAGAACTTTGATTAACCGCAAGGAAAGTTTAAAAAATGGATTTAGCAAAAGTAATTGGCACCGTCGTCGCGACCCGAAAAGACCCGAGCATTGAAGGCACGCGCCTCCTCATCATCCAACCTTTAGACGAAAAACAGAATCCTATCTCTGAACCGATCGTCGCAGTCGATACACTGCACGATGCAGGTGTCGGAGAAATCGTCTATATCGTCACCGGCGGGGATGCCGTAAGCGTTATTCCCGGAAAACGCATGCCCGTTGATGTGGCTGTTGTTGGACTTGTTGATTCGCTCTCTTTGACCAATACACCGAACCCGTCAGCAGACACACCCCCTGAAATTTTTTAACTATTAAGTTTCTGTGCATCGCTCCACTACGTTCCGCGATGGTTTCTATTTAGAATCGAGCAGTCGCGACAACGGAGCAGGACCGAAAATATCCAGATCGAAAATATCGACAATAATGTTATTGAATAAAGGCACGATATTTTCGGTCTGAATAATGTTATTTGACAAAGGCACGATATTTTCGGTCCTGGAAGAGACCCAAGAACGTATTACCAACGAGAACTTTGATTAACCGCAAGGAAAGTTTAAAAAATGTACATCGCTAAAGTTATCGGCAAAGTCGTTTCCGTCCTTAAACATCCAGCGTACGAAAACCGGACACTGCTCCTCGTACAACCCTTAAGCGTCAGATCTGAACTCGTTCGCACGCCTACAATCGCTGTCGATTATGTCGGCGCAGGCGAAGGGGACACAGTCATCGTCGGTGCCGGACCCGGTGTCGCACAAGAGGTTTTCGGGATTGAGGACGCTCCGATCCGAGAACTCGTCATGGGTATCGTAGACCGTGTTGATATGACATTACAGGAGGAATGAACATGAGACGCATCGTCTTATCTATCGCTTGGCTTCCATTCGTGTGCTTATATCTCAATGCGTGTAACGTCGCACAACTGCTATCCACGCAGTACAGCACCAACATAGCAAGTGCCACCTACGGCACCGAAGCGAACCATCCCGGTGTAAACGACGGGAACCTCGAAACGCTCGCAACACTCCCAGCAGAAAATGATCGGAATTTCATCATCCGATTCAACGACGTACACCCCGTCCGGAAAATCGTTATCCACAACGGAAATCTCTTCCGATTCGAGATGGACTACCTCAATGAGGAGACCGGTGAATGGGAGACTTTCGATACCGTCATCCAGCGGCGCAATGTCGGCGATGAAAGAGCACAGGCAGAATTCGTCTTCGATCGGTTGAACTTCCGCACAAAGATGATCCGTGTCGCCGTTACGCGAACCGTTGACGACGCAGTCGTGAACAAGCTAATCGCAGAACCGGGAGACAAAGTCGTTAACCAGCGGACAACGCTTGCCGGTCAATACTATCCACACTTCCGTGTCATCGAACCCTCAGTGGCACAAATCCGAGAAATTGAAGTCTATCACCTCGCTGAAAGATAGGTAACACCGCATTCTGCAGGCGGGGTTTCTAACCCCGCTACTCCGGTCTACTATAAGTTTTCGGACTGCTAAATCCCATAATTTTCTAAAGTAAAATGACATAACTTTCAACAAACAGTATAAAAATTTTCACCTGCTTACAGAGATTCTAAAATCATATTGGACTTCGGAGTTGACCCTTTAATGCAAATACGTTCCGCAAAAATCCACACCGCCGCGTCCGTGCGGCTCCCGATCCTATTCATAGTGCTTTTCTTCTGTTTGGAAATGGGTTCCTTGCCTATTCTTAACTGGAGCCGTTTCGACGGAACAGCAATCGCATCACCAATGCCAACAAGCGGCACACGCGCCCGCGCTGCTGCCCGAGAACAAAGTGGCATCCCAAAAGAGGCTGAATTGGTCAGCGCGACCGCGCAAGGCGTAACGATACAACTGACGATCCCGGAATCCGATTATCAAATTAATAACAATACGACACAAACCGACGCAAGAATCCCTGAAAGTCAGACGATCTCTTTTCCTGGGTGCCGGTTCACAACGGCGCCGATGCTGCCGCGGCTCCCGATCCAAACCGCACTCATCGCAGTTCCCGCCGATGTGAGTTTTCAACTCCGAGTTATCGAAAAGCGTTTCACGACGCATCCCGTGAAGAAGATCGCCTATACGTCAGCACCTCACGGTAGAGCGTTGCCCGAAGTTAATCGCTTCTCTCCAGACAATCTCGCTGTCATGCGGAAGGTAGGATGGATCCGAGAAAACCGAGTCCTCCCGATTCAGTTCAACCCTGTCCAGTATAATCCGGCCCGACGTGAAGTACGGCTCTATCATCAGATCATCGTTGAGGTGCGTTTCGTCGGAACGGTCTCGCGGGGTTTACCAGCGTCACCATCGGCAATTCCAAACGGCTTGCACACCGAGTCCGATGCTTATAATGCGATCTTTAACGACCTACTCATTAATCCGCAAAACGCTGATCAGTGGCGTTCATCGATCGGACGCGCACCTTTAGCACCGAGTGTACCGGTCATGAGTCCACACTATAAAATCGGTGTCAGCGAATCTGGAATGCACAGTATTACCGCATTAGAACTCGCGGCAGCCGGTGCCGATATTGCAGCGATTATGCCACGGACATTGAAACTGACAAACAGAGGAAGACAGATTCCGATTTTTGTACGCGGTGAAGATGATGATAGATTTGACTCGACGGACGAGATCGTTTTCTACGGTGAACGCCATCACGGTGAAAATAGTTATATTGATCCGTCCACCGATGAGAATATTTATTGGCTCTCGTGGAACGCGGGCCCCGGGAGTCGGATGGTGACAAAAGCAGTACTGCCAGAGACGAGCCTCACAGAGAATCACAGCTTTTTCCTAACACGCGCCCATTTCGAGAAAGATAATACTTTTAGGCGGTTCCGTGATGCAAACCTCGGAGAAAACCAGAGATATGAAGAATTCGGCGACGGGCTACAAACCCGCTCATTTTCGCTATCCGAATTGCCACCGCTCCCCAACGATAGTTGGTTCTGGTCACAACTAACCGCACCCGCATCGAAGCCGTTCAATTTTCATCTCTCCGGACTCGCCGACACTGCCAGACCCGCAACCGTACGCGTCAGTCTACACGGTAGGTCTAACACAGCACACGATTGCGATATATGGTTAAACGATAAAATCAGCTTGGGTGAAGCCCAATGGCGTGGGGAAACCGAGTATCAACTTCAGAATCCACAACTCTCTCAATCTTTCCTTGAAAACGGCAGTAATGTCCTGAGAATCATAAATCCGGGAAGCCAGGAAGCCCTTGATATTTTCTTACTGAATTGGATTCAGGTAGACTATTGGCGCAATTTCCACGCGGAAACCGATGTGCTGCCCTTTGCAATCACACCGACTCCAGATGAAACGGGCACTGTCAATCCGAATTTCAGAGTAACTTTACAGAACTTCTCGTCCCGCGATGTCGAAATTTACGGCGTTGACGGTACCCGATATGTTGGTCTATCTACACTCGTTGACGAAAAAAATCCCGGTACCTATAGAATCATTTTTCGCTCCACGCAAGTTAGTCCTAAGGAAGCAGACGACCCCGCTATCCAATACATCGCACTCGCTCGAAACAAATTCCGAAAACCGACAATCTCTACCGATCAACCCTCCGATTTACGAAGCACACACAACGGCGCAGACTATATCATCATCACACACGCCAATTTTATTGACGAGGTTCAGCCGCTATCAGACTTTCGCGAAGAACAAGGGATGCGTACCAAAGTCGTTGATGTCCAAAATATTTACGACGAATTTAATCACGGCATCCTTGACCCACACGCCATCCGTAGATTCCTTGAGTATACATACTACAATTGGCAACCCCCCGCCCCAACCTATGTCCTTCTCGTCGGTGATACACATATTGACATCAAAAATGAACCTAATTTCGTACCGACAATACGGGTACAGATCCCGGGGTACGGATCGAGCGCAAGCGACCACCAATTCGTCACATTCCGAGGTGATGACAGTTTTCCTGATATGCTCATCGGACGAATGCCCGCCAATACTCGCGTTGATGCCCGAATATTCGTTGAACGCACAATTAGGCATGAAACCGATTCACCCGTCGGCCCATGGCACAAACGCCTGCTGATGCTTGCCGGGTCCGACCGTACGTTTCATTCACAGATTAATAGGCTTGTTTCGCGTTATCAAATTACCAGCAGATATGAGACCGAGCGGATTTATGCACCTTATCAAGACACGCCAGATTTGAGTACCCCTGAAGGCATCACAACGCCAATCGCCAGACGCGTGATTGACGGCTTCAACAATGGCGCAAGTCTCATCAATTATATTGGACACGGTGGCGGCGGAATCTGGTCAGACAGCCGCATGCTCGACTTTGAAGACCCTGAACAGAACTTGACCAACATCTCACAACTCCCTTTGGTTATGAGCATGACTTGCTACACCGCAGCCTTTGATGGATCAAAAAACAGCCTCGCTGAAGAACTCCTCCGATCCGCAAACGGGGGTGCTATCGCTGTCATCGGCGCAACGAGTATCGGACTCTTAGACGGTGATTATAACCTCAATATCGAACTTTTGGACGTTATTTTTCGTGGGCATACGCAGAACATCGGTGCTATCTTTGCCCAAGCTAAAACGCAGTTCCTCATAAACTCACCCGGATTCCTTGATTTAGCTGAAGTCTTCAGCCTCCTCGGTGACCCCGCAACACAGTTGAAAATACCAAACAAGCCGATGGAAGTGGAAATAGATTTCGGAACGCCTTCCACCGAAAACGGTTTCGGACTTGATAACGCCGTCACTGTTTCGGGAACACTGCCGAACCGCAGTTTTAACGGAGACGCCGAAATTATTGTCGTGCCGATAGCCGAAACCGATGACCCTATACCTCCCGAAAGGGAAACCATATCTGTCACTAACGGACGATTCAAAACACAAATACAGCTTCCAACGGATACCCAATTCGATATCGCCAGCATTCAGGCTTATGCGTGGAACGCAGAAGAGGAGGCTATCGGGCACGCCACCTACAACATCCTTTCGCGGTACGTCAACAATGTGCGGATTGTCCCATTTCCTGTTCAACCCAATCAACCTGTACATCTTTATACAGAGGTTGTTGACGAAAGCAACATTGAAAAGCTAACGCTTTTTTGGAGCCTTGACGCTGTCGAATTTTTCGAGATTCCTGTCGTGCCACACAACGGGAACACCTATAGAAGTGAACGACCCATCCCCGGATACCCCGAATTTGAACTCATTGACTATTACTTAGAAGCACAGGTGGCAGGCGGGAGAACATTGCAAACGGAGACTGTCACTTATGATGTCGGATACGTTGAACCTGAAGTCGATCTTGTGCTTTTAGAACCAACGATCGCTTGGGACACCGAACCACCGCTCCTACTCTCAGCGCAGATCCGAAATGTCGGGAGCAAACCGGCGCAAAATGTACCCGTCTACTTTTTTCAGCAAACTGTGGAGACTGAAACCGAGGACGGTACCTCAAGCATCTCATTGAGACCTACGTTGTCGGAACTACAGAACGCCACCCCTATTGGAGGCGTTCAGATAATTCCCGAGATTCTGCCTGATAGCCAAGTCGTTGCGAGTGTACCTTGGCAACCATCGCTCGGCGACTACCTTATCACTGTCTATGTGGATATGCCAACGGCTGAATTGCCAAAAGGGAGTTTCATTGAGAAACGGGAAGGTAATAACAGAGGGTATCGGGAATTTACTGCGAACCGTATCCTTCTCAGTCCTGAGACGCTCGATCAGCCGTTTCAAAGTCAAGACGGTAGATTTAAAGTCACTATTCCGCCTGAGAACCTACAAGGCAGCGCAGTTTTGAGCTACATTGAAGAACCGCTCACCATCACCAATCAACCCGATATTTTAGGTGCGATTCCGTCGTCCGCTTTCGCCTATCAACTCGATCTGAGTGAACAGACCGAATTAACGGTGACTGCTACTTTCCTGAAGGATGAAGAAGGAAGTGGAGAACCGCGTATCTATCGGCGCGACGACATCGGCAATTGGGTATTGATTGGCAACGAGACCGTAGACGAAGCAACGGTCTCGGCGGAGGTTAAACTGCCCGGTACTTTCGCATTGCTCACTCACAGCGATACGAGTCCCCCCGCCCTGGCACTGAACATCGAACATCAAGGCTTTGTGGATGGCGATTATATCTCCGACACGCCGACTATATCGGCGCGCATTGAGGACGCTAACGGGATTGATTCACGTCCGGAGCATATCATCCTCACACAGAACGGGCAGCGTGTACCGGAAGACGAATATGTAATCGCCGCATCGCCGACGAGTAATAACCTAATCCTCGTAACCTATAGTCCGGTTTTAGAACCCGGTGAATATCGGATACGGTTACAGGCGCAGGACGCGAACGGCAATACATCGGACACGACGCGAACAGCGACTGTCGCAGGCGAGTTTGAGATCAAGAATATCGCCAACTTCCCGAACCCCTTCGTCCCGGGGGACGGCACCCATTTCGCGTACTACCTCACCAAAGCAGCGGACGAAGTCAGTTTGAAAATCTATACAATCACAGGTCGTCTCATCCTCACCGTTGACACGCTTGATCCGTCCGTCTCTTTCAACGAATTCCACTTTGATGGCTACGATGCCGACGGTGAACCGCTTGCCAACGGTGTCTATCTCTACAAATTCACCGCCAAATTCACCAACGCCGAAGGCAACACAATCCGCAAACAGAAGGTCGGAAAAATCGCCGTCCGGAAATAGGAGTTGGGTTACCCAACCCGTATATCAGTTGTGAACGTGCTTCCCCGGTAGGAGCGAGTGTTTTTGCTGGGGCGTTTCTTGTGCTCGCGTCTAAAAAGAACGTTAACGTCCAGAAATAAAAACCAAAAGCAAAACCGAAAACTAAATAGTCCTGATGCCTGGGCCTATGTTAACTTAAGTCTTGACAATTTCTGTGAATAGCGTATAATTAACCTTGGCTCAGTAGCATAAGTCCAAAGATTGCCTTATGTGCAGTCGTATCTCCTACGCTTGAGGACACAATGATTTAAGAACCACCTTCAGTGAGGTGAACCCTCAAATCTTCAATCATAAGAGAAAAACGTTTGGAATCAGGTTAACTATGTCAGATATTAAATCCAATATCCGAGATAATCGTAAACACGGGAGTGTTGGCGATTTCCTAAAGTCCAAAATCGAAGAAGGTTCCTCCCTCTCCATTGTTTCCGCCTATTTCACCATCCACGCCTTTCAAGCACTTAAAGAGTCACTCACAGAAATCAAAGAGCTCCGATTTCTATTTGGTGAACCCCGTTTTATAAAAAACCTTGATCCAGAAAAGACAGATAAGAAAGCCTACAAAATTGAGGGCGAAGACGAAGGTTTGAAATTCGATGACCGCCTAAAACAAAATTGGGTTGCCAAAGCGTGTGCCGAATGGATTCGCGAAAAAGTGAAAATTCAGTCTATTCGGAAATCTAATTTGATGCATGCAAAAATGTATCACATCGCCAATAACAGTGCGGAAGATGCCATCGTTGGGAGTTCCAATTTTACCGTGCGCGGACTCGGAATGAGCGCAACAGAGAATAACATTGAACTTAATCTGGAAGTGGATAGCAACCGAGATCGCACCGACCTAAAGACGTGGTTCGATGAAATGTGGAACGACAAAGAATTGGTCGAAGATGTCAGAGACGACGTGCTGTTATACCTTGAGCAACTTTATCAGAACAATACTCCAGAGTTTATCTACTACAAAACGTTGTATCATATCTTTGAACGGTTTTTAGGCGAACAGGAAAAAAGTGGGCTGCTCGCTGAGGATGTGGAACTCGTTGATACAGTTATCTGGAACACCCTATATGAGTTTCAGAAGGACGCTGTAAAGGGAGCAATCAATAAAATTCGGCAACACAACGGGTGTATCATTGCGGATAGTGTCGGTTTGGGTAAGACCTTCGAGGCATTGGCGGTAATCAAATACTTTGAACTGCGAAATAACAATGTGCTTGTATTGTGCCCCAAGAAATTGCGGGATAACTGGACAGTTTATCGCGCTGACAATAACAGCGATCTGAACCTGTTCTTCGATGACAAATTTAGATATACAGTTTTTTCTCATACCGATCTGAGTCGCGATAGTGGTGAGTCAGGCGGTATTAAGCTCGAAACCATCAACTGGGGTAACTACGATCTGGTTGTCATTGATGAATCGCATAATTTCCGCAACAATACACCGGGAAACAAAGATGAGGAAGGCAACTTAATTCGCAAGAGCCGTTACCAACGTTTAATGGAAGATATTATCCAGAACGGTATCAAAACCAAAGTGCTGTTACTCTCTGCTACGCCTGTTAACAACAATCTGAAGGATCTACGCAACCAGATATATTTTCTTACGGAAGGGCAAGATGACGCTTTCGCAGAATCGCTCGGCGTTGTCAGCCTAAAAAAGACACTCGCAGATGCACAACGGATCTTTACCGACTGGTCAAAACAGGACAACCGCCAAACACGCTCCCTTCTGGAGCGACTCAGCTCCGCCTTTTTTAAACTTCTTGATGAGGTGACGATCGCCCGTTCCCGAAAACACATCGAAAAATACTATCCAGACTCTCTTAAAAAACTTGGCGGATTCCCAAAACGGAGCAAACCGATTTCTGTCTATACTGAAATCGATCTAAAAGGTCAGTTTATGTCCTATGACGAACTCAACGTGGAAATCTCTGAATATCAACTCTCCCTGTTTAATCCCTCAAAGTATGTTTTACCTGAGTATGTCTCTAAGTATGATATAGGACGACAGATTGGACAATTTACGCAAAGTGATCGGGAACACTACCTGATCGGCATGATGAAAGTGAACTTTCTCAAGCGGTTGGAGAGTTCTGTCCACGCCTTTGGGATTACGATGGACCGGACGATTGAAAAAATTGACCAGTTGGAAGAACGAATTAAACGATTCCAAGAATTCCAAGCTGAAAACCCTGATACGGATTTGGAAGAGGTCCATATTGAGGCACTTGAGGATGAAGAGTTACAAGAAGCGATGCAGGTCGGCAAAAAGTTAACTTTCAAAATGGCACACCTCGACACCGAAAGATGGTTAAAGGACTTAAAGCACGATCGAGATCAACTTGAGTTACCCCGCCTCTATGCAAAAGATGTTACCACCAATCGGGATGCCAAACTCGCGAAACTCAAGGAATTAATCGCCGAAAAGGTTAATCAGCCAAACCGCAAGGTTTTGGTATTTACTGCCTTTGCAGATACAGCTGCCTATCTCTACAACGCTTTAGAAGACTGGGCAACTAAAGAACTCGGTATTCATATCGCAACGGTATCAGGCGGCAAAGATGGTAGTAAGACAAGCTTCGGTAAGAGGGAATTTGGCAACATCCTAACAAATTTTTCTCCGAATTCCAAAAAACGGCACCTAATGGAATCTATGCCACAGGACAAGGAGATAGATCTGCTCATCGGCACCGATTGCATCTCAGAAGGACAAAACCTCCAAGACTGTGATTATCTCATTAACTACGACATTCATTGGAACCCCGTGCGTATCATTCAACGATTTGGACGGATTGACCGCATCGGTAACACCAACGATAGTGTCCAGCTCGTCAACTTCTGGCCAACACCTGATCTCAACCGCTATATCAAACTGAAAAATCGGGTTGAAGCACGGATGGCACTCGTAGATATAACAGCAACACAGGGAGATAACCTCTTAGCACCTGAGGAAATTCAGGATGTCCTTGCGGATGATCTCAAATACCGCGATCAGCAGCTGCTAAAACTGAGAGATGAAGTCCTTGATCTTGAGGATTTCAATGAAAGTGTCGCACTCAACGAATTTACGCTTGATGATTTCCGTATCGATTTAATGAACTATATTGAGAGTAACCGGAAAATCCTTGAAGAGGCTCCGTTCGGACTCTATGCCGTTATCCCACCGGATCCGAAGTACCAGATGATTACCAAGGGAGTCGTTTTCTGCCTTCGACAGAAAGGTGATTCCACCGGTAATGAGAAGATAAACCCATTGCAGCCCTATTTCCTTGTCTATATTCGTGATGATGGCGAGGTGCGGTATACTTTTGCCCAACCCAAACAGATCCTTGAAATGTACCGTCTGTTGTGTGCTGGCGAGAAAAAACCTTATGAGGAATTGTGCAACTTGTTTGACCAACAAACTAAAAACGGGACAAATATGGTGCACTACAATGACTTGCTCCAAAAAGCGGTGAATTCCCTCACCCGCACCTATCGGAAACGCGCCGTCAATAACCTTCTATCGGGGCGTGGTGGCACTTTGGTGAAGCCAGAAAAACAGGTCAGCAGTGTAACTGACTTTGAACTGATTACATGGTTGGTAATTCTATGAACGAACTACGCACACAAAAAAACATAGAACAGGCACTAAAGGATTTTCAGCGGGGCAGACTGGCATTGAACGCCGAAAATCTGCTTAACACACTCGGCTACGAGAGCGAAATTACCATGGATTTTGAATCCAATCTCGCCGAGGCGTTTATTGCGTATTTCGACGAGTTTGGAAAACTGAACCCGGAACGAGCTATGGTAGATGACTGGGAGTCAATTGATTTCCTGTTTCAACTCACGGAAGAAGAAATCTCTGGCAGCGGTCAGATGCGAATCGCTTTTAATAATAAGCAGCTTGACAACACCATTATTGAATCGTATGTTTTCTTTGCCCTAAAGTTACAAGAAAGAGATTATACACGCACACAACTGTCCAACATTACCCGCGAAATCAACAAACTAACGCCGATGCCGGCAATGATAATTTTCCAACACGGTCAAACCTTGACCCTTGCGGTTATCAATCGGCGTTTACACAAGCGAGATGAATCGAGAGACGTTCTTGAAAAGGTAACGCTGATTAAAGATATTGATTCCCACGATCCCCATCCAGCTCACATTAAAATTCTGTTTGACCTCTCGCGCAATGAGTTGTTCAGAGTCCATGGCTTTAGCAACTTTGTTGAACTCCATCGCGCCTGGGCAAAAACACTGGATATCCAAGAACTCAACAAACAATTCTATCGTGAACTCTCCAACTGGTACTTCTGGGCTGTGGACAGTGTAACGTTCCCAGAGGACGCAGGCGAAAACATAGATATCCGCAACGCTACCAGCATCATTCGTTTAATTACACGACTGATCTTTGTCTGGTTCATTAAAGAGAAAAAATTAGTCCCCGACATCTTTTTCAATCCGAGAGAGATAGAAAATATCCTTGTTAGTACCGATCCACAAGGAAGCACTTACTACAAGGCTATTCTCCAAAACCTCTTTTTTGCGACCCTCAATCAAGAGATGAACACACCCGAAAAACACCCCCCTGATAAGGGGGGCAGGGGGGTTCTCCGTAAATTTCGCGGCAAGGGACGACAGCACTACAATATCACATCGTTTTATCGCTATGAAGAATATTTCTCGAATTCAGATGAGGCACTACAACACTTTGAAACTATTCCGTTTTTGAATGGTGGGTTGTTCGAGTGTCTGGATAAAAAAGACAAAGACGATCCCAAGAAGATTCTACGAGTTGATGGGTTTTCCGATCGCGAAGACAATCAGTTGTCTGTCCCCAATTTCTTATTCTTTTCCGACGAGAGGGAGGTTGACCTCAACAAAGTCTATGACACAAAAGGCAAGCGATATAAAGTCCGCGGACTCATTGAAATTCTCCGACGCTACAAATTTACGATTACTGAGAACACACCCATTGAGGAAGAAGTCGCACTTGACCCCGAGCTCCTCGGAAAGGTTTTTGAGAACCTTCTCGCTGCCTATAACCCCGAAACCGGTGCGACTGCGCGTAAGCAGACAGGTTCGTTCTATACCCCTCGCGAGATCGTCAACTATATGGTAGACGAGTCACTCATTGCCTACCTGAAAACTGCATTGATTACCTATCACGAATCCGAAAGTACCTTTGCCGCTACGAACCCTCCTTCACAACTGGACCTCAAAGGTCAATCCGATCCGGTGCAAACCCAACTTGACCCGCAAGCAACAACGTTGACGGATAAACAACAGTCTGAGATTGAAAAGAAACTCCGCATCCTCATCGCCTACAACGATAAACCGCATCAATTTACCGATGCTGAAACCGACCAACTCATCAATGCCATCGACACTCTCAAGATTCTCGATCCCGCCTGTGGATCGGGCGCGTTCCCGATGGGTATCCTGCATAAACTCGTTTTCATTCTCGCCAAACTTGACCCGCGCAACGACCAGTGGAGGCAACGGCAGATCGCTAAAGTCCAAAATCTCATCAACATGGCAGAAGAAATTGACGATAGCACGGTTCGGCGAAATACCCTCCGCGACCTTGAACGAGAAATTGACAACATTAACGAGGCGTTTGAACGCAATGAACTCGACTACGGTAGAAAACTCTACCTCATAGAGAACTGCATCTACGGTGTAGATATCCAACCGATCGCCGTACAGATCGCCAAACTCCGATTTTTTATCTCGCTTGTTGTAGACCAGCGTATTGACGAGGCACAAGAAAACAGAGGCGTGCGTCCATTGCCTAACTTAGAGACTAAATTTGTTGCTGGAGATACACTCATAGGTGTTGACAAGCCGAAACAACAGACACTGCGCAACCCCGAAATTGACACTAAGGAAAAGGCATTAAGCGAGGTTCGTCGAAAGCATTTTATTGCTCGTACTCCGGGAACGAAAGATAAATACCGCGAACTTGACCAGCAAATCCGAGACGAGATCAGCGGATTGCTCAAACGAGATGGTTTCCCCATCAAAACGACTGAAAAAATCGCCAGTTGGGACCCCTACGACCAGAACGCCACTGCCGACTGGTTCGATAGCGAATGGATGTTTGGACTCACAGTTGGGTTCGATGTCGTGATCGGCAACCCGCCTTATATTAATGTTGAGAATCTTCCAGTTGCAACGAAGGATTATCTATTTAAGAACTACCGAGCCTGTAAAGGGAGAACCGATATTTACATCGCATTCCTCGAAAAATCTATTGCTATCCTTACCGCAAATGGAATTGTGAGTTTCATTATTCCTTATGCCTTCGCTGTGCAAAAATACGGCGAGAAAATGCGCCAGATTCTAATAGAAAATCACACCATTCGGGAAATTGTGGATGCAAGTAGTTATAGGATTTTCGAGAACGCTACAGTGTACAATATTGTCCTAACAGTTGGTAATCACAAAGTGCAAGACCATACGAAAGTTCGCTTATATCACAGCAATACCGATTTTGATGAGCGTAGCGGAGAGGAATTTTTAATTGATCAACACGCCTTTGCGGAACTCAAAGATTCTCGTCTTGAAACCAATCCACTTGTATTTGACAGTCTTAAGGTAAAGGAAAAAATATGGGAGCAAGCGATTCGTTTCGATCAGATATGCTTTGTTGCTTATGGTGCCAGACTCAATCACCGTTCAAAAAAGTTGGGAAAAAACCACTATATCAGTCAATCAACAATTTCAAGTAGTAAACGATTCTGTGAGGGGAAAAACATTGAGCGTTACTCGTTTACTCAGGCAGGTTGGTTGAATTATAGACCGAATGAACACTATAATCCGATGTTTCCAGAGTTGTTTGAGAACAAGAAGTTAATGTTTATCAACGTAGTAAAAGACCGATTGCGCTTCGCTTATGATAATGAAGGTTTCTACAACAGTCATACGGTTGTAAACTGTGTTCGATTAGACTTGCTCTCAGGAATCTCTCATGTCTCGGCACGTCGCGCGTTCCGAGCTGCTGATAGCAATCTCGCCAAGAAGTATGATTACAAATTCCTTCTGGGTATTCTGAATTCCGATCTCACAAACTGGTATTTCCGTAACTTCTTAAGCGAAGGTTTACATTTTTATCCGAACGATGCCAAAGAGTTGCCTATCCCTAATGTCCCCCCTGAACAACAAACTCCTATTATTGAACTCGTTGACCAAATTCTTGATGCCAAACACACTGACCCCGATTCGGACGTTTCCTCCCTTGAAAATGAGATTGATAATCTGGTGTATGAATTGTATAATTTAACAGAAAAGGAAATTGCGATTGTGGAGGCAAGTGAATGAACAAACCGTTAAAAGTTTTCATTACCTATGCGCGTAAAGATAAGGAAGCAAAGAATAAATTAATAACGTCCCTTGCGGTCATGAAACGTCAAGGCTTAATAGAAATCTGGCACGATAACGAAATGTACGGCGGCGATAGGTGGCAAAACGAAATTTTTTCCAAGCATCTTCCGAGTTCAGATCTGCTGCTCTATCTTGTTTCTGCCGATAGCCTTGCCTCTGAAAATTGCTATAAGGAATTCAAAATAGCCAGGGAGAAAAAGATAAGGGTCATCCCGATCATCTTTTCAGATTGCGATTGGAAAAACGATCAACTCAGCAACTTCCAAGTTTTTCCCGACGATGGCACACCCATTAACGAATGGGATCCGGAAGACAAGGGCTGGCAAAATGCTGTAAAAGGCATCCGAAAGACTGTTGAAAACATGCTGTCTCAGTCGGAGTCTGCCTCTGATGTCTCCAAAAAAGAACGAGAGGCTGAAACAGTATTTCAGCATGGAAATTTCCTACTGAAGTTGGGAAAAATAGATCTAGCGATAGCGGCCTACTCCGAGGCTATTGCCCTCAACCCGAGTGCCAATGCTTATATTGGTCGCGGTGTGGCTTACGCCAATAAAGGCGAGTTTGACTGTGCCATTGAAGAATATGACACAGCAATATGCCTCAAACCCGATTCTCCTATAGCCTATTACAATCGAGGCAACGCTTATCTCCACAAAAATGAACCTGACCAGGCCCTTAAAGACTATACCCAAGCCATAAAATGGCAACCTGATGATGCCGATGCTTATACCGGTCGCGGTGTGGCTTACTATAAAAAAGGTGAATTTGACCTGGCCATCAACGACTATAGCAAAGCCATAAAACTGAATTCCGACTATATAATAGCCTATGGGAATCGCGGCAAGGCTTATAGGGACAAAGGTGACATCGACAACGCCATCGCCGACTATACTAAAGCCATAGAATTGGATCCGGACAACGCCATTCTCTATAACGATCGTGGTGTTATTTATGGAAAAAAGGACGAGTATGATTTGGCTATTAAAGACTTTACCAAAGCTATACGACTTACATCTGGTAATTTCAATGCCTATTACAACCTCGGAAGAGCTTATGACGAAAAGGGTGAGTATAACCAAGCTATCGAAAACTATGACAGAGTGATAGAACTCAATCCTAATTATATTAGTGCTTATTACAGGCGAGGGGTGGCTTGGTTATATTTGCAGGAATGGGAAAGAGCAAAATCAGACTTAACCACTACCAGAGATCGGGGCAGGGGCATAGATATCACGATAGTTTTCCGTAATGACTTTGGAAGCCTTGAAAACTTTGAACAGATAAACGGCGTTCAATTACCAGAAGACATCGCCGCACTGCTAACGCCACCGCGATTATAGCAGTGAAACGAAAAATGTCTGAATCGCAGATTACTCAGATGACGCAGATTTCACGGATTTTTGAGTCTTCTTGTTCATCCCCGCGTGCCTGCTCCATTTATACACTTTCTATCCAGACAAAGCAAATCAAATGAACACACAAAAACAAGATAACCCTTCAAACGAAAACCTACACACAGTTGAAGATATCATCCATTTGGTAGAAACGAAAACGTCAGGCGGCTACATCTACCGTGGCGAACAGAAATGTTATTGTAAAGTCTCATCAAGCCTCTACCGCCAATATGGTATGAAGATAGAGCATTCTGATATAGAGGTTATCCAGAAAGAGACGCTAGCTGCTGCGGAAAAGCACACCAAACATCTCCGTCAGGATTTCGCAGCATTTCTAAACCTAAGCGGACGGAATACCGATGAAACTATTGATTTTGAAATTCTTGTGGAACTCCAACACTGCGGTGGTAATACGAACCTTATCGCCTTCACGACCGATTACCGTATTGCCCTTTTTTGGGCTTGCGACGGTGCTCCGAGTGAAGATGGTAGACTTATCCTGCAAAGAACCGACGGGATAAAAAACTGGATTCATTACTCTCGGAATCCCCGCCATCGCGTTGTTACCCAGAAGAGTAGGTTCGTTAGACCGCCTAAGGGCTTTATTGAACTAGACGAGGACGATATCGTCACCATCCCTGCAGACCTTAAAAAGCCAATGTTAGAGTATCTGCAAAATTACCACGATATATCTACAGAAACCATCTACAGCGACCTCTATGGATTTATTAGAAACCAAGGGATTCACGAGAGTGCCTATGCCGAGTTGTATAGAGGTCTTGCTTGTGGAGATCAAGCAATTAAAGCAACAACCGATGAAGAGGAACAGCAGGAATATGAAAAGTCCATTGCCCATTATACTAAAGCGATAGAATTAAAATCGGGTTTTTCGGAGGCCTATTATAATCGCGGTAATACTTACCAACACAAAGGCAATTATGACAATGCTATAAAAGACTATAACACGGCGATAAAACTCAAAAATGACTATGCCGAAGCCTATTACAAGCGCGGCAATGCTTATATCAGAAAAGGTGATTTCGACCATGCCATCCAAGACTACAACACAGCTATACAACTCAAACCTAATTATGCCGATGCCTATAGCAATCGGGGTCATGCTTACGACAAGGAGAACAAACCTGACCATGCCATCCAAGACTATAACACGGCTATACAACTCAAACCCGATCATGCTCTGACCTATAACAATCGAGGCACTACCTATGGCAAAAGAGGCTATCTTGACCATGCCATAGAAGACTTCAATACGGCAGTAAGACTCAATCCTGATTATGCCGAGGTCTATTGCAATCGGGGTTATGCTTATCAATATAAAGGCGAACTTGACAAAGCTATCATAGACTTTGATAAAGCTATACAATTGCAACCTGATCTTACTGAGGCCTATAATAACCGCGGCATAGCTTACATCAAGAAAGGTGAGTTTGAACGAGCCATTGAAGACTATACCAAGGCAATAGAGCTGGATCCCGATTATGCCGAAGCTTATCATAATCGAGGTCATGCCTACCGCGAAAGTGGCGATTTTGAAAACGCCATAAATGACTACACCCAAGTGATACAACTTAAGTCTGATTATGTTAGTGCCTATTATTGTCGCGCCGTGACGCAGTTACACCTGCAAGCATGGGAGAGGGCCAAATCAGATCTGGTTACTGTCGAAAATTTGGGGGCAGATATCGCCGCAGCTTTTCGTAACGCCTTCGGAAGTGTTGAAAACTTTGAACAAACAACAGGCATACAATTACCGGAAGACATCGCTACACTGTTGACACCCCCGCAAGCATAAATGGGACTGATCGTTGCTGGATGCAAACGTTGCCACAGTAAATGAGGCAGATAATAAGGTTCCTAAAAATCCGCGTTATCTGTGTAATCCGCGATTCAGACAGAAGGAAGCATATGAATACACAAGAACAAAACAATTCATCATGTGAAAATCTACAGAAAGTTAAAGATATTATTCACTTGATAGAGACAAAGTCGGCAGGTGGTGGCTACATCTACCGCGGTGAACGGAGATGTTATTGCAAAGTCTCATCAAGCCTCTACCGCCAATATGGAATTGAACGAGAGCATTCTGATATAGAGGTTGTCCAGAAAGAGATGCTAGCTGCCGCGAAAAAGCACACCAGACACTTCCATCAGGATTTCGCAGTATTTCTAAACCTAAGCGGTCAGAATACCGATGAAATCATTGATTTTGAAATTCTGGCGGAACTCCAACACTACGGAGGTAGTACAAACCTTATCGCCTTTACGATCAGCTACTACGTTGCCCTTTTTTTTGCATGCGACGGTGCTTCAGATGAAGATGGTAGGTTTATCTTTCAAAGAACCGAGGCGATAAAAGACTGGATTCAGCACCCTCGGAATCCTCGCCATCGTGTTGTTGCGCAGAAAAGCGTATTCGTTAGGCCGCCCAAGGGTTTTATTGAACCAGACGAAGATGATATTGTCACCATCCCTGCAGCCCTCAAAAGTTCAATGTTAGAGTACCTGCAGAATTACCATGGTATCTCTACGGAAAGCATATACAATGACCTCCATGGATTTATTAAGGACCAGGGAATTCATGAGAGGGCTTACATCGAGTTTCATAGCGGTTTTGCTTGTCAAGATAGGGCGGTCATAGCAACGACCAATGAAGAAAAACAACGAGAATATGAAAAATCTATTGCACATTATACCCAAGCGATAGAATTGAAATCGGGTTTTTCGGAGGCCTATTATAATCGCGGCAACGCTTATCGTGAAAGCGGCGATTTTGAAAATGCCATAGAAGACTATAACACGGCGATAAAACTCAAAAGCGACTATGCCGAAGCCTATTACCAGCGTGGCGATATGTATACCAGAAAAGACGATCTTGAAAATGCCATCAAAGACTTCAACGTGGCTATAAAACTGAAACTGGATTATGCCGAAGTCTATTGCAATAGAGGCACTACTTATGGTAAAAAAGGTGAGATCGGAAAGGCTATTGCAGATTTTGACAAGGCAATACAATTTGAGCCTAATTATGCCCAGGCCTATTGCAATCGAGCCAATGTTTACCAATACATAGGCGAGCTTGACAAGGCCATCGGAGACTATGATAAAGCCATACAACTAAAACCCAATTTTGCTGGGTTCTATTTTAACCGAGGCTTTTCTTACCAGCAAAAAGATGAGTTCAATCAAGCCATTGAAGACTATACTAAAGCAATAAAACTACACCGCGATTTTGCCGAAACTTATCTTAATTGGGGTGATGCTTACCGCTTTGATTATGCGAATGCTTATTATTATCGCGGAGAGGCGCGGTTACACCTGCAGGCATGGGAGAAAGCAAAATCAGACCTGACCACCGCCAGAAACATGGGAACAGATATTGCTACAGTTTTTCATGACTCCTTTGAAAATGTTGAAAATTTTGAGCAAATAACAGGCACGCAATTGCCCGAGGATATCGCCACACTACTGACACTCCCGCAGGTATAAATAGGGACTAATCCTTCGGGGATGCAGAGTTTCTACAGTAGATGAGATGGTTAACAGGGTCCCAAAAAATCCGCAATTCAGACAGAAGGAAGACAAATGAACACAGAAAAACAAAATAACTCTTCAAATGAAAATTTACCCACAATTGAAGATATCATCTCCTTGATAGAAGCGAAATCTGCAGGCGGTGGTTACATCTATCGCGGCGAACGGAAATGTTATCCAAAAGTATCTTCAGGCCTCTACCGCGAATTAAGTCTTGAAGCAGAGCGTTTTAATATAGAAGTTGTCCATACCCACAGTGATGGACAGAAATGTTACTCTAAGGTTTCCTCAAGCCTCTATCGCGAATTGAGCCTTGAAACAGAGTATTTTTTTGATATAGAGGTTGTCCAAAAAGAGATGCTGACTGCAGCGAAAAAGCACACCGGGCACCGCCCTCAAGATTTTCCTATAGACTTCACGGAATTTCTGAACGTGGATGAAAAAGATACCGAGGAAGTCATTGATTTTGAAATCCTCACGGAACTCCAACACTACGGCGGTAATACAAACCTTATCGACTTCACGACTGATTACTGCATCGCTCTTTTCTTTGCCTGTGACGGGGCCCCGGGTGAAGATGGCAGGTTTATCCTGCAAAAGATTGAGGCGATAAGAGACTGGATTCATCACCCTCGGAATCCTCGCCACCGCGTTGTCGCCCAGAAGAGCGTATTCGTTAGACCACCCAAAGGCTTTATTGAACCAGCCGAAGATGATATCGTCATCATCCCCGCAGCCCTCAAAAAGCGGATGTTAGAATACCTACGGAATTACCACGGTATCTCTACAGAAACCATCTACAACGACCTCCATGGATTTATTATAAATCAGGGAATTCATAGGAGTGCCTACACCGAATTTTATAGAGGTTTGGTTCGTCAAGACAGAGCAGCTAAAGCAACGACCGATGAAGAAAAACAGCAGGAATATGCAAGGGCCATTGCACATTATACCAAAGTGACAGAATTAAAACCGGATTTTCCGGAAATCTATAACATTCGTGGGCTTGCTTACCAGAGCAAAGGCGAGATTGACAGAGCTATTAGAGATTATACCAAAACGATCCAGCTGGATCCAAATAATGCCTCAGCTTATTGCGATCTCGGTAATGTTTATATGGGAGAAAACGATTGTAGCAACGCTATATCAAGCTATACCAAAGCGATAGAACTACAACCTGATTTTGCCAAAGCCCATAGCAATCGAGGTAATGCTTATAAGGAAAAAGGTGATTTTGATAGTGCTATCAATGACTATACCACGGCTATAAAACTTCAGCCTGATGATACCGCAGCTTATAATAATCGGGGTGTGGCTTACAAGGAAAAAGGCGATATAGATAGTGCTATCAATGACTATACCACGACTATAAAACTTCAACCTAATAACGCTACAGCCTATAGCAATCGGGGCAATGCTTACATTCATAAAGGTGATATAGATAGTGCTATCAATGACTATACTGAGGCGATAGAATTGGAACCCGATCTTGCCCAAGCCTATTACAATCGGGGTTATGCTTACACGGGAAAAGGTGACTTTGATGGTGCTATCAATGACTATACCACGGCTATACAGCTCCAATCCGACTATGCCGAGGCCTATTACAACCGCGGTGTAGTGCAATTCTTTCTGCAATCATGGGAAAATGCCAGAGCGGATTTGATAACTGCCAAAAATCTGGGAGTGGATATCGCCAGCGTTGAAAACTTTGAGCTGATATTAGGTATTCAATTACTAGAAGACATCGCCGCGCTGCTAACGCCTCCACAGGCATAGCAGTAAGTAAAAAACTGTCCGTTTAGCAGATGACTTGATGTTACAGAGTGCCAATCCGCAAAATCCGTGTCATCCGCGATTCTGACAACAACGAACCCCGAACACACAAACCTACCTCTCTTCTGAACAGGCGACCCTATACCGACGGTTTTTCTTAAAAATAAGATTGACGATCCGAATCTATAAGTTGTATAATTCAACATTAAAGGAAATCCACACTGGAAAAAATAGGAGAACATAATGGATGATTTAACTAAGACCCTATTACAAAAATTAAAAGAGGACGCTGGAAAAAGTAAAGTTGAAATGGATAGAGCATGCGACCAAATGATGAGAGATTTGCATGCCAAGAACCCAGAATTAATGAAAGCGAAGGTTGAAAGTATTGAGAATGTGAGTTTTACAATTTTGTTCGGCGAGGATTCCGCTGTATCCGATATTTGGGAAAAATTTCATAATCAAGTTGAGGATCGCATGCTTAAGCGGATAATTTATGAGATAGAGAAATTTCTTAATGAGCCTGTTCGGGACGACGACCTGAAAAAACATCTTTGGATAGAACGTGAAGGGGAAAATAATCAATTGCAAGGAATTGTTCATGGTCCTAAGCAAGTGATAGACGAGTTACGCCAGGCCTATGATGATTTCCGTGTTCAGACTGTAATAAACACACGGGACAGATTTAGACAAGTTACGATTGATAATGCTCGTAATATTGGGCAAGTTAACTTACCAGATATTCATATCACACTAATCTTTCCGACTTCCAACACATTAAATATTTTAAGGTACCGTACAGAGGCTGAAGTAACAAAGGAAGAGTATATCTATAGTTTACCGTCAGTTACCTTGGATACTGACGTGCTCCTCAAGATGAAAAGAGGAGAAGTTGTGGATATGCAAGAATTCCGAAAGACATACCTCGTGGATTTAGCAGTTTCACAACGAATCCGCGAAGATATTAAGTTAAGACCAAGTGAAGAGAAGTTTCTCTCGGATTATTACATTAGAACAATTCCTTCTATTATGCGCTGCAATTTTGACAGTAAAGCTAAACGATTCCTTGTAAACCCAGAGTTCAATAAACCTGGGTGTACCGAATTTTTAAAATCTGCGGAATCAATTATCAACAATTTTTTCAAACCCAAAGGAGAAACGCCTCCAGGGTATCTGGATTGGGATCATCTTCACGCCCACTACTTATCAGGGAGAGATGTTTTTCTGACAGATGACCAAAAAATTTTGAAGATTAAGGATCAGTTAAAAGAAGAATTGAGTATTGTTGTAATGAGTCTTGAGGATTTCTTAAATTCGTTTGAAGGCAACGAAGATCTGATAAAGTCTTTTGGAAAAGTCAGTTCCATAGATGGTGTAAGTGACATTATCTATGTCGCGGATTAAGTAAGTTGAGGGAAAGGATTGGATAATAGAAATTGGAAATCAGCAGCTCAAGAATTTCGGACGATGCTCTTGTTATTCGGGGTGGTAAAAACCAAGCGAGTGACATTCAACGAGGAACCCGCACGCATCCTGCTGGAATTACTGGTGTGTCGGTGGAAAGTGCAGAAGGTGTTCCCGTTGCGGAATTAGCACAAACCATTCCGCATACGCAAATTGGCATCACAACCGTTGCAGAGGTCCGAAAAGCAGGTGGCGATGTCGTACGAACTACTGGACGGAGTCCTTATCATGCAACGTTGACCGGACTTACGCCCGAACAAGTTAGTAAACTACTTACACCGACAGTTCCAAATCCTGGGAGAAAAAGAAGATGAACAAACCAAGAGTTTTCGCAGACTTCCACAACGCAGATGTCCAA
This sequence comes from Candidatus Poribacteria bacterium, assembly GCA_022821065.1. Taxonomy (GTDB): domain Bacteria; phylum Poribacteria; class WGA-4E; order WGA-4E; family WGA-3G; genus WGA-3G. The sequence continues at coordinate 24,687 of JAJEEK010000122.1, forward strand.
GGCAGGGTGCGGTTGAACTGCGCTGGAACGATAGAAGATATTAAACGTCAAGGGATTGTGCTACAAGATAGACAACCCCTTATCATCTATAGCGAAGAGTTGGAGGTGGAGGGCATCGTTCACTACTCAGAAGAAGAAAAGTTGTGGACAGCCGTGATTGATTGGGATGCTATTCGAGAAGTAGAACCTATAGTCCCTCAACCCGCAATTCAAGCCATCAGCCATATAATGGAGCCAAAATGGGCAAACGGTGGCTACATTACCGCGATGGAAATGAATACTATGTAGGTTTAAAATATGCGTATTATGCAATTTTAGGTCGAAAAATTTAAAAATCACAGATTAATTCTCACGCAATCCACTTGCGGATTCAAAGGTGAACCTTGGCAATAGAATATCCTCTTCGATCCGCGAAATCCGTGTCATCCGCGAAAATCCGCGATTCAGAAAAAACACCGAACCTCTAATCCATCAATCAAAAATTTTCCACTAAAACAATTGATAATTCACTGCAAATTGTGATATATTTTCCTAACTGCTTATAGGAAAAGGTGAATACCATGAAAACGCTCACGTTGGAAACTGACCATAAAATCAAATTGCCCCATGACTGGGTAAAAGAACTGGGGTTGGAATCGGGTGTTACGCTTGAACGGACAGATGAGGGGATTCTTATCCGTCCCTACATAGCACAGACGTGGGATGAGGTTTATGCCGAGAAACTCAAAATGGGAACTCCTTCGGCATTAGACTTATCCGAGGTAAGCGGTGATGACCTTATCTTCTAATCAATTCGCCGGGCGCGGATTAGACGCAATGCTAACGCCTCCGTAGACATACCAGAAACAATTTCAAATATCATTTTGGAGGAAACCATGCAGCAGCCTTCTATTATTGAATATTGGACCAAGCAAGCACGCCAACAAAGTGCTCTGGAAAGTACTCGCAAGCACATCTTTGAGGTCCTGGCACTGCGATTACAGCCTGACACGGCCCACACTTTCAAGCCCGCACTGGATGCCATAGATGACTTACAACACCTTGAGCAGTTACATCGTGCTGCAATCTTGGCAGAAAATGTGGAGGATTTCCGACGGGCTTTAGAAGCAAACGGGAGTTGAAGGCTTCTTAGAGCGTCGCAGACGCGCGAGACTTATCCTCGGGCAAGCACCAACACATCGTACGCCTGTCCATCATAAGCAAACTGGTTTCTGAACCGCCCTTCGCAAGTAAATCCGGCAGTTTCTAAAACTGCTGCCTTCTTCTCAGCACCACTATCAACATAACACTGAACTTTCGCATCAGGAAACGCTACTGACGAAAGTAAGGTGGGAACTTCCTCGACAAAATTCGGGTGGAAAAAGAGGTCCAACACTGCAATAGCGGGTCGCCACCGGTAATCACGGCTCACAGTCGCCCAACCGACGATCACACCGTCCGACGTAATCAGCAGCTTCGCATCTTCGTAGATATTTTCTGTCTCTAAGTCGTGCTTGAAATTCAGAAAACCGCCTTCCATATTCGTCGGGCCGTAGACATTCCATATCAGACTCCGCAGCGCGTCCGAACCGACAATCCCTGATAACGCAGTGACTTTCGGCCAATCGTGCCATTCAATAGGTTTGGTTTGGACAGGGGCAGGTGCGAAGTAGTGTTCTTCAAAATCTGTGTCCACATAATACTTCATGAAACCAGACTTCGGAAACACACTCTCGAACCCGAAACTGTGGTAGATATGATACGGTGGACTGTCGTATCCAGTGCCGAGGTAGAGTGCACGTCCTTTTCGCTGGCGAAAATCCTCCATCTGATACGCCATCACACCTTTGCACGCACCTTTTCTACGCTGATCCGGCATCGTAAAGACGTGTCCTAAAATACCGATACCTTGATGCTCGACCGTCATGATATTGGTAATGATGCTGCCATTGACTTTCCCGATGTAGAAACGGGTCTCCAAGGCATCGAGCGATTCTATGACGCACCGCTCAATATGCCACTCCCAGTTTCCTCCCTTGTGTCCAAGGAACTTTTTTATCTCTGCCGCGTATGGTTCATCGGGTGCCGTAATTACACCGACTTCCATACGTTCATTTGTCTTGAGTACCGCTTCTCCGAGTTGATTGTACATTGCCATCTCCATTGAATTGATAGAAAAAAATAAATTGACAAAAACCGTGAAAGTATGGTATACTTAAACAGGCTTGGTGTCAAGCCCAGAATGTTGTATTTTTGTGTTAACATAGCCTATTATGTTAGCGCCTGTAGAGGTTCAAATGGAGGGACCATGGAAACAGAACAGACACTGGTTTTGATTAAACCGGATGGTGTTCAACGTGGGCTGATCGGCGAGATTATCACCCGTTACGAACACAAAGGACTCAAAATTGTTGCGATGAAAATGTTGCATCTCCCGCATGTCGCTGCAGAAGCGCTCTATGCCCCCCATCGCGGTAAATCTTTTTACGATACACTCATCAATTTCATGACATCGGCACCTATTGTGGCACTCGCTATTGAGGGACAGAACGCTGTAGAATTAGTACGGGTCCTTAACGGGGATACCAATCCGAGGAAATCAGAACCCGGCAGTATCCGAGGCGATTTCTCTATTGATATAACACACAATGTTGTGCATGCATCAGATACAGCGAAGACGGCTGAACGGGAGTTGGAAATCCTGTTTGCAGCTGACGAGCGATGCCAATATCGCCGCATTGATGAGGCTGTCCTCAACGCCGTATCTAATGTGACTTAACCCTAATAGACTGCGTTTCATCTATAATACATTTGGACTCTTAACGAGATACTTACAATAGGCGCGCACGATAAGCGCGCTTATTTGTAGGTATCCATATATTTTTATTTTTAACCATGAGACGTAGAAATGTGAGAACCTTGTTTGGAAATTCTCGCATCAACACAAGGAGGTAATACCCTTGAAATTGACTAATATTTGCTTGCTAATCGTTATGCTTATCGCTGCAGTGGTTTTCAGCGTTCACGCAGCTAAAGACGATTGTGAAAATATAGATGGCGACGGCGCGAAACCTATCAAAGAGGTCGGTAAAGAAGGCGACGCGACTCAAAACGACTATGACGAAGTCGTTGAAGAAGATGACCGGAAAGGTGTCACCTATCTCTCCTTTATCGGTGGTAGTTCACCGAAACCGAACGCTTGCGGACTGTCTCCTACGAACCCGGAAGCCGAATGGACCGGGTGGGGTGGACCTATAGATACAGATAACGCCACGATCGGTGAAGGTGGCGGAACCCGCAACCATATTGTCATCGGCGGTATCTATTTTGAACGTGGGATCGGTAGCCATTCTATTGCCACAGTTGTTTACGATCTAAGTGGTGATAACTATCTGAAATTTGAAGGTTACGTCGGTATGTCGGACGAAAAGGATCCGGCTGAGTGCGGACACGGTGGTAGCGGTGATTTCGTGTTTTCTGTTGACGGGAAACAGATGTTCAAATCTGAGACCCTTCAAGGCACCGATGGCGGAAAGAACGTTGATGCTGTCAAGGTGGAATTTGACATCCCTTCCGGTGCTAAAGAACTCGAAATTATCATGGGCGACGGCGGCGACGGTGCTGGTTGTGATCATTCCGCGATCGGTGATGCCAAGCTCCTCAACGCGCAAGCACTCGCTGTTGAACCCGCCAACAAACTCCCAACAATTTGGGGACATCTCAAAGAGAGTTATTAGAGATTGAATGAAGTAGATGTACAATCTTAAACCTGATTTGGAAATGTCTCGTTGTATGTGTGTAACGAAATATTCTCTAAATCAGGTTTTTCCTTGCAATTCTGTGTGATTTATTTTACGATAACCGTTGTTTGGACGCTGTTTTTTATTTTTTTGTTAGTATCTTTACCAAAAGTCAAATTCACTCAATTTACTCTGGTAGAAGCGATCTCTCGTCGCGATACTGGGCGGGTTGCTGGCTACCGAAAATTGAATACTTCTGATGAAAAAATGGAGGTTCAGAACATTGAAACATAACATCCTATTTGCTTTAAGTCTACTACTCATTGGCGGACTCGCCTTCAGCGTTCACGCTGCTAAAAGCGACTGCACAAACCTTGATGGCGACGGCGCGAAACCTATTCAAGAGGTGTCCGCAGAAGACCCGACCGTTCAGAACGATTATGACGAAGTGGTTGAGGACGACACACGCGATGGCGTTGTCTATCTCGCCTTAATCGGTGGAAGTCAACCCGTCCCGAATGCTTGTGGACTTATTCCGACAAACCCCGTCGCCGAATGGACAGGTTGGGGTGGTCCGCTTGATACAGACAACGTCACAATCGGTGAAGGTGCTGGAACCCGTAACCACATCGTTATCGGTGGTATCTATTTCGAGCGCGGCCTCGGCGCGCATTCCGTCAGCACGCTTGTTTACGATCTAACAGGCGGCGATTACGTCAAATTTGAAGGGTATGTCGGGATGTCGGACGAAAAAGATCCGGGAGACTGCGGTCACGGCGGCAGTGGTGATTTCATTTTTTCCATTGACGGGACAGAGGTCTTCGCATCCGAGACACTTCAGGGAACCGTAGACGGCGAAAACGTTGACGCACTTAAAGTCGAATTTGAGATTCCCACCGGTGCCCAAGAATTGACAATCGTCATGGGGAACGGCGGCGACGGTGCCGGCTGCGATCACTCCGCGATCGGTGATGCCAGACTCCTTACCCCACTGGCAACTGCTGTTGAACCCGCTAACAAACTCCCAACAATCTGGGGACATCTCAAAGAGAGTTATTAGATTATAGTCGTATATTTATTGTAGTTACGGTTTCAAACCGCAACTACAATAAATATAGCTTATTTCCGTTCACGAAGCTGCTTGAGCATTTCCGACGCATTCTTGTTATCTGGTTCTAACCGCAATACCGCTTCAAACGCACCCATCGCCGCCGAAATATTCCCAAGCACCTGATATGAGATACCCATTGCCTCATAAGCGCGGACGTGCGCTGCATCAAGTTCAATAACCGTCTCAAACTGTGTAAGTGCCGTCTCGTAATCTTCTTTTGTTAGAGAGATGAGTCCAAGTCTATAAGCTGCTTGTACGTCGGTTGTGTCATGAGCGATAACGCTCTTATAATGCGGTTCCGCTGCAGCATAACGCCGCATTTTCCAGTAGATACCAGCGATATCCCGATGCAACGCAATTTTTGTAGGTGCCAGTTCGAGTGCCTTTTGATACTGCCCTATTGCTTGTTCCAGTTGTCCGATGTCTTCATAAGCCATCGCAAGGTTCGCGTGGACATTCGCCAAAAATGTGGTATACATCGCATCATGGCTTTCGGCTTTCGGCTTTCGGCTATCAGGAAAGAAAAGAGGCGTTTTATAACGTTGCCTCTTTGCTGACTGCTGACTGCTGATGGCTGTTGGCTGATCGGGTTGTGTGTTTTTGATACTGTTGTGGAAAAGTTGAATCGCCTTTTGACCCGTCAGAATTGCTGCATCGGTTTGTCCGGTTTCATAGTGGGTTTGCGCGATATAGTTATAGATTTGCGCCTGTAGATAGACGATCTCGTGCGGTTCTTTTTCCTTCCGAACCTCTTCATCGCTGCGGAGTAGCATCTGTGCATGTTCGAGTGCCGCGCGTGCTTGTGCATACCTTTCGAGGTGAAGGAGTGAAACCCCGTAGTCGATCCATACATCTATATCCTTTTGTGTCGGTGAAATCAGCACTTCAAATTCGGCAACAGCATCTACATAATTCCCTTCTGTCATATAGCGTCTACCGCGTTCCGCATGCAGCGGTGCTGTGACACCCGCCCGAAGCACATCCCACCATAGTGGATCGGATAGCTCACTGTGTCGGCTCGGTTGTCGTGCCGCTTGTGCATGCTTCTTCGCCGTTTCCTTATTGCCGAGTGTGGTCGCGATTTGCGCCATGAGTGCGTGTGCCTCGCTTTGGTTTGGATTCAGATGGAGCGCGTTCTCAAGATGTGTTCTGGCAAGTTCCGTCTGTCGTTGCGCGAATGCGATTTCACCGAGCCAGAGTTCAGAGAAGGGGTTGTCCGGTTGGATATCTTTGGCGTTTTCTAAATGTTGTCGTGCCTCATCAAGTTTTCCCAAAATACGGAGTGCGGAGGCGAGATAGAGGTGTGCCGGTGCGTAGGTATCGTTGAAGGCGAGTGCACGGTTAAGATATTTCACAGCCGCTTCCGGTTCGCGCCGCGTCGTCAAACGTCCGAGGAAGTAGAGCCATCGGAATTCATCAGGCGCGAGGGTATTCGCGCGACGATAACACGCTATCGCCGGGACCTCCCAACGGTGGATGAGGTAGACATGTCCCAATTGTCCCCAGACCTCGGCATCATCAGGGGAATTCCGAACGGCTTTTTGTGCTGTTTCAACCGCCTTCAAGAGTCGTTGCTCCTCAACCAAGCCAAGATCAGCAGGCTGCGGAATATTGACCTCACCTTGACTTTTGGCAGATATAAAACCGTTGATTAGCAGTAGAAGAAGTAGGAGCGATCTAACTTGCTTTTGCTTCGCGTAAAAACGTAGCACGAAATGAAATGGAGTGCGGAGATAAAAGAGGAACGATGAATGTACAACGACCTCAACCTTTCGCAAGGTAAATTTAAAAACTTTCAAAACGGCACTCCTTCGCCCTGAAACACCGTTATACGACGGTTGGCGATTGTACCCGGAAATTTTTCACGGGTTCCGTCTTGCCATTGCACCTTGATTATCTTGATGTCACGAGTTGTTCCTAACCCGAAATGTACAGTCGGGGCGCTACTACTGAGATAACTTGTTCCGGGCAGCACGTAGCCTGTCAATGTACGTGATTCTGTTCGGAGGGTTACTTCTGCTCCGTACGCGTCTCGGTTCTCGGTGATTGCTCTCACGAAAAGCCAATGATGTTCTGGGGGTGGTGCATCGTTTCGGAAAATACGAAGTTGGTTATCGTGGTTGCTGACGACCATATCGACATCGCCGTCCTTGTCAATATCGCCGAAAGCCATTCCACGGCTCACTTCAACGGGGCTTGTGAAGTCGGGTGCCCGTGTACTTACATCTGTGAAAATGGCTTTCGGCTTTCGGCTTTCGGCTTTCAGCAAAGAGGTTTCTGGTGAAGTTATGCTCTCTGGCTGACTGCTGACTGCTGACTGCTGATGGCTATTTTGAAAGAGGAGGTTCGGTTCGGCGTAAAAGTTCCAAAATTCGCCGATATCTGCACCCTCCAAAATATCGTCACGCTTCACACGTCCATTGACCACTGCGATGTCGAGATCGGCATCGTTATCGAAATCGAGAAAACCGCATCCGAAACCCGTAAAAGGTAGATCGATTCCAGCGAAGCCTGCGATTTCAGTCATATCAACGAACCCAGAATCGTTAGAAGCGATATAGAGCGTGTTCGTTTCACTAAACAGATGCGTTAAAAATAGGTCTGGCTGTGTGTCGTTGTTGACATCACCGACAGCGATCCCCATACTCGCTTCAGGTTGCCCGTAGGTGTTAAACGCAAGTCCGCGCAATATCGCTTCTTCGACGAAAGTACCGTCAGTTTGATTGACCCAGAGATGGTTCGGCTCACCATCGTTAGAGACATAAAAATCCGCCCAACCATCACCCGTTAGATCGAGACACACCACACCGAGGCCTCTACCGGGCATTGCGGCGATGCCTGTCTGTTGCGTTACATCCGTGAAAGTGCCGTCGCCTCTGTTTTGAAAGAGTCTATCCGCCGTCGGTTCAAAAACACTCGGATGACAGTAATCCGGCGCGCTGTGTTTGCCACGACAGATCGCCTCCGGATCGAATTGAACGTAATTCGCCACATAGAGGTCAAGGTCGCCATCCCTATCATAATCGCCAAAAGTTGCGGATGTTCCCCAACTGTCGTTTGAGACCCCTATATCCTCTAAAACGAACGTTCCATCGCTGTTATTTCGGTAGAACGCGTCGGGACCGTGGTTCGTCACATAGACATCTACATCGCCATCGTTATCAACGTCACCGACTGCGACCCCTTGTCCGTATCCAGTGTGTCCGATACCAGATACTTCTGTCACATCAATAAACGTTCCATCGGGTTGTTGCTGAAAAAGCCGATTCGGTGCGGGTCCATTCCGCTTTCCGGGTGATGGATACCGGATGTGCAGAATATCTAAGTCGCCATCCTTATCGTAATCCAATAGTGCAACCCCAGTTCCCATGATTTCCGGTAGTGCGTGTGTACCGGGTGGCCAAGATGTTTTTATCTCTGAAAAACCGAGTGCTGTTGTCACTTCCGAAAATAGCGGTTCATTTGCTTCGGTGTGTACTGTCCACAAGAAAATCACAACAACAGTGAGTAGTTTAGTAAAGAGATCGTTCCTTGACATCTACCAATCGCCCCCTACGGCAAGATAACAAATTCCAGTCGTCGATGTGCCTCACGCAATGCTGCCTCCACTGTTTCCGGTGTTTCGGCACGTGCGAAGATGAAACCGAGATAGCGCGCACCCTCTGGTAACGGAACAACTTCACCACCGATCGGAATCGTGATGTTCACCTCAACGATCCCATCGACCTGATGTGCCGCTGTCTTACCGCGTACCTCCCCTAAAATACCGGCTTTCGGCACTGGAATCATCATTACACCCGCCGCTCGTTGCTCACGTTGGAACGTCTCCACCGGCTCCCCAATAGCGTGTCGGATCACGAGTTCCTCCAGCGATATACCCGTTCCGAATCGTAAAGTTCTGGCACAGAGTCCGCCGATTGTCCGCGCAGCGATCTCGATAAGATGGGCACCCGTGTCGTTGTAGCGTAATTCAGCGTGGACGGGACCGTGTTGTAGTCCTAAAGCATCGGCAGCTTCTGCAGTCGCGCGATGTAATGCCGCTTGAATATCTGTAGACAGGCGAGAAGGCGTAACATAGAGCGTCTCCTCAAAAAAAGGTCCCTCAAGCGGATCGGGTTTATCGAAGACCGTCAGTGTCTTAAGTTCACCATCTAACAAGATGCCTTCCAGTGCCACCTCTACCCCCGGAATGTAGTCCTCAACGAGCAAATATTGCGCCGGATGTGTCGAGGAATCGGGGTTACGAACCCCTCCCACGTTGGTGGTTTCATTCAAAGTGTGTAGGAGTTTCGTTGTCCGTTGGAAAGCATCAATAAATTCAGTCGGTGTATCCGCACGGATAACCCCGCGGCTTGCGGAGAGAGACAACGGCTTGATAACACAAGGAAAACCGACCTGTGTTTCTGGGCAGTCGGGATTGGCGGATTTCGTCTGTGGATAGACTAAATCCATTCCTTGTCCTACGTTCCCAACCCCTACAATTTCAGTGGGGTCATCGTAGATAGAGAAACGTTGATAAGCAGGCACCGATACACTGTTCTGTGCCAATGTCTGTCTCAAAAGATATTTATCGCGTGTCGCTTTTGCTGAAGCGACAGGATTGTGTGGGAGTCCTAATGCCTCTGATGCAGTTGTGGCGAGCAGCGTTGTATCGTCATCAACACCGACAATGGCTGTGAGCGGATATGTATGGTTAAATTCAAGAATGGCTTCCGTCGCGACGGGTGGCGCACTGAAGTCAAGCACAAGTGTGTGCCGCGGTGAGAGGTCAGCCGTTGTCGCCGCCGCCTCGGATGCGACGACAACTTCAACATCGAGTTTCAGAGCGGCTTCGAGGAAGTCGGTCGCACGGTACGTGCGTGTCGGAAGGAGCAGGAGAATACGTGGCTTTTCTGACGTTTGCTGGTGCATTCGGGTACCTCCTGCCTTATTGTAATAGGACGGCGCGCTTGTCAGCGCGCCGACAAAGGGTTATTACTAATTCGGACGCGAACCCCGCAGTATCTTCTGATACGAGGCGTGTGCGTTCTGCGCGTCTTCCTCACCGTCAAGGACACGACGCAGACATTGCACAAAACCGATCGGGTCATCTTCGCCGAAAATAGTCCGTCCGAACAAGATCGCGCGTCCCCCGTTACTGACAACATTGTGTGCCAAAGCGAATGTACTACGCGCATTCTGGCGAGCCCCCCCCAACGCGCCAATGACCAACGTCGTATCGAATTGACACAACTCATTCCAGACATCGGCAGTTGTATAGGCAGTCTTGATAAAACGTGGACGTTGGTGTTTTCGGAGGTAACTCATTGTCCGGACAATAGAATCAGCGACGTACATACCGCGCTTCTCATCGTCCATCCCAGGGAGTTTAACGTTCGGTAAAAAGACCTCTAAAAGATGATCAAATCCTTCAATCTCGCCGACAACATGCGCGAATTGCACGTACGATTGCAACATCCGCTCATCGGCGATCGGGTCGTTGTTGAGTGTGATGGAATACAACCCAAGGTTAACCCTGCATTCCAGCGCAGGACCGATGAGTGCCTCACAATAACGTTGCATGTCTTCAGGGAATACCGTCTGAAACGGCATTGACGGCCGTGAGGTATAGACCCCGAACCGCGGGTTCCAGATAGCGGTTTCCGAGTTCATCCGGACGATCGGTGTGATTGGTGTCTCCTCAAATAGGTTTTCCTCAAGTGCCAGTGTTTCTGCATCGGCGGGTGTCATCAGGAGTCCATCGAGCTGCCCATCGGAGACGAGATCGCGCTGAAGCTGCAAAAACTCTGCATGTGTACGGTAGTGTGGTTTTGGATGCTGCACCTGTCCGAGTCCTTTAATGCCAGCGGAGGCGAGTGGGTCCGCCGCAAAAACCAAGATCGGACGTTGAGCAAGTAAGTCTGTATCGTCAAGCTTTTCAAATATCCGGTTACCCATGTATTGTTAATTCCTTGTAATCAGTTACCAGTTACCAGTTACCAGTTACCAGAAAAGAGATGTTGTGTTATCCGAATGCCTCTTAACTGGCCACTGGTTACTGGCCACTGGTAACTATTTTTAGAGTATATTAGTTGGATCGATATCTACCACAAATTCAATAGCATTTGATATTGTAGACGGCGGTTCGTCTGTGAAACGTTTAAGGAGTTGACTCATTTTTTCAGGGTTAGCACTTCGGAGCAGAAGGTGCCACCGAAATTTACCTTCGATTTTTGTCAGGGGTGCCGGTGCGGGACCGAGGATCTCTATCGTTGCGGGTTCGGCATCAGAAACCGCTTGATCCTCCTGCCAAATCTCAAGTTGTGCTCGCGCCGTATGCGCACCCTCAATAACCTCTTTTTCGTCCGTGCCACGAAGTAGGAGCATTGCGACGTGCGAGAACGGCGGATAGCGCAACGCACCGCGCGCCTCTACCTCCTGTGCATAAAAACCGATATAATCGTGCTGCTGCGCTGATTTGATGCAGTAGTGTTCAGGCATATAGGTCTGCAGGATAACCTGACCTTCAAGCTCTGCACGGCCGGAACGTCCCGCAACCTGTGTCAGGAGGCTGAACGTCTGCTCACTCGCTCGGAAATCAGGTAGGTTCAAAGCGGTATCCGCCGCGATAACCCCAACAAGTGTAACGTTCGGGAAGTCCAATCCTTTTGACACCATCTGTGTCCCTATCAGAATGTCAATCTTCTGTTGTCTGAACGCCTCCAGAATCTGTTGATGCGCGTTTTTCCGGGCAGTTGAATCCGCGTCAAATCGCATCACACGCGCGTTCGGAAACGCTTTGCGCACTTCTTGTTCGACCGCTTCAGTGCCAGCACCGAAAAAACGGATCGCCTCACTGCCACACTGTGGACAGACCTGATGTGGAGAACGTGTTTTACCACAGTGATGACAAGTCAGCTGCGCCGTTTGACGGTGATAGGTCAACGATATTGAGCAGCTGTCACACTGTTCAACATAGCCACAGTTTCGACAGAAGACGTAAGTTGAATGTCCGCGTCGATTCAGAAATAGGATGATTTGTTCCTGTCGGACGAGACTCGTCTCAATAGAACTTCGGAGTCGATATGAAAAGATCGTTCGGTTCCCCTTTTTTAATTCACTGCGCATATCGACGATGTGAACATCGGGCATCTTTCTATCAAACACGCGATCGGGTAGACTTAGCAGCCGATAACTCCGATTCTGTGCCTGATGGAAACTCTCAAGCGACGGGGTTGCGCTCCCAAATATGACAGGGCAATTCGCGAGTTCACTCCGTTTCTGTGCGACTTCGCGGGCGTGGTAGCGCGGCGCAGTATCCGATTTATAGGAATCGGAATGCTCTTCGTCTATAATCAACATTCCGAGTTTCTGGACAGGGGCAAAGATCGCGGAGCGCGGTCCGATAACGATATCGGCTTCTCCCTTTTGGATACGGTGCCACTGGTCATAGCGTTCACCGTCACTCAGCCGACTATGGAGCAACGCAACCCGTTCTCCAAACCGTCCAACGAATCGCGATGCCGTTTGCGGTGTGAGCGAAATCTCTGGGACCAACACAATAACAGATTTGCCGTTCTCAAGCACTTCTGCCATCGCCTGCATGTAAACCTCAGTTTTTCCGCTCCCTGTTACGCCGTGCAGCAGAAAAATGAGTGGACTGTTACCGTTCGCGGCGGGTTTCATAGCTTGCAACGATAGGGTTTCCCGAATTTCTGCCAACGCTGCGGATTGTGCCGAATTTAAATGGAGCGGTTGCGTCGGGGCAACCGATTCGGAACTCATTGGATTACGCACTGTCTGTGCTTGTGCAATATGAATAATCCCGCGCCTTTCAAGGGTCCGTAAGATCGAAACGCTTGCACTCACCCGTTTTGCTAAACCCGCTGTCGCCAAAGGTGAACCTTCTTCGAGTAGAAGTTGTAGTACCTCTGCACGTTTGACATCAGCAGCATGGTGACGGTTAGATGAATCCGATGTGTTCCCTTTGAGTTGCGCAATTTCCGCTTCAATATCAGTGGCTGGTAAAGCTAAAGATGCAACTGTGGCTACCTGCGTGGAGGCTTTCGGTTTATGGGTAACGTCAAGTGTAACGATCTCTTTCTCAAGGAGTGCTGTTATCCTCGGACGGACCTCCTGCGGACTCATACCGGCACGTCTGGCAAGCTGGTTCACAGACAAGATTCCTTCCGCTTCCAGAAGGGCAACGATTTTTTTTTGAACTTTTCCGATCGGAGATGGGGCTTCGGGGAGGAGTCGTACCTGCTCTTTTTTCTGGCTTCGTACGGCAGCGGGCACGGCGCAAAATAGTGAGATCCCCCATGGACAGACATAGTAGTCTGCCATCCATTTCGTTAGGGAAAGCATCTCACCGGAGAACATTGGGGTCTCATCAAGGCATGCAGAGATATTTTTGATGAGTTTAGGGGCGAGGTCAGTTTCGTCAATCCGTTCAACGACAACGCCTTCCTGTTTCGTCCTGCGAAACGGTGCTAATACGCGGACACCCGGTTGCAAAACCGCGTCCAATCGCGACGGTACGCTGTAGGTAAACACCTGATTCACTGATAGCGGAAAAGCAACGTTTGCATAACGCATAATTAATTTTTTAATAGTTGTTGGTTTTTAGTACGCTTCGCTTTAGGTTATAAGTTAAGAGTGCTTCGTAACAATAAACCTCTTAACTTATAACCTATAACTTATAACTATTAACCATTTAAAATAGCCATGACCTGTTGTATGTCTTCCCAGACATCGCGCTTGGCATTCGGGTTTCTGAGGAGGTATGCGGGATGAAAAGTCGGCATAACAATTGGCGGTTTCTTATGTGGCGGGAAGTTAAGTCCAACGACCTTACAATCATGGAATTCACCGCGAAGTCGCGTTATACCTGTTTTTGTGCCGAGCAGCATCTGCGCTGCAAAGCTGCCGAGTGCAACAATCACCTTCGGTTGAATCAGTTCTATCTGACGGATTAAATAAGGACTACAGGTTTCAACTTCGTCCGGTGCGGGATTCCTGTTACCGGGGGGACGACACTTGAGTATATTGGCGATGTAGACATCCGACCGCTTAAGTTTCATTCCCGCCTCAATGATCTGTGTTAGCAGTTGACCCGCTCTGCCGACAAAAGGTTCTCCTTGTCGATCCTCATCAGCACCCGGTGCTTCACCGATGAACATGAGGTCGGCACTCGTGTTTCCGACACCAAAGACGACACTGTTCCGTGTCTCATGCAGCGCACACTTGGTGCAACCTTCAGCGTCTGCAGTTAGGCTCGGTAGGTCAAAGTCCGCATACGGCAATTTCTTTTCTGGTTCACGCAGTTCTGTTTCTGAGAAGCCGAGTTGAAGTTGTTCTTCCATGTATTCCCTCACACTTGCAACAATTTCTATGTACGATTTTCTAAGGTCGTCAGTATCCATTGGTGGTAGTCCTCAGGTTCGACAAGTGTGGTTTGAAACCGGGGTCCCCACCCGTTACTGGGAAGGGGCACCGAGATTTGTCTAAATTAGTTTCGCAGATCATCAATCAAAGACATGCCGTCGAACCAAGTAACGTATAAGAAAAACGCGATAAGGAGGACAATGGTAACCTGTTGAACGATCTCTTGCGCTCTGCGTGGCATCGGTTTACCACGGATTTTCTCAACAGCGAAGAATAGCAGCTGCCCACCGTCAGCGATCGGAATCGGTAACAGGTTGACGATGCAGAGATTGATGCTGATAAACCCGATGAAAAAGACCAAACTGCTCAGTCCGAGCCGGTTAAACATGTTACTCGTTGCGTTCGCAATGCCGATTGGCCCCGCAAGGTGTTTCGGTGAGACCTCACCACCAATCAACTGTTGTAACGTTCTACCGACGGCTGTAAAGGTCAGCCACGTCGCTTCAAGACCTTTCCCGAACCCATCAACGAGACCGTATTCCGGCAGCGGTGCCGTTTTCGGTGCGAGCTGCATCCCACTGAGAGAAGTCTCCCACATCAATCCGAACAAGGCTGCCTCTGGGTCTGTTTCTGAACTTTCCATCTCGTTTGAAAGAATAACTGTTTTCGGGTTGCCATTCCGCATCAAATCGATGTCGATGGGTTGGTTTGCTGTTGTATTGAGTCGTTTATAGAGCGTCGCTGCGTCTATCGGTTCTCCGTTAAGTGTAAGAAGAACATCTCCATTCTGAATACCAGCTGCTTCAGCGATACTATCTTCTTGGACGCTTGCGATCACGCTCCATTCTACCGGCATTTCGAGCGTCAGCGTCTCACTGCTACGGCGAATCCCAAGCACCAAAGCGTCTCGGTTTTCGTTGATCTGTTTATGCAGTGCTTTATATTTCTCATCAATCCAGTTTTCTGAAGGATGCCAGACACCATAACCGAAGTATGGGACGTTATGGAGGTTCTCACCGTTGATGCTGACAATGAGATCGCCGTCCTGAATTCCGGCTTCTGCGGCGGGGCTTCCTGCTCTGACCTTATGTACAACCGTCTCGCTTCCGCTGCTCACACGGATTTCACCCATATCGCCTCTGACACTCGGCATAGCATCCGGTTTAACAAAGAGCGTTAGTGGAGCCCCATCGCGTTCAACAATAAGTTCCAAATCCTTACCGGCACTCGTAAGCACACGTGTCTGAAAGATGGACCAATGGCGGATCGGATCGCCGTTGACGGAAACGAGGGTATCGCCCGGCATCAGTCCACCGATAGCACCTGCGCCATCATCAGCGACCCAACCGATCTGGACATCCTCTTTCTCACCGAGTGGCATGCCTGTTAAGCCACCGATGAGCCGTGAAGCGTGTGTGTTAAGTCCTGTAGCGAAAACAATCCAGTACACCAAAATACCAAATAGAAGATTAACAACAGGCCCCGCTGCGACAACAAATGCGCGATTGCCGATCGAAGCACTCGCAAATTCACCGGGAGCACCGGTCTGTTCACTTGGATTCTCACCCTCCATCTGGACATATCCACCAAATGGGAGCAGGGCGATTTTATATTCCGTTTCACCCCGCTGAAATCCAAACAGTTTCGGACCGAAGCCAATGGAGAATGTATTTACTTTAATACCGCACCGCTTCGCGGCCCAAAAGTGTCCGAGTTCATGGATAAAAATTAGAAAACCGAGCGGAATAATAGCGAGAACTACCGCTCTGATGTAAGGAAAAACGGAGCTGATTAGGTCAATGAAGAATTCCATATTTTAAATTTTCCTTGCGGTTAATCAAGCCGGTCTCGGTAATAACGTTCCCCTCTTAAATCCGCCTTCCACTTCGTTTCAGGCTACAGGCTTCGTAATACGCTTTCACAAGACCGATGCGTCAGTAACCAGTACGGCGGGCGGATACGCCTTCCAGGACCCAGTTAAAGACAACACGCTGTTCCACAACGTCTTTTAACTGTTAACTCGTAACTGGTAACTGTTTCTTGTGTGATTTTTTATAAGTGAACGTGCAGTTGCTTTTGCCCACTGATCGGCTTCAAGGATGTCTGAGAGTGTCGGTTCCGTTGTCACCACATGCTGGTCCATTACACGTCCGAGAATAGCCGGTATATCCATGAATCCGATATCAGCGTTAAGGAACGCTGCTACGACGGCTTCATCAGCACTGCTCAGAACTACAGGGAGCGTACCACCGACATCTGCAGCGGTATACGCGAGCGAGAGGCACGGGAATTTGTCAAAGTCAGCGGGTTCAAAATTTAATGTACGGGCCTCCTGTAAATCTAAACGTGGCACTGGGGCAGAGAGCCTACGCGGATACGTTAAAGCGTATTGAATCATAATACGCATATCTGTGGGGCCCAATTGTGCAAGTGTGGAACCGTCAGTCCATTCTACCATAGAGTGGACGATACTCTCCGGGTGGACAACGACATCTATTTTTGAGAGTTCTATATTAAATAGCCACTTCGCTTCAATGATTTCAAGTCCTTTGTTCATCATCGTTGCGGAATCGATCGTAATTTTCTGCCCCATTTTCCAATTCGGGTGCTGTAACGCTTGTTCGGGTGTCACAGAATAGAGTTCCGCCTTCGATACTTTTCGGAACGGGCCGCCGGATGCAGTAATCAGGAGTCGATGAATCTCTGCTTGTCGGTCGCGTGCGCCTTCCAAACACTGAAAGATAGCACTCATTTCACCATCTATCGGTATTAAGTTAACGCCATTTGCTTCGACCGCTGCATTCACAAGTGCGCCTGCCATCACCATGACCTCTTTATTCACAAAAGCGATGTCTTTACCGGCGTTAATCGCAGCCAGTGTCGGTAAAAGTCCTGCGCTCCCACCCATTCCATCTAAGACCTGTATCGCTTGCGGCATCGTGGCGACGGCTTGAAGACCTTCTGTACCAGCGAGTACTTCTGTCCCATTGATGTCTCGGATGCGTGTGCGGAGTATATCTGCTGCAGAGGGTTCATTCAATGCCACCAGCGCGGGGCGATACCTTCGGATCTGTTGTTCGAGAGTATCAACGTCTCGGTTCGCCGCAAGTCCGACGACTTCAAACTGGTCAGAATGTGTTTCAACAACGCTGAGAGCATTTTTCCCAATTGAACCCGTGCTACCGAGTATGGCGATTTGTTTCATGTTTTAAGAATGGCTGTCGGCTATCGGTAAGAAAGAAAACCTTTGATGAATAGAACCGCTCTTTGCCGATTGCTTCTTTGCCGATGGCTAATTATGCCAAATGTTTTGTCAATTCCCAATAGTAATAAAGGGCAGGTGTACTGAAAATCAGACTGTCGCAGCGATCAATAAAACCACCATGGCCCGGAATTACATCTCCAGAATCCTTGACCCCAGCTGTCCGTTTCATAAGTGATGCGCTGAGGTCTCCGAGTTGTCCAAGCACACTCAACAAAAGTCCAATGAAAACGGCATTTGCCCAAGACAGTGTGCCTTTTAAAAGGGACACCCCGAGCAGAAAACCGATTAAGGTGCCTACGACCAAGCCGCCGATAGTTCCCTCAACTGTTTTCCGAGGGCTGACCGGCGTACCGAGTTTGTGTTTGCCGAAGGCGACACCCACAAGGTACGCACCGGTATCGCTACACCAAACTGTGCCGATCAGTAAGAAGATGAGATGCCGACCAACGGGTTCAGCATTTCGGAGCAAGATAAGATGATAACCTAATACCCAACCGATGGTTAAAATGCCGGTTAATTTTAGTGTAACTCTGATTAACTCACCGTCAACTTTTGCTCTGAAGATACTTTCGGCGAAAACATAAATAAAGACGAAAGTGAAGAAACTAAAGGTTACGGCTGAGACAGGTAGAGACCTTGTCAAAGTAGGCAAGAAGTATGCTAACAGACAGAACACACCTGTCAAGAGTGCTGGCATCACCGGATTTAATTTTTCAGTGAAGTGTTGTGCGAGCCGACAGTACTCAACTTGCATCATTGACATAGCAACCAATACAACGAGTACGTAGAGCCAATCCCCCCAATAGATAATGAGTAGGATTAGCGGCATCAACACAACTACACTCAAGGCTCTCCGCCAAAACATAGTTTCTGGTTCCCAGTTTCCAGTTAACAGTTCCCAGTAACCAGTTAAAGAAAACACTGTGTTATCCGTACACCTCTTAACTGGTTACTGCAAGCGTAGCGTACTGGTTACTGGTTACTGTTTAAGTTTCTAATAATTCAGTTTCTTTCGCCTCCGTCAATTCGTCGATCTTATTGACATACGTATCCGTAAGCTGCTGGACAGGGTCTGCACTGCCTCTCTTCTTATCGCCACCTCGACCTTTATTTCTACCACCGCCGCCAGTATCTCCACCATCAAGTTTTTTTACGGCATCGTTGGCATCACGGCGAATATTCCGAATGGCGACCTTACCTTCTTCGGCAAGTTTACGGACAACTTTCGTTAGTTCTGTCCGACGTTCAGTTGTTAGTTCAGGCACCAAGATTCGGATAACGTTTCCGTCGTTGTTCGTTGAGAACCCCAAATCCGAATGCGCAATGGCTTTCTCGATTTCCGTAATTAGGGCTTTATCCCACGGTTGAATCACAAGGAGACGCGGTTCGGGAGTCGTAATCGTACCGACTTGGCTCAGCGGGCTTTTCGTACCGTAGTACGTAACAGTAACCTGGTCCAAAAGTGCTGGCGTTGCGCGCCCCGTTTGCACATGCGACAATTTTTCCGCCGTTACTTCAACTGTCTTCTTCATCCGGGATTCAGCCTGTTGAAGTATCTGTTGCATCTGATTGTTTCCTATAAGCGAGTACGCAGTTAACAGTACGGCGAGTACGCCTTTCAGTTAAACGGCTATCGGCTATCAGCAGTCAGCAAAGAGGGGTTCGTTTAATCAAAAGTCTCTATCTGACTGCTGACGGCTGAAGGCTGACGGCTATTTCGTAGAAATCCGTACTTATAACTGCTTGGTTCTATGACTGTCCAAGAACATAAAGGACAAAGCGTCTGACGACGATATTTTCACCTAATTGGGCAATAGCGTCTTTTACAAGGGTCTCGATGGTTTTATCGGTATCGCGAATATACGGTTGTTGAAGTAGACAGGTCTCCGAATAGAATTTGGAGATACGTCCTTCAACGATACGTTCAGCGATATGTGCAGGTTTACCCTCTTGTTCGGCTTGTGCTTTCAGGATCGCTTTTTCCGATTCAAGGGCTTCGGCGGGGACATCTTCCTGTTTCAGGTATTTCGGTTTTGCTGCTGCAACTTGCATAGCGATCTCTTTGCCGAGTTCCTGGAATTGCTCCGTCCGCGCGACGAAATCTGTCTCACAATTCAGTTCAACTAACGTACCGACACGACTGCCCGGGTGGATGTAGGAAATAATTAATCCTTCTTCGGTCGCTCTACCCGCTTTGACTTCAGAAGCTTTTAGACCTTTCTCCCGAAGTCTCTGAATTGCTTCGTCAATGTTTCCATTCGTTTCTGCAAGCACCTTTTTGCAGTCCATGATCCCCGCGCCTGTACGCGAACGGAGCTCGCTAACCATCTTTGCTGTGATAGTCATCTATCCTCCACTGAATGTATTATTGTTCAATAGGCGAGGTGATAATCTATATCACACATCGCGTGTTCTCACTGCACCTGATCTGCTTAATATTTATGGCTTTCAAGTTACCAGTTACCAGTTACCAGTTACCAGAAAAGAAACATTGTGTCATCCGAAGCCTTCTTAACTGGTTACTGGCCACTGGGTACTGGGTACTGATTGCCGCAAATAACTGGTATTGGGATTATCGTCGCGGTGCACGACCTCGCCGGTGTTGTCGCGGTGCGCGTGCCTGACGTTGTTCGCTGTCACCGATCGCTTCAGGTTCCGATGACAACTCCTCCTCTTCAAGTAAAGTGGCACCTTCTTTTTCATGCCGCTCTGCTTCTTGAGGATCACTTATTCGCTGGGCAACTTCGGGATGCGCTGAATCCTGCTCACTCTCCGCCCCTTCCGAGGCTTCGCCACGCCCTTCAATCACCGCTTCAGCCAAAACTGAGCAGATAAGACGGATCGAACGGATCGCATCGTCGTTACCCGGAACCGGCAAATCAATCGGATCCGGATCACAATTCGTGTCAACGATGGCAATGATGGGGATCCCCAATTTATTGGCTTCAGCGATAGCTGTGTGCTCTTTACGCGTATCGGTTACGATGACGACTTCCGGAAGTCTTTTCATCTCTCTGATACCGCTAAGGTTATTACTCAGCTTACCTTTCTCGCGCCGTAGATTCATAACCTCTTTTTTTGGTATTCTTTCAAAGAGTCCACTCTCTTCATCGGCATCTAATTTATCCAACCGGTTAATACTACGCCGGATCGTCTGGAAATTGGTAAGCATACCACCAAGCCAGCGGTGATTCACGTGATACATACCACATCGCTCCGCTTCATCTTGGACTGCTTCTTGTGATTGCCGTTTTGTACCGACGAATAGCACGCCACCTCTCTTCGCAGCGATATCTTGCACGAAGTCTGCCGCACTCTGCAGCATCCGTAACGTCTTCTGCAGATCAATAATATAGATCCCGTTACGCTCAGCGAAGATGTACTCCGCCATCTTCGGATTCCAGCGACGGGTTTGATGTCCAAAATGAACTCCGCATTCGAGGAGTTCTTTCATTGTAACTGCCAAAAAAAACCTCCTAAGTTTGTAGAAGCGAGCCTGCTTCTACCGGGTTTTCGCATCCACCTCCTTCATATTTGCATCAGACTCCCAACATGAGAGAACCCGCTGTGCAAATCGAGAGGTGTGTCGTTTTCAGTGTTTAAAGTCCAAAATTCTGATGAACCCACGTTCATCAAAAGTGTTATAAATATTTTACCACAGAAACGGTCGTATTTCAAGTTTAATCTTATAACACGGATTTTAGGTAAATGTCAAGACAATTTCAACGGTGTTTCTATTAGACCTGAAAACTGATAACCACTGAAAAAATATAGAATTCAAGCGATTTTTGTGGTATAATTGACCCAGGAGGAAACGGTGGAACATCTCATAAAGCACATCGCTACGCATTTCAAAACGGATATCGACGCTCTTGAACTTGAACCGATCCAGCACGGCACACGACGGAGACACAATGTCTGTAGATTGAGGCTCGGCAGCAAATACTACCTCCTGAAACAACACGACATTACCACACCCGTCGTTGAGGCAGGATGGACACCGCTCCAGATTGAAGCAACCGTTCTTGAACTCTTATATCATAATGGTTGCCGAGTACCACAACTCCTCTGGAAGTCAGAGCACCACCACGCACTCCTCTTAGAGTGGTGTGGTGAATCTACGCTTGACGCACTTGCACAGCACCGCGAGAAGTCCTCTCAAGATTTGACACCTCTTTTGTTCAAAATCCTCCAGGAAGTGTACAAGATTGAGACCTGTTTTATGACGCACGCGGCACAACTCGCGCCTTACGTCTTTAGCTTTAATGCACAAGCGATCCTACAGGACTTACTGGCGCGAGGCAAAAAAGTCGTCGGTTATCTCTCACATCTTAGTAATAAACCGATGTCATTGATTGAAGAAGGGACGTTCGCGGACGCGTGGGATGGGTTCGCTAACCGTCTACAGGGGGCTCCGACAACACTCGGCAGCCTCGACAACAATGCCCGAAATATCGTTATTCGCGAGGAATCCGCGTTCTTTATTGACTTCGCCAGTATCGGTTGGAATTGGCAAGAGATGCGCCTCGTGCAGCGACTCAATAGTATCGGTGCTTTCCTCGTCTCGCCATCTGAAACAGGTAATTTTATTTGTCTTTTGGACAAGGAGCTTGTCCACACTTATGCCGAGTGGGTAAGCACGCATCGTGAGACCTGTCCGCTTGACGAACTCACTGCGCGAGTTGACGGGCATCATCTGTTATTTTACTTATCAGTTGTTGACCAATTGTTGCGAGCCGTTGCGCAGCCCGATGCTACCGAAAGCAGAATGCTACTTGAGGCGTGGGGCGATCCACAAAAGAGATTCCGAAGTGCTATGGCACATATTACTGGCACGCGTTTAAGCGATGACGTTTACACGAACCGGATTCGGGAGATAATAACCGATCTTTCTGCCTAAAGTTCAATTAGACATATTCCAAAAATCTGCTGTCTGTCGAATTTAGTGTCATTTTTCGGCACCAGTGTCCTCACGGATTGTACCTTCAAGTTTAAGGAGGAATTCCTGAGTTTCCGGTGTTGACGGTTTTTTTACATGAAACTCGTTCTGATAGTCTTTCATGACTGCATACAGGGACATGAGATTAACCTGTCGGTTCTCGATCGCTTCACGGACGTTCTGAAAACTTTCAACGATCTGCTCTTCCGCGATACCGTCAGGTCTTCGTTCCGCTGAATTAAGACGCTTTTCTATATTACCGAGTGCGTGTTTTGCCATCCAATAGCGTGCCCCTTCAGCTCCACCGACTTGTCGATAAACCAGCACTCCGAAAAGTAAACCGCCTGCTATAATTACCAACAAAAAAGTTAAAAGTCTTCTGTAGCAGCCACTCAGTTTTCTGTTTATTGTATTCGCCATGTTATTTTTTGTTTCGGACCACCACAATGTCCGTAGATTTATGTTTTTTTCTCAGTGTGTTTGCAATAGACACTGTTTAGATTTTTCCCTCGCGTATTGTTAATGCTGCCTTCAACTTCTGATTTCCGATAAATTTTGTTCCGTGTGCGTCAAAGAACTCGAATTCACCTTCAAGCACTTCA
Organism: Candidatus Poribacteria bacterium; assembly: GCA_022821065.1. Lineage (GTDB taxonomy): Bacteria > Poribacteria > WGA-4E > WGA-4E > WGA-3G > WGA-3G. The sequence continues at coordinate 47,689 of JAJEEK010000122.1, forward strand.
AAAACTGCAACATCGGCAGTCGTGCCGACTCGCAAATTGCCGAGTTGTTCCGCACGTCCGATAGCCTTTGCTGCACTGAAGGTTGCTTTGTTAATTACATCTTCAAGGGACACCCCTAAATGCATCAACTTCGACAACGTTGTCGGTAGATCGTAGACGGGACCGTTGATATTTCCGGTGTGTAAATCGGTGCTGATAACATCGGATATGAATCCTTGTTCCATCGCACGTTGTGCGATTTCATAATGGAAACTACCGGCACCGTGTCCGACATCAAAGATGATACCGTCTTCACGCGCTTTCCATGCTTCGGGGATGATTCGTCCCTTTTCGTCAACAATGTTATCGCCGTTCCCTTGGAAGCAGTGTGTAATCACATCGCCCGGACGCAAGAGTCTCAAAATATCGGGGAGCGGAACACCCGCACCGATATGGCACATGACAGATGTGCCAGCACGCTCGGCGGCTTCAATCGCGCGTTTCAGCGGTTCAACACCATTATCGCCGACCTGTCCCTTCCCTTGACGGACCTTGACCCCGACGGTGATATCTCGGTTTCTTTGTAGCGTTTCCGCGACGCGAGCCGGATTGGCGTAAGCCATATCGAACATTTCGCCGACCGGTCCATAGACAAGCCCGATCCCGGAGATATGGATGTAAGTAAGGACGTTCGTTCGAGCAGGTTCAGCGATAAACTCACGGAAACCGGGGAAGGTCGCCCAACTTGGGCTGCCAGCATCCACAACTGTGGTCGTTCCTGCTGTCATGCAAACGGCGTCGGGTCTGATACCCCACGTTGTTACGCCGTAATAGACGTGGGTATGGATATCCACGAGTCCCGGGGTCACGTATTTATCTTTAACAGAGACGGTATGCGCTGCTGCATCTTCGGGGATATCCGTTTCAATTGCTGCGATAGCACCGTTAGCAATAGCGACATCGCGCACCGAATTCAATCCCTGAGCAGCATCAATGACAGTGCCCCCTTTCAGTAGAACGTCATATTTCATTTTCGGCTCCGCACTCGGTTTTCGGTGTGATTTGCGAACGCATAAACTCAGACCCCACGTTTATCACCCCAAATATCGACATGTACACGCGGCGAATAGCGATACCCGTTCTCTTTGCAGAGATCGACCAACCACTCCTGTTTCCGGTGTAGCACACTAGGTGTCGTTCCTTGCGGCATCAATAAAATTGCCTCGGCAGGGATCCCGATACCTGTCTGTAGTGCTTGAATTTCAGTTAAATCTTCAGGCGTATCAACCACAAACTTAACTTGGCACGGATACGCGTCAAGGAACTTACGGATAACCTCCGGACGGATGCGATCTCGTTCGTGCCGCTTGAAAAATCGATCATCTGTCGGTGGATTGGAGTTCCGCAGCTTCGGACTCATCGAGATGAGATGCGCAGCGACTTTAACGAAACGTGTAGCGTTCGTCTCAATTGTAATGTGGTGTCCCCGCGCGTCGAGTTCACGACAAAGTTCTATCAACGCTTCCGACTGAATAAACGGTTCACCACCGGTAATAACGACGTGTTTACATCCGTATTGTGTAATTGCGGTGACACTTTCAGCAACGGTGATGTCCCGATCTTCAGGGTCCCAAGATGTATAAGGTGTATCACACCAGACACATCTCAGGTTACAATAACTCGTCCGAAAAAAAACGGAGGGGACACCGATGAGCTGCCCTTCACCTTGAATTGTATGGAAGAGTTCACTGAATTTCATAGGAAGCACCTGCGCGATTTACTTCGCCGACGCTAAGCCTCAATGAGTTCGATCTGAACGTTGTCGGGTCCCTTGAAGAACGCCATCATCAGTCCTTCGGGTTTCAGGTCTTCGAGCTCTGCCCCTTTCGCTTGGAGTCTTGCGACTTCTGCGTCCAGATCTTCTACGGTGAAAGCGAGTTGATAGACGCCCCAACGCGGATTGCCGGTCGTATCCTCGACTTCCATGTCACCGAGTTTTGGGGAGAGGAAGATCCGTTCTCCGCCGATTTCCATCCGTACAATTTTTAGGCCGCGCGCCTCGCCAACTTCAATAACCTTTCCGTCAAACATCTCTTCGTAATAGCGAATCGCGCCTTCAAGGTCTTCGCATCGAAGATGAACATGGTGAAATGTAACTGCCATTATCAAGTTTTCCTTTCTTTGAACTGTGAAAAATCGCGCTATAACAGCGCAGAGAATAAAAAATTGTCTATGATAGATGGAATTATCACATAATCTTTTGATTGTGTCAAATTATTTTTTCGATTCGCACCCAAAATCAGGGTTATAGGTTACTTCTACAGGATGTCGAGAAAAAATTGAAGAAAATATCGAAGAATACGTTTAACCTTCGCGTAGCCATTTGGTGCGGTTTCTCTAAAACTTAGCGAATTCTAAAAATGAACTAGAATTGAACCTTTGCCTGATGATGAGCGTTTAAATAATGAGACTGGCAATTAATGTTCAAATCGTATATAATAAAAACAGAAGTTAAGTTAACACTCTAATGTTTTTGGCAGTGAATAAGGAGGAGGAATATGTCAATAGAAGTTCGCCAGCAAAATGGTGTTACAATTGTGGAACCGAGTGGGAGGATGATGGGAGCTGCAGCATCGGATCTCCGTGAAGTGCTGACGGCACAGATAGAGGCATCCGATACCCCGCGTATTCTGATCAATTTTGAGAATGTCAACATGATGGACAGCTCGGGGCTCGGTTCGCTGCTGGGTGCACGCGCACTTGCAAATAGCAAGGAAGGACGTATCGGGGTCATCAACGTCGCTAAACAGATCAGTAATCTGATTGTCGTTACCCGAATCGTCAACCACTTCGAGCACTTTGACAGTGAAGATGAAGCAATTTCAGAATTGTCCACCTAAGTCCACAGTTCGGTGAAATAGCAAGAGGGATTGTTAAAACTTTCCCTCTATTTTCAACCGGTCCTCCTGAAAACCGGCAACTCAAAACCACATAATAAACGAACTTTTTCTGATGATGTCAGACTAAAGTAAACAAAGATAGAAAATTAAACGTTTAAATTGTAAAAAGTAAGAAAGCAAAAAAATACACTCGTAAAATGAAATCAGGAGAAAAATCATGATTACGAAAATTCGCAAAGAAAACGGCATCGCAATTTTGGAACCTAACGGAAAAATCATGGGAACCGCATCGTCAGAATTATGGGAAGTGCTCTCGCCGCAAATAGAAGCCTCTGAAGTTCCCCGCATTCTCATCAATTTTGAGAATGTCAGTAGAGTTGACAGCTCAGGACTCGGTGCTCTCATGGGAGCACGGGCCGCTGTCGCTCGAAAGAAAGGACGTATCGGAGTTGTCAACGTCGGTAAACAGATCAAAAATCTGATTGTTCTTAACCGGCTCGTCAGACACTTTGAACATTTCGATAGCGAAGACGCGGCGGTTTCAGCGTTGGCAGCCTAAAACCCACGGTTCAATGAAATACCAAACGGGGTGGTTTCTACCACCCCGTTTTTTATATCTCCTAACTTCATCCTGTTAGAGTTGAGGCATGACATGTGCTTAGAAAAATGGACGACACTCCGAACTGAACATGTCCACTTACTTGCCGAAGAACTTGCGGCGCGAAATTTACCCGTTATCGATCAATTTGAGCCGATCGCCGACATTGAAGAACTCCTCACATTCGCTGAAGCAAATCCGACCCCGACGGTATTTATGCCACAACATCCCGCGTGGCGGTTAGAATCCGTCGCGTCGCGGGTCATTGAGGCGGTCGCGATCGCTGCGCATGAACCGCTCAACGAATTTGGGTATCGCGAACTTGCACGCATCCTATTAGAGCATACTGTCTACCTCTATGTATATCCTGATGGCGATCCGCGTCCGAGATTGGAAGCTGGAAGTGCTTTGGCACTTGCAGGCTGCATCTGTGCGTCGCTACCACAGTCCGAACTTTGGCGACTCGCTGGATTCGGAAGAATTTCGGCAGTACTTTCAGAGGTCGCACCAACCCCATCGGATTCGCATCTCATCCTGCCAATTGATGCTGCCTTTTCACTCGCGAATGAACGAAATCTACCGATCTTGGCATCCACCGTTGAGACTTATAATAGCGTTCTCAAACGGAATATTCTAATTGAAACTCAATTTAACTTCCCCTTAAGCGATAGCGATTTCTTTCACGCTCTCAACTTAAATTTTCCGGGACTCGAAGCCGTGAAAACCGCTATCCTATCAGACGACATAGATACCGCGAAATCTGCATACACCGACTTTGTCGTGGCGACTTGCAATCCCGATTCTGCCGTATCTGACTACACGACTGCTAAAACCTATATCGAATGTCTACTTCGGTTGTCTATCCAGCCGACACCAGCTATCATTGCGACGACAGAGATCGGTATCGCTGCGTGTCTGTTTCCGGAATTCCGATGGAGTGAGCATTTCCATAAATTGGCACTGCACCGCTATCAGTGGATAGCGGAGGCCTTCTTCCACGTTGATGGTTTTCATAAGGATCGGACGTTGCGCGTCCAAGTTGAGGCGATCAGTCATTTCGTAAGGTTCCTATCGGTTCATGCGGAGACGACGGCGCGTCCCCATGATTTTGAAGAGATGGAAACGTTTCTTAAAAAACTGGTGGCGACGTGCATCCATTTGAGCAAACCCGATTACACGTTTCCGCCACTCGGGCGGCTTCCAAACTCCAATTTTGATGCTATTGAACTCTGCAAAATCGTTGATAGCAACTTCAAACGCGAGGATTTTCCATATCCTGATACCACATCTTACGCGCTCCCTGAGACCGGTTACTACGTGATGAGAGATAACTGGGAATCGGATGCGCAATACCTGCTTTTCGACACACAGCCATCGACGGAATCCAACAGTCCAGACACATCCGGCCTCGTCCTACACGCGCACGAACGGCAACTGGCAACGTGCACAGTCCGTATGGTTGATTCCGAACTATCGGTATCCGAGGCACTTGATTCTCGGTGGATAACTGTCCCCGCCTTCGATTTCGTCGAAAATTGGTATCAGAATTTGTCGGTACACTACAAACGCGTTATTTTTTCTCTCAAAGGCGAATACTTCATCTTGCACGATCTCTTACTCGGTGAAGAAGCGCAGACAGTGGAACAGGTTTTCCGTTTTGATGGTGATGTTAACGTTGAGGCAGAACAGACGTGGACACAGGACGCACACCGTAGTAATCTCTTTATTTCGACAACAGGGACGACGGACATCACAGTGGCGTTAGATACCGACACTGTTACCTATCGGTGCACCAGCGAACCGCCGGGTGTGCTGAACATCTTGCTATTTCCGATGAGACCCGATATGACGGTGCATCCGATTATTTCTGCTATCGTTGTTGAGACGGATGCCGATGTGCTCGCGACAGGTTTCACTGTCGAATTACCTGACACCACAGACACGTTCCTTATTTCCGATGACGGTTTAGCGGAGATGTCAGCGGGAGATATTATGTTTGTTGGAGAGTTCCTCTTTTTACGGAGAGATGCTTCTGGATCGGTGTCTCAATTCATTATGCTGAACGGAAAGTTTCTGCAGGTGGGTTCGCAAGTCCTTGCGGATTTAGAGGAACCTCGCGAAAGTTATGTGCAAATGTGATTGAGACAAGTGGATATACGTACCTATCCATTGTTCGTTAGAGGGAAAGAAGGTGCGATTCTGTTAAATGCTCTCGTGGTATTGGACGTTCCCTTGGCAGATAAATCGCAACATCAATACCGATGCCGTGTAGGTATTTACACATCAACGGCCCTACATCTTTCCAATTTAATCCGCCTAAACCACATCCGAGCGCAGGCATAGCAAGCGATTGAATGCCTTGTTCTGTAAAGTTCCGGCGTATCCAGTCCAAGCCACCTTCAATATCTTCTAATCGTGAGTTCTCTCTCCACTTGCGCTTTGTCGCGAACAGCAGGAACCATTTTACAGCGTTAGGTGTAGCAAGATCAGTGCCGAAATCTGCTAATTCTTCATCCAATGACCCCTCGCGTTTATAGATATATGGCTTTGTCGCTGTGATACGTTTGGATCGGCAGGCATCCTGATATGCTACATAAACATCCGGAAATTGGTACTTGGCACGCGAGGCTAACCCTTTTCCCATAACGCCTTCGAGGTTAACACTAATTGTTAACGTCTGTAGATTAGAGAAAAACATATCTCCTTCAATTAGTGAAATATTATCTCCAATTTTATCTCGTCTGTTTGGCTGGAAGAACATCTTAGGTTCTGGAATAATAGAGATTGAACGGTAGCCTACCATTGCAGACAATCTTGATCGTGTTTCCTCGTCAGCAACGTAAATCGAATTGATAAATTCCGGATCCACTCTCTGAGGTACTAAGCATTCTGCCATAATTTTGCGTTTTGATCCATCAAGGTTGTTCCACCACTCGCTCTGTACTATTTTCCATTGCTGTTCAATCATTTTTAAACCGTCGGAAGGCGTGTAAAATTGTGTGGGATCATTGGCAGCATTTCCGTCGGTGATAAAAGCACCAGGTGTTTGTAAGACTTTTATGGTAACAGGAACGACAGCCAAATCCTTGGCTCGTTTTTTCTTTTCATGAACAACACGATACATCATTGGGTTCCGCGGCTGAAAGTAGAGGTTCGCATAATTCCACAGACTTTTTCGGTCAGGTGTGTTTTTCTCTTTTCGTCTATTGACAATCTCTGTGTTATAAATGTGAGTGGTGTGTACACGTTCCTCTTCGATTTTCTCGAGAGAAAGAATCCCCTTTTCAAGAATGGAAGGCAGATTGTCCACATGTGTAATGTAATAGAGGTTTCTTATATCTAATTTTGGCATGTTTACACCTCATTGCAACTGTTCTTAAATTTCAAGCCTCCAAAAGAGATTCGCTTGAGGGACGTTCCTGCACAACGGGAATCACGTAACTCCGAATAGTTTTTTTCTGGATGAACGGGACCTTGCGTTCCAAAGCGTCTCATGCTTTCTCCTCAAACCGTAGCATTGGTATTCCTATCTCCATCTGTTTAGATAAGAATACCATCTCACGCTTTCATTGTCAAGCGATTTTGCTGCTATTGGGCGTGTAATCATAGTGACGCTTGTTGTAGGAGTTTAGGATTCGCGAAGGCAGTGTGGGGTGCTCCGTCGAAGATTAATTCGCCATTGTGTAATAGGAGGACGCGGGTGGCGTATTTCAAGGTGAGTTCTGTATCATGCGTTGCGAAGACGAGAGTTTTATTTTCCTGTTGGATTTCATCGCGTAGTTCGTCCATCAGTTGATGGAGATGCTGCGCGTCTTGACCTGTGGTCGGTTCATCAAGGAGGAAAAGGTCAGGGTGTAATGAAAAAGTCGCGGCGACAGCAACGCGTTGACGTTGTCCGCGCGATAACGCATACGGTGCCTCTGCTGCATAATTGTTTAAATCGAACTGGGTTAGCGTTTTATTGACTCGGTTTTCAAGAAGCTGCGTGGAGAATTTAAGGTTCTTAGGACCGAATGCAACCTCATCGCGAACGGTTCCTGCCTGCAGTAGCAAATCTGGGTTTTGGAAAACGATACCGACCTTACCTGCCAACTCGTGAAGTTTCAAACGACTACACGGCTGACCGTCAATAGTGATCTCACCCGATGACGGACGCAGCAAACCTGTGATGAGGTGTATCAGTGTTGTTTTACCGGAGCCGTTTGCCCCCATAATTGCTATCACTTCACCACGTTGCCCCACACAAGAAACTTCATGGACGGCATTGCTGTCGGTTTTAGGATAACGGAAGCAGAGGTTCCTGATAGTGAGAAGTTCCGTACTGTGTCCTGTATCCGATGCGTGCTTATGTATTGGTGTCGGGGTTTTTGATCGGGCATCTTCTGGCACACGAGTTGCTTCTGGAACCTGTACCCCTAAACGTCTATAGGGTGTAAAATCTTGGAATGCCTCGGTTTTTGGCAAGTCCACAAGGAGTTTGCCATCGTCCATTAACCAAACATGATCGCACAACGGCGCGATTTCTCTCGTATGATGCGTCGCTAAGACAACCGTTATACCGAAATCGTTATTAAGCTGCTTCACGATATTGAGAATTTCCCGCGTGCCTTTAGGATCAAGATGACTGGTGGGTTCATCAAGGAGTAGAACTTGTGGCTGCATCGCACAGACTGCAGCAAGCGCGACACGCTGTTTCTGACCGCCAGAGAGCGATGAAATCTCACGCGCCTCAAATCCTTGTAAACCGACCTGCCTCAGGGCGGAAGTTATCCGTTCTTGTATTTTTTCGGGAGGGAAACCGAGGTTTTCGAGCCCAAAAGCGATTTCATCTTGTACCAGCGTGCAAAAGAGTTGATCGTCGGGGTTTTGGAAGAGGAGTGAAACCTGTTGACACGTGGTAACGAGTGGCTGTGTCGCTATGTTTTCACCATCAAGGTGCACAGTTCCACTTAGAACCCCAGCAGAGGCGTGTGGGATCAATCCGTTCAACGTCCGCAATAGAGTGGATTTACCGCAACCCGTTGGCCCCGTCAACAACACAAATGCCCCAGAAGATACACGGGTCGTGATACCGCGAAGGGTCGGTATCTCTCGGCTCGGGTATGTAAAACGGAGGTTTTCTATTTCAAGGCACGCCATGCTCCGGTTAAGTCAGACCATCAATTTGGACAGGAACAGAACCGAAGAGATTCTCTAAATGCCCGGTGACGGACTCTTGGAAAGCGTCAAAAGTTTCTTGGACGTTCTGCTTGAGATCGTCTGTATGGTGTTTGAAAGCGTTATGGAGTTGTGCGCGTTGGGCATGAACGCGGGCGAAAAGGCTATGGATATACGCTTGTAACTCACCGAAGCGTTCAGTCTGTGCTTTTGCGAAATCGCCGACTGTGGCTTTGAAAGCGTCGAATTCTGCTGCTAAGTATTCCTTGAACATAGATTGCTGAAACCCTATCAGTGCGCTGTGTGCTGCGTATCGGAAATCCTTATGAATCGTATTGTATTCTGCCTTAACACGTGTGAAAAGTTGCCTTGAATAACTGGGGATTTCACTCATTCGCTCGCCTTGATTATTTATAAGTTTGGAGATGTTCGCTTTAAATGTATCCATCTCTTGCGCCAAGAAGGTCCTGAAATCCTCAACGGCAACGGTATGGCGAGTTATTTTTTCAAGGTGATAGCCCATAACTGCTAACCGCACTGCTTCGGGGAACATTCCAGGGTGGTTTTTGAGGGTCTTTATGAGAAATTTGGTGTACTCCAAACCTTGTCTTGAGAAAAGTTGCTTCTGGATTGACCGGGCAAATGCGCGCACTTCTTCCTGCCGGATGGCTCTGACGTTATGGGCGGTCTGAGGCATGTGTTCAAGCAACCGCGAACATCGGGCAAAATAGTTTTTTAGGGTCGGATCGTAGAGCGTTGAAATGACGCGCCTATACTCGGTAATGAGTTTCTCACGCGGCATTTCTGGCACAAAGTTGAGGCTCATATCGGTGTTATTTCCGCTTGATTCTACCAGCAGTCGGTCTTCTTGTTTCAATCGGTGCCAAAGGTCCGTCTCCTTTAACGCGGTAAGTAACCCAGCCATTGCCATGGGGATGCCTGCTTCCTGAATAAAGTTGATATGTGAATCAAATTCGGTATCGCCATCAAGCCCGATGATAAAGCCACCTGTCACCTCTAATCCCTTGTTCTGTATTTTTCTGATTGCGCGCATTAGGTAACTACCCGCTTCTTCGTCTTTACTGGTGTTCTGCCCTTTGGAAGTGCTGAGGAGTGCCTCATCATTCGGGGACTCAATACCGAGGAAGACCATGTTAAATCCGGATTCATTCATTGCATCGAGCATCTCAGGGATCTCAACGAGATTTACACTGGCTTCGGTATAGAGTGAAAACGGGAAATCTCGTTCCTCTTGCCATTCCTTTACAGCAGGGAGTAGACGCATCGCGTCGCGCTTGTTGCCGATAAAGTTATCATCAACGACGAACATCGGACCTGTCCAACCGTGTTTATAGAGGAGTTCAAATTCATTGAGCATCTGTTCGTTGCTTTTCGTGCGGGGGACGCGGCCGAATAATTTAGTAATATCGCAAAATTCGCAATTGAAAGGGCAACCGCGTGAAAATTGGAGTGCCATTGAACCGTAGGCATTAACATCAATGAGGTCATAGCGCGGGGGTGGTGTTTTCGTGATATCCGGTTTCCGCTGCTCACGATAGACCTCTTTCGCACAACCACTCTCAAAATCGGTTAAGAAATCCTCGAAGATCTCTTCAACTTCACCCATGAGAAAATGGTTGATCGTGGCATCCGTTTCCGCTTTGATATTATCGTAGTAGGAAGTAGGGTGTGGACCACCCGCAATAATCGGAATTTCTTTTTCATTACAACGTTCAGCGACTTCATAGAGCGACGCTTTTTGCACAATCATCGTTGAAGTCAAAGCAACATCTGCCCACTGAAGGTGTTCATCCGTCAACGGTTCAATGTTCAGATCAACAACTTTTAGCGCATAATTCTTCGGGAACATTCCAGCGATAGTCAATAGTCCGAGCGGGGGCATTGATGATTTCTTTCCAAGAAATTCTAAAGCGTACTTAAAGCCCCAATATGATGGCGGGAACTTAGGATAAATAAATAGTGCATTCGGCATGATTTCAATCTAACTCCTTAGGGGTGATACTCTATAGTGTATTGATTGCCAGTGTATTGATTGCCAAATTTTTTGAATAAACTATTAATGTTATGAATCCAAATTAATGTAATATTGCTTAATATAATACCACAATTTGAGAATTTTATCAAGTTTTTTTCTTCTGACATCGGATATTTGGCGTTTGTTTGCGCTTAACGCAGCGAATATGCTAAAATACGACAACAACATAGACGCAATTAACAGACTTACCGATTATAAATGGGGCCCATAGATGTTCAGATACCGAATTTTACCGATCTTCTTCTTTGGTGGTTTACTCTTTTGGTTAATGGCAACTTTTGATACAGCAGACAGTGCTGACGCAACGAAAAATACGTCTCCGCCAGAAAAGTCAATAACTGAAGCAGAGACAGCAGAGGAAACACAACCGCGCTATTATGTCCACGAACTCTATTTTAATGGAAACGACCATTTCGACGAGAAAACATTAATGGGGCTGTTTGGGTGGGAAGAAGAGAAAGCGTATTCTCGCGCAGAGATTATAGACGGATTTGAACGCATCATCGCTGCGTATCAAGAAGCTGGTTTCGTGTTTGCAGAAGCAGAACCTAATATCGTAGAGGTGTCAGAAAATACCGGTTCTAAGGGCGGAACGCGTGTGGCTATTACTTTAAACATTGTAGAAGGAGAACAGATCCGAACAGGGACTTTAACCCTCACAGGAAATGAAGTCTTTTCAGATATAGATATTCGGGATCAACTCGGTTTACGGGAGGGTGGAATTTTCACACAAAGTCGGTTGGAACAAGGAATAGAACGTCTCCAAGCATTGTACAGTGAACGCGGGTATCCGAGAGTTGAGATCGTTCCCGATAATTTCCAATTTTCGGCTGAGAATCGAACAGTTAACTTTCGGTTGGATATCCGAGAAGGGACACCGGTCCAGATTGATGAGGTCAAGATTAGTGGATTAGAGAAGACCAAGACGGAGGTCGTCCTGCGAGAAATCCCTGTAAAACCGAACCGCCGATTTGATCAGCGCGATGTTGACGCGAGTTATCGCCAGTTGCGAAATTCTGGCTATTTCTATCAGGTTAATCCGAATGTGTTAGAACCCGCAGATACAGAAGACAAGATTAATTTCCACGCACACGTAACTGAAGCAAAAACAGGACGATTGAGCGGTATCATTGGATATGCGCCACCGGAATCAGCGGCGGACGCAGCTCCACAACTCACAGGTGTGCTGGAAGCCCGTGAAACCAACCTGCTGGGGACAGGAAGGCAGCTTAACTTCTACTGGAAATCTGGTCTCCTAAAAATTTTACGAATCGGTTATGCGGAGCCGTGGATACTCGGAAAACCACTAACTATCGGTATAGAATACGGGCAGTTCAGGCAGCAAAATCCGAATAACATGCAACTTTTGGGTATCTCAGGTGATGATACCGAAGCGGTTGCTGAAGAACGGTCGGGCAGCGTGAGTGCTACGACTCAGTTCGGTCGTGTCTTTCAAGGGGTCATGACGTTGGGATATAAACGGATTAATGTATCGAACACGGGTTTATCAATACCGCAAACCGCCCCCCTTGATAGCCAAACGCCGGTCTTTCCTAATCCGAGTTTGAATGCGTTGGACGAAACCGTGCCGTATAGTGGAACAAAGTACAGCGTCACACTTCGGTTAACGCGGGATACCCGTGACTATTTTCTCAACCCAACGCGTGGACGGCGTGATAGTGTCGCTTTTGAGGCATCGCGAAGCGATTTTCAGCTACGGAAAGCCTGGCTCTCATTACAACAATATTTCCCGACATGGTGGAAACAGACAATCGCCATTGAACTCCACGGTGCAGCTGTGTGGGGGTTCACGACGCAGCTTGAAAACCGGTCTGACATTGTAATCCCGCCGACAGAACTTTTTTATCTCGGTGGCGCGACCACGCTACGCGGATATGATGAGGATTGGTTCTCCGGACCGCGGCGTGTGTATGCTAACCTCGAATATCGATTTCTCGTCGGGCCCGAATCTCAAGTTTTTGTCTTCACCGATTTGGGTTCCGTCACCTCGATTGAAGCACCATCCAATTTTGATAGACTCCGAGTCGGATATGGATTTGGCGCACGACTTGAGTCTAACAGCGGCATTTTGCGGATTGATTACGGGCTCGCCGCCGGTGATTCACTGTTGCGTGGTAAGATACATGTTAACTTAGGAGCGTCGTTCTAACGAATACACCTACACTCCGTAAACTACCCTTTTTCAGCCAAGTTACGGAATTGTGGCAAAATATTTACATATTCCGTTTAATTTGCCAAGTGTGAAAATATGTTATAAAATATATACGCGTGATAATATGGGTATTTAGTAACAGTATCAGTAATAGGAGATTTTAATGACGAAAAACAAGAAGTTACAGGATTGGGTCAAAGAAGCGGCTGAACTTTGCCAACCCGATTCTATCTATTGGTGTAACGGTTCACAGGAAGAAAATGATCGGTTGTGTGAAGAATTAGTCCAGAGTGGAACTTTCTTCCGCTTGGACCCGGAAAAACGTCCGGGCAGCTATGTCGCTCGTTCCAGCCCCGCCGATGTTGCACGCGTTGAAGACAGAACCTTTATCTGTTCAAAAACACCCCTTGAAGCAGGACCGACAAACAATTGGCACGATCCAGACGATATGAAGAAGACCCTCAAAGGACTCTTCAAAGGTTGTATGAAAGGTAGAACGATGTACGTTGTACCGTTCAGCATGGGGCCACTCGGTTCACCTATCTCACATATCGGCGTGGAAATTAGCGATTCCCCTTATGTTGTCGTTAATATGCGCATTATGACCCGTATGGGTAGCGATGTGTTAGACATCTTGGGTGAAGATGGCGACTTCGTACCGTGCCTACACTCTGTTGGTATGCCGCTTGAATCGGGACAGGAAGATGTTTCGTGGCCCTGCAATCCGGATAATAAATACATCGTACACTTTCCTGAAGAACGTTCTATCTGGTCATTCGGTAGTGGCTACGGTGGAAACGCTCTACTGGGGAAAAAATGTTATGCGCTCCGTATCGCCTCCGTAATGGCAAAGAATGACGGATGGATGGCAGAACACATGCTCATTTTGGGATTAACGAGTCCCGAAGGCGAGAAAACCTATATCGCCGCAGCGTTCCCGAGTGCTTGTGGCAAAACGAATCTCGCTATGCTTACGCCAACGATACCCGGATGGAAAGCGGAGACAATCGGCGACGACATCGCATGGATGAAGTTTGGTGAAGACGGCCGGCTCTACGCGATTAACCCGGAAGCAGGATTCTTCGGTGTCGCACCCGGGACCTCAATGGATACGAACCCGAATGCGATGCACACGCTTGCCTCCAATTCAATCTTCACGAATGCTGGACTCACAGAAGATAACGATGTCTGGTGGGAAGAGCAGAGCGAAGATGTCCCTGAAAAAGTGACGAGTTGGCTCGGTGAAGAGTGGCATCCGGGGGACGAGAAGACGGCTGCACACCCGAATTCCCGATACACAACCCCCGCTGCGCAATGTCCGATCATTGACCCGAACTGGGAGAATCCGAACGGCGTACCGATTTCAGCGATCCTTTTCGGTGGACGACGTGCCACGACTGTACCGCTCGTGTTTGAGTCTTTCAACTGGGAACATGGGACCTTTATCGGTTCTATCGCTTCGTCCGAACGCACAGCCGCCGCCGCTGGAACAGTCGGTGAACTCCGACGCGACCCGATGGCGATGCTTCCGTTCTGTGGTTATAACATGGGAGACTACTTCGCACACTGGCTGGAGATGGGTAAACGCACGGATGCCAGCAAACTCCCGAAAATTTTCTACGTCAATTGGTTCCGCAAAGATGCCGATGGCGGATGGCTCTGGCCTGGATTCGGTGAAAATAGCCGTGTCCTGAAGTGGATCGTGGAACGTGTCTCTGGAGAAGGCGAGGCAGTTGAAACGCCGATCGGCTATGTTCCTGCGCCCGGGGCAGTTGACATCAGCGGTTTGGATGTAACCGACGCACAGATGGAAGAACTCTCGCATGTTGATACCGAAGAGTGGATCAACGAGATTACATTGATTCGTGAGCATTACGAACGTTTCGGTGAGAAACTTCCGAAGGTACTCTCTGATGAATTGGATGCTTTAGAAGCGCGTTTGCGTGAAAAATAGTAGAACTGAATTAGCGAACATTATAGGGTGAGGCTTCCAACCTCGCCCTATACTTTAACCTAAATCGGTTCATAAACCTCTGAGGTTATGCCTATGACAGCTTGAATGCCTCTGCTATTAGCGGGTGTAAGTTGACGTTTCTGATGGTTTCGGGTATAGGGTCTACATGCGTGATTTGTAAAGGAGGCAAAACATGGATTTGCGAGACTATTTCGATTTTATAGACGACGAGAACATCCGTATTCACGGACATCGTGTTTATGTAGACAACGTGTTGAGCAATTATCTTTGGGGTGAAGGGCCTGATGAACTCCAGCAGCGCTACCCACAGATGTCAATCGAGAAAATCTACGCCACCATCCTCTATTACTTGGCGAATAAAGCGGAAATGGATGCATACATGGCCCGCGTAGAAAAAGGCAGAGAAGAAAGATATCAGGAATGGCTACAAACCGAAGCATCAAACCCAGAATATATTGAACGGCGCGAACGCATCGCGAACGCATTTTAAAGGCACGTGAAAAATGGATTGCCGAAGGGAAAGTATCGCCTTCGGAAGTAAGGGGAGCGGATGCGGCCACGGTTTCTACTTGATGAAGACATGGACCCTGAGGTTCGGGTACAACTATGGATTTGCGAGACTATTTCGATTTTATTGATGATACCAGCATCCGCATTAAGGGGCACCGCGTTTATATTGATGAGGTGTTGGAAGAGCATCTAAAGGGCAAAACACCTGAAGATATCTTGTACTGCTTCAAAAACTTACCCTTGGAAAAAATCTATGCAACACTCCTTTATTATGAGGTAAACAGAGCGGAAATGGACGCTTACCTGCAACGGGTGAGACAATACCACGAAACATCACGCCAAGAGTGGCAGACAACACAAGGACCAACATTAGCAATTGTTGAGGAACGAAACCGTTTGAAAAAAGAACGGGAACGACTGATCGCTGAAGGCAAATTCGACCCTATTTTAGATAGACCTGCATCTTAAATCTCAACGTATTCTCGGAGATGCTGGATATGCATTTTACGCTTATCAATATGTTGATCACTAACAAACGCTTCATAAAAAGATATGCCTCACTTTTCGCTCTCACCTCAGTTATTCTTTTATCGGTGGGTATCTCTTATAGTGCCGCCTTTACCTACCATTGGGAGATAGATGAAACACCAGAAGGCAGTGAAAGCGTAACCCCTATTGCCCCCATTGAAGTAAAGATAATTGACGAGCCTGTGGAAGTATCAGATTCTACAGGCTCATATATGTTGATACGAAAATATTCTGTATATCCTGATGTATCTTGGAATCGTGAATATATTGACAAGTTAATCAAAACCTTTGAATCTATACCACAGAAAACTAACGATATCTATGAAGGATTGTCATCAAATAACATCTCTATATGGAAACTAACAGATCAACATTTACTGAACGATATTCATATTGAATATCAAGATAATATACGTCTTGTAACTATTGCCAAAGAAGCATTTATATATGCTAATCCACTGTTAGCTGAAATAGAAGGTGTGCGCGGGAGGTTTTTCTCAAAACGCCTCCATAATGCTGTAGTGCGTTTTGTAACTGACAATGGAGCGGATCGATATGCCCTTGAACGTATATTGAAAGAACGCTATGCAGTCAGCATAAATATCCCAAACTATGCCGAACTAACAAAAAACACAACAAGTGAACATGCTGGACGTTTTTCTGAATTCAAAGATGAAGAGCTCATAGCCTTAATATCAATGCTTGAGGAGTTTCCGTCTGGAATGCACAAAATTTCTGGATTAAACTATCTTGTCAGGCGAACGGATGGCACATCACATCCGATTTATGATGGCGCACCTGCCGTTGCTTGGACACACGCAGGATATATAGAGTTTATGGAATCGGCCTTTAAGGGGCAAGGATTGGACTATATCCATCGCTTGATTCTTCATGAAAAAGCACATTTTTTGTGGGAATATCTTTTTGATGACCAACTCAAACAGGACTGGATTGAACTAGGCGGCTGGTATGAAAATCCTAATGATGCAGATGGTTGGTCAACTACAAAACAGGTTGAATTTGTGTCCGATTATGCACATGGTATAAACCCAAATGAGGATATGGCAGAGAGCATCAGTTACTACATCGTAAACCCGGACAAGTTGCGCTCACGGTCCCCTGCCAAATATGAATTTATCCGAAACAGAATAATGCACGGCACCCGTTATGTTTCACGGATACGCGAAGACTTAACATTTCAAGTGTATAACCTATATCCTGACTATATCTATCCAGGGCGGATTATTCGCGTAGATATAAAGGTTGAAGGCGAGCCTGAAGAAAATAAGCATATAACAGTGGAGATTGAAATTCATTCGGAGAGCGAAATGGACACTGCACACGGGACTACTGTTAAACTTTTCAGTGAAAAATTAACAGAATTCGACATACATCTAACTCCTTTTGATATAAATGGAAATAGGGCCGAGTCTGCACATATTTTGAGAGGGTATACAGAAGTATCGAAACATATAGCGAATGGATATTGGTATCCTGATGGCATCACACTATCAGATGTGCATGGCAATCAACGTCATGAATCTGCGCAAACTGATTTTGGCTGGAAACTATATATTGATAACCCGCTTGAAGATTGTACGCCTCCAAAATATGTTCCAAACTCCGCGAAACTTGCTTTCGGAAAATCTGGTAATGAAAACGGTAGACCGTATCAAGTTATTATTGCAAGTTGGGATATGAGTGAAGATAACCAAATGTCAGGCGTATTTGCCTGGATAGTGGACGAGAATCCAAAAACTTATTCTCGTCAAGGGGAAGGCGCAGCTGATAATTGGGGTAATATTGAGTTTTCAGAGGCGAAAAAACTTTGGAAAGCACATATCAGATTAAGGATCCCTGACTACTTTCCGTCTGGTGAATACGCACTTAAGCATATCAAAATGTTCGATGTCGCGGGAAATGGTAGTAAAATCTACTTTTCATCGATCCCTTGGGGTGAGAAAAACATAGATGAACCGCCTGCTACAATCCACATCAAAACGAAGAATCCAGATATTGAACCACCTGTTTTGGATGTTAACCGAATCACCATCAAAGCTGAACCTACAGTCCCTGAAGCCCCTAATGGTGAAACGAATGTTAGTATTAATTTCAAAATAAAGGATAATATATCTGGTTATTCTTTTGCGTTCCTGACATTAAGGGACCCGCATGGCGGAGGACATGGCTATGTCCATCACTCTAATAATGCAGGTATGTACTTCATTGGAGATCCTACAGTTTTCAAGGATTATGAAAAGAATGTTACACTTCCAGTCGGTAGTGCCCCTGGAACATGGGGGCTTATTGAAATAACCGTTTTTGATAAATTACAAAACTCAGCTCGCGTCAATTTCACTGAAATCGTTCGTTTTGAAGTGAATGATGCACCTATCTATGCCAGTTCTGATATCAATCAAGATGGGACAGTCAACATTCAGGATCTGGTGCTTGTGGCGAAGGCAATCGGGCATCCGGCAACAGAGGATGGAGAACTCAACGCGGACATCAATGCCGATGGTGTTGTTGATGTTCTGGATTTAGTGCAGGTTGCTAATGATATCGGAGACAGATCCGCAGCTGCACCTGCGATTCACAGTCCGACTGCTGAGCAGATTCAAAGTTGGTTAGCACAGGTCAAAGCGAATGATGATGGAAGCCCAGATTTTCGTCGGGCTACCCGTGTTTTAGAAAATCTCTTACGCACCGTTCTTCCAGAAACGACTGTTTTGTTACCGAACTATCCGAATCCGTTTAATCCCGAAACATGGATACCGTATCAATTGGCATCCGCCAGTGATGTGCGAATCATCATTTATGATACGAAAGGCGCGATTGTGCGGACACTTGACCTCGGACATCAGGCTGCTGGTTATTACACGCATAGAAACCGGGCAGCGTATTGGGATGGGCGCAACGGTTTAGGTGAAAATGTTGCAAGTGGTGTCTATTTCTACCAATTACAAGCGGGTAGCGTTTCACACTTGCGCAAAATGGTTATCTTGAAGTAAAGTTTAAAGTGGAAATCATAGCGCAAAATTAGGTATAATACCTTACATGGCACAATACGATGTTAGCACAAAATACTTACTACTTGAACACTCCAAAGTCCTCATTGAATATTTCCTCAATAGGCGAAACGTGGAAATCTTAGAACATCTGAATACTGATCAACCGACGTTCAAAACACATCGTGGCGATAGCACAACAAAAATCCGTATTGATGGCGAAGAAGCAATAGTGCATCTGGAAGTGCAATCCGGCAACAGCCCGAAACCGATGTGGGCACGGTTGGCAGCTTATTGTGGTTTCCTGATTAGCGAATTTCAGGTGCCGGTTTATTGTATTGTTTTGTATCTCGGCCCTTCCGCGGGGTGGAACGACCCTGGCTACTATGCTTATGAAACAGCAGAATTCCGTTATTTGATCCAATACAAAGTGATAAGGCTTGCGGAGATGGATGGGCAGTCTGTATTAGAGACGCAAGCACCTGCGTTACTGCCTTTCACGCCACTGATGAAACCACCTGCAGGTACAGAAGCTGAGCAGTGGTTGAGGAAATGTGTTACAGCCGCTGAGACGGCTCCCGTCGAGAAAGCCGTGCGAGATGACTTAGTGGCCACACTCGGTATCTTTGGTGCTTTAGTTTATGATACAGAACTCGTGAATCAACTGATAAAGGAGGAAATGGTGCAAGAATCTACTTTTTTCCAAGAACACCTTGAAAGGGCGACAAAACGCTTAGAGGAAACCACCGAACGCCTCACGCAAGAAGCCCTTGAGCAAGGACTTCAACAAGGACTTCAACAAGGTATTGAACAAGGTAAAGCACAAGGCGTCGAGCAAGAGAGGCGAGAGAGTGCCATCAGACACATCTTGATAGTACTTAGAACGAAGTTCTCCGTAGATATCGTGAATGTCTTAACACCCGCAATCCAGAATATAAGCGATGTGGAACGTCTTGAACAGTTGCTTCCTGCCGCCGTTGAAGCGGAAAGCTTGGAAGCCTTTGCTCGGGATCTTCAAGAACAGTCGCATGCCTTGAAGACAGAGTAGACCCTGTTCCTTTTTCAACAATCTCATTTTTATTTTTAATTGACTTTGCATTAACAACAACCGTGGCGGCATCCGTAGAAGGTTCTGATTCGACAACCTATCGCTACGCATTATAAGGAGAAATAATTGTTAAAAGAACCATGTTCAGCAAATCCGGCCGATACGTCGGATATTGTTCACCCGCGTGTGCTACCCTTCATAGGGATGCACCTCGCATGTCTGGCTATTTTCTGGGTGGATGTTCAACCTATTGACTGGATTGTGTGTGGCGCATTGTACGTTATCCGTATGTTTGGAATCACAGCGGGTTTCCATCGTTACTTTTCGCACCGTTCATTCAAAACAAGTCGTGGATTCCAATTTTTTTTAGCTTTCCTTGGACAGAGTTCTGCACAACGCGGTGTACTCTGGTGGGCATCGAAACACCGCCATCATCATAAGTACTCTGACACTGAAGAAGATGTACATTCGCCTGTGAAACATGGTTTCTGGTATTCTCATGTACTGTGGATATTCTCTAAGCAGGGACGGACACCCAATTACGATTTAATGAAGGATTTTCGGAAATACCCGGAACTCGTCTGGTTAGATAAATGGGAAAGACTGCCACCATTCGTGTTAGGTGTCCTTGTTTGGGCGATTTTCGGTTGGTCAGGACTCGTTGTCGGTTTTTTCCTGAGTACAGTCCTCCTTTTTCACGGTACGTTTACGATTAATTCGCTTTCACACGTGTTCGGCAAACAGCCCTATGTCACCGGAGACAATTCTCGTAACAACCTGTTCTTGGCGATCATTACGTTAGGCGAAGGATGGCACAACAACCATCACCATTTTCCGAGTGCTACCCCGCAGGGGTTTCATTGGTGGCAGGTTGATGTCACGTATTATATTTTGAAAGTTTTATCCATCTTTAAGGTCGTTTGGGACCTACGTTTGCCCCCAGCACATGTGGTTGAAGGGATATCTAAGTTACCCGGTGCTACAATAGAAAGAGCAGCGCAGCAGCTCGCCTCCAGTTTTTCTATTGAGCATATCGGTAAAACTGTTTTGAGAACGTGGAAGGATACACCCAAATTAGCCGAACTCCGAAACCGTACACGCCTTGGTCAGTCGGCGGTTGAGGATTTTCTCAAAGAGATGAAAATCCTTGAGTTGCCTGCAATTGAGAACCTAAAGCAACGCGCCCGGAAAATGTTTAACCATATTCCATCGTTGAATCCCGTTGTTGAACGCGCGAACCAAATTATTGTTCAGGCGGTTTCAGTGTGGATACTCCAATACGAGAAGTCGGCAGCAGTTGGTGTGTAATTGCGGTGTCAGAACCTGTACCTGAACAGTGCTTGTGATTAATAACTTGCCCCATTCTGTGCAATCAGGTATAAGGCTGCACCTTTAGGGGCAGTCTTTTCTCAGTATTTTGCGAAGAAGCCTATCAGTGCTGTAGGTAGGTTGGCATGGAATTTGCTTATTACTAACGACAATTGAAAGGAGTTGTCCAATGGAAAGAAAACAAAAATATCGCGTTGCGCCACCCGGATTTACATCGGAGCAGTGGCAAACGTTTAACGAAGACGGTATTATCTTCATTGAAGATGCAATCTCCGATGAAGACGTTCAGAGTTATATTGACGCGATGGACCGCGTCGCTGCGAACAATCCGAAATATAAGCCTGGCGGCTACCTCGGTATGCAGAACATAGTTGAACGCGATCCAGTGTTTGCAGATCTTATTGATCATGAACGCCATGTCGGTTATGCTTATGACCTATTCGGGGAGCTTCTGAAACTCCATATAAGTCAATTTTTCTTGCGTCCACCCGGTGGCAAGCAATACAATCAGTGGCATCCAGATGGCGCACGAGCACTCCCTTACGGTGTCTTTTCCCCCAAGTTACCGTTGCAAATCAAGGTCGGCTATTGGCTGACAGATTTACCAAGAGAGAAGATGGGTAACCTCGTCGTTTTACCGGGAAGCCATCGTCAACAGTACATGGACGGCTATGATACACACGAAAGCATACCCGGTGAAAGGGTCGTCTGTCCGCGTAAAGGTACAATGACAGTAATGCATTCGAGCATCTGGCATCGTGTGGAACCGAATGAGAGCGATGTGGTCCGCTATAATATCTTTGTTGCTTACTGTCCGTCGTGGCTCACACCTGCTGACCGTTTCCATTCCAATCCAGAATGGTTAGAGACGCTCAACCGCGAACAGCGTATCATCATGCGGAGTTATAGCAACGCATATCACAACGCCAAACCGCCAGCGTCAGATTTTCCGCTCTTTCTTGAACGTGATACACAGACTGAAGTAGACGAAGATGCCTATCTGGAACACGTCCAATTGCATCGTCGTAAACGTCTGACAATGCCTGAAAGGCTTAATTTTTTAGCGGAAAGCAATCAAGAGCAAACGTTATTTAAGGGTGAACGTGAACAAATTCAATAAACTGCTGAGGCTGATGTCACACGCCTCCAGTTTGATGCTAATCCTAATAGAGTTTATATGTGGTGTCTGGGTTTGCCTGATTCCGATAGGGTTTTTCATCTATTTCAATCTTACGGCTTGGCGGACAACAGATCCGGTGCTCCCCACTATAGAACGTTTGATTCAGACGTTCCATGCCACGTTTTGGGAAAACATTGTTGTGTTGGCGTTAATGATCGCGGTGCGGAAGTTTATGTCCTTGGCGGTCAAATATTCCCGCGAAACAGAATCGGAATGACATACACAGTTGGACGCGATGAATACCTAACGAGGCGATGCATCTCGCCCGTTGAGAAATAAAAATGAAAACTTTGTTCCTTAAAGACATGCGTTATCGCCGGGCGCGGGTTGTGCTGACAGCACTCGGTATCACCGTGCTAATCTCGTTGATTCTGCTATTAGGCGGTATTATGAACGGTATGCGCATCCAAGCACGGCAATATATTGAATCGACTGGCGCGGATGTCTGGATCTCTGCTGAAGGTTCCGGCGGCGCATTCATCGGGTTTTCGATGGTCGTTGAGGAATACATGGCGTTTCTGAATTCAGCACAGGGGTTGACTCCTGATTCAGCGTCTCCATTGGTTTTTGCCCAAGCGCGTCCGACCGTCCGTGGGAAATCTACCAAGGCAATTGTCGTCGGCTATAAATTGGGAAAACTCGGCGGCCCTAAGCACACCATTGAAGGGAGAATGTTTACGCCAAGCAACTTTGAGGACTATAGACCCGAAGATCCTGTCCCTTACGAAGTGGTTATTGATGAAAAGATGGGATTGGAAATCGGGGAACAGATCACCTTGGGGAATGAGAAAGTGCGGGTCGTTGGAAAGGCGGAAAGTCGGATGTTTGTTTTGGATACGCCGCTTCTGTTCATGGATGTCCGCATTGCTCAGAAAATTCTGTTCGGCAATACGCCACACGTTAATATGATGATCGCAAAATCAGGGCTGAACCAACAACCCGGACTGGTCGCTACCGGTTTAGATAGTTTGGAAACTATTGAAGCCCGTACCTTAAGACAGACGCTTGATGACATCATCGAATATTATGTTGATGAACCGATGAAGGCGGTGCAATTCTTACGCGTAATGCTCTGGTTGGCTGCAGGTATCCTCGTGGGGATGATTACTTATGTGACGATGCTCGAAAAGACACAGGAAATCGGGGTTTTAAAAGCCGTCGGTGCTTCGGATTACTATGTGATGGGAATGCTTTTGAAACAGGTTGTCTTGATCTCTGTTGTCGGTGTGGTGCTTGGGCTTATATTGTCTTATGTGTTTGCCGTCGCAGCACCGATCTTCGTTGCGATTAATTTCGTTGAGTCCATCATTGTTGCGTGTATCAGTTTTATTGTGTGTTGCGGTAGCGGCTACTTGGCGGCACGGAAGGCAATTGAAGTCGATCCAATGATCGCTTTCCGAGGAGAAATATAAATGGCAACAGTCGTAGAGGGAACCGGTTTAACGAAGCGATTTGGCACAGGTGATGCAACCGTCGTTGCTGTTGACGCTGTCGATATCCGAATCGAAGAAAGTGAACTGGTCATGATTATGGGAGACAGCGGTTGTGGAAAGACAACACTGATTAGCGTTCTCGGTTGTATCTTAACGCCGGATGCAGGGGAACTCCGAATTGATGGAAAACCGATTGATTTGGCGAATGAAGATTTGAGCGTCATTCGTCATGAAAAGATTGGATTTGTTTTTCAGCTGTTTCACCTTTTGCCCTACCTCACCGCGCTTGAAAACGTGATGGTTGCTATGGATATAGCAGGAACGAAGACTGTTGAAGCCGAAAAACGGGCGACAGAACTCCTCACACAGGTCGGTTTAAGCGATCGGCTCCATCACCGTCCTGCACAACTGTCCGGTGGCGAAAAACAGCGCGTCTCTTTTGCACGTGCCCTCGCAAACCGCCCTAAGATTATCTTTGCTGATGAACCGACTGCTAATCTTGACAGTCGCCAGAGTGACAACCTTATGAACTTGATTCAGGAACTCCGTCAGGAACATCAAACCACTATCGCCATTGTAACGCACCATGAAGGGTTAAAGGAGAATGCAGATCGCGTCATTCAGATGAAAGATGGGAGGATCGTTACTGTATGAATAAACGCAACATTTTTATAGATTGTAAGAACCGCATCTTTGCTATCGTAATTAGTATCCTAATTTTGCTCTTCATCTTTCCAGCACTTACGCCAGCCGAAGACAGAGCCTTAACCGCAATGGAACAACCCGATTTTCTGACAAGTGGGTTATACGGTGCGGGTTTAACCTTCATTGGCACAAGTGCGTATATTCAACTTCAAGCACAGCCGGAATTTCCGCTCGGAAAATTCAATATCGGGTTAGATCTGGTTTTCCTCTACAACCCTTACGCAACGGACGCTGACTCTCAATTTCTCGCCGAAGACGGCGAATCGTGGGATAGTCCGAGCACCTGGTTAAGGCTTATCCGCTACGTGAGTTACGGGGAGTTTTATGATCCCTTCTATTTTCGTTTTGGCGAATTGGATTATCTGACGATTGGACACGGATCGATTATGTCCGGCTATTCTAATTATGACCGGCGCGGATTAAGTCTGAACTTTAGGAAATCCAATAATCGGACTGGTGCCGAAACGATGCTTAATGATTTCGGTAATCCTACAATTTTCGGGGGACGCGTATTCCATCGACCGTTTCTGCGCGCAGAAACAGAAGATAACAATTTCTTCACAAGACTTGAACTCGGCGCCACTTATCTCACTGACATTGACCCGAATTGGCAAGAAATGGGAGAAGATCCGTTGACGGCTTTGGGCGCGGATGTAGGATTCCCGATTATTGAGAGAAGCACGTTTCGGCTTGATTTGTATAATGATTTTGCCGTGCTTCACCCTTTAGCGGGCTCTGACGAAGTTATGCCTGAAGAACCGTTAGAGCCTGAACCTGTCAAACTGACATCTACGACGCGATTGGAGAGTACGCCAATTGGCGGAGATACCTCAACAGAGGAAGCAGCAGGGTTCGCATGGGGCAACGCTGTCGGGGTTGGTTTCGCACTTCCGAAAGCCATCTTCAAAGTTGAATACCGTACCTTGGGAGACGGATATATCCCTTCTGTTTTTGATTATACGTATGAATCCGCGAAATTACTATCGCCAGACCCCGATGTGCCTGAATTTTTAGGACTCGAAACGGGTGTAGAAGAGAGACGCGGTTTTTATACCCAGCTCTTTTTACGTCCGACACCGAAACTACAATTCTTAGGCACGTTTGAGGATTATAATATTAGCAATCCGAAACTCTATATGGCGGTCGCGGGATTAGAGTTAATTCCACGTTTCTCGTTTCGGCTGCTCTATACGAAACGCGATATTGGCGAGACGGAGGATGCGAACTTTTTTACGGATCTGTTCAACTTAAATGAGAAGTCGGCATTCGTCATGGAAGCCAGTTATGAGGTTTTTCCACCAATTGTAACGATTGTCACTCGCGAGTACCGGTTCCGCCGTGTAGAGACAGCAGAAGGGATCAGCCAATTTGAACCGATTCATAAAACCTCGTTCATGGTGGGTGTGAGTGCGGATTTTTAGCACTATCTTGAAGAAATAGAAGGCACCTCAACCTTAATCTCCTCATCTTCAACCACTACAGGATATGTCCTGATGCGGAGGCGCGGGTCAGTTTGGCATTCGCCAGTTTCTGTATTATAGGCGTAGCCGTGGACAGGACACACAACAATGCCGTTCCGAATTCTACCTCTACCCAGTGAACCCATAGCATGCGGACAGGTATTGTCCACAGCACAGAACTCACCATTTTCGTTGAGGATAGCGATCCGCCTCCCGTTGACGGTGAATGCTTTTCCTCGACCTTCTCGTATCGCTGATGTTTTTGTGACAGTTATGTAATCAGACATTTTCTACTCCTTTACACTTCCTAAGGTGATTCCTTGTACAAACTCACGCTGCATTGCGAGAAACAGGATAACAATCGGCATCAATGATAGCAGTGTGCCTGCCATCAGCATGCCGTAATCTTGACGATAGATGCCGACGAGGTTCGCTAAACCTATCGGCAGCGTATATTTCGCTTCATCTCGTAGAATAATGAGGGGCCAGAGGTAACCGTTCCATGAACCTAAAAAAGAATAGATCGTCAAAGCACCAAGTGCCGGCTTGATAATAGGCAACACAATCCGGTAATAGATGCCGAACTCGGAACACCCGTCGATACGAGCGGCATCAAGCAGTTCCGACGGAATCGTCACGATAAATTGACGCATTAGAAATACGCCAAACGCGCCTACCGAAAATGGGATGACAATCGCTTTGTAACTATTCAGCCACCCGATATCGTACATCAGTCCAAATAGTGGAACCAGCAGCACTTGAAAAGGCACCATCATCGAAGCGAGGAGAATGCCGAACAGTACTTTCTGTCCACGGAACTGATATTTGGCGAATGCATAACCGCCGAGAGAACAGAAAAACAGCGTCAGGAGCGTTGACGCAGTGGCGATAAAGACACTGTTGATAAAGTAACGTCCGTACGGCACTGTCTGCCACAAATTTCGGTAGTTAGCGGTCAATTTATCCCATACGATTGACAGATAAGGCGGTTGATGTATTGTTAATTGCAGGAACAGTTGATTCCCCGTTTGTGTATCCGACGTAGATTCGATTGTGGTCTCCGTTTCCACCCGATTCATCGTAATGTGTGAAGATTCCAGTTCACCGGGGATTCCGTGCAATCGCCAGACAGCATCCCTCCACAACGCACTCTCTAAGACAAAAGGTTGTGTCGGTTGATATGTAATGCCATTACGGGCGCCGTTGTTAATCTCGGCAGCTTGAAGAACGGACACGTTTAAAGAGAGTCGGTGATACGAAGCATCACCGCGGATAGGCAACGTAATCCGCCGAATCCGATCAATTGGGACAGGTATCTGAATCGTAGCCGTTATGTAGCCGGTATTGTCCTCGCGGAAATCGTAAGACAGACTCGCAACGGTCTGCGCATCCGCAGATGGACGGAGGCGCGCACCGACTCCTGGTGCCACGGCCCATTCTACATCTTCAATTGGGGTTCGGTTGAAATTGAGGTCTTCGATCTGAAGCGTTCCAATCGCAACTTCTCGGTACACCGAACTCCAGATGGTATCGACCATCTCTGGGATGACGGCATCCTGCACTTCATTAACGATGGATGCTGTTGTTTCACGCCATACCGTTTCTGGTAAACTTGCTGCCAATTGCTGCCACAATCCCTCTGTTATTTCTGTCTGTAATTCTTCGGAGAAGGCGTAATTGGAAAGTTGTACGTTTGCTGCGATATGTGTTTCTGCTTTCGTCCAGATGACCTGCATGAGTTCAGGTTGTAGGGTTGTCCATACCGTCTCATCTACCGTTGCAGGCTTTTCGATTCTTGGATAAGCATCTTTAACAACATAAGGCGAGGATGCGACGCGCGGCGGAAAACTCGGAAACCACCGAATCGGGACTGCGAAAATCTCGTTTGCGGTCTTAAAAGAGGAGGTCAACAGCCATAGCAGTGGTATCATTGTGCAAAAGGCTGCAGCGACTAATAGAAGGGAGCCGGTCCCTCTGAAAATTTTTGTTTTAATGTGCTGCCCTTTGCCATTCAGGTTCATTTCTATAGTCCTAATTCGGAGAGCTCTACGGTGCGTGCGCGCTGGATGTCATCCTGATATTTGAAGACACATCCGAGGGTCTCAGCGACGACATCCGCATCCAATTGTCCCTTACCGAGTGCGATGAGTGCCAGTGCCCAATCCAACGTTTCTGCGACACCCGGTTTCTTATAGTAGTCCCCTTGCCGCCAGAGCTGCATGATCTGACATAACTGCTGGGCGAGGTGTGCATCAATCTGGGGCAGTTTCGTTTGAACGATTGCCAACTCCTTTTCGATCGTCGGGTAATCAATCCACTGATAGAGACAACGCCGTTTGAGTGCTTCATGTACTTCTCGCGTTCGGTTTGAGGTGAGCACCACGTAAGGAATATGTTTCGCACGGATCGTCCCGATTTCGGGGATCGTAATCTGGAAATCGGACAAAATTTCGAGTAGGAACGCCTCGAATTCGCTATCGCTACGGTCAACTTCATCAATAAGTAGAACGGGTGGCACATCGCTGTCGCTCTGAATAGCCTCCAATAATGGACGTTTCAGGAGGAATGTCTCACTAAAGAGATCCGTGCCGATGTCTTCTTTATCGCGTCCACGCGCCTCATCAATGCGGAGTTGCAAGATTTGACGTGTATAGTTCCACTCATATAGTGCGCTATTAGCATCCAGTCCTTCATAGCACTGCAACCGGATGAGTTTCGCGCCTGTGGCATCCGCGAGCACTTTCGCGACTTCTGTTTTTCCGACACCGGGTTCACCTTCAAGGAAGATCGGTTTTTTGAGATGGTGCGCGAGATAGAGCGTCGTTGCTAAACCTTTATCTGCGATGTATGCGTGTTTCTCACAAGCGTCTTGAACATTTTCAATAGATTTGAACATTTTTTAGTAATTGGCCTCCGCGCTGAAGAAACGCCCAATCAAAAACCCTCCACTTCGTTTCGAGCAGGTTTCCGATCTGTTCCAAACCGTTAGGAATCTGTAAAGTTAGAAAACTGTCTGTTCGCCTTTTAGCACCTCATTCAAACAGTTGTCCTACGCGACAGGTAAACCCTGGCACAATATCCTCACCTGTTAACGTGGCTTCGCGCGTAAGTATTTCAATGTCGTTTTCAGATCGATAGGCTGTCACCGCTTTGGCGATAGGATCAAATACCCAGACGAGGCGGGTCCCTGCCGCCAGATAGTCGAGTGCCTTGCGGACAATACGGTAGTGAACATCCGTCGGAGAGACCACTTCAATCGCTAAGTCGGGCGGTATCGGGAACGTTTTATCTTCGTCAACATCCAAGTGATCGGCCGAAACGAAAGCCACATCGGGTTTCATTATACGGTCGCCAACCTGAAATATCGTTTCTGCCGTATACAATTCCCCCAATCCATTTTCGTAGACATGCGAGGACAGATGCCATATAACCTTGGCACTGATCTTACCGTGTCTTCTCGTTGCTGGGGACATCGGTATTAATTCTCCTTTTGCGTATTCGTACCCTGGGACATCGTTCTCAAGAAATTCTTCCGGTGTCATCGTTGTGGGAATCGGTAGTTGCCTTTCTCGCGGTGACTTCAGGACTAATTTACCGTCAATGTATTCATAGCCTGGGACATCGTTCTCAAGAAATTCTTCCAACGTCACGGTGGTCGGTATTGATTCGGGAATTTCTGGCGCGTCTTTACGAGGCTCTTTCATTTTTCTTTCTCCTTTAGGGCCCGTTCATAATCCTCGCGGTCATCAATATCCCGCAGCACATCATCTGTATCTACGGCAACATAGTGAATATCGTCGCTGTATTTTTTCAAGAGGGTCCGCACGCCGTCGCTTTCAGCGTCCAGAGCAAGTATATCCGAGGCATATTTTTCATCAAAGATAACCGGGTGCCCACGCTTGTAATTATAACTCGGTACAACAATCCCTTTTTTCGTCTGCTGATATGCCTCTATAACCTGATTGATGCGTGCAGATGTGATGAACGGCTGATCCACGAGCATCAGGGCAAACGCGTCGTTTTCTTGGCAAGCACGGATACCTGTCTGTGCAGAGGTCAACATGCCGTCGCGGTAATCTCGGTTGAAGACGGTTTTGATCGGACGTGTCCCCAATTGCTTTTCAATTTCCGCTGCGCGGTGTCCGACCACAACGATAACCTCATCGAATTTGGCAGCGAGCATATTGTCTACGACGGTCTCAACGATAGTGCTTTCTCCAAAAGGGAGTAGCTGCTTCGGTTCCCCCATCCGAGTAGAGAGTCCAGCAGCAAGCAGGATTCCAGATACGCCTTTTTTGTATGCGCTTGCAAGCGGTGTACTACAGGACGGTGTTTGCGTCATAACCTAATACCGAATATCGAAAGCCTTGTATTCTCCTGTGAAAGGCCGCTTGTCAACTTCGAGTGAATCCACTCGCGCGTAACGCGGTCCGTTCTCTAATAACGCGATTAACGCATCCAACTGTGCCTTATCACCCTCAGCGACGACTTCAACTTTGCCGTTTGGTAGATTCTTGGCGTACCCTTTAATGCCAAGCTGCCGAGCGTTAAGTTGTGTGAAATTGCGGAACCCTACACCTTGGACCTTCCCTGTGATAAGTGCATACAGTTGCATCTTCTGGTTAACCTCAATCGTAAGTGTAACAGGTGTTCCGAGTTTCGGCATCAATCTTTCGTTCTTTTTGTAGATATTCTCTTCTTCGGATTCTGGAAGCGGATTCTGGAAAAGTGCGCTTGCGTCAAACCGCTTCAAGGCGACGAGATCGTTGCTCATAAACGCCTGCGGCATCATCGCGTCTTCATCATCGCTATCAAGGTCTGCTACGATCCGAGAACCGGAATAGATCCAAGCGACGTGCGACATCGTTTTTTTCGTTTTTACATTGAAAATGAGTTCTTCGGCACGAACTTTTTTCGTTTCATCGCCATCTTTCCATTCAGCATAAATGAGGAACTCTGTCCCTGTTGGTGGGGTCGGTTCATCTTTCTCCTCGTCGTAACCCGGAGGCGTTCCCGTCTTAACGCCGAGCTTTTCGATGGCTTCATAAATTTCTTTTCCAGTTGCCTCGACGACGATAATACTCTCGTATTCTTTACCGTTATGTCCACAAACGAGGTACTCAACGGCACCCTTTAGGTGTTCATCGTATTCACCGAGTGCTTCAGATATTTTACCTTTTAAGACAAGCTTCTTCTCCTTTTCCACGATTTCGAGATGCCCATCTGCCCACGTAATACTCGACAACGCAATAAGACACACACCGATATAGACGATCATTTTCACTTTCTGCATAAGATGCCTCCTTTTTTATTTCTCCCAATTATCAGACCCGAGATACTTGTAGAATGGGCAGAATTCGCCACTGCCACAAGAGCCTCTTAACTGATAACCGATAACTGATAACTGATAACCATTAAAAAGTATACCGTAATCCGTTAAATATTTCCACATCATGTTTGCGGATGCCAGTTGGGGGGTCATTATCGTATCGGAAATTTACCCGAAGCGGGAATGCTAACTTCGTCGTCAACTGGAATGTCAAGCTACCTTCAAAAAGGATACGATAGTCTTGAAAACGGCGTAGATGGAACTGATAGTAGCCGGTCGCGCTCGTTGTAATGTGTTCGTCCAGACGACCCGTCCAGTTGATGTAGTTTGTTGAGCGAACAATGCGGGTTGTAATCACGCCCTCCGTTTTGTCATTAATACGTTCATGTTCCCACATCGCACCAATACCGAGATAGATATTAAATTTGGAACTTGATGGATATAAATCGAAGCGCGTCCCGCCACCCACTAAATTCCGGTCGCTTAGACGGATAGATGCATTGAACTGTTTTTGCGCAAAGGATTCAAGTAGGAGATGAGAGGTCAAACGTCGGATGATACGCGCGTGCGACATGCCTTTATTGATAAAAAATTCGCCGCCTCTACGGCCGTACTGGAGACTTCCGAAAACAAAACTGTGATACCTCTTTGAGAGATAGTCAGATCGGAATCGTCCGCGTGCCGTCAATAGATCCGTATTGCCAGTACGATACGTTAAATCCAGTGCGATATTATTATACCAGCCGGGGTCTAATCGCATCTGTTTCATCGTTTCGCCTGTGAAGATATTCACTTGTGCAGCGAGCGGAGAGCAATAGGAAAGAAATAAGGCAAAGCAGATGCCGATAATTCGTTTATAGCCGTTTTGAGCGAGAGAATCCGTAGTGAGGTTCATTTCGTTTTCCATCTTGGACAAAATTGTTCTTTCATGGTAAAATCAATAAAACACAAAATAGAAAGGCACACAATGCAACGCATCCTTATAGATACCGACCCGGGTGTAGACGACGCGTTCGCCATATTCCTCGCAATGCGATCGCCTGAATTACAGGTAGAAGCAATAACGACTGTCTGTGGCAACGTCCCTGTCGCGCAGGCGACACAAAACCTACTCACACTTCTTGATGTGCTTGATTTAGACGAATTTCCGGTTATCGCGCAAGGCGAGACAGAACCGCTTGCCAAACAACTCGTAACAGCGGCACACGTTCACGGTAGAGATGGATTAGGGAACACCAGTCAACACCGTTCCACCGACGGCAGTCTGTTGTATCCCCTGGCCGACACTGAGGTCGTTCCACTGGCAGGGGTCGATCTCATTCTTGAGATGGTATCGCGTTACCCAGACGAATTGATAATTGTAACCCTCGGTCCGTTGACGAATATTGCGAAGGCGATCCGCAAGGATGCCTCTAAGATGCGACGACTTCAGAAGATTTTTGTAATGGGTGGCGTGTTTGAAGAATACGGTAACGTCACAACAACGGCAGAATTCAACATCTTCGTGGATCCGCATGCAGCGCAAGAAGTTTTCGATTTCGGTGTCCCGATCCATATTGCACCACTTGATGCAACCCATCAGGTCGTTTTAACAGGTGAGCGGTTGCATGCCGAATTCGACAAGCGAGAGGATAAGGTCTCCTGCTTTCTCAAGGACGCAACACAGACGTGCATGGAATTTTATCGTCAACACGTCGGGTTCTGGGGATTTCATATCCACGACGCCTTGCCGATTGGCATGCTAACACATCCAGAACACTTTGAGAGCGTTGATGCCTACGTTCAGGTTGAAACCGTCGGCACTTTGACAAACGGCATGACAGTTGCCGATCTACGACGAGAACGCCGCCATCCGAACCCAAACGCGCAGGTCTGTATAAAAGTCGCCGCTGAAGCGTTTTTGGATCACTTCTTCAAGCGACTGCGCTGAAATCATATCTCAATGGGTGCTCTTGGGAACTTATAGTTTGTCTCGAAGGTGTTGTTTTCAAATACGACGTTTCGGTTTGCCTGACCGCGGATGGACACTGCCTTTCCATCGGTGTGGACATAATTGTTATGGAAACGGATGCTACGGATCCCCTCGCTTGAACAATCAACGCCTGCCGGATTTCCATCGATGGATTTTGTCATATAGACCGTATTTCCATAAAACCTTGTGTCTGTGATTCCACCATTCGCCCCAGTAGACCATAGATGGATGCCGCCATAACTGTTTTTCCTGCCATCATTCACACTCAGGTTATTACAGATGAGGTTCCCGTAAAACGGACGCGCCCCCTCAAATTGCGCCAATAGGTATCCAGCACCGTCGTTGTCGTGGGAATAATTATGCTGAACGACTGAATTCGTTACACCACCATCCAGATCGAACCCACCGCCGTCTTTACTGCTCCGTGTGCGGTTGTGGTGAGATTCGTTGAACTGGATAACAACCCGGTTAGCATCCCACGCCCATATACCGACGGGACCACCGCCTTCATAATCGTTCAATCTTCCATTTTCGTAGGCGCGACAATGCTCAATAATTGCGCCATCCACTTGCGCGAGGACAATACCGTTTCCTGAATGGCTCACTTTGCCCGGGATACCTGCATTCCTATAGGCACTACAATTGCCGATATAAAAATCGGCGTGCGCGTAACCCTTTTGCTCTGGATTCCAAGGACCGATACAACTAATACCGGCATCGCCGTTGTCGTGGCTCGTGGTGTTTGTAATTTTGACATCACGAAACCCGCTCCAACTATTGTCGGTCGGTTGTGCTATAAAATTAACCCCGGCGTACTTGAATCCGCTGACATCCACCCGATGAATCCGAATATCTGATAACTTGCTATTTCTCGGTAAGGTATTAATGAACGAGACACCCGAACCGGTATTTTTTGATGCACCAGCACCGACAAAATTGAGGTTGACAAGATGTACGCCGCCCCTGTCTTTTGCTGTGAAACCGCTGCCAGAACCTGCGTCAATTGTCGCTCTATCCGAACCATACGACCCTATCGTTACAACACACACTTTGTCTGTTTGACCCTGTTTAACCTTCGCCAAGCGGAGGTTTCCGACGAAGGTTTGGTTGGCTTTAAACCAGACCGAATCGCCTGGAAACAGTTGAGTGGCGTTCACCCGTGCGATGCTTCTCCAAGGGTACGTTTCGGACAAACCGCTATTTGAATCGTCACCAAGTGGACTGACATAGTAATCCATAAAAAATAATTAAAGGGCTTACGCGAACGAGCGATGAAGGGATTCCTTGAGTTTTCTGGCATAACTCAGTTGTTATTCTTTTTCTGGTGAAGGTGCGACATTCCATAAAAGCACGGTGCCATCCCTACTTCCGCTGGCAAGCAGCAACCCATCAGGACTAAAGGATACACTCTCTACAACTCCTGTATGCCCTTTGAGCGTTTGAATATGGTTACCCGTGTTAACATCCCACAGGCGGATCGTAGCGTCTCCACTTCCACTCGCAAGTGTTCTGCCATCCGGAGTAAATAATACGCTACTGACATTAGACCTGTGCCCTTTGAACATTTGGATATGACTACCAGTGTTAACATCCCATAAATGAACGGCCTTGTCCCAATTCCCGGCAGCAAGTATTTTTCCATCCGGACTAAACGCAACGCTACTAACCCCAAAACCATATTTAAGCGTTCGGATATGACTACCAGTGCTCACATCCCACAAACAAATGGTCGCGTCCCTACTCCCACTGGCGAGCAGCTGTCCATTGGGGCTAAAAGCTACGCTCGTAATCCCATCTACTTGCCTTTCAAACGTGTATAGGTTCTTGCTGGTACTAACATCCCATAAACGAACAGTTTCGTCCCTACTTCCCGAAGCAAGTGTTTTGCCATCCGGACTAAACACAACGCTAAGGATCATATATTTATGTCCTTGAAACGTCCGGTAACGGCTACCAGTGCTCACATCCCATAAATCACGCCCACTGACGATTGTTTTTCCATCCGGACTAAATGATACACAATGGACCATACCTATATTCTTAAACGTTCTGATTTTTTTACCATTGTTTACATCCCATAAATGAATGGTATTTCTTTTTACAATTGACGAAGAACCTTCATTTCCCGAAACGAGTGTTTTCCCATCCGGACTAAACGAGGCACTATTGACAGGAGACGTATGTCCATCAAGCGTTCTGATGAGGTTGCTGGTGCGGACATTCCATAAACAAACTGTGTTGCCACTCCCAGATGCAAGCATTTGCCCATCCGGACTAAATACAACGGTATGAATATCATTCGTATGGCCTGTTAATGTTGATAGACGGTGGCCGGTGCTGATTTCCCATAGACGAATAGTTTTGTCAACACTTCCTGAAGCGAGGGTTTTGCCATCCGGCCTGAACGATACACATCTGACACGATACGTATGCCCCTCAAGTGTTCTGATGAGGTTGCCGGTGCGGACATTCCATAAACGAACTGTGTTGCCACTCCCAGATGCAAGCATTTGCCCATCCGGACTAAATGATACGCTTTCAACATCCCCCTTATACATTGTGAGTGTGCGGCGGTGGCGACCAGTACGGGCATTCCATAACCGAACAGAATTGTCACTACTCCCACTGGCGAGCGTTTTTCCATCCGGACTAAACACAACGTTTTTGACAACAACCCAATTTTCTTTGTGTTTTGCGTGTGAGTGTTTGAGTGTTCGACGGAGGCGACCAGTGGTAGTATCCCATAAACGAATGATAGCATCTTTACCTTTCCGCCCGCACGAAGCCAATGTTTTACCATCCGGACTAAATGACACGTTATAGACAGAACTCCTACGTCCAGTCTCAAAACTCGTATCTTCCGTGAGTGTTCGGATAATTGTACCGGTGTTAACATTCCATAAACGAATGGTATCATAACCACCTGAAGCGAGGGTTTTGCCATCCGGACTAAACGATACACTTGAGACACCATGCGGATGTTCCTTAATCAGATTGAGTTCTTTGCCCGTCTGTGCATCGTAAAGCCAAATACCAATGCCGCTTGCCACTGCCAGACGTGTGCCATCGGGAGAATAGGCGATTTCCTCTATAGCTCCCTTACCAAGACGGGCTTTCGCGCCTTCGGGCAAATGCCATTGTGTATAATCTTCAGCATAGGTATTTGATGTGAAAGCAAATATCACTAAAAATGCTGTTAGAATCAGACATACTATTGTCTTCATTGTGGTTCCTTTTTTGGTGAAGGTGGGGCACCGTATACAAAATTAAAACACATCTACGCCACCGAGTGGGTGATTCGGGATATAGCGGAGTTCGTTGTAAGGATCGCGCTGGAGCATCATCGGCACCTCTAACTTCGGTAGTTTCAGTTCAGCCAATTTAATGCGCTGATCAGGGGTCAGTTCCGCTGCGATCTCCTCAATGATCTCCTTAATTTCGTCAAGGAAAATGTCGCGTTGTCTGAGAAATTTCCGTGCCTCCGCACGAAATACATTGAGTTCGCGCCGCGATCGCGTGTCCCTAAATCTGTCTTCGTATCGACCGTAAGCGCGCTGTGTTATGCCTGCCCGATATACCTGATAGTCTGCCTCTAACTGTTTTTTCTCGAAATCGTAGTCCTCTACAATATCTCGGATGAGTTTCAACTTCGGGTGAATCATCTGCTGCTGTGCTGGTGTGAGCTGCAGTGCCTCGGAGCTTCTGGAAACATCAATCAGCTTGAGTCCACCGCAAGCCTGTAGGAAGCCACAGAGGATTAGAATGAGTAGCAGCCGTATGTTTCCCATGGTCCAGTCTCCTTGTCGGTTTGCGAATCGGTTACCCCGTTAGGTCGTATAATTCACCGTACTTCGTGCGTAGATATGTCATGTATGGCTGAATAGACAACGGGGTACCGGTTGCGCGTTCAACGATCTCAGGTGCGGTATATTTCGATCCGTGCTGATAAAGGTTCCCCTTTAACCAGTCGTGGAGTGTCTGGAATTCACCGTTTTCGATTTCGGAGGGAATTTCTGGGTGTGCCTCGGTCGTAGCAGAGAAGAATTGCGCGCCTAAGATGTTGCCTAAGGTGTATCCCTGAAACGAGCCGCCAATTAACCCAAAATACCAGTGTACATCTTGTAACACACCATCCTTGTCATCGGGGGGTACGATCCCGAAATCGGCTTCAAACCTTTCACGCCACGCGTTCGGTAAGTCTCGAATCTCCAGATTTCCTTCAAGCATATCCAATTCAAGATCGAAACGCAACATGACGTGTAGGTTGTATGTCACCTCATCAGCGTTTGTACGGATGAGAGAACGTTCAACTTTATTTATGGCTCGGTAAAATGTGTCTATCGGGACATCACCGAGTTGTTCAGGGAACACGCTTTGAAGTTGTGGATAGTAGTGATTCCAAAACCTTCGACTTCTACCGACAATATTTTCCCAAAGTCTCGACTGGCTCTCATGGACACCGGAGGATGTGCCACGCGCGAGGGGTGTTCCTTCAAAATCCATGCGGATTCCCTGTTCATAAAGGGCGTGCCCCGTCTCGTGTAATGTGCTGAACAACGCATCACCGAGGAAATTTTCTTTCGTCCGGGTTGTGATCCGGACATCACCGAGTGAGAACTTCGTCATAAACGGATGGTGTGTCTTATCCTGCCGCCCGCGATTCATGTCGTAGCCAAACTGTTGAGCGATTTCTAAACCAAAAGTGAGCTGCTTTTCTTCGGGAAAATGTTGGTACAAACATGAATCATCAGCGAGGTCCTGTGATGTGATTGCAGAAACAATCGGCACGAGTTCTTGCCGTAGTTCAGCGAAGACGCGTTTAACATCCGCCGCTTTCATCCCGTAATCCCTCGGTTCAATAAGCGGATCGGCGATGTGATCATAACCCGGGAAGAAGTTCGCCGACTGTCGGCTATATTCCAATGTTTTTTCTAAGTAAGGGCGGACCCGCTCGAAGTCATTCGCGGGACGCGCCTCAGTCCACACTTGAAACGATTCCGAAGTATGGTTGGTTACTTCTGCCGTAAATGCTGCTGGTATTTTAATAGCACGTTCATATCTCCGCCGTGTTAGGCGAAGTAAACTCGCTTCATCGGAGTCGTAGGGGAGACTCTTTTGATAAGATTCAAGCGCATCGAGCAATTTGCCCACAGCAGGGTCTGTAAATTTCTCGTGCGACAATCTTCCGAGGGTCGCCATTTGGCGGGCACGGGCAGCGGCACCACCTGGTGGCATGTAGGTGGATTGATCCCAATGGAGCAGTCCAGCTGCGGACGATATATCATTCACTTCAAGTAGACGGGTTTTGAGTTCTTGAAACTTGGTTTCCACAATATTTCTCCTCTCTATCGTTTATGGTAACGGATACGGGAAGTTTGTATTTCGTAGTTCTATGAATCGATTCAATTTTATCATGATTGAACTTTAAAATCAATTAATCTGTAATGGATGTGCAGAGAAATTTAACTGTCGAATTTTGAAGAAAAAAGAAAATTTGTAATCCGTTCATTTTTCTCATATACTCTTATAATTACTACAGTTTGGACAATCTGCGTCAGGTTCATATCCGGTTTTCAAGCGTCTAAGAGAGTTGTTTCTACTGTTCTATGTTCCAGAGGAGAATTGTGCCGTCCGAGCTGCCACTTGCAAGCGTCTTTCCATCTGGAAAGAACATTAGCACATAAACCGAGCCTCGATGTCCTGTGAAAGTAGCGTGTACCTGAGGTGTCGGTGCTAAATGCCAGACCTGAAGCCGTCCATCCTCGGTTCCGCATGCGAGTATCTTTCCGTCTGGCGAAAAGGCTAATGGACCAACGTTCAGCCCCGTATCAAGAATACCCATTAGATTGTTGGTGTTAGCATCCCAGAGACGGATTTCGTTTTCACTTGCACTTGCGAGTATTTTCCCATCTGCAGAGAAGGTTAAGGTCCTGATAGACTTTGCATGTCCTGTGAGACTCTTGCGTTGGTCGCCGGTCTCGACATCCCAGAAGATAATAGTTCCGTCTTTATCGCCACTAACGAAAAACTTATTGTCTGACGAGAATGCGTACGCAGTCACAGGACTTGTGTGGGCCTCAAGTGTAAATAGATGCGTCCCTAAATCCGTCTGCCAAATCTCGACCTTGTTCTTCAATAGCAGATCTCTACCGGCAAGGAATTTTCCATCTGACGAAAGTAGTAGGGGCCAGTAATGTATCATTCGGTCTGTCGGTATGGAAGCCACAAGTTCTACGGTCTCAGCATTCCATATCTGAATTGTCCCCTGTAATTCGCGTCCGGCAATTTTTTTGATGCCTGAAGAGACCGTTAACTCACGGAGGGGGTTAAAAATATCACCTTGACCGGGAGTCAGAATGGCGTGTTGTGTTGCGTTTTCGACATCCCAAACGCGGACCCGTTCTGCAAATCCGTCGTCACTGGCGAGGAATTTACCGTCTTCAGAAAAAGCGATATGATGGACCCGATCGCTATACGCGTCAAGGGAGAAGGATGCCCGATAGCGTCCGGTTTCAACATCCCAGACATGAAGACTACCGTCCCGACTGATACTGATCAGCTGCGTCGCGTCTCCAGAGAATCGGACTGAATAAACATCATCCCGTCGTCTGGGGAGGTATGCCTGCTTAAGTGCTTCGAGTTTTAGAATAGCGGGTACAGGTGGCGGTATTTTGTCTTGCGGTGTCGGTAGGCTCTTTGGTTCGGCATCGGTACTCAGATCCGCTAAACGCATTTCACCATCGGCACTCACACTCACGAGTCGCCTGCCATCTGGGGAAAACGCAATATCACGGATTTTGCTGTCGTGTTTCTTGAGTTCTTTCTTTATGGTGCTGGTGCCCACATCCCATAAGTGGACCGAATGCCCCCATCCGTCGCTACTTGCCAGCGTTTTCCCATCCGGTGAGAACGCAAGATGATCAATGGAACCTAAGTCATTGTTATCCGCGTTGAGGAGTTCACCAGTATCGGCATCCCAGAGTCGTAGCCTTGTGCCAGCGCTTGCGAGGATTTTTCCATCCGGTGAGAATGCGATCGCGTTGACGGCTCCAGTATGTCCTGTCAGACCATTGATATATTTACCAGTCCCAACCTCCCACAACCGCACCACCCAGTCTCCGCCTGCGGTAGCGAGTTTCGTGTTGTCAGGTGAAAGCGCGATTGCTTTAATTGCGTCGGGGTGTTCGTCGAGCATCGCAAACGCCGTACCCGTTTCGGTATCCCAGACGTAGATCTTGTCCGCGTGGGCACTCGCAATAAGGACAGCATCATCGGAGAACGTTAGTGCTTCTGGGGGTACGGTGGGTACGTACCTTCCGATTTCACCGGTCTGTATCCCGCTAAACAGCGAGACAACTTCGGTGGTGTGCGCGTCATAAACCCAGATACCGATGGCTGTTGACACGGCAATTCGGGTGCCATCGGGCGAAAATATGACGTTGTTTAATTTCCCTCTGCCGAGACGTGCTTTCGCACCGTCAGGTAAATGCCATTTTGCTGCGTATTCTTGCGCGAACCCGTTGGATAGCAGTAGACACAAAATAGAGAAATGGACAATAAAGAAAAGGGTTGTTTTTTTCATAAATCGAACTCCTTTTTCGGTGGGTTTTACCTCTTCTATTAGCAAATTCCGTGCCTATCTGAAGGTGCTGTTTGACGGGTTATCGGCGGAACAATCACCGATGCTGCACAAAATAGGGCAGACTTAAATGGAAAACTGCCCGAAACAGTGCAGATTGTATCCGCGCGACACTCACAATTTATTACAAAAGCATCAGAATTGCAAGCATCCAACTCAGAAGCATTCAATTTGCAGAGAACTGGTTTTTCAGTCGGTGTTGAAATCGGGGGCCATAGCGGA
Organism: Candidatus Poribacteria bacterium; assembly: GCA_022821065.1. Lineage (GTDB taxonomy): Bacteria > Poribacteria > WGA-4E > WGA-4E > WGA-3G > WGA-3G. The sequence goes on from JAJEEK010000122.1 coordinate 88,890, forward strand.
CAGCGTGTTGGGTTCGCCCCGTTCTTGGAAAGGGTGCCAGCGAAAGGGTTGCGTAAGTCTCAATATTTACATTTCGTCGCGTTGGAAGCGGAAGACACCACTTTGCGCAGTGCCGATGTAGAAGGTATCACCATCAATAGCAAAAGCGGTTGCTGTGTACGGTGGTTCCTTGGCTATTTGTTTCCATCTGCTTGTTTGGGCATCCGCCTCATAGATACCGCTATCACAGACACCGTAAGCCGTTGCACCATCGACCGCAATTCTGTCCATGATCAGCCTATTGCCATCCACATCAGTAACGACCTCCCAAGTTTTGCCATCATGTGAGCGCATAACTCCCATGTCCGTTGAAACGTAGGCGGTTGATCCTGCGAAGTGTATCTCTTTGAAGTATCCAAACGGAAAGACGAGATTCTCGGTAACATCAATCCAAGTGTCACCCGCATCAAGCGACAGGAAAAGTTCTCCCTCTCGTTTACCGGCGTAGACTGTGTTTCCAGAAGCGGCGAGCGTTAATCCTTTCCCTTCAATAGGCGAGAGTTTTCCTTGATCTTCTAAACCGGTGTAGTGCCATTCCGTTTCGTTGGGTCGCCATCTGAAGAGTTTCCGTCGGTGTTCCATAAAGACAGTTTCCCCAGTCTCGGTAAACCTTCCGTTCGTTATGTCTTCTTTTGCAATACTGTGTAGACTCTCTCGCCATAACCGTTCTGTTTCACGAACGTTGGTATTCGTTTCTCTCGCTTTTCGGAGTCTTTTTTTCCATTCAATGTATAGGTTATCTTCCTCAAAATCTGGCATGCCGTGAACAGGTATGAGTGTCTCGTCTCCAACAGAGAGGTGAAAAAGTTGCGTCCGATTATCCGCAATGCTGCTTACATAGAGAGTCGTATCGGTTGTTCCGATTCTCGGAATCAGCAGTTTATCTCCGTCATTCACGTTAACAACCTCCCAAGATTCACCACTGTTCTTTGATGTGACAATCTTTCCAGCGGTGATTGCATAGAGAACGTTCTCAATTTTCACGAGACTCGGAACATGGGAATTCACCATTCCAGTCATAAAAGGCTGCCACGTGAAGCCACCATCTGTTGAACGTGTTATTCCGGGGTTATCGGTTTTATAAAAATTGTTTGCGTCCAACGCGACAGTCGGAAAGGCGCCAAACGTAGATAGGTCGCGTCCAGGGTCAACCCATGTCTCACCACCATCATAAGAGAGTAGGACACCACCAGAACCTATTACCATCAGTGTATCACCAGCTGAAACAACCTCAACCATCGCTATCATCTTGACTGGATGTTCGTGGGTATCCGGGGTAATATCGGTCCAGGAATCACCGAAGTCGGTCGAATAAAAAACTGCGGCATGAGGCCCGTACGGTTTATTGGGGAATGTGCCGACGTAGAGCCTATCTTCAGCAACTGCCAACGAAAAGATGCCGTGTGGTACGGGGATCGACAATTTTTTCCACTCGTCAGCAAACCGGAAAAGTCCTTGACTTGTGCCGATAAAAAGGGTGTTATCAATAGCGAGCGCGTCCCAAATGCGAAAATTGGGGGCACCCGCTTCTGGCGCGTTATCGGCTTGCAAAGCCGCACCTATGGGTTCCCACTGATTACCGACATCCTCAGAACGAAACACTTCCGTCTGGAGTACGAGATACATCGCCGTATCTGTGATAGCTAACGCTCTTGCATGTCCTTCAGGGCGTTTGCCGAGACTATTCCACGTTTTGCCATCATCAATTGAGACTAAGAGTTCATTGTCGGTGAGGAGATAGAGAGCATTGTCGCGTTCCGCCATGACCGGATTGAACTCTCGATTCGGACCGTTGGCACTGACAAACCTCCACGTGTCTGCTGTTTCTGAAAGTCGATAAAGTCCGGTTTTCGCAATCGCATAGAGG
>JAJEEK010000123.1 GCA_022821065.1 Candidatus Poribacteria bacterium
ATGCTCACAAACCTGTACTGATAATCATCAAGAAATTTTTCCGATTGCCAGAAAGATTTCCCTATACATTTACAGTAGCCGATAAAACACTCCGCGCCTCTCAATTGTTGTTCAACATATTCTGGGTCTTTACCGGTTCCTCTTTGAGTTTCAATACAAATAATCCACTTTTCTCCATCTACATCGGACACTATGACAAAATCAGCACGCCTACGTTGTCCCTTTAAACTTTTCAAGATAGTGGGTGGCTTGAAAGTTTCCGCTCTGATAACAATTGAATTCTCGGGAAGTTCTGTGATTTCTACAGTTGTTTTCCCTTGTCTATCTTTTAATGTTACAGAGGTGTTCCTTTCCGTTTGCTGTAAGTGAACTTGGGCCCCCTCACTTAACATTTTCTTTAGTATGGCAATATCATTCACGGAACTTACTTTGCCCCCCACACAATGTCACGCTGAATCTTATTCATAGCATCAATTGTCTCGTCAAAACTGCTGACTTCAATGCCGAACTCGGGATCAATATCAGCTAAATCCAATAGTCCTTTTTCCGCTACGTATACTTTAACCTGCTCCGCTTTAATCAACTCGCTGTCCTGATACCTGTTTTCCTCGGCAACTCTTTTCAGGTGCGGTTTGTCGTGGTTTAGCATAATGAGCGTATTCAATTCCTTGACAATGTAATCGCTGTGGGTGGTGATGAAGATTTTAACTCCTATGTTCGCCAGTCTTGCAAAAAGTCTAGCGATACGGCGTTGGTTCTCCGGATGGAGGCTTAATTCGGGTTCGTCTACCATAAGCAGATCGCCTTTTTCGGCAGCGCAATGGAGATAAAAATTAAGGTCTAAGAGCGAACGGACAGCACTTGAACTTTGGTCCATTGTTAACCTTGACTTTGTGCCTTTAGGAATATAGTAGAGCAGATCGTTCTGTGTAATAGCATACGTCCCGCCAACAATGTCTGTAAAGTCGTCCAAGATTTCAGGGTGTTCTTTAGCGATGAAACTTTTGTTTTTCGCGACCTCTTGAAGTTGCCCCATAAAATCAACATCGGCTTCTATTGGTGAAGGATATCTCTGGTAGCCTTTAAACAACAGTTGACGCGGATCAATATCCCTCTCTGCACCTGCCATTTCTTTAAGCAGTTGGCTTCGGGCAAAGTTGAGTTCTTTGCGAAAAGTTGAGATACCGGTGCGCTCAGCTGAAACAATAAAGGGCCTGGGGAAGGCACCAGAAAAAATATCGTCAATAATAACAAAATCAATGGCACTTTTTACACTGTCATTATCAATTTCTCTTTCTTGTTCTTCTTCTATCCGCGCAGTTAGTATCGCTTCTTTGCTTCCTTTATCTTTTGCAAATATAAAAGCCGGATTTTGGAGGCTTGTGAGTATGCTGTTGAATTTTTTATCTTGTATGTTAATCTTATCTGTCACGAGGTGAAATTCGCTATCCTGAAATGTACCTTCGGGTGCTGCAAAAATTTTATGCAATTGCTCTGTATATTTCCTACATGCTTCTATAAGCATATCATCGGTTGCTTGCGACAATTCAATCTTAACCTGTTCTGTAAGTGCCTGTTGGATTTGTGCATCGCTAATTGGGAAACGGATAAATTGATGCCAAGAGCGTAAGAAGCCGTACAATGCACAAGCAGCATAAGTCTTGCCCGTGTTATTTTCACCGCAGATGATCGTTAAATCACCCAGTGAAAATTCTGCTTGCTTTAGGATTCCAATGTTTTTTAACCGGACTGTCAGACGCATACTGACACCTCTTCGTTTGTTATTGGGTCATTATAATACCAAATCTGAAAGATAAAGTCGCATTTCAATTGTATTGTATCAGAGATATATTGGAATTGTAAACCAAATTTGGGTGCCAAATTTCGGAGTAGGTTTATTAAGGCGAGGTTGGTAACCTCGCCAGCATAAGAAAAGGAAAGAAGGGTTATTGAAGCAGCTCCACGAACGCCTCAATATCCGTTGTTGGGGCTTGGCAGGCGTAATTCTCACAGACGTACGCTGTTGCAGTATCCTCAACTTGGGTTTTGCCAGTGAGAAGCGGCAACGTCTCGCCATCAGCAGATTCGCTTAAGGCGACGATTTTGTTGGGTTGATAGATACCGTGCAACGCTGTTAACATCGCCTCTGTCTTTGGATCACCTTTTTTTCCAATGATGGCGATTTCCTTGGGCGTGGACAGCAGGAACGCTAATTCACAGAGCAGCTGCCCCGACCCTGAAGGCATCCGTTCCATCTGATGAAAATAAAGCTTCAAGGTCTCGACGGCTTTATCGTGGAAGTCGGGGTTGTTGAGGTGTTTGGCGAGCCGTAAGAGACTGTGGATCGCCATAGAGGCTCCAGAAGGCGTGGCACCGTCGTAGGCGGATTTGGATTGAACAATCAACGTTTCGTGTGCTTTGCCAGTGAAGAAGAATCCGTCACCTGCGTCGTCTCCGAATTGGTCAATCATGATATGGGCGAGGCGTTCTGCTTCGGTGAGCCATCGCGGTTCAAAACTGGCTTCGTAGAGTGCGATGAGTCCAGCGATGAAGTAGGCGTAATCCTCAAGATAGGCGTTGAGATGGCTTTTGCCGGCACGGTAGGTGCGTAAAAGGAGACCGTTGTCTTGGGATAGCGTCGTCAAGACGAATTCGGCGGATTTCTTACACGCCTCAAGGTATTCGGGTTTTCCTGTGAGTTGGTATCCCATCGCCATGCTGCGGATCATGATGCCGTTCCAACTGGTCAGGATTTTATCGTCGAGTCCGGGTTTAATCCGCTTCTCTCTTGCTTCAAAAAGTTTCTGTTTCCCGTCTGCGAGGAGCGTTTCCAAATCTTCAAGTTCCATTTGCAGCTTTCGAGCAAAGGCATCGGGTGGTACTTGGACGTGAAGGATGTTTTCGCCTTCAAAGTTACCTTGTGGCGTGATGTCGTAATACTCACAGAAGATTTCAGCGTTTTCCTCGCCGATGATGTCCTCGACATCGTTTGGTTCCCAGACGAAGAATTTGCCCTCTACACCTTCGCTGTCGGCATCTTGTGTGGAATAGAAACCGCCGTTTTCTGCGTCGTACATCTCTCGGAGCACATAATCGAGGGTTTCGATGGCGATGTGGCGATAGAACGGTTTTTGCGTGGCTTGGTACGCCTCGAAATAGGCGACGACGAGTTGGGCGTTGTCGTAAAGCATCTTCTCAAAGTGTGGAACGAGCCAGTGTGCGTCAGTGGAGTATCGGTGGAAACCACCGCCGAGTTGGTCGTACATACCGCCGCGTGCCATCTTCTCCAAGGTGACTTCCACCATCTCCAAGGCATTGGCGTTGCCGCTGTGGTGCCAGTAACGGAGAAGAAAAGGGAGTCCCATACTGGGTGGAAATTTAGGGGCGTTCCCAAATCCGCCGTATTGCGAATCGAATTGGGAGCGGTAGTGTTGGAACGCATTTGTCATCAGTTCTTCCGTGAGTTCATGTTCGTGCGGATCGACGACGTTGCTTATCCGATTGAGCTGGACTGTGAGTTGATCAGCTTGTTCTAATACTTGTGCATTTTTGTCGTTGAACGCTTCTGCTACGGCTTCCATCACTTTAGGGAATCCAGGTCTTCCGTATCGGTCGGTGGGTGGATAATAGGTGCCGCCGTAGAAGGGTTTGAGATCCGGTGTGAGGAAGACGGTCATGGGCCATCCGCCTTGACGGGTCATCATTTGGACGGCGTTCATGTAGATTTCATCTAAATCGGGACGTTCTTCTCTATCGACTTTGATGTTGATGAAAAGTTCGTTCATAATCGCTGCGATGTCTTCGTTTTCAAAGGATTCGCGTTCCATGACGTGGCACCAGTGGCATGCGGAATAGCCGATGCTGAGAAGGATAGGCTTCTGCGCTTGTTTGGCACGTGTCAACGCTTCTTCACCCCACGGATACCAGTCAACGGGGTTGTGTGCGTGTTGGAGCAGATAGGGACTTGTTTCGTGGATGAGACGGTTGGTGTGTTTGGGTGTATCATCGTGCATTTTTATTTCTCCAATGTGTTGGACTTTAGCGCAGAGGGCATTCGGGGATACAAAACAACGGGCGGGTCTACAATATCCCGCCCTATAGGTGAGAGGATACCGCTACGGGGATTCGAACCCCGGTTTGATGGCTGAGAACCATCCGTCCTAACCCCTAGACGATAGCGGCTTATTATGATCAGAATTACTCATTCGCGCTGGACTGCTGTCCAACGTTCACGATTCGTTTTCAGATGTCATTATTTTTCCGGCGTGTTCAATCATTTCACTTAACACGTCGAGATTAACATCTTCAAGATTACGAAAAGTGATGCTGCTTTTTCCAGTCTTGACTTTGCCGAGTTGAGGTCCATAGCGTTCCGTCAGATACTGTCCATCATCGACTGCGTTGACATACACGCTGAAGTAATTTTTCTGTCGTGCCAACCCAACGATAAACCATTCGACTCGCGTTTTATCAGAGCGTAGGTAGCTATAATTGCCGTAGCCGATAATTCGCTGCTCGCTACCTCCCCAAAACACGCCTTCCCATAGGCAAAAGTCTTGATTCGGTAAGGCTTTCTTGATCAGTGTGTGAAGTTCGTCTAAAACTTCTCGGACATCTGGTTCTTGGCTGGCGATGTAATCATCAGGTGAGGATTCTACCGGTTTCACTTTTCTCCTCTTTGGCAGTAACATAAATGACTGCCCGGGAAGGACTCGAACCTTCACTACATGGTCCAGAGCCATGCGTCCTACCATTAGACGACCGGGCATCAACACGCATTTGGGGCGTATTATGTTTAAGTATACCTTAGGAAATCGCGTTTGTCAATTTTTCCACAGGTAAGTAGATTTAACTTTTGTTGGCGTGTCTTATCGCAGTGCGTACAATTGTACCCAAACCGGCAAGAAAAGTAATAAACACGCCAGCAATAACCCATTCCATCCAGTTCATCACGATTCCTCTTTTTCTTTGATTTTATCGTTCGTGCCATACTGATTTTTCATTTTTTCATTTTTCATTTTTAGAAATTAAAAAGGATAACCACTCTTCAAACATTATACCTTGAAAGCGAGCTTTGCGCAAGGTAAAACATAGCCATGGAAATTTACTGCATCGGCAGGACCGAGACTGAGATATTGGAGAAGGTATAGAAGATGTTCAGGAATCCGATGAAGATTGTTGGGATCACAAATGTGCTCAGCAGCGCGAAAGTACCGGTAGAGAAGGAGACATGGCTGGTTTCCTCCTCTGCATCTTCAAAATACATCACTTTGAAGATACGAGCATAATAGTAGAGGGAGACTACGCTGTTTAGTAAACCGACGAGTGCAAGCCAGTAATACCCTTGTTCGAGAACTGCAGTGAAGAGTAGCCATTTTCCAAAGAACCCAGCGAGCGGTGGAAGTCCCGTCAAGGAAGCGAGGAAGACGACCATAGCGAGAGCGACTAATGGTGCGCGTGAACCGAGTCCACGGTATCCGTCAATCGTTTCACTTCCCATTTCATTGGCAACGAGAACGACGACATAGAACGCGCCTAAGTTCATGAAAAGGTAGACGAGGAGATAGAAGAGGATCGCACCGACACCTTCGGAGGTGAGCAAGACCCCACCCATGAGAAGGTAGCCGCCGTGTGCGATGCTTGAATATGCTAATAGACGTTTCACATTTTGTTGTGGGAGTGCTGCGAGATTCCCGACGGTCATCGTTAATGCGGAGACGATCGCTAACATGAAGGGCCAGTCAACGAATTGCATCAGTCCAGTAGAGCCAAACCCGGTATAGAAGAATCTGATGAAGAGTGCAAATCCGGCAGATTTTGAGGCGACGGATAAGAAGGCGGTTATCGGGATAGGAGCCCCTTCGTAAACGTCAGGTGACCACATGTGAAAGGGGACGGAGGCTATTTTGTAGCCTACGCCTGCGAGTACAAAGGTGATCGCAATCAGCACGGTGAGCGATGATACCTCTCCTGAGGCGAGGAGTTCGGTGAGCCGTCCACCGATTTGTGTCAGATCACCGGTTCCTGCCATTCCGAAGAGGAGCGAGAGTCCGAAAAGCATTGTTCCAGATGCGACTGCGCCATAAGTGATGTATTTGAAGGCTGCTTCACTTGATCTTGGGCTATGGGTCAAGAACCCGGCGAGAATGTAGGATGTTAGACTTACTGTCTCCAACGCGATAAATATCATCAACAGATTCGTTGAGGATGCCATGAGGAACATACCGAGGGTGATAGCTAACAGAAGTGCGTAATATTCACCTTTCAACTTCGCGTCAAGTTCCTCAGAACGGAGTGAAAAGAGGATCGTAGCGGCGGTTGCGAGGAGTAGCAGGACCTTGAAAAAGGTCGCGAATACGTCCAACTGGATCATTCCCAAAAAGAGAGCCACGGGTTCTTCGTTGCCGAAGGAGAAGTGTATGAAAAGGACGGCGGCGAGTGTACAGAGACACCCGACGAGCGCGAGATGTGCGACCGCGACACTCTCCCTATTTTTCACAACGAGATCAAGAATGATAACAGCAGCGGCAAAAATTACGAGTAAAATTTCTGGGCTGAAATGTAGGAGACTGTCAATATTACTTAAAGGTTGCATACTTTCCACAAACCTCCTATATCGCCTGCAGGACGTTTACGAGATTGGTCACGGATTCTCTGAACATATCAATAGCGAGGTTGGGCCAGACACCGAGGAGAATGGTTAAGATTGCGAGTGGTACCAGGGTTAGGATTTCACGTCCGTTGATCTCTGGGAGGTCCTCATATTTCGGATTGAGGTTTCCTAAGAAGACCCTCTGAAGTGTCCAGAGGAAGTATGCGGCACCGACAACGATCCCTATTGTGGACAAAATAGTCAACCACTTGAATTCGTCGTAGGCACCGAGTAAAGAGAGTGCCTCTCCGACGAATCCGCTCAAGCCGGGTAATCCTAAAGAAGCCATGAACGCGAGTGTGGTAATACCGGTATAAACAGGCATTCTGGTGCCGAGTCCGCCGAACCCGTTGATCTCACGGTGGTGTGCCCTATCGTAGAGGACACCGACGAGTAGGAAGAGCATTGCGCTGATGACACCGTGGTTGAACATCTGGAGGATTGCGCCTGTGATGCCAGTATCGTTTCGTGCAGCGAGTCCGAGGATAACGAAACCCATGTGTCCGATACTGGAGTAGGCGACTAATTTCTTGAAGTCAGTTTGTGCGAGTGCACAGAAAGAACCGTAGACGATATTAATAAACCCAAGAAGCGCGAGACTATTGCCCCAGAAACCGATCCCATTCGTAAAATGGTCCAGACCCAGTGGAAACATCGCCATGTTTACGCGAACGAGTCCGTAAGTCCCCATTTTTAGGAGGATCCCTGCGAGGATAACACTGATAGCAGTTGGTGCTTCGACGTGTGCGTCGGGCAGCCATGTGTGGAACGGGAAGATCGGTACTTTGACAGCGAACCCGATAAAGAAACCGAGGAACACCCAGATTTGGAAGTTGAGGTTGTTGAGTGCGTGTCCTTCAGTGGAGGCTAAAGCGATGAGTGTCGGAATATCAAATGTTCGCGCGCCCGGATCGCCGCTGTTAAGGTAGACAGCTATCATGGCGACCAGCATCAGTACGCTACCGAAGAGGGTATAGAGGAAGAACTTAATCGCGGCGTATTCGCGACGCGGTCCACCCCAAATACCGATAAGGAAGTACATCGGTAGTAGGGTCAGTTCAAAGAAGACATAGAACAGGAATAGGTCTAATGCGGCGAAGAATCCGAGCATCCCCGTTTCGAGCAACAGGAACAGTGCCATGTACGCCTTGATACCCTTTTCGATGTTGCGCCACGATGCGATAACGCAAATCGGGCCCAAGAGTGCCGTAAGGAGCAATAGTGTCACGCTGAGACCGTCGATGCCGATGTGATACTGGATATTGAAGGCATCAATCCAAGGGGCATTGACGACGTACTGCGTGCCAGCAGTTGATCGGTCGTAGGATATGAATAAGTACACTGCGAGTGCGAGTGGAATGAGCGTAACGCGTTTAATCAGTTCCTCGGACTCACGCGGCAATAGTAAAACAGCAATCATCCCCAGCAATGGGATAAAAATCATTAGCGACAATAACATCGGGTGGGAATCCTCCTTGTCCCATCAAAAGGGCAGCTACAACGCCCGGAAAATTAAGATTAGCAACACAATCCCTGCGAGTACGACAAAAAGATAGGTCTGAATTGCACCGGTCTGAATCCGTCGAATTCTTCCGCCGACTGCCCACGTGACTTGTGCGACGCGGTTGACGATGCCATCCACAACGCGGTTATCGAAAGCCCCAGTGAAAGCGGCGAGTATATCTCGTGTTACAACCCCGACACCGTTAACGATGCCGTCCACAACAGTTCCGTCAAATTGTGCGAAGAGTCTCGCTTTCCAGACCGTCAGTGCGACCAGTACACCGTCGTAAAATTCGTCAAAATAGTATTTGTGCCAGAATAGGTCATAAATTGGTCGGAAAGTCGTTGTGACCGATTCAGCCGACAAAGTTCGTCTATGGTAAAACAGCCATGAGAGGAAAATGCCTAAACCGGCGACACAAATAGATAGCACCATTGCGATCGTATGTGCGGGCCCGTGTCCGTGATGTCCGTCATCTGCGTGTGTGCCGTGTGTATCGTGTCCAGCATTTTCTTCAGCTGCGACTGCTTCGGAAACGCCGAAGAGTGAGAATGCCAAACCTGTTCCGCCTTTGGTATCTGGCGCGATATACGCGTGCGCTGGTGCATGCAGATGGGGTTGTGGTGGTGGTTTAACGTAGGCTGCGTTGAACCAGAGCGTATTAACGACAGGTAGACTCAAGACTGCCAGAATGAGGAGCGGCACGGTCATTGATAGCGGCGATTCGTGTGCCATGTCGTGCATTTCCTGATTGCGCGGTTCACCGAAAAAGGTCATAAAGATCAGTCGGAACATGTAGAACGCCGTAATCCCTGCGGCGGAGAGTGCCATTATGAACAAGATATAGTGGTGTACGGAATTCCATTCCATTGCTCGTCCTAACACACCAGCCAGGATGGCATCTTTACTCCAGAAGCCTGAAAAAATAAACGGCACGCCGGAGATAGACAATGTTGCGATGAGCATCGTGATAAAGGTAATCGGCATTTTATGACGAAGTCCACCCATGTTCCGCATATCTTGGTCTGGTGGAATTTCAGAACCGAGAACATGTCCTGAATCAGAGTCTTCATTGTGTTCATGACCATGTGCGTCGCTATCATCATGTTCGTGTTCATCATCGTGTCCGTGTGCGTGCATGGCATGGAAGGCGTGAATGACGCTTCCTGAACCGAGGAAAAGCAGTGCTTTGAAAAAGGCGTGCGTTGTCAAATGAAAGAGTCCAGCGACGTAGCTACCTGCGCCGATCGCCAGCATCATATATCCCAATTGGCTAATGGTAGAGTATGCCAAGACCCGTTTGATGTCAAACCGAACGATAGCGATTGTTGCGGCGACGAGTGCCGTGATACCGCCGACATAGGCGATGACGAGAGAAGAGGTTTCTGTTAGGATTGGGAACATCCGAGCTGTAAGATAGACCCCGGCGGCGACCATTGTTGCAGCGTGGATCAGTGCGCTGACGGGTGTGGGACCTTCCATCGCATCGGGGAGCCATGTGTGGAGTGGCATCTGTGCGGATTTGCCGATGGCGCCACAGAAAATGAGTACGCCCGCAATAGAGAGCCATACCATATCGCCTGTGGTGAGTTGTGAAGCGGCGAGGGCAAAGATACCGCCTTCTCCATAGAGCGAGAGCGTTTTAAATTTGGTGAAAAGCATCATCATGCCGATGAACATACCCACATCACCGACGCGTGTTGTCAAAAACGCTTTTTTGCATGCGTTCGCGGCGGAATCTTTTTCAAACCAGAAGCCGATGAGCAGGTAGGAGCAGAGTCCGACGAGTTCCCAACCGATGTAGATGCCGAGCAGGTTGTCCGAGACGACCAAGAATAGCATTGAGAAGGAGAAGAGCGAAAGGTAGGCAAAGAAGCGCGGGTACCTCGGATCTCCATGCATGTAACCCATAGAGAAAATATGGACAAGGCTGCTGACGAGTGTGACGACAATCAGCATGATTGCGGTGACACTGTCTAAGTAGAAACCCATTGAGAAGGTGACACTGCCGAGTGAGACCCAATTAACCGTGTGCGTTTCAGGTTCGGGGACTACTTCTCGTAGGAGCAAAAACGAACAGGCGAGTGCGATAAGCATTGCCGCGGTGGACAGATAGTCCTGCCGCGGGAACCGCCGGTTTGCTAAACCGAGAAGCCCGAATACCGCAAATGCAGCGAGCGGACAGAGCAGAATGAGACTTATTAAAGAAACAGTCATATTTTAATTTTCCTTGCGGTCAATCAGGTGGATCCATTGTTTCAAGCGTTAGCACAAAGGATCCGTCCTCCATTTCATTACGGACTACTGTCTTGAGGAAAATGGTATGACAACTCTTTTAACCTTTCAGGGTATCCACTTCGTTGGGACGTATGCTACCGAATTCACGGTAAATCGCAAGAATAATTGCTAAAAAGACAGCGGCTTCTGCGGCGGCGAGTACAATCCCAAAAATCGCAATAATCTGTCCGCTGATGTCCTCTGGTGGTGTTACGAAACGCGAGAACGCGGCGAAGTTTAGATTACAAGAATTAAGAATAAGTTCGATGCCCATCAAAATACTGATGGCGTTCCGACGCGTCAAGACGGCGAAGATGCCGAGTGTAAATAGGATTGCACTGATAACGAGATAATGTTGTAAGGTCATTTTTTAGTGGCTATTGGCTATCGGCTGATGGCTGACGGCTATCTTAGTCCCTAACCTCCTTTCGAGAAATCAGGGCTGCTCCGATTAAGGCGACTAACAGTAGCACGGAGACGACCTCGAACGGTAGGAGGAAAGGTCCGTTAAGAATGAGTTCACCGATCTTCTCAGTGGTCGGTGGCAGTGCTGTGCCGTCGTCAATGCGGTTTTTCCATGCAGGTGTATTGGCAATAACGGTCAAGAGGAGCATGAAAAGTGCCAGCGCAACAGCACCACCGAGTAGGAGTTGCCCGCGCTCAATATGGATTCGCATCTCCAAGCGTCCGCTTGTCATCATGACACCGAATAGGATGAGGACGAGGATACCACCGACATAGACGATAACCTGTGTTGCGGCGAGGAAATCTGCTTGTAAAAAGACATAGAGTCCTGCGACACCGAAAAGCGTCACCATAAGTGAAAACGCCGCGTGGACGATGTTGCGCACGGTGACGACAAGGAGTGCTGAGGCGACTGTCATAAGGGCAAAACCGTAAAAAATAAAGGTTTTAAGTGTAAATTCCATTCTTTTAATTTACCTTGCGGTTAAGGGACAGTGGTTTGGTCTATGACGTTCCTTCCTTAAATCCGCTTTCCACTTCGTTTCAAGTTTTTTTAATTTACCTTGCGGTTAAGGGACGGTGGTTTGGTTTATGACGTTCCTTCCTTAAATCCGCTTTCCACTTCGTTTCAAGCTACGTGTTTGATGCTAATATTTCTAACTTACCTTGCGGTTAAGGACGATGGTTTGGTCTATGATGCTCCTTCTAATCTGCGGCATTTGCTTCTTCAGTTTTGATGTTATCGTACATTGACTGCTTGTCGAAACCGAAGATGAGTTCTGAGCGATCGAATTTAGAATATTCAATTCCTTCGAGGGTGTCTTTCATAGTGAGACACTCTGTTGGGCAGACTTCGGTGCAAAGCCCACAATACATGCAGAGGGACATGTCGATATCAAACTTATCAAGATAAAAGACAACTGGGTTTCGCGTAACAACCCGTGATATTTCGTCGCTTGAGAAGGTCTGAATTCGATTCTCATCGCCTGACGCTTCAAGTCGATCTATAACTTCCTGTGCCCCTTGGCGAGAGGTTATATTAGTGACCGTTATCGAATCTTCCGATTTTACCTTTTTGTCATCGCCTTCAATGAGACCGATAATTTCGCGTCCATCCTTGAGATGAATGACGTTCATGCTATCCCAGAGTTGTTCACCTTTCGGGAGTTTAGTGGCATCAATAGCGATACAATCGACGGGACAAATCATTTCGCACTTTTTACAGCCGATACAGTCTTCAGTGCGGTTATAGAGCTGCCCGCGATATCCCTTTGGTATTTCCCGGACATTTTGTTTCTTTTCATAGTCGTGTTCGTATGGGTATTGGTGCGTAACGTTAGGTTCAAAGAACTGCCTGATTGTCACCCGCATACCGACGAGTACGGTATAAACGCCTCTGTAGATGTTTCGTATATATCTGTCCATTTTTTTAATTTTCCTTCGCGATGCTTGGGCTTATGCTCAAGGTTAATATACGTGAATTTCCACCATACGATTTAAATCGAGCTCGGTTGTGGTGCTGGCTTTTGTGCCATCACGCGTCCGGCGATTGCATACGCGGCGATAAGTCCGCTATAAATGATGGCGCAGCTGATGATAATGCTCACCAAAGTATCCTCTGGGAAGATGAGTCCCCAGATACCGGTGCCTAAGATGTTGAAGAAGGCGATCGGAATGAAGTACTTCCAGCAGAGGTTCATGAGTTGATCTACCCGTAGGCGTGGCAGCGTCCATCTCAGCCACATCATTAGGAAGACAAGTCCTAATGTTTTGATAACGAAACCGGGCATCCCACCGAGGATGTCGAATCCGGGTAAGGCACCTTCCCAACCACCGAGGAAGAGCGTTACAGCAATCGCGCTGACCGCGAACATATTCGCGTATTCAGCGATAAAAAAGAGCGCGAACCGCATGCCGCTATACTCGGTATGGAAACCGGCAACGATTTCGGATTCGGCTTCTGGCAAATCAAACGGTGTCCGGTTTACCTCGGCAATAGCGGATATAAAGAAGATAAAGAATGCGATGAAGGTAAACGGTGTTCGGAAGATGAGCCAACTGAAAACGCCGTTGGATTGGCTTGCGACGATCTCTGTCATACTCAGACTCTCCACAAGCATAACGACAGTCAGGATAGAGAGACCGAGCGGGATTTCATAACTAACGATTTGGGCGGCGGAGCGTAAGGACCCTAACAATGACCATTTACTGTTTGAGGACCAACCTGCCATAATTACGCCCATCACAATCACAGAGGAAATCGCCATGATATAGAAGATACCGATGTTGAAATCGCTGACCAAGATGTTCTGACTAAACGGAATAGCAGCGAAAACGGCGAAAGAACATGCGAATATAACGTAGGGCGCAAGCAGAAAGAGGAGTTTATCACCTTGTGGTGGGATAAAATCCTCTTTGAAAATAAGTTTTATGCCGTCGGCTAAGGTTTGGAGTGTGCCCCAGGGTCCGACACGCATGGGACCTGTGCGGTTCTGAAACCGGGCGGCGACTTTTCGTTCTGCAAGCACCAATACTAAAGGGAGTAATGGAACGACTGCAACAAAGATGCCAGCACATGCGAACATGACGAGCATTGTGCCTAATTCTACAGGAAAGTGTGCAGCAACGCCTTCTGGCAGTCTCGGAATTAAAATGTTCTGTATGAATTCCTCTGCCCAATTGAGTTTCTCTTGTAGGTTTATATTAGGGAAGAACCCTTCAGATATATTGAAATCTGGGAAACCTGAAAACATTGCCCTAAAATCCGACATCCAATCTCCTTATTTGAAATACGCGAGGACCGCGATAACTGCGGACCCAACTGCTGCCAAGACAGCAATTTTGCCCCACAGAGCAGCATCCGACTCCTGTTTTCCCTCAAGTTTACC
>JAJEEK010000118.1 GCA_022821065.1 Candidatus Poribacteria bacterium
ACAGTTGTCAGTACGTTCGCTACGCTCACTTTCAGTACGCAGTTAAAGAGGGATATTGACGCATCAAGTCTTTCTCTTAACTGATAACTATTAACTGAAAGGCGTACTCGCCGTACTGTTAACTGCGTACTCGCTAACTGACAACTATTCTTGATATACAGCCTCACGTGTATGGAAACCATCTTTAATAACAACCGTGTCCAGATTGTCCTTGTCAACTTGGATCGGGGTGAGTAGGATTGACGGCACATCAATTTTACCGTTGTTAACAGTCTGTGTGGCTTCAGCGATCTTTTCATCTTTCGCGAGTGCGACAGCGGCTTGCGCTGCTCTCGTCGCAATGAGATGAATCGGTTTATAGACCGTCATCGTTTGCGTGCCTTTAACGATCCGTTGACACGCAGCGAGTTCGGCATCCTGTCCAGAGACGAGTACCGTCCCTGCCAAATTCTGACCTTCAAGTGCCTGAATAACGCCACCCGCAGTACCGTCATTGGAGGCGACCACAGCGTCTACCCTGTTGTTCGTCTGCGTCAGCACCTGTTCCGCTTTCTTGAGTGCATCGCGCGGATCCCAATTGACCGCCCAATGTTGTCCATCTGCGACCAATCGGATGTCGCCACTGTCAATAGCAGGTTGTAGCGCACGCAATTGTCCCTGCCGGAGGAGTTGCGCGTTGTTGTCCGTCGGCGCGCCACCAAGCAAAAAATAGTTTCCATTCGGTTTCTGACGATACAGATACTCAGCTTGCAGATACCCAACCTTCTCATTATCAAAGGAGATATAAAGATCCGGCTCACTCTCGCGAATCAACCGGTCATAAGCAATTACCTTAATCCCTTCTGCATGTGCAGCTTGAACAATCTGGGCGGCAGCAACACTATCCTTGGGAATAACGACGAGGACATCCACGCCTTGCGTAATCATGTTTTCTGCCTGTTCATTTTGGCGCCGCTCATCGCCATCGGCAGATTGAACGATAACTTCGGCGCCCAACCTTTCCGCTTCCACTGTGAAAATATCCCGATCTTTCTGCCACCGTTCCACGCGCAGCGAATCCATAGATAAGCCGATTTTAATCTTCTGAACGGTCGTTGTATTCGTCCGATCGGTCTGCTTTGGTGTCCTCGGATCCGCACATCCGAATAACATGGCGAAACATACTGTCAAAGCGCAGAAAACAGGAATCAATTTCAGATAAATACGACTTTTAGTGGGCCACTTCATATCAAAAATTGAGAGGTATTTCATACAACACTCCTTTCAAGAGCTGCTGTTCTATCCACTGAAAAATAAAGGGTGAAAAGTATTTAGATCATGTCTACTTGTAGGAGCGAGCTGTGCTCGCGACTCCCAGGCACTTCAACTTTAATGTGACAAAGCACTACTCTTCTTCTTCGGAAGTGAGTGCTTCGGGGGCGACTTCGCTAACAACATCACCGATTTTCAGCGGTTCCGCTATTTCAACGACGCGGAAGACGGAGACCTTACCTGTCAGAATCTCGGAAACCGCCAAGGTCCCGATTGGTTTCGGAACGTACGTTAGGATTTCACCGGTATCAATGTCCCGTATCGGTTTGCCTTTCGTAAACACAGCAAATTCTTGGTTGATCGCTATACCTCTGTCGGAACCGATATTAACGTAGATCTTATCGGGATTTTCATTGTCAACATACTGAACCTTCCCTTTGACGGGGCCGCCGGCTGCTGAAGGATTTGTCTTTTCTTTTTCAGCGGTTGTTGGTTTCGGTTCCCAAGGTGTAATGAAGTTAGGGCCGACGTTGTCTCGAAGTGCCAAAACCACCTTTACTAACGACTCATTCGTCACAACGCCGAAGAGCGTTCTATCGTATTCAGCACTCGCGAACTGGATTTCATTGAGCTCCGTCGGTTTAACGATAGGACGTGGATTTCGCCGCTGCTTCTCGGATGTCTGACCGAATGTGAGATTTGTTCCTTCCTCTGTCACACTCGCTTCAAGCGATGCGAATCTTGTACCAGCATACGAATGGTCGCGGGTTGTGGCGATTCGAGGCTCGGCGACCGTTTCGCCAGACGCGTTGTAAAATTTCATATTCAGTTTGATCGTCACTCGGTGCAGTGATCCGCGTACAATGACGGGTGCTGAGTAACTTGCAGTGGCTTGCCCTTGCGGTGCTTGCCGTCCACCTTCCCGTAGCGTCCGCGAGGCGTTGGTTCGGAGCCGCTCCTGATTGAAATGTCGGATCTCGCCTATCACAATCACATCTGCATTGAGATGCTTCGCGAGTGTCGCGCGTTGCGATTGATCTAATTTCTTCAAGTTATGTCGTGAGAGTGTCATCATCGCCATCGCGTCTAAGAGTTCATCTGTGGGTACCGGCTCGTATACGTTCGTTTCGACTAACTTCCGGTTGAGCATTTTGGCGAACCCTGCCTCCAAGTCCCATCGTTTCTTTGTGCTGAAAATTGCTCCGATGAAGCCGGGTACACAACCACATCCGGTAGGCGAGTCAAAGCGACTGCTGTCCTCAAAATAGAGTACTGCAATCCGTTTTTTCGATGTTGCCTCGCTAATGTCAACACCACAGAGAATAAAACCAAAACTGAATCCTATCAGTAATAGATATGAGAAGAAGCGTTTCACTGAGTTTTGCCTCCTTTTTCACTTACGCACCTTTCACAGTTATAGTTTAGCAATTGTTTGAACATTTATCAAGAAATTTATTTCTGGCGCGGTCTCCTCACCAGAAAACATTTGAAATACAGAGAAATATCTGCTATTATTTTTTCAGTCATCCGAAACCACCCGCAAATTAGAGACTGATACACAATATACAAACGCAAAAAGGAATTCCTATGTTTACAAAATCTATATATCGCAAACCCCTACTCTTCGCGCTGATGGTATGCGTTGCTTTCTACGGTTGCAGTGATAAACAGTCAACCGAGAAACTGGAAACGGCTGATACGCCTTCTCAGGAGAGGGAATGGCTCTCAATTCTTGGCGGTGCAGCAGGAGGCAGTTTCTCACAATTCGCCGGGGGCATCCGTCAAGTAATCACCAAACACGAACCCCACATCAAAATATCGGTTGACGGTTCCGCTGGCTCCGTCGAAAATACACGTCGGGTGAATGAAGACCCAGAATCGCTCGGTGTCGTCTTTGCCTCCGAAAGTTATCTCGGCTACCACGGCGAAGAAATTTTCGCAGAAGAAGGCGCGAAAACCAACATCCGAGTGGTGACGCTCCTCTTTATCGCGTATGACCAATTTTCGACGTTGGCGAACAGTGACGTTCATCAATTTGAGGACATCGTTGGCAGGAAAATCGCTGCGGGGGCAAGCGGTTCCGGGACCGCACAGACGTTGGAACGGTTGTCGAAACTGGCTGGTATCTGGGGCGAGTTCACACCAATTTACAAAGGCGGCACTGCAGCTGCCGAAGCACTCCAAGATGGACAAGTAGACGGGTTCCAATGGCTTGTCAGTGTTCCGAACAGTGCGGTAATCCAGCTGACAGCGATTAAATCCATCCGTATGCTTGACCTCGACGCGCCTGCCAAGAAGCACGGGTTCTATGAAAAGTACCCGTTTTACCTCTCTGGCACGCTACCTGAAGGCGCGTATGAAGGGAAAGTTGACCCCGTGAATACGATCTTAATGCCGACCATACTCATCGCACACAAGGATGTAAGCGAGGCATCAATTTATGCCATGCTAAAGCATATCTACTCGCCGGAAGGGCATCAGACGATGCTCCTAACAAGCCAAGCCGCAGCAGATATGACGGTAGAAAACGGTGCGAAAGCGTTTGTGATTCCGCTACACCGCGGCGCACACAAATTTTGGAGCGAACAAGGCGTAGAAATCCCAGCGCACGCGATGCCAGTAGATTAACGTAAATATGTAGAATTTGATAAAAATGCGTAAATCCTAATTCTACTACATTCTATTTTCGAGGTAAAAAATGAAAAATAAGAAAATTCTGATCATTGGTGGCGGCGTAATTGGACTTGGTATTGGGTGGCAGCTTGCGAAAGCGGGTGCCGCCGTCACCGTCTATGAGCGCGGACAAGCCGGACGCGGTGCCTCTTGGGCAGCCGGTGGTATGCTGGGGCCAATTGCTGAAGCACATATCGACGAACTCGACCTCCTCAAACTCAGCAATCAGAGTTTAGCACGCTACCCGGAATGGGTCGATGAGTTAGAGGCAGAAACAGAGATGTCAATCGGTTACCGAGCAGAAGGCACGCTCATTATAGGAATTGAACCTGATGATGCATATCAACTCCGGCATTCTTATAACTTACAACAAGATTTAGGGTTGAATGTCGAGTGGTTGAGTGGAGAAGAAGCACGTAAAATTGAAGGCGCACTCTCACCTTATGTGACTGCAGCTATTCGTTGTGAAACTGACCATCAAGTCGATAACCGACTGATGGCTCAGGCACTCCAGCGTGCCTATCAGGGGCGCGGCGGCGTGTTGCATGAAAATAGTGCTGTTGAAAAAATTGTCATAGAAAACGGAACCGCGACTGGTGTTCAAACAGAAGACAGTTTTCAAGGCGCAGATGTATGTATTCTCGCCGCAGGTTGCTGGTCTGGGCAGATCAGCGGGTTACCGGATTCTATTATCCCTCCCGTGCGTCCCGTGAAGGGACAGATGTTAGCGTTGCAAATGCGGGAAGGCACCATGCTCAAAAACGTCATCCGTACCGTCAAGGCAAGGTATCCGATGCCAGTATATTTAGTGCCAAGAACCGATGGTAGACTCGTCGTCGGTGCAACAACCGAGGAACTGGGGTTTGACACGGACCTGACCGTTGGCGGGATATATGAACTCCTCCACGGAGCGTGTGAAGCTGTACCCGGTATCTACGAACTGCCACTTATCGAAACGTGGACAGGTTTACGTCCCGGTAGCAGTGACAATGCGCCCATACTCGGTAAAACACCTGTCAAGAATCTAATATACGCAACAGGACACTATCGCAACGGTATCTTACTCACACCCATCACTGCTTACGAGATCTCCAAACTAATTCTGACGGGTGAGACTTCAGAGACAATTGCCCCGTTTCAATTCGACAGGTTTTCAAAGTAATAGGGGCTGCGGTTTGTCATAGGGCAATTTATTGCCCGTTGTGGACGTGCGATAATGCCCTTCGCATTTCGGCGAGTACGCCGCAAAATCACACGACTACGAGCCGACTCTAAAATTCAGGCGCAGTGAAGCCTCTGTATATCTCTAACAACTGACTGCTGATAGTCAAGGGCTGACTGCCAATAAAAATTTGACAAACGGTGCCTTTACATAGTATAATATTAGTCGGTTAAGTTCGCAGTGGACAATACTTTCTGAACGTTTCACACGCGAATAATGGACAACAAGCAGTGTTTTAAAGCGATGACACATTTAGTCGCGTATCGGTTAAATGTGGTTAAAGGAACACGGAATCATGGTACTAAAAAAGAAAACCTATTTTCCGAAAGCGGATAAAGAAATTAAATGGTATGTAGTGGACGCGGAGGGACAGGTACTTGGGCGTTTAGCCTCCCGAATCGCACAGGTGTTGCGCGGAAAAAACGACCCACGGTTCACACCCCACGCGGATTTAGGTTATCGTGTTGCTGTTGTTAATGCGGAAAAGGTACGCGTCACAGGCAACAAACGGGAGCAGAAAACCTATTTTAGGCACAGCGGCTATCCCGGTGGTGATAAATACCGAACCTACGATGAACAGATGGAACTCAAACCAGAGACGATTCTCATGAACGCTGTTAGAGGGATGCTACCCAAGAATAACCTCGGCAGACAATTGATGAAGGGACTCAAAGTTTACGCCGGTCCGTCTCACCCGCACCAAGCACAGGAACCGGAAGTCTTAACCTTTTAATTGAGTTGAGGAACCACTATACAACAACGTTCCTACAACTTCGGAGAGTATGAGCAATATGGCTATTGAACAATTCTGGGGAACGGGTAGACGTAAAACCTCAGTTGCGCGGGTTCGTATTATCCCGGGCGGCGAAGCAGGGATTACCGTTAACAAGAAACCGATCCAAGAATACTTCCAACGGGACGACCATTGGCAGGCAGCACAGCGCCCCATTGAACATGTTGAGAGAGCCGGTGAGTACGCTGTCCACGTCAATGTTAAAGGCGGCGGACATACCGGACAGGCAGGCGCGATTTCACATGGACTCGCACGCGCTCTCGTCAAAGCTGATGAATCTTTGAAGCCGTCTTTGAAAAAAGCTGGATTTTTGACGCGCGATCCGAGAATGGTCGAGCGAAAAAAATACGGACAGAAAGGCGCACGCGCACGCTTCCAGTTCTCGAAGCGTTAGAATCACAGTATTCCTCACACACTTAAAACCAATCCTTATAAATACGGTCGTGCTTGCACCCGTCTTACTGACGGATTATGAGATAAAACGTTTTGGAGTCGAACACACGTGTAAGTTATGGTCGCGCGGCGGTAACCGCGCCTATAGGTCTTTGTAGGTAGAAAGAGGTTTTGTATGTCTAACATTGTCATCTTAGGTGCCCAATGGGGCGATGAGAGTAAAGGAAAACTGACTGATGTTTTTGCCGCAGATGCGGATGTCGTCGCACGCTATCAAGGCGGCGATAACGCCGGACATACCATCGTGCTCGGTGAAAAGACGTTTATCCTCCACCTCATCCCGTCCGGTATCCTTAGACCTGACACCGTGAACGTTATCGGCAACGGAGTCGTCATCAATCTCGAGACGCTTTTTGGTGAAATCGACCGGTTGCAGGCGCAAGGTATCGAAGTCAGCAGTGATAACCTAAAAATCAGCGATCGCGCCCACCTGATTCTGCCGTACCACAAAGCTGTCGAGCAGTGGGAACAGATGGGCAGTTCTACGAAAATCGGTACCACCTCGCGCGGCATTGGACCTACCTACTCCGATAAAATGAACCGACACGCCGGAATCCGTGTCGGTGACCTCCTTGAGTTCGACCATTTCCAAAAGAAATTGGATTACAACCTCGAAACCAAAGCGGAAGCACTCCAAGTCAGCGGAATTGATCGGCACGGCCTCCTCGAAACCTACTACGGATACGCGCAACGACTCACTCCTTATATAACGGACACCGTCGCTTTCATGCACGATGCCCTCGATGCTAAGAAACGGATCCTCTTTGAAGGCGCGCAGGGTACGATGCTCGATATAGATTTCGGAACGTATCCGTACGTCACCTCCTCAAACTGTAGTGCAGGTGCCGTTTGCACGGGGCTCGGTATCGGTCCAAAAGCCATTGAGCAGGTACTCGGTGTCTCCAAAGCCTATGTAACACGCGTCGGCGGCGGGCCCTTCCCGACGGAGATGGAACCCGACCTCGACGAAAAAATTCGAGAAATCGGTAAAGAGTACGGCGCAACCACACAGCGTCCAAGACGCTGCGGCTGGCTCGATCTGGTCGCACTCCGGTACGCAACCCAAATCAATGGGTTTACCGGCATCGTAATGACAAAGTTGGATGTGTTCGACACGCTCGAAGATTTACAGGTCTGTGTCGCTTATCGTTATAAAGGTAAAGAGACAACCCGTTTCCCGAGTAGTCTCGGCGTCTTGGAAGAGTGCGAACCGGTCTACGAGACGCTTCCGGGGTGGCAGCAGCCGCTCACCGAAGCAAGAACCGCCGCAGATATTCCGCAACGCACGAAAAATTATATCGCTTACGTCTCAGATTATTTGAACGTGCCTATCCCGATAATCTCCGTCGGACCCGACAGAGAACAGATTGTACAATTAGGAGAGCCACTCTGGTAAGATTGTCCTGCTGATAGACGTGCTTTAAACGTGCCAACTGATGCGCCACCACTTGAAAAAAATTGTCATTTTAATTTGACATCCACCTAAAAGTGTGGTATCATTAAATGTTGTTGATTTCGAGCCGTTAGCTCAGCAGGTAGAGCATCTGACTTTTAATCAGGTGGTCACAGGTTCGATTCCTGTACGGCTCATTGTGGGATTAAAACCACATTTTCTGCCCCCGTCGTCTAGCCTGGCCAAGGACACCGCCCTTTCACGGCGGCGACACGAGTTCAAATCTCGTCGGGGGTATTTAAACAAAATAAGGCAAGCACCGAGAAATCGATGCTTGCCTTTTTGTTATTCAGGTAAGAATAACGTCTATCGAGTTGTCTTCAGTTCACCCCACGCGACAGCCAATTTGCCCGCTGCTTCGACATCCAAACTCACATCCATCACATCTTGTACCTCATTTTCATTTAAAGCACGGGCCCAGAATGAGATTTCGTCAATGATACCTTCCGCGCCGTTGGTCAGAGCGATGTACTGGATAGTTTCCCATCCGAATCTCGGTTTTTCGTGGAGTGCAGGGAAACCACCGGTAATGCTACGGCTCGTCGCGTGCTCTTTACCGTCGATGTAGACAAACGGTGCTTCACCGGTGAAGTCCCACGTAACAGCACAGTGAAACCATGTATCCTTTTTGATGATGCCTGTCGGATCAAATTCAACGTCCTGCCAATCGCCATCATCGGCTGCTTCAAAATAAAATCCGAATTCCGCCGGCGTTATATCCGCGTGCGCAGACCCTTTTCCTATAAAGAAATAGATTGCACCAAGGCTGGCATCGAATAGCCTATAGTCGTCGCCATCTTTGCCGTCCCAATCCGGCTTGAACCAGAACAGCACGCTTCCCGCTTCCGTAATTACGTTCGGGACCTCAAGGTAGGTTTCCTTACCCCTGAGAACAATACCGGCATTGTATTTGCCTTCACCAGCGACCCATTTCGCGGAACCTCCAAACGTTCCGTCGTTCCCGTTTCCTGTGCCATCGGGTACTGAATTGCCGCTACCTTCACCAATCCATAAAAGTAAGTCCGCGTCATTCGGGAGATTCGCAAATGCTGACATACCAACAAATATACTCAGTACTAAAATCAAATAAATGTGCCTCATCATTATTACCTCCAAATAGGGAATGGTTTCGATCTGAAATCGGTGTGAATTTGTAGGGGAGTATAACAGAATTCGCAAAATTAGTCAACAGGCTTTTTCTATTTGGTTAAACCCGGTGGGACTTCAGCAACTCCAAATTCGGTGCGAAACCGATGCCGGGACGAGCAGGAACCGTTACGTATCCATCATGCTCTAAAACCATCGGTGGCAGGAACATTTCACCGCGCAGCGGATCCACAGCCGGTGGATAGTATTCCAGCATCAGCCCGTTATCTCGGCTCGCAGCGACATGGATTTGGAGCTCTTGCGCGCCGTGCGGGGCAATCAACTTTTCAGCACTCAACGCTTCTTCGACAACCCGCATCGCTGGATCATATCCCGGAAGGATAGCGACATCAAGATTGAAAACATCCGCGCCACCGTAATCAATCAGTGTTTGAAAATAGTGTAACCCGTAGCCGTTTTCACCGGTAGCGATTTGGATACCGTAATCCTTCGCCATCTCGCGTAGTGCCTTATGTCCTCTGTAATCGTGGCTATGGATCGGTTCCTCAAACCAGAAGATGTCGTTTGCCTGAAGTGCAGGGAGATACGCACCTGCCATTTCAATCGACAACGCACAATTCGCATCCACCATAACGGTAATATCAGCACCTACCGTCTCGCGAACCACCTCAATCCGTTTGATGTCCGTTTCGAGTCCTGCGTTTGGGTCCCCGATCTTCATCTTGACCGCGGTGGCGTTGAATTCATCTATATTGCGCGCCATCTCTTCGCGGAGTTCGTCGAACCCTTTCTCTCTACCGTAGTAGCCACCAGCAATATAAGTGCGTATGCGTTCCTGTGTACCACCGAGTAAGGCGTGAACCGATTTCCCTTCCAATTTCCCTCTAATATCCCAACACGCTTGGTTGATCGCTGCGATAACCTGTGTGTGATACCCACCCGGTCCATAAATTTTGTAGTTCTCCGCTAATCGTGAGACGTAATCCGTATCTGTCACGTCGTGTCCAATCAAGGCGGGACGAAACAGGTCTACAAACTTTGGGAATATGGAGAGTGGACGCGTCGCGGCGGTGCCGCCGTTGAACCCGTATCCAACGACCGCTTCCGTGCCACTTTTGGCAGTCACTTTTATTAGATGGAGTCTGCCCTTATCGTAGACATGCATGCCGTTCCAGATAGGCGGCTTGTCCCATTCGTAGAGTTGGCTTTCAACAGCGGTGATTTTGAACGGGTGTGTCGGCATTGTTTTCCTATTCCGGGAGTTCCCAAGATGTATTTTTTCAATGAGTTCGGTTATGCTGTCGTACATCGTTGATTTCTCATCAGATAGCATCAATCAAGAGATGGTTCTTCGCTACAAAAGTTTGGTTCTGTTAACTCCAGCATGTACTATCATAACACGAAAACAGAAAACGCGTAAGCCCTAACTTCTATTTCGACCATACCTTTGTTACCTTCTCGTAGCGTACGTCTCAATACCCAACCGCGGCGGTATTTCAAGAAAATCCTGTTCGCTGAATACCAACTGAAAGATACCTTTTCGTCTCGGTCCGTCAGACACCACCATCCTACCCGCGCTATTGAACGCCCCTTCAAGTGTTTCTAACACTTTTCGCTTGTACTCGGTGTCAAGGTTACCAGCAAGGTGTTCCCCTTTTGTGTCAAAAATCATGACGTGTGTCACGCCTCCAATTTCGTTTGCCATTGCAACGAAATCAGGGTAGATACGTCCGCGTTTCCAACCCTGTAAATAATACTCACCGCGTTGACGCGCCGCGACCCGATGCCACCATTGTAGTGCCAGTTCTTCGTCAAGGTAATACGCGAATCTCCTTTCCAATTCGGAATCAAATTGCTGCTCAAATACCGGTTCAAATAGCGTTAGTTGCAGAGATTGATAATCCCTTCTTAATACGGGTCTATCATCAGAACGGACTTGTATTTCATAACTGTTTACCATTTGGTAATTGGGTTGTTGTGTCTCCAAGTCGAAACGGATCTCACCTTGCTCCAGTTTTCTGCGAAAAACCTGCTCCGCCTGTTTCTCCACTTCACTTTTTACATGTTCCCGTAGGATATGTGCGAGATAAGAACGCCGATCATAGATAGCCTCTTCGGTTTCACCATCTGCGCTAAGGCGTTCGTGCATCTGCTGGGCAATCCGAGCCGCTTGCCAAAGGTTAGGCATAATATCCGACAGACGACGCGCAAAATCGGCGATACTTATCTGCCTCTCAATACGCGGTTCTTGTTCAGTATGGAAAACAAGTGCCGTTTCATCAACATCAACCGTTGCAGACTGCCGTCGGACACTCTGGGGTGCAGACGCGCTTGGGTCGGGCGGTTCAATGGATGCCCAATCTACCTGTGGTAGAATGTGTGCTTGATAATTGAGTCGAACCCATTCATCTCCATTTCTATGGCGTACCATCGGTAGATAGATGTGCTGGTTCTGGAACTGTTCGCGACGTGTTATCGTTTGTCTCTCGACCTCTTGCACTTCACTCGTTTGCTGTGAATCCGATGCCCCCATCACTTCATCACCTAAACCTGTTAACCCTTCCGATTCCAAGCCGTTTTTAACTTGTGTGACAACGGTTCCGACCTCAGCGTTATTGCAATAGACGTAACACTGATCAAGCGATTCATTACCGGTGCGTTGCGCGTACGGTTGCCGCATGACTCTGCCTACGAGTTGCGTAATTGCCCGTTGTGCCTGTGTGTTGTCGAGCATCACCAAGAGGTAAGCGAACGGGCAGTCCCATCCTTCCATCAGCGCAGATTTTGTGATGATCCAACGCACTTGCGAAAATTCGGAGAGTAGGTTTTCTCGTCCGAGTTCGTCGTTTTCAGCGGATTTGACGCGAACCGCATCAGAGGGAACACGCAAGTTTTGTGTAAGATATTCTCGTACGTCCTCAGCATGGATTCGTCCTCCTCCCCGTTGATCTCTACCGGTTCGTTCAACACGCACAACGGCAATCGGGCGGATATACCGTCCCGTGCTGTTTTCAAACGCTCTTGCTTCGGCATCAAGCCGTTCAAGTTCATCCGCCGCTTGTCCCAATGTCAATTGCCACTCGGCGTTTGGAAATGATGTTACCTGCACCGGTAATTTAATCATCTCCTCTCTTTTTAAGTCGGGTCCTCCAATATCGACGAGGAGGTTGCTAATCCCGCGGTTCGGTGTTGCGGAGAGTTCAATCACCATCCGTGGGTCAAGGCGATTAATGGATTTGGCAAATTCCTCGTTTGCCTCCCGATTTCTCGCACCATAAGCCTTATGTGCTTCGTCCAGAACAACGACCGGACGCAGCAACTTGAACACGTTAAAGAGACTCTGTTTGATAAGTCCGCGTTCGGTGTGGCATTCCAGATCGGGGTATTCGTTTAGCATCTCGGTATTACCGAAGATATTATCAATGTCAGGGAAAAAACTCGGATAGCGTCCACTATCTCTGAACATACGCAGAAATTCTCTGCCTTTTTGCCGGTTTGTCGATGGAAGCATCAAGAGCATGACGCAAAGGTAATTGGCGATGTCGTCTCTATTGAAGGTGTCCTCTTTTTCTAACATTTTGACGCGACCCGCCCCCGCCCGATTTAACATTTTGCGGTACGGGTGTTGCCTATCCCACAAAGCAGCTTTCGTTTGAGAGTAGATCGCTTTGCTCGGCACAATCCACAGGACCAAACCTCTTTGCCAAGGGAGACGTTCGAGTGCAGCGGCAGCAAGCAAGGTTTTACCGCCACCTGTCGGCACTTTGAAACAGATATGCGGAATAGGACGGTTCGCGCCATCAGTCCGGCCAACGTATTCGCCTGCTGTTGCTGCAACGCCATTATTTTCTTTTAATTTTTGCCAAGCGATTTTGGGATAATTGTGAATTTCATCCGGAATCGGTATATCAACGGGTGTCTGGCTAAAAGCCTCAATCATGGTTTCAGAGGCATGTTGTGCTTCCTCAAGTGCTTCTAACCAACGCGCCAAAGCGTCAAGGGCACCACGTTGATACTCCTTTAATTCCATCATTGTATCATCTCTTTGTAGAATCGGTCTGGATTTTTTTATCCATAAAACGCGGTTTCTATCTACCTGATATTTATCAAAGTTATCATGGAGGCAGTAATAATCAAGAGAGAGTAGGTATAGCAAGGTGAAAATGCGTCTGTTTTGAAAAAGTTGCTTGATTTTTAGCGCATGAAATGGCATCCTAATGATTCAAAAAACCACCT